>JAKFEW010000081.1:0-15302 GCA_036675505.1 Candidatus Sericytochromatia bacterium
CGGCTTCTTCAAGTACTTCAACTTCTTCGCCGACAACGCGCGGGCGCTGGCGCACCTGATCGGCTGGAACCTGCCGCTGCCGGTCTTGCAGGTGTTGTTGCCGATCGGGCTGAGCTTCCACGTCTTCCAGAGCCTGAGCTACACGATCGAGGTGTACAGGGGCAACCAGGCGCCGGAGCGGCACCTGGGCATCTACGCGCTCTACGTCATGTTCTGGCCCCAGCTCGTCGCGGGCCCGATCGAGCGGCCCCAGAACCTGCTCCCCCAGTTCCACGCCGAACACCGGTTCAGCGCCGAAGACGCGCAGGCCGGGATGCGCCGGATGCTGTGGGGCTTCTTCAAGAAAATCGTCGTGGCGGATACCGCGGCCGGCCTCGTCGCGCCCGTCTTCGCCCGGCCGGGCGACCACGCCGGCGTTACCATCGCTGCCGCCGCCTGCTTCTTCGCCATCCAGATCTACTGCGACTTCTCCGGCTACTCCGACATCGCCCTGGGCGCCGCGAAGGCGATGGGGTTCCGGCTGATGGAGAACTTCAAGCAGCCTTACTTCGCGCGCAGCATCCAGGAGTTCTGGACGCGCTGGCACATCAGCCTCTCGACCTGGTTCCGCGACTACGTGTACATCCCGCTCGGCGGCAACCGCGTGAGCAAGGCGCGCTGGAGCCTCAACTTGCTGATCGTCTTCGTGGTCAGCGGGCTCTGGCACGGCGCCAACTGGACGTACATCGTGTGGGGCGGGTTGCACGGCGGGTACCTCATGGCCGGCATCTGGACCGAAGGGCTGCGGCAGCGGCTCTACGCGCTCACGGGCCTGACCCGGGCCCCGCGCCTGCTGGCTGCGCTCCAGGGCGCCGCGGTCTTCGGCCTGGTCACCTTCGCCTGGATCTTCTTCCGCGCGCCGAGCCTCGCCGACGCCTGGACGATGGTGTCGCGCCTGCCGGTGGGGCTGGGCGCGCAGCTCACCAGCCCGGCGCGCTTCGGCGAGGCGCTGCGCGGGCTGGGCGGCGACGTGACCTATCTGGTAATCGCGGTGCTCGCGACGCTCGTCGTGGCGGTCGGCGACGCCGCGCTGCGCCGGCCGGATTTCACCGCGCGCTGGAGCGCGCAGCCGCGCTGGGTACGCTGGGGCTGTTACGAGGCCGGCATCTTCGCGATCCTCCTTTTGGGCGTATATGACAACCAGGCCTTCATCTACTTCCAGTTCTGAGCCGGACCAGGCGCGCCGATTCCTGCGCGACGCCTGCGCGTTCGCCGTGGTGACGCTCGCGCTCCTGCTCACAGCGAACGCCGGCGCCGATCGCCTGATCGACACCGACCTCGAGCGGAAGTACGCGGCCATCTTCGGCGAAGGCCCCCTGCCGCAGGGCGTGGTATTGGGCAGCTCCAAGGCGCTCTACGCGGTCAGGCCGAAGGACCTCGAGCCGCTCGGCGACTACTACAACTTCGCGGTCGCGGGGGCGGACCCGGCCTACCTGGCGTGGTGGTGGTCGCTGTACCGGGCCCACCACCCGGCGCCCGAGGTCGTGCTGCTGGGCGTGGACTGGGCCCACGTCTCGGTGTACCCGCCGCGCGGCCGGGCGCCCGACAGCGAGTTTTGGCCGTGGCCGATGTTCGCGGCGGCGCTCCGTGAGCCCGAAGCCAACGTCCGCAAGCTCCTGCTCAACCGGTTCCCGCTCGTGAAAGACCGCCTGGTGCTGCGCGACGCCCTGTTCGGCAAGCGCCGGCTCGGCTCGTCCGACATGGCGGGCTTCGACCGCGGCTGGGTGCCGATCGACGACCGCAACCCGAACCTCGTGCAGAAGCCCTGGCGCCGCATCACGGTCATCGACGATCGGGTCCGCGAGCTGGAGGACCTCATCGGGCGCATTCACCGCGACGGCGCGCGGCTCGTGGTGTTCCAGACGCCGGAGTACCGCCCGCTCTCGCGGTACCACCCGGAGGCGAACAAGGTGATCGCCCGTGTGGCTAGCGGCGTCGGCGCGCCGTTCCTCGACTACAACGGCGATCGCGCCTCCGCGCTGAACGAAAACCCCGCCCACTACCGCGATTGGCAGCACATGACCGCAGCCGGCGCCGCGGCTTTCGGGCCGGTGTTCCGGCGCGACCTCGCGGCAGCGCTCAGCGCACCCAGAAATACCGGAGCGGGGGGCCGTCGTCCGGACACAACGCCGGATCGACGTCCCGCAGCTTGGTGAACGTCGTTTTCCGCTTGATGTGGGAGACGAGCACGTTCTGGCTGCCGTACATGAAGCCGTCGTCGAGCCAGCGCAGGTGCGCGCGCAGCGACGCGTCCGCCGGGTGTTCGGCGAGGATCCGTTTCTTGACGCAGCGGTAGCGCACGACGCGGTGATCGGCCGCCGTCCCGAAGGTCTGCTCGAAGCCCAGCGCCGTGGAGCCCTGGCGCGGGTGAACCATGTTCAGCGTGTTCGCCAGGGTGCCGTCGTCGATCACGACGGCGCCCGGGTCGTCGCGCAACGCGGCGAGCAGCGCGGGCGTGGGCTTGTAGCGCTGGTGGTCGATCTGCGCGACCCGGAACGAGACGTAGGCCGTGCGCCCTAGCAGGAGCGCGCCGGCCAGCATGACCGCGGTCGCCCAGCGTGGCCGCTCGACCAGCGCGAGGGTGATGATCAACGCGATGGCGAAGACGCCGAAGTAGTGCTCGAAGTTGTTCGGCTGCGGGATGTGGCCCGAGATCAGCTGCTGGTTCGAGGCCACCCAGGGCGCGAGCGCGAGCGCGAGCGCGAAGAAGCGCCAGCGCGCGTCGAGCGCGGGGCGCAGCGCGAGGAACGCCGCCAGCGCGACGAGCCCCGTGAAGGAGACGAGCGGCAGGTGCGAATCGATCATGACCGCGCGCATGCGATCGCCGACCGCCACGTTGTAGTACGCCCAGGCGCCGATCCCGATCGCCAGGTAGCCCGCGATCAACGGCCCGGCGGTCGCCAGCCGCGCGAACGGCCAGTACGCCTTGAGCAACAGCGCGATCGCCACGAAGCCGGCGGGCAGGCCCACGAACGGATACATGAACGGCACCAGCAGGAGCACCGGCCAGGCCGAACCGACCCACAACGCCGCGAGCGAGCCGGCCGCGGCCAACGTCAACGAGAATTGGGGCTCGGGCGAGCGCACCAGCGGCGACACGAACATCTCGGGGACGTTGAACCAGTAAACCAGGTCCGATGCGTTGGTACGGTCGTGGATCCAGGCGACGACCGGGTTCGCCGTGCCGAACAGGGCCGGCAGGCAGACCATCGCGAGCGCCGCCAGGCCCGCGCGGGGCGGCGCGACGCCCGCCCGCACGAACGCCGCGCGCGCGAGCAACGCGAAGGCCCCGAGGGCGACGGCGTCGAAGAGGGCGTTGATCCAGCCGCCCGAAAGCCCGAGCTCGTGGCCCAGCGTGACGAGATACTGTCCGGGCCTGGCGATGCCCTGCGTGGCCTTCGAGAAGTCGTATTGGAGGTAGGTCGACTCGTCGTAGGCGTTCACGAAGTATACGTAGCCACCGGTATCGAGCGCCTGGTAGAGCGGAAACGCCAGCGCAGACGCGACGAGCGCCGCGAGCGCCAGCGGGAAGGCCCACGTGCCCGCCCGTTCGCCGCTCACCACTTCTGGACCCCGACCGCCAGCCCGATCACGATCAGCGTCATGCCGAGGACCTTGGGCAGCGTGATCGCCTCATGGAACATCACGGCGCTGAGGAACATCACCCCGACGAACGAGAGGCTCATGAAGGGGTACGCGACGCTCAGCGGGAACTTGCTCAGCGCCGCCTGCCAGCACAGGGCCGCCGCGAAAGCGGCCACGTAGACGCTGAAGACCCAGGGCTGGAGCATCATCCCGAGCAAGAAGGCGATCTTCTCGAGGCCGCCGGGCGGCAGCTCGCCCACCTGACTCATCTGCCATTTCATGACGACCTGGCCGTAGATGGTGAAGGCGATGGTCAAGATGACGTAGAAGTATCCCACGGCGGCTCCCGTCCCGTTTCGGCTCAGGCTGGCGTGCGTGCGCTCGCCTCGGGCATCACCGGCGCCTCGGCGGCCGGCACGACGCGCGTCACGTGGGACGCGTCGCGCCAGCCCCAGATATAGGCCGGGGCCTGATCCCCCACGTGCATGAGCAGGTCGATGATCGAGACGCCGTGCTCGAAGGCGCCATGGAACTGCGGATAGACCGGGTAGCCGCTGTAGTCCTTGTAGAGCAGCTCCACGCCCGCCGCCTCGAAGCCTGCCGGCTCGATGTAAGCGCGTGCTGCCGGACCGGAAATATAACGCGTCGCCTCGAGCTTGCCGAGCATATCGAGCAGCCGCGCCTGTTGGCGGCCGCTCGCGTCGAGCGTCGTGGCGTCGACGAACTCGGTGCGCAGGCCGAGGAACTCCCTGGCGATCGTCGTGATCAGGTGCTGGTTGAGCGCCGACAACGAAGTCCAGCGCCGCTCCAGGTAGGCCTCGCGCAGGAAGGCCTCGTAGCGTGCGAAGTGGGGCGCCTTCCCATAGTAATGGGCGATCGTCTTCCAGTGCTGCGACGCCCAGTGGTCGCCCGCGAGCGCCACGTCGCAGACGCGTGCATCACGGGCTGGCGCGTCTACCGGCACCGTCATCCAAAAGGTCCCCTGCTCGCCTTTCAGCTTGTTGCGGTTGCGCCAGTCGCGCGCCGTGTACTGGGCGTCGTCGTAAAAGACGAACACGTCGCTGTCCGCGATGATGTCGAAGTAGCCCTTCCAGGGGACGTAGCTCGATTGGATGATGGCGACGGTCGTCACCTGGGTGCCTCCCGCCGGTCGCGGTCGCGTTTCGAGGGTCGCCGGCATTATACCCACGCCGCAGTCCCGCGGCCCCGCATCAGCCCTGGCCTGCGCGGTACAGGCGCTCGGCGGCCGGCCGGTAATACTCGTCGAGACTCGTCACGACCCGGGTGTAATAGCCGAGCAGCTGTTGGGTCCGCGGCCGCTGGGCCGTCACGACAACTTCCCCCAGCGCCCGCACGTAATCGATCTGTTGCTTGATGTAGGACCGCGTGAACTGGAGGTTGATCGCGAGCCGATCGGCGCCGGAGACGTTCAGGCCGGCGGCGTGGATCAACGTGGAATCGAAGACGATCAGCGACCCCGCGGGGCAAGCGACGGGCACCTGGAAACGTGCAAGGTAGGCCGCGCTCGGCACCTCGTCACGCTGGTGCGTCCCCGGCACGACCCGCGTGGCACCGTTCTCGGCCGAAAAGGGGTCGAGCGTGAGGAATATGTTGATCGACGCCACGTAACCGTTCAACACGCGCGGGAAGTCTCGGTGGAACCGCGTCTGGAACACGTCCATTTCGGCGCCGGCCGGGATCGGCGGCAGGATGAAGCCGTTCTGGAGGTGCATGATCGCGGTCTCTGTGACCGTGGCGTCCACGATCGCGAGCACCTCCGGCAGCTCGAGCAACCCGAAGAAGAACGGGTCGTGCTTGAGCATCAGGCGCAGCACGCCTCGCTCCCCCGCCCGATCGAGGCGCTCCTGGCCGACCTCCTCGACGTTGCGGGCCTGGACCGCGTACATCCGGGCGCGCAGCTCGGCGATCAGCGCGGGGTCGAGCGCGTTCTCGACCACCACGCAGCCCACATATCGCACGGCCTCGAGCGCCAGGGGCAGCCAATCGGCATCACGTCTGCAATCGACCCGGCAGACTCCGTCCGTCATCCCGCGTTCGCTCGCCACCATCGTACCTCCGCGCCGTCGCGCCCATGTACTATCATGGTCGACGCGCGCTGCCCAGCCCGAGCGCCGTGGGAGAGCCACACCATGCCACCGGTCCACCCGCCCGGCACGATCCTCCAGCACCTGTACCTCAAGGAGCGGCTCGCCGCCCGCCCGCCCGGGACCTTCGTCGAGGTGGGCACCGGCAGCGGGCACCTGGCACGGCTCTTGCTGGACGCCGGCTGGCGCGGCACCGGCTGGGACCTCAGCGGCGAGGCGCTCGTGCGCGCGCGTTTGGCGCTCGCGCCGGCGATCGAGGCCGGGCGATTGACGCTGCGCGAGGGCAACTGGCTGGACGCCCCGGGCACCGGTGATGTGGACCTGGTGGTGTCGTGCATGGTCATCGAACACCTGTCGGACGACGACGAGCGCCGCTACTTCGCGCGGTGCCGCGAGGCGCTCGCGCCAGGGGGCGTGGCGGCGCTGTTCGTGCCGGCCTCGATGCGGCACTGGGGCGTCGAAGACGACCTCGCGGGCCACCTGCGGCGGTATACCGCGGAGACGCTGACCACACGCGTCGCGTCCCATGGGTGGCGCGTGACCCACCTAGCCGGACTGACCTGGCCAGTCTCGAATGTGTTGTTACCCATCTCGAATGCGCTGGTGGCGCGCGCCGAGCGTGCGAAGGCCGAACTCGACCTGCAGGCCCGCACCGAGAGCTCCGGTCGCCGCGACGTGCCGATGAAGACGAGTTTCCCGCCCTTACTCGGCGCGCTGCTGAACGAGACGACCATGTACCCGTTCCACCTGTGGCAGAAGGCGGCGCGGAACCACCCAGACGCGCTCGTGCTGTACGCCGAGTGCGCGCCCGTCGACGGGGCCTGAGCGGTGTCGGGCTCGCCACGCGGGGTACAATTGCCGCGTGCGCATTCCCTTCAACCGCCCCTCGTTCACCGGCCGCGAGCTCGAATACATCCAGGAGGCCGTCGCACGTTCCCACCTGTCGGGCAACGGCGCTTTCACGCGACGCTGCGAGGCATGGTTGGAAGCGCGCCTCGGTGTGCCGCGCGCCATGCTGGTCCACTCGTGCACGGCCGCGCTGGAGCTCACCGCGCTGCTCGCGGACGTGGGGCCTGGCGATGAAATTATCATGCCTTCGTTCACGTTCGTGTCGACGGCCAACGCATTTGTCTTGCGCGGCGCCACGCCGGTGTTCGTGGATGTCCGCCCCGACACGCTGAACCTGGACGAGCGGCTGATCGAGGCCGCGATCACCTCGCGCACCCGGGCGATCGTGGCGGTCCACTACGCGGGGGTAGGCTGCGACATGCCGGCGATCTTGGCGATCGCCGAGCGCCATGGCCTGCTGGTGATCGAGGACGCCGCCCAGGCGCTCATGGCGACGTTCCAGGGGCGCCCGCTGGGCAGCTTCGGCCACATGGCGACCTTCAGCTTCCATGAGACCAAGAACGTCATCTCCGGCGAGGGCGGCGCCCTGATCATCAACGACGAGCGCTTCATGGAGCGGGCGGAGATCCTCCGCGAGAAGGGCACCAACCGCACCCAGTTCTTGAAGGGCCAGGTCGACAAGTACACCTGGGTCGACCTCGGGTCGTCCTACCTGCCGAGCGAGCTGGTGGCCGCGTTCCTGATGGCCCAACTCGAGGAGGCCGACGCCCTCACGGCGCGCCGCCTTGCCCTGTGGCGCCGCTACCACGACGCGTTCGCGCCGCTCGAGGCCGCGGGCCGCGTGCGCCGGCCGATCGTGCCCGCCGACCTCGAGGCCAACGGGCACCTGTATTACCTGCTCCTGCCGGACGGCGCGAGCCGCGACCACGTGCTCGCAGGCTTGCAGGCGGACGGCATCGGCGCGGTCTTCCACTACGTGCCGCTGCACAGCTCGCCGGCCGGCCTGCGTTTCGGCCGCGCCGTGGGCGAGCTCCCGAACACCCAGATGGCCGGGGAACGGTTGCTGCGCCTGCCGCTCTGGGCCTGGCTCACCTTCGAGGAGCAAGACGAGGTGATCACGCGCGCGCTGCACCACCTCACCGAGGCGATCGCCGCATGACCGCGCCGCGCCACGACGTGCTGCGCAAGCACTACGAGGCCTGCCTCCAGGCCCACGGCGACAGCCACCTGGGCGTGAACTGGCCGCGCCGCGAGGACGCCGACAAGCGCCACGAGGTGATGCTGGATCTGGTCGCGCCCGATCCCGCGGGCCCCGTCACCCTGCTCGATTTCGGCTGCGGGGCCTCGCACTTCTACGAGTACATCCAGGCCCAGGGCCGCACGGACGTGGTCTACGCCGGCCTCGACATCTCCGATCAGTTCTGCGCGCTCTCCCAGCGGAAGTTTCCGGACAACGTCTATTACTGCCAGGACTTCCTCGAGCCCGCGGCCCAGCTGCCGGAATTCGACTACATCGTGCTCAACGGCGTCTTCACCGCCAAATCGACGCTCACCTTCGACGAGATGTGGGAGTTCTGCCAGCGGCTGCTGACCAAGCTCTACCCACATGCGCGCCGCGGCCTGGCTTTCAACGCCATGTCGAAGCACGTCGATTGGGAGCGCGACGAACTCTTCCACCTCCCCTACGATCTCATGGCCAACTTCGTTCGAAACAACCTGACCCGACGCCACACCATCCGCAGCGATTACGGCCTCTATGACTACACCGTCTACCTCTACCGCTGAGGAAGCGCCGCGGCTCTCGATCGTCACGACGCTCTACCGCTCCGCCCCCTACATCCGCGAGTTCTACGACCGCGCCCGCGCCGAGGCCGAAAGGCTCGGGCTCTCGTGGGAAATCGTGATGGTCAACGACGGCTCGCCGGACGATGCGCTGGCCGTGGCGCTCGGCATACGCGCCGAGGACGAGCGGGTCGTCGTGGTCGATTTGTCACGCAACTTCGGCCACCACAAGGCGATGATGACGGGGCTCGCGCACGCGCGCGGTGAGCAGGTTTTCTTGATCGACGTGGACCTCGAGGAGGCGCCCGAGTGGCTCGGCGAGTTCCGCGAGATCCTGGCCGCCCGCGGCGCCGACGTCGTCTATGGCGTCCAGGCGGCTCGCAGGGGCAACGCCTTCGAGCGCCTGTCGGGCCACGTTTATTACACGGTGGTCAACTGGCTTTCCAGCTACCCGATCCCGCGTAACCTGGTCACCGCGAGGCTCATGAGCCGGCGCTACGTGGATGCACTGCTCCAACACCGCGAGCGCGAGCTCATGATCGCCGGCATCTGGGCCATCACGGGCTTCGAGCAGGTCCCGCACGCCGTGCAGAAGCTTTCGCTCACGCCGACGAATTACACGCTCGGCCGCAAGCTCCTGATGCTGGTCGACGCGATCACGTCCTTCAGCAACAAGCCGCTGGTCCTGGTCTTCTACCTGGGCAGCCTGATCACGGCCTGTGGCCTTTCCGGCGTCCTGTACCTGGTCGTCTCCGTGTTGTTCTTCCAGGAGCGCCTGCCCGGCTGGCCGTCGCTGATCGTCTCGATCTGGCTGCTCGGCGGCATCAACATCTTCTGCGTCGGCCTCATCGGGATTTACCTGTCGAAGATCTTCACGGAAACCAAGCAACGGCCCTACACCATCGTCCGCCAGGTCCACGGCGGGAGCCCGCGAGGCTGAGAGGAGGCGGACCATGGCCAAGCTGGTCATCTTCGGCGCCGGCGACATCGCGCGCCTCGCCAAGTTCTACTTCGATACCGACAGCGAGCACGAGGTCGTGGCGTTCACGGTCGACCGCGCCTACCGGACCGCCGACGAGTTCCAGGGCCTGCCGCTGATCGACTTCGAGGACCTCCCCGCGCGCTACCCGAACGACGCCTACAAGCTCTTCGTGGCCCTGAGCTACGCGAAGATGAACCAGGTGCGCCAGGCCAAGTACGAGGCCGCCAAGGCGCTCGGCTACGAGCTCGTCAACTACGTCAGCAGCCGCTGCTCGATGCTCACCCAGTTTCCGATCGGCGACAACTGCTTCATCCTCGAAGACAATACGATCCAGCCGTTCGTCACGATCGGCTCGAACGTGACGCTCTGGAGCGGCAACCACATCGGCCACGACTCGGTGATCGGCGACCACTGTTTCATCTCGAGCCACGTCGTCGTCTCGGGCCACGTGGAGGTCGGCAGCCACTGCTTCATCGGCGTCAACGCCACGCTGCGCAACTCGATCCGCATTGCCCCGATGACGCTGATCGGCGCTGGTGCCGTGATCATGAAGGACACCAAGGCGAAGGGCGTCTACCTGCCCCAGCGCGCTGAGCTGTTCAGCAAGGCGAGCGACGAGATCGAGCTGTGAGCCTCGCGGGCGGCACCTGGGAGAACCGGGGGGTGCTCTTTCAGCCTCCCACCGACCTTTCGTGGGTCACGAGCCACGCGGCCCTGCCGGTCGTGATCCGACGCGGCGACGCCCACCGTGTCTTCTACTGCGGCCGCGACGCCCAGAGCCGCGCCCGCATCGGCTGGTTCGACGCCGATCTACCGGCCGGTCGCGTGCTGGCCGTCGGGCAAACCCCCGCGCTCGACCTCGGCGAACTCGGGGCGTTCGACGACAGCGGCGTCACCACCTCCTGCGTGGTCGACCACGGCGACCGGCTGTACCTCTATTACTCCGGTTGGAGCCTCGGTGTGACCGTGCCGTTCTACTTTTACGGCGGGCTCGCGGTGAGCGACGACGGCGGCGAGACGTTCGTGCGCGCCTCCCGCGCGCCCGTGCTCGAGCGCACCGCCGTCGATCCGTTCCTCACGGCCTCGCCCTTCGTGCTGATCGAGGACGGGTTGTGGCGCATGTGGTACGTGTCGTGCTGCGGCTGGGGCCTGGAGGACGGCAAGCCCAGGCACTACTACCACATTCGCTACGCCGAGTCCCGCGATGGCCTCACCTGGTCCCGCCGTGGCCACGTTTGCATCGACTTCAAGGACGAACGCGAGTACGCGCTCGCGAGGCCCTACGTGGCCTGGCAGGACGGCCGCTACAAGATGTGGTTCTCCGCCCGCGGCGAGGCCTACCGCCCGGGCTACGCGGAGAGCGCCGACGGGCTCGCCTGGACGCGCATGGACGAGGCGATCGCGCTGCCGGCCGCCGAGTGGGACGCCGAGATGCAGGCCTACCCCTACCTGGCCGAAAGCGCGGGGGTTCGCTGGATGCTCTACAACGGGAACGGCTACGGCCGCACCGGCATCGGGCTCGCAGCAACCAGCCGGCCCGCGTGAGTCGGCGCCACCCTCACCGGTGCAGGCTGTTCTCCCGCCGCTGAGCCTCGCGCAACCGTTGGAACACCACGGGCTCGCGCCCCGCGAGGTCGACCGCACCTTCGGGATCCTCCAGGTAGTCCGTCAGCGTCTCGGTCGCCGTCGTCGCCTCGGGCGCCCGGTGCAGCAGGTACTTGAAGCGGCCCTGGTAGGTCGCGAGCGAGGCGTGGTAACCCGCGTGCGGCCACCAATAGTCGGACATCGCCCAGGTGTGAACCACCCGGTCCGGCGCCGCTGGACGGCGCAACGAGACGCCCGAAAGGCCCGCGGGGAGGCGAGCATAGACGGCGTCCAGCACGGTCGGCACCACGTCGACGCCGGACGCCAGCCGCGCGTCCTGCGTCGCCCGCGCCCCGCGCGGCGGTCGCACCACCAGCGGAACCCGGGTAACGCGCTCGGTGAGCAGGCCCCGCGCATGGGTCGCGTAGGCGTCCGCCAGGTTCTCGCCGTGGTCGGCGCTCACCACGAGCATCGCGTCTTCGTAGAGCCCGGCCGCCCGCAAGCCGGCCACGAAGCGGCCGAGCTCCGCGTCGCCGAACCGCACGTAGTTGTGATAAACCCGCCGGTAATCGGCCATCTGCGCGGGGGTCGCGGCGTCGAGCATCGGGTCGGTGACCCAGCGCAGCCCCGGCGGCCACAGCTGGTCGCCGAGGTCGCCGGGCGGCGGGACGTCGGCCATCGGCGCGTGCGGCACGCCGACGTGGATCCACACGAACGCCTTGTCGGGGTGCGCCTGCAGGAACGCCAGGCCCCGCTCGAAGACGGTCCGGGCCGCGAAGAGGTTGTGGACCAGGCGGTGGTCCTCGATCTCCGGCCGACGCTGGATCCGCGCGCCGATCCACTCCACGAGCGGGCCAATCGGCAGGTACTCACGGCTGTTGAAGGTGTTCGGCGTGAAGGCATGGGCGGTGGTGAGCGTGTCGTCGAAATCCAGATCGAAGCCCAACGTCCGCGGGCTGACCGCCATCATATAGGCGCCTGTGGCGTAGCCGGCCGGCCGCAGGTGGCCGGCCAGGCTGCTCAAGTAGCCTGAGCGCGCCAGCGCGCCCGGACGCGCGGCGGCGCCGAAGAAGACGCCCGGGCTCACGCCCGAGCCGATCGCCGGCATGGCGATCGCCGTCGCGTCGGACGCGGCTCGCACCTGCGTGAAGGCGGTGCCCTCGCGGGCGATCGCCGCCAGGTGGGGCGTGGTGTCGAGGCGCGGATCGGCGATCGACGTGCTCTGCTGGCGCAGCGCGTCGTAGGTCACGAGGACGATGCGGCGAGGTGCGTCGGCGCGCACGGCGATGGCTGGCAGCGGCTCGGGTGTGCCGGGCAGGCGCGGGACGTCGTGCGCCGCGCCCCAGGCGACCCACGGCAGGGCCAGCAGCGGGATCGCGAGCAGCACCTGCCCGACCCGCACCGCACCGCCCACCAGCATCGCGCGCTCGGCCGCGCCGGACCGCATAAAGCCGGCCGTGAGCGCCAGCGGCCCAAGCAACGCGGCCGCCTGCCAAACCCGCGGCGCGTGGAAGGGCCCCGGGAAGTAGACCTGCAGGCCGATCAGCGCGAGGTTGAACAGCACGCCGGCCCAGAAGCCGGCCTGCAGCCAGGGCCGTGCCGCGGACGGGGGCGTCGGCAGGACGCGTGCAACCAGCGCCAGCACCGCCCCGGCCGCGATCAGCATGACCGCGATGACGGCCAGCAGGCCGAACGTGCGCGGATGCTCGAGCTGCGACCACATGAGCGTCCAGAGCCGGAAGAGCGGAAAGCCGGCCAACATGACCAGAGCGCCGGCCGCCGTGGCGGCCGCGGCGGTGAAGGGCCAATGGGGTGGCGTAACGGGACGATCGTCGGTAAAAGAAATGGCAACGCGCCTCGGCTTGCGCCCGCGACCGAATCAACATACCCGCGGACCCCGGGAAACACAAATTTAATGGGCAGGCAATCAACCTTTGATGCGTGATGATTGCCTGCCTGGAAGCGTTTCGAACCCTTGAAAATCTCGGCTTCAACTCGTCTCGCCGTTGGTATACGGCATCAATGCCGACCGCTTTGGCAACCTGTACCTGATGGGGCTGGATCTTGCAAATCCGTGAATTTACACCGCAGGCAACATTATCCAGGTCAACCCGACGCAGCAAAGCATCGCGACGCTCAAGACCGACATGAGGACGATCCACGATGTGGAAGTTGTCAACGATGTTATGGTCGTGCCGAACGCCCTAGCGGGGACTACCGGGACGCGCACTGCCTTCCTGGATCTGCCCGCCGGGACTGAGAGCACAACGGTTCCGACGCAGGTAGTTACGGCCCAATACCTCGATGCAGTCGCCAGCGATCCTTCGGCAGCGATGCAACTTGATTTGCGCCAGGGCGTCTGGACTTTCGACGAAGCCGGCGGGACGCAGATGCGCGTTGTTCGGAGCGACCAGAACCCCCGATACGCCGACCCGGCCGCCACGCTCATCTGGTATTCCGGCCCTGGCGTCTTTGAAGCATACGGCACGATCTTCAGCGCGGTTGGCGAGCCCGTCTGGACTTGTTTCGAAGGCATTTTCACGCGCGGCGCGACTATATCCGACGCGCCGGTCTCGTTGTCGCGGAAGGCCGACACCCCGAATGGCCTGCCCCCCGCCGGCCTCGTATTGGATGGTCAGGGAGGGTACTTCGTTTCCGTCGACGGCGACAGCTACATCTATCGCTTCTCGCCTCAGGCGTCCCCGGCCTATGTGCCGGTCGTCCAGATGCCGGACGGCAGCTTCCCGCGCGTCATCCACGAGGCGCCCGACGGCAGCTTCTACGTCCTGGCCTTCCAGTTTGCGACGTCCCAGCCCGGCGACAGTAACGTAGCCCCGAACCGCTCGTGGCGCGGTACGCCATCGTACAAGGTCTTCCGATTCCTGCCCGATGGGGCTGGCGGCTTGACTTACGACTACACCCCGGTCGCCACGTTCTGATGGCCTGAAGAAGCACGCCTGCCTCAAAGCAGGCGTTTTTCTTCATTCGCCCGGCCGTGCTACCTCTTGCCGATCGACGCAACGCGGCTACCGCATGAAAGTACAGTACAATGGGCCAGTGGACCGTTTCTTCACCTCATTGACCTTCGGCCTGATTACCGTCGGAACGGTTGCGTTTTGCGATTGGCTGATCGACTTACGCGTGGACCGTCAGGCCGAGCGATGTTACGCGGCGTTGTTGGGGGGCGGTGAGCGGCTCGACGCGATTATCCTGGGGTCTTCCCATGGCCTCTACGGTATCGACCCGGCTATCCTGGAAGGCCCAGGCATCAGGCCCTTCAATTTCTCGAACCAGGGCAGCGGCCCGCTTTATTACGCGGAATGGTACGACTTGTACCGACGGTACCAGGGTCCGGCCCGCTGGGCGCTCATATCCGTCGACTGGTTCTGGGTCAAATGGTGGCGACGCCTCGATCACGATGCCGACAGCCTTCCGCTCGATGTCTGGCTTCGCCGGCTCGCAGACCCTGCAAACGAGGCCTCCACGTTAGTCTTCATGCGATTCGCCTTGATCCGGGAGCACTCCCAGTTCGCTTTCCGCCTCTTTGGCGAGGAGTCCACGTTCCCGATCGACGAGTCCCGCTCGTACCGAGGTGGATCAGCGCTCCGACCTGGCGGCTATGCCGAGCAGGGCCAGGCCGGGAAGCGCGCTTACCGCGGCCCCACGCCGCCGGGCTCCTGGGTCGCGTTCCGGCGGCTTTGCACCAGGTTGCGGGAGGATGACGCGCGGGTTGTCTTCGTTCAGACGCCGGAGTATCTCCCGGACGCGGGCGAGCATCCGCAAGAGAATGCCGCGATCGCGGCGTTGGCGCGCGATTACGGTTGGCCATTTCTCAACTACAACGCCGAGCGGGCCTCACGCCTCAACCACGAACGCGACATGTTCGCGGACTGGAACCACCTGAACGCCGTCGGCCGCGCCCGCTTCACCCAATCGCTGCGGCGCGACCTCGAGCGCCTCGGCGCGTTACCGGCTGGAAACCGGTGAGGTAGCGGCGATGCTCTTCAACAGCCTGAGCTTCACGGTTTTTTTCCCGGTAGTGCTCGCCACCTACTGGCTGCTACCGCACCGTTGGCGCTGGGCCTGGCTCCTCGCGGCCTCGTGCGTGTTCTACATGGCCTTCGTGCCGGCGTACCTTCTGATCCTATTCGCCGTCATCGGCGTCGACTACGTGGCGGGTCTGTTGATCGCGCGGAGCGAGGGGGCGGCAAGGCGACGATGGCTGTTGCTGAGCGTGATAGCGAACCTGTCGGTGCTCGGCTTCTTCAAGTACTTCAACTTCTTCGCCGACAACGCGCGGGCGCTGGCGCACCTGATCGGCTGGAACCTGCCGCTGCCGGTCTTGCAGGTGTTGTTGCCGATCGGGCTGAGCTTCC
>JAKFEW010000041.1:0-174927 GCA_036675505.1 Candidatus Sericytochromatia bacterium
CCCCGGTCGGCCCCCGTGGCACCCCCCGAGCCGCCGCCGCAGGCCGCGCCGCCGCCCGTCGCCCCGCCGGACGCGTCGGCGGCCCCCGCCACCGCAGGGCCGCCCGGCGGCGATATGGGCGCACGCGCGATTTACCGCCCGCTCCCCGCGATCCCGGCCGCGCTGCGCGAGGAAGCCATGCAAGCCCAGGTGGTCGTGCGGTTCGCGGTGGCCGCCGACGGCACGGCGCGGGTCGCGCTGGTGCAGGGGACGCCGAGCCCGCGCCTGAACGCGTGGTTGCTGGACGCGTTCGGCACCTGGCGGTTCTTCCCGGCGACGCGGGATGGCGCGCCGGTGGCGACGGAGCTCGAGCTGCGGGTTCCGCTCTCGATCGAGTGAGCCCCGCTCCCAGTGTGGGCGAGGCGCTACTCGCGCACCAGCTCCGTGATCGCCCGCGTCAGCGAATCGTCGCCCTTCGCCTCGTTCTCGAGGTTCTGCCGCAGCCGCCAGAACAGGAAGTCCTGGTACCCCAGCGCCTGCAAGTCGTGCGTCAGCTTCTTCACGTCGCTCCCCGTCGCGTGATAGCCCGCCCAGTCGTCCGCCTGCAACTCGGCGATCATCGCCGGCTTGCCGGACTTCTTCGCCTGCTCCAGCGCATAGGCCGGCACGGCCACCGTGCGCTCGAAGCCGTTGAGCGCGCTCGGGATCCGCGAGTAGACGTCGAGGCCCACCAGATCGGCGACCGCGAAGGCCTGGTCGATCTCGTCGCGGCGATCGCCCGCCGACCAGCCGTTGACCATGATCGGCCGCCTGCCGCCGTCCGCCGCGCGCAGCAGCGCCGCCTCGCGCGTCACGAAGTCCGCGCCCAGGAACATCCGCTCGGGGCCGGACTTGTCGAAGGGCTCGTTCTCGACCTGCCACATGCAGATCGCGTCGTGCCCCGCGGTGTGGCGCGCGACGTCGCGCACGAAGGCCTCGGCGTGCCGGCGGAATGCGGGGTCCCGGCTCGGCTCCTTGGTGCCGTGTGGCGGCAGCGCCCACTTCGGGACGTGGAACTCCGGCCAGTTCGGGCTCTTCGCGCCGACCGCCAGGATCACCTTCACGCCGTGCCGGCGTGCCGCGTCGAGCAGCGCGTCGAGTTCCTTCCAGTCCGGCTGATCGGGCCCGTTGGGGTAGATGCGGTCCCAGTAGGCGCCGAGCCGCACGGTGTTCATCCCCATCGAGGCGACCTTCGCCATCAGCTGGTCGGCCGACGTCCCCGGGCGCGTCATCGCATCCACGTCGACCGTCGTGCCCATGATCTTGGCCGGCAGGCCTGCGCGCGGAAACTTGGCTGCGAGGTCCGCCATCGTCGGGAACGGGCCTTTGGGCGGCCCGGCCACCGCGTGGCGCGCGCGGTCGATCACCTCCCGCACGAGACCCTCGGCGGTCTCACGCCAGATCTCGAGCCGCTCGGCGAGGCGCTCGTGCGGCGCTTCAGCCTGGGCCTGGGCGAGCGGCTGCGGCGGCCCCCCGATCGCGGGGAGCCGTAGGTTGTGCCACCATGTGCCCAGGTCGATCATGGCGATGCGACTCCTCACCACCTACCTCTTCCCCGCCGGAACGCCCCGGCTTGCGTGGAACCCGCGAACGATGCCCGAGCTGCCCGAAGTCGAGACCGTCGCGCGCGACCTGGCGAGCCAGGTCGAGGGACGTCGCATCCTGGAGGTCGAGCGCCTCGACTGGCCGCGCATGGTCGAAACGCCGGCGGATCCGGCGGCCTTCGTCGGCGCGCTCGCGGGGCGCACGATAGAGTCGGTCGGGCGGCGCGCGAAGTGGCTGCTGCTCCGCCTGGACGCCGGCCTCACGCTTGCGCTGCACCTGCGCATGTCCGGCAGCGTGTACGTGACGGCGCCCGACCAGGCGCCGGACAAGCACGTCCACCTGATCCTGCGCCTCGATGACGAACGCGCGATTTTCTTCCACGACACCCGCAAGTTCGGCCGGGCCCGCCTGCTCGACCCCGCCGGCCTCGCCGCCCTCGACGCGGCGCACGGACCCGAGCCGCTGGAAGACGCCTTCACGCCCGCCGTCCTCGGCCAGCGCCTGGCGGGCCGGTCGACCAGGCTCAAGCCGCTGCTGCTCGATCAAGCGGTGGTCGCGGGCCTCGGCAACATCTACGTCGATGAGGCGCTCTGGCTCGCCCGGATCCACCCCGAGCGCGCCGCGACCGCGCTCGCGCGCGAAGAGGTCCAGGCCCTCCACGCGGCCATCCGCGAGGTGCTCACGCTCTCGATCGCCCGGAAAGGCAGCACCTTCCGCGACTACCGCACGGGCTACGGCGAAGCGGGCGGCAACCAGGACTTCTTCAACGTGTACGCGCGCGGCGGTGAGCCTTGCCCACGCTGCGGCGGGCCGATCGCCCGGATGGTGCTCGCCCAGCGAGGGACCCATTTCTGCCCGACGTGTCAGCGCGCGCCGCGCGGGTAAGTTCACCCAACGGTCGGGTATGCTCTGAATGGGTCTATTCGCTCGCTAGCTAAAGGAAGACTCTCGTGGCCGTCACCCTCGAATCGCTCACCACCGCCGCCCAGGAAGAGGCGCTGGCGCTGAGCCTGAGCAACCCGTTCCGCGACCTCCCCAGCGAGGTCGGGTTCGAGGCCTGGTTCGATCGCATCGAAGAGAACTTCCGCTTGATTTCGGTGGCCGAGTGCCGCGCCGTCTTCGACCGCTACCAGGGCCGCGAGGCCGGCGACCTGGACCGCTTCCGCGAGTGCAACGCCCTCTTCTGCTTCGACGAGATGATCGAGCGCCACTGCCGCGCCAACCTCGACGACACGCGCGGCCGCCTGGCCCGCCGCGTCGAGCTGTTCCTCGAGCAGGCGCTGCACTTCAAGGTGGCCGGCGACCCCACCACGGCCGAGACCCAGAGCCCGCTCGAGGGCCGGTTCTTGAAGTTCCGCGGCGAAATCGGCGGCAAGTCGATGACCTTCGGTCAGCTCAACCAGCTGATCAAGCGCGCGCCCGACCGCGCCGAGCGCCAGGCCGCCTGGGAGGCGTTCATTCCCCTCGGCCGCGAGAACGCGGAAGACTTCCGCCAGCTCGCCGTCACGCGCAACCGCCTGGCCCAGAGCCTCGGCTTCCGCGATTTCATCGATATGCGCTGGCGGCAGAGCGGCATCGATGAGGCCTGGCTGCTCGGCCTGCTCGATCAGATCGAGGTGGAGACCCAGGCGGCTTACGAGGCCGCCTGCCGGGACCTGTGCGCGCTGCTCGGCGTCGACCGCATCGAGCCCTGGGACATCGCGTATGGCGTGGACCTGATCTCGCCGTTCCCGCCCGAGACCTTCGACCAGGTCGGGGCGCAGACGCGCCTCGAGAAGCTGCTCGCGGGTTGGGGCTTCCAGGTTTCGGAGCTCGGCATCCCGGTCTTCACCTGCGAGAACTTCACGATGGGCGGCCTCTGCTTCGGCATCGAGCCGGGCAGGGAAGTCGCGATCCTGCTCTCGCCCACCGACGGGCCGCGCTTCTACCGCACGTTCTTCCATGAGTTCGGCCATGCGATGCACTTCCGCAACGCCGGCCAGCAATCGATCCTCCTCAACGTGGAGGACATGGCCTTCAACGAAGGCATGGCGGTCTTCTTCGAGTCGTTCGTTTCGGACCCGGACTGGGTGCGGGCCGAGTTCCCGGACCTCAGCCCGCCGGACGTCGAGCTGTACATCAAGCACGCCCGGTACGCGGCGCTCGCCTGGATGCGCACGCTGCTCGTGAACGTCCGCTTCGAGCATGCGCTCTACGCGCGCCCCGACGTCGATCCCACGGCTTACTGGCTCGAGCTCCAACGCCGCTGCGGCGGCTTCCAGCTGCCCGATGAGGCTGGCCCCCGCTGGGCCGCGGATCAGATGCTCGTGAGCCTGCCCGCGAACTGGCACAACTACGTGATCGCGGAGCTGATCGCGAAGCAGACGCGCGAGTCGCTGCTAGCCCGCGACGGCAAGCTGCTCGAGAACGGCGCCATCCGCGCGTTCCTCTTCGAGAACTATTACCTGCCGGGTGCCAGCGAGCCCTGGTTGGCGAAGGTCGAACGCGCGACCGGCCGGCCGCTCACCGCCGACGCGTTCTTCCGCGCTTTCCACTGCTGAAGATCACGGCTGAATACGCCGAAACGGGGACGCATGCGCGTCCCCGTTTCGGGTTCCCCTTGTTCCCTCTCCCCCTGGATGCTTGTTTGCGCCCAGTATAGGCAACGCGTGGCCATCCGCCGTACGGTGGATCCGACGAATGTCTTGGTCGCCTCGCGAGAAGAAGGGTCAAAGGCCGTTGCGGATCACGACGCGGCGGAGCCTGGAGCCGCGGGTGTCGGCGACCAGCAGGTCGCCGGAGGCCTCGACGAACAGGTCGTGGGGCTGGATGAGCCGCACCGCGCGAGCCTCGCCGTCTCGGACGTCGGTGCCGCCGCCCGCGATCGTGCGCAAGGTGCCGTTCGGCTCGATCGTGCGCAGCCGTCCCGGGCCGCGCTCGGAGAGGAAGACGCGCCCGTCGGGCGCGACGGCCACGCCGTAAGGGGTGTCGAGCCGGGTCTGCGTGGCGGGCTTGCCATCCGGATCGTCGCCCTTCTGGCCGCCGACGCCTGCGATGGTGGTGATCGACTTGGCTTGCAGGTCCACGCGGCGGATGCAGTGGTTCTGGGTGTCCGCGATCAGCATCCGGCCCTGCGGGTCGAAGACGATCTGGTTCGGATAGCTGAGCCGGGCGGCCGTGGGCAGGCCGCCGTCGCCGGCGAAGGCGCCCTCGGTGCCCACGCTGCCCACGACGGTCGAGATGATGCCGGTCTTCATGTCGATCTTCCGGATCACGTGGAAGGTCGTCTCGTGCTCGCTATCGGCGACATAGAGGTCGCCGGCCGTGTCGAAGGCCAGCGAGCGCGGCGCGTAGAACCGGGCGAGCTTGGCGGCGCCACCGTCGCCTGTCAGGATGCCGAGCCAGCCGCCGGCACCGTCAGGCGCCGGGTTGCCCGCGATCGTCTCGATGCGGCCGGTCTGGGCATCGATGCGCCGGATGCGGCAGTTGAGCTGGTCCGCGATGTAGAGGTTGCCGGCCGAGTCCAGGGCGACGGCGCGCGGGTCGTTGAGGTAGGCCTCGGCCGCCGGCCCGCCGTCGCCGCCGAAGGCGCCGCGGCCGGTGCCTGCGAAGGTGGTCACCACGTTGGTCTTGGCGTCGATGCGCCGGATCTTCCGGTTGCCCTCGTCGGCGACGAAGATGTGCCCGTCGCGGTCGGCCACCGCCGAGCGCGGGCGGTAGAACTCGGCCTTGCCGCCGGTCTTGCCGTCGCCGCTCGAGCCGGCCTCGCCCGAGCCCGCCACGGTCACCATCGCGACGACCCGGCGGCCGAGCAGCGTGGCCCAGCGATCGCCGAGGCCGCCCTTGTCGTTGCCGACGGCGATCGCGTAGGTGCGGTTCATGTCGCCGATCGACGCGACGTCGAGCTCCGGCACCGGCAGCTCGCCGCTCTCGAGCAGCGACTGGGTGGTCTCGGTCAACGCCGCGAGCTGCTTGAGGTCGTAGTCGGCCATCGACTTCCCGTCGCTGCCGGCCGCCTCGCGCAGGAACTCGGTGACGTAAGTGCTCGCCACCGAAAGGTTCACGCGCGCGTTGCCGTCGTCGGGCACGGTGAAGCCGACGACGCGGCGGTTGCCGTTGAGCACCGCCGAGACGATCACCGGCACCTTGCGCGGGAAGCCGCTCTGGAAGCGGTAGATGCCGTTGCGATCCGTGTTCGACGTGATCGGCTTGCCGTTCTGCCGGTAGAAGTTGTCCTTTGGGTCGGTCAGGTAGACGACCGCCTCGGGCAGCGGGACCTCGTCCTGCAGCGCGGCGATCGCGTAGCGCCCCGTGTTGCTCGCGACGATGCCCGCGCTGTTGTTGCTCAGGAGCCCGCCGCCATTGTTCGCGATCAGCGAGGCCTCGACCAGCTTCAACGGCGCCTTGGCGACGCCTTCGATCATCGGGCCGGTCTTGAGCGCGGTGAGCGAGGCGGTCTGGACGTCGGTGCCCGAAGCCGGACAGCCGGCGAGCGGTGGCAGCGCGAGCAAGAGGGCTGTGAGGAGGAGGTGGCGGCGACGCATACCTCGTAGTATACCCGCCGATGCGCGGCAGGCATGCGAGCGCCTGTGCTTACGCGGGAATCCTACTTGGGGTTAAAAAACACCATCGGGCCGATCTTGTGGCGCGTGCTGCGATCGCCGAACCAGGGCGTCCGGATGCTGTCGTCGTGGAAGTGGATGCGGTCGCCGATCGGCGACTCGCCCCGCGCGGCGGCGTTCACGGCGGCGCGGATGCCGTCGAGGTTCGGGATCCGCGAAAGCGGCATGTGGTAGAACTTGCGGTTGCCGTCGAAGTTCGAGCTGAGGTAGCTCGTGCGCACCAGCCGGTGGATCGGCTGGTTGTTCCGGCGCGAGTAGTTGATGATCGTCTGCGCGACGCCGGTCCACACAGCGGCGCTCTCGCCGCGCGCTTCGGCGGCCACGGCGCGGATCAGCGCTTCGGTGTCGCGGGCCGAGAGGCCGGGGGCCGACGAGAGGGACACGGTGTCCGAGCCCAGCGGCCGGCGGGGCGCGGGCCTCGGGCCGTCCGGGCGCGGGCGCGGAACGGGCGCGGCGTCGGGCGCGACGGGCTCGGTGGTGTGGCGGACCGGGATGCGCAGCGTGGCGCCGGCGCGGATCAGGTTCGGGTTCCGCAGGCCGTTGGTGTCCATCAGCTCGCGGACGCTCGCGCCGTGCTTGTCGGCGATCGTCTCGAGCGTGTCACCGGGCTTGATGACGTAGGTCAGGCGCGTCAGCGTCACGCGGTCGCGCTCCGGGGCCACGGGGGCCTGGCCGGGCTCCTCCTTGGTCGGGATCGTCAGCTTGTCGCCGGCCTTGATGGCGTTCACGTCCGTGATGCCGTTGGCCTCGGCGATCTCCTGCACGCTGGTCTTCAGGCGCGCGGCGATGGCGGAAAGCGTGTCGCTCGGACGAATCTGGTAGGTCGTGGACATCGGTTCAGCCTCTCACTCACTCCCGGGTCCGCGGGCCGGACCTGGGAGTTTTATAGGGGCGGATACCCGGAAGCTGTCGCTTTTGACAATTAGTTAACCCCCGCTTCACCCGCCGGCAAACTGGCCAGGGCCGTGGGTAACGCGGCCGCCAGCCGACGGAACTGCGCCGCGTCGTTGTACAGGAACGCGGAGACGCGCAGCACGCGCCCAGGATAGGCCGGGAACGCGAAGACCGGGACCTCGATGCCGCGGGCGTAGAGCCGCTCCCGCACGGCGTAGTGGTAGGGGAAGGTGTTCGGCCGCGGATCCGGGTCGTCGGCGAGCGGCAGCGCGGCCATCGCCCCCAGCATCACGGCGGGGGCGGGCGGCGCGAGCCCGAGGGCCTCCGCGAGCACGGCCTGCGCCTCCACCGCCAGCGCGTGGTTGCGCGCGCGGATCGCGGGCCAGCCGCCTGGCATCAGGCCCTCCAGGAACCGGATCGCGGCGGGCACGCTGAGGTACGGCGTGGGATCGCCCGTGCCCGTCCAGTCGAACGTCAGCCGGAAGCGCGAGCGATCCGTGCGGAAGGAAGTCTCACCGAGGCTCGCGACCAGCGGGACCAGCCCTTCGCGGCGGTCCTCGCGCACGGCGATGAAGGCCGCGCCCTTCGGCGAGCAAAGCCACTTGTGGCAGTTGCCGACGTAGTACGCGGCGCCGAGCGCGGTGACGTCCAGGTCGATCTGGCCGGGGGCATGCGCGCCGTCCACGAGCGTGTCGATGCCGCGCGCGGCGAGCGCCGGCACGAGGCGCTCGAGCGGGAAGACGAGCGCGGTCGGGCTCGTGATGTGGTCGAGCACCGCGAGCCGCGTGCGCGGGCCGCAGGCGGCCAGCACCGCCGCCTCCACGACCTCGGGGCCCGCGATCGGGAACGGCACCGCGGCCTCGACGAGCCGGGCGCCGGTCTTGGCGACGATGCGGGCGAGCGCGGCCCGCACGGCGGGATACACGTGGCTGGTGGTCACGATCTCGTCGCCGGGCTCGAAGCGAATGCAGGCGAGCAGGGTGGCGACGCCGGAGGTGGCGTTCGGCACGAAGGCGAGCCCTTCGGCGTCGGCGCCGATGAAGGCGGCGAGGGTTCGCCTGGCCTCGTCGAGCAGCGGCTCGAGCTCGCGGGTCATGAAGCGCATGGGCTGCGCCTCGAGCTGGTCGCGCAGCGCCCGCTGGGCCGCGAGCACCGGCGGGGGGCAGGCGCCGAAGGAGCCGTGGTTGAGGAAGTCGAAGGCGGGATCGAGGGCCCAGTGGGTGGCGAAATTGGTCATGACGAGCGGCTTTGTACCCTGCCGGCGATCGGGCCGATCGGATTCGATGAACCGAAGATCATGCATTGGTTGCTTGATTGTGAACAATCGCCGCTTGTCCCGTCGGTGGAGCAAGCGAGGGGTACACGGTCATGGGGGGATGAGGAGGTAGGGGTGAAGCGTTTCCGCGGGATCATCGCCACGCTCGGGATCACGGGGCTCGCCGCCGGTTGCGTGGCACCCATGCCGCTGGCGCCCTCCTGGGGCCTCGGCGCCCTCCCGGCCGACGAGGGCTACGACCTGCTCGCCGCGCCGGCGCCATGCGTTTCGCGGCCACTCGCAATCTACGCGCGCAGTGCTTCCACCCAGGTGGTGTTCGCCGGCTCGCGACACACGGTGAACGGCGACGTGTACACCAACGACGGGATCAAGCTCGCCGGCACGACCCATCGGATCCTGGGCCAGGCCGCCACGATGGACGGCGTGGTCTACGCCGGCAACGGCAGCACCGTGCGCGGCACCAGGGCGGCCGCAGCGCTCGCCGTGCCCGTCACCACCACCATCGCGAGCCGCGCGGCGACGTTCAACTTCCCCGGCAACGTGAACCTCGACACGGTGCCTGGCGTCTGGCTGAACAAGACGACGCTCAAGCCGGGGCTGTACCGCGCCGGCGGGGTCCTCTCGGTCTCGAAGGCCGGGCTCACGGGCACCGTGACTTTCCAGGCCCGCGAGGTGCGTATCCATTCGGTGAACGCCCAGCTCAAGGCCTTCACCGACCGCATCCTGGTGCTCGCGGGCGCGGGGGGCACCAAGCTCACCGGCTCGGGCGGGCGCTTCGACGGGACGATCCTCGCCCCGGACGGACCGGTGGCGATCGCCGGGTCGCGGCATGGCTTCCGGGGCATGATCGTGGGCGACTCGGTGGCCGTCGACGGCACGACGCATACGTTCACCGGCACCGGGCCGCGCGACTGCCCCGCGGTGACGCCGCCCCCCAGCCGGCCAGCGGTTCCCACGCGGACGCCGACCCCCCGGCCGACCCCGACCGCCACGCCGACGCCGGCCCCCACGCCCGCGGCCGTCAGGACCTTACGCAACGTCATCGCCTGGACCTGCTCGGCCGGCAAGGGGCTGAACTTCGCCCCCGACGGCCGCCTGTACATCGGGCACACGGGCGAGCGGCGGGTCTTCCGGCTAACGGCGGACGAGCGGTACGAGTGGGTCGCCGGCCAGGGGTACCAGGGCCAGCAGGAGGGCCCGATCGCCACGACCGCGATCCACGACCCGGCCGACGTCGCGATCGACGCCCGAAACGTGGTCTACGCCGCGGATCCGGTCGTGAACACGATCCGCAAGATCGATCCCAACACAGGGAGAATCACCATCCACGGCCGACAGCAGGTGCTGAAGGCCCTGCCGATCACCTCGTCCTGGAACCCGCGCGCGGTCGAGCTCGACCCAACCGGCAAGTGGCTCTACATCCTCTCGTCCAACTCGTCGGACCTCCGGCGCCTGGACACCGCGACCGGGGTCGTTCACCACCTGGCGGGCGGCTACGGCTTCGAGTCCGAGCACGACGCGAAGACCCGCCCGTTGCTTGAGCGGCCGTCGCTGGTCGCCCCGGATGGTCCGTGGTACCGCGCGAAGTTCAACAGCCCGCACGGCATGGCGATCGACAAGGCCGGAAACCTGTACATCGCGGACACCTGGCACCACCTGGTCCGGAAGGTGGACATGCGCGACCCCCAGAACCCGATCGTCTCGACGATCGCAGGTGACAAGACGAAGTTCGTCTTCGCGGATGGCCGCTGGTGGAAGGACATCGAGGGGGGCCACCAGGACGGCGACGGGGCCACCGCCCGGTTCAACCAGCCCATGGACATCGCGATCGACGAGAAGGGCGACCTGTTCGTGGCCGACAAGAAGAACCACTGCATCCGGAAGATCGACATGCGCGACCCGGCCCGTCCGATGGTCTCGACCGTGGCGGGCAATAGGACGGCCGGCCACGTCGACGGCAAGCCGCTGGAGTCGCAGTTCAACTGCCCCTTCGGCATCGCCGCGAAGGGCACCAACATCTACGTGACCGAGGCGTGCAACGAGTACATGCGGGTGGTGCCGAAGCCCTGACGGCTCGGCCAACGTTGCCCCACGCTACGGCGCGTCGGCCTCGTCGGCCGAGCCGCTCAGCGTGTCGCAGAGCTGTTCGACCGCCCACATGAGATCCTCGTCCGACACCACCAGCGGCGGCGCGAAGCGGATCGTCTTGTGGTGCGTCTCCTTGCACAACACGCCGCGGGCCCAGAGCGCCTCGCAGAAGGGCCGCGCGGCTGTATTCAGCTCGATGCCCACCATCAGGCCCTTGCCGCGGACGTCCGCGACGTGCGGGCTGTCCAGCTTGGCGAGGCGCGCGAAGACCATCTCGCCGAGGCGCGCGGCGCGCTCGGCCAGGTTCTCGCTTTCGATCACCTCGAGGGCCGCGATCGCCACCGCGCAGCCCAGCGGGTTGCCGCCAAAGGTCGAGCCGTGGTCGCCGGGCTTGAAGACCGCCATCACGTCCTCGCGGGCGATCATCGCCGAAACGGGATAGAAGCCGCCGGAGAGCGCCTTGCCGAGCACGAGCACGTCGGGCAGGATGCCCTCATGCAGGTAGGCGAAGAGCTTGCCGGTGCGGCCGAGGCCGGTCTGGATCTCGTCGAGCATCAGCAGCACGTTGTTCTCGCGGCAGATCGCCGAAGCCTCGCGCAGGAAGCCTTCGGGCGGCACGATGATGCCGGCCTCGCCCTGGATCGGCTCGAAGAGCACCGCGGCCGTGTTCGGCGTGATGGCCGCCCGCAGGGCCGCCGCGTCGCCGTACGGGATGACCTTGAAGCCGGGCGTGAAGGGCCCGAAGCCGTCGCGGTACTGGTGCTCGGTGGAGAAGCTGACCACGGCGATCGTGCGGCCGTGGAAGTTGTTCTCGCAGACGATGATCTCGGCCTGGTTGAGCGGCACGCCTTTCACCTGGTAGGCCCACTTGCGCGCGGCCTTGAGCGCGGTCTCGACGGCCTCGGCGCCCGTGTTCATGGGCAACACGCGCGGCAGGCCGGTCATCTGCGTGAGCTTCTGGTAGAACAGGCCGAGCTGGTCGTTGTGGAACGCGCGCGAGGTCAGCGTGACGCGCTGGGCCTGACGCATCATGGCGGCCAGGATGTGCGGGTGCGCATGCCCCTGGTTGACCGCAGAGTAGGCCGACAGGCAGTCGAGGTAGCGCCGGCCGTCGCTGTCGGTCACCCACGCGCCCTTGGCCTCGCTGATGACGAGGCCCAGCGGGTGATAGTTGTGGGCGCCGTGGCGTTCTTCGAGGGCGATCAGGTCGCTGGCGGTGGGGGCCTGGTTCATGGCGTTCGTGGCGGTCATGTCCCTATGAAACCACAGCTCCCCTGCTCCGCGTAACCCCCTGTTTAGAGCGGTTTTCCTGTGGGTGAGCGAGTGCAGCGCGCCGGGCTGCGGCCCGGCTGCTAGGAGCGAGGAGGGCGCGTGCCCGAAGGCACGTAACCGACGAGCGACGACGCAGACGGGTCGCAGACCAAGCGATGCGCCGCGACACCCACAGGAAAACCGCTCTAAAGGAGTTTGTGCTTTTTCATGTATGCTTCGAGGTCGTCGTATCGCCCGCCCTCGTTCGCGTACCGCACGTGGTTGCGCGCGGTCGCGAACCACTCGCCGGCGCTCGCGCGGCTCTCGGCGAGCGCCTTCGTGAAATCGTCCATCGCGACCGGCTGCACCTTGCCGGTCTTGAGCGAGCGCGCCAGCGCGCCCTCGGCGGCGCGCTCGCAGAGCGCCTTGAGGTCCGCGCCGGACCAGTTCGCGGTCCTGGCGGCGAGCTTCGCCACGTCGATCGTCTCGCCGCCCGGCAGCGAGGCTGCGTGGGTGGTGAGGATCGCCCGGCGCGCGGCCTCGTCCGGCGGCGGTACGAAGACCACCCGGTCGAAGCGGCCCGGCCGCCGGAAGGCCGGGTCGACGCTCCAGGGCAGGTTGGTCGCGGCCATCACGAGCACGCCCTCGTTGGGCCCGCCGATGCCGTCCATCTCGGCCAAAAGCTGGGTCACGAGCGCGCGCCAGAACTGCGACTCGGTGCCGCCGCGCGAGGCGCCCAGGGCGTCGAACTCGTCGAAGAAGAGCACGGTGGGCGTGTGGCGGCGGGCGTCGGCGAAGAGCTCGCGGATCGCCTTCTCGCTCTCGCCCCAGAAGGCGTCGACGATGTCCGCCACGCCGAGGGCGACGAAGCGCGCGCCCACCTCGCCCGCGGTGGCCCGCGCGATGAAGGTCTTGCCGCAGCCCGGCGGCCCGTAGAGCAGCACGCCGCCGCCGGCCTTGCGGCCGAAGGCGGCGAAGATCTCGGGCGTCTTGTAGGGCGCGACGATGCGCAGCTCGATCTGCTCCTTCACCTCGGCGAGGCCGGCCACGTCGGCGAACTTCACGCGCGGCGTTTCGGCTTCGAAGCGCTCGAGCAGCTCGGCGGGTGCGGCGGCCTCACCGGCCACGCCGGCCCGGACCGGGGCGGGCACGGGGGCCGGGGCAGAGGGCGCGGCCTCCGGGATGCCGGCGACCCAGGCGTCCCAGTCGGCGTCCGCGAGCGCCGGATCGGCGGCCCGCGCGGCGCGGTAGGCGTGGGCCGCGGCCTGGTCTTCGCCTTTCTCGCGCAAGACGATCGCGAGCTCCCGGCGCACGAACGGATCGTCGTGCCGCTCGAGGCATTGCTCGGCGCGGATCAGGGCCTCGGCGCCGAAGCCCGCCTCGCGCAGCAGCGGCAAGAGCTGCCGCAGCACGAGCGGCGGCTCGACGCGGAGGTCGGCGGCCTTGCGCAGGGCGGCGATCGCGTCCGCCGCCCGCGGCGTGCGCGCCAGCTGCTCGCCGTAATGCAGCCAGAGCGGGCCATTGGCCGGATCGCGCTCGCAGGCGGCGCGCAGCGCGTCGAGGATGGCGGCGTGGGGGTCGGTCATCGTGCGGGCCTCAGCCTGATCCAGAGGTTGGCGAGCGGGGTCGCGATCCAGGTGTAGACCGCGAAGAGCAGCCAGGCGATCGCGAACGGGCCGGTGACCTCGCGCGGCACGCCGGCGAAGCGCAGCCCGTAAAGCAGCACGAGGAAGATGCCCCAGACCAGGAACTGCTGCCCCGGCAGGCGGCTCGTGGCAAGCGTCCAGTAGTAAAAGGGCAGGAAGACCCACCGGCAGGCGCGGTCCATGTCGTGATAGAGCTCGATGAACGCGTCGTTGCCGGGATCGAGCCGCACGGCGTCGCGCAGCGCCCGGCGCGCCGCGAAGGGCCGGCCGGCCAGGTAGAGCGATCGCCCGAGCATCGCATGCCCGGTCGCGTCCTCCGGGTCGAGCCCGACGCCGACGTGGCCGATCGCCGCGGCCTCGTCCACCTTGCGTGCGTCCGCGAGCACTGCGCCCAGGTACGCATGGGCGCCCGGGAACTCCGGGTCGATGGCGAGGCAGCGCCGGAACAGCTTCTCGGCCTTTTCGAGCCGCTTCGTCTTGAACATGAGGATGCCGTAGACGAGATACCCCGCCGCGTAATCGGGCGCGAGGCGCAGCGCTTCGAGCAGCAGCTGCTCGGCTTCCACGTGCAGGCCCCGCTCCATGAGGAGCGAGGCGAGGTGCAGGCGCGCGAGCGGCGACATCGGCTCGAGCCGGATCACCTCGCGCGCCTCGGCCTCGGCTTCCTCGCCGCGCGCCTGGTAGGCCAACGCGAGGCTGAGCCGGTAGTGCAGCTCCGGGTCATCCGGCGCGAGCGCGAGGGCCCGGCGCAACTCCGCCTCGGCGCGGTCGTGCCGCCCGGCTTCGGCGTAATAGCCGGCCTTCTGGGCGAAGACGTCGATCAGGCGGGGAACGTCGGGCTGGTCGCTCACGGCGGAGAGCCTGCCGGCGAGGCGCCACCGGACGCCGAGATGGCGAACGGGAGCGCGACCATCAGCTGGACCGCCACGCCGGCCACGATCGCCCCGAGCGCATGCTTGAGCAACGGTGCGCTGCCGCCGCCGTGGCCCGTGTGGATCTCCCAGCGCCGGCGTTGCCGGTGCGCGATCGCGAGGCCCACCCCGACCGCGAGGAGCATATTGGCGGTCCGGAGGCCGCGCCGGTGGTCCACGCTGCCCGCGACATAGAGCCCCGGGATGCCGTAGGCGTGGGCGTAGCCAGCCAACGCGGCCAGCGCGACGCCGGCCACGAACGCGAAGGTCAACAGCGGCGCGTACGCCTGGGGCCGGCCGAGGCGCTTGAAGTTCTCGGCGAGCAGGATGCCCATCGGGATGACGCCGAAGAATGCGCCGACCAACACGAGGTAGTTCGGGTTCCAGGGGCGATCGAAGCCCACCGCGTCGTCGTGCGCGGTCAGCGAGGGCGTCAAGATGTCATCGTCGTCGACCTGACGATTCGCGTCCATGCGGCCTCCTTGGCGGGGGCCGGCATTATACCGTGTGTTCGCGCCCGCCGTCGTCCCGGACCAGCTCCGACCCGCCGTCGGGCCGCGCCGGCAACGAAACGGTGGCCTCGGTCCCGCCGCCGGCGGGGCAGCTGAGCGAGACTCGGCCGCCGTGCAGCTCGGCGATGCCCTTGACCAGCGCCAGCCCGAGACCCAGCCCGCCAGGGCGGAGCGCGTCCGACGTCCGGAGCTGGTTGAAGGCCTCCCAGACCTGGTCCAGCTGCCGCGGCTCGATGCCGGGGCCATTGTCCCAGACCGTGAACACGACGTTTCCGGCCACCGAGCCCACCTTCAAGCCGACGGTCCCGCCGGCCGGCGTGAAGCGCCGCGCGTTGTCGACCAGCTCCGCGAGCATCTGGGCGAGGCGGTGCGGGTCGCCCTCGAAGCTCGGCAAGCCGGGTGCGATCTCGCCGACCCACCGCACCCGAGCGGCGGCCAGCTCTGGCCCGATCAGCCGGTGGGTGGCTTCGACGAGCTCGACGGGGTCCACCTCGCTGCGGTAGAGCGGCATGGCACCGCTGAGCAGGGCGCCGAGGTCGATGATGCGATTCATGTGGGTGGCGAGCCGGTGCGCGCCTTCGAGCAGCCCCTTCACGATGGCTTCATCGGGATACGTGTCTTCCAGCATCTCCGCGTAGCCTACGATCAGCGACACGGGCGTCTTCATCTCGTGGGAGATCGTCGAGAGCAGATAGTCCTTCACCCGGGCCAGCTCGCGCGCCTGCTCAGTTTCGATGGTCCGCCGCGCGGCCTCGGCCAACATGCGCTGGCGTTCGCTGATGTCGCGGACGCTGACGATGATGAACGGCCCACCGGGCGTTTCGACCGGGCTGAGGCGCACTTCGGCCGGGAACTCCCCGCCGTCTTGTCTGACGCCATGGACCTCGCGGTCTTTGGCCATTGTCCAGGCGCCGGTGCCGAGGGAATGGCCATCGCGCCTGGTCCGGTGAGCCTCCCGAATCGCTTCGGGGACGAGCTTCTCGACCGACAGGCCGATCATTGTGGCTGGCGCATACCCGTAGAGCTCCGCTGCGAAGGCGTTGGCGTAGCTCACCCGGCCGCCGGCGTCGATCAGCAACAACGCATCGGGGGACGCCTCGAGCACCGAGCGGACGCGCGCCTCGCTGCGCCGATGTGCGTCCTCCAGGCGCCGATGTTCGGTCATGTCGAAGAGCGTCGATCGGCTCATCATGAACGCACCCGCCTCGTCGCGCAGCGCGGTCGCGGTCACCAACACCGGGAAGGCGCTCCCGTCCTTGCGGCGCAGGTCGAGCTGCAGATCCTTGACCCAACCGCGGGCGACGAAACCGGGGAAGGTGGCCCGGAACCGCTCTCGTCCGTCCTCGTGGAGGAGCGTCTCGTCCCAGCGTTCGCCGACGATTTCCTCGCGCGAGTAGCCGAGCCAGGCGAGCTCCGTGTCGTTGATCCGGACGACGCGGCCCTCGCGGTCCAGCGAGTGGTAGCCGCACGGCGCGTTCTCGTACAGGTCGATGAGCTCGTCCTCGGCGACGGCGAACCGCGCCGTGCTCCACCACAGGAAGCCGAAGCCGCCGAGGGCCAGGGTCAGCACCATCAGCTCGAGGCCGACGATGCGCGGGATCAGGCCCGTGTGTTCGGCCTCGAGCCGCAGCCAGCCCAGTACGATCGGCCCCAGTAAGGTTGGCGCCACGAGGCGGCGCATCGTCTGCCCGGCCGTGCCCCGCGAGGTCAGCAACGCCGGCAACGAGGCCCCGGGGGTGCCCGCGATCAGCGCCACAGCCATGGACAGCAGGGTGGCGGCGGTGAGGAGCGCCATCGGCGCGCTGTGCATCCAGCTGTAGAGGGCCGATACGTCGTACACGTAGCCCAGCGCCGTCAGGTAAATCGGGACCACGGTGGCGAGGGCCAGGCCCTGGATCGCCTGGCCGACGGCCCGGCGCTCCAGGGCCCAGGGCAGCCCCAGGAGCCCGACGCCCAGCAGCGTCACGCAGATCGACGTGTCTATCGCGGGCCGCCCCGGCCAGGCCTGCCAGGCTTCCGCGACGGCGCGAGGAAACAGCAGGTGGTCGATACCCAGATCGCGGGCGAGGAGGTGCTCCGCGAGCGTCACGACGCCGATCGTGGCCCCAGCGAGCGCCGCGGCCCGGCCGGCCGCCAATCGCCAACCTACGGCCCGGCCGCCGGCGAGCGCCGCGAGGGAGGCGCTCAGGCACAGGAGCGCGAGCGCCGTGAGCGGCATCATCGGGATGTAGCCTGGAATGATGGAGCGGAGCGCAGGAAGGTCGGCTGCCCAGCTGACGGTCACCGCGCAGGCGACGAGGGCGACGGCCCCGGCCAGCCCGTACGCCAGCCGGATTCCGGGCGTTTCGCTCGTCGGGGACGCAGCTCGCATCGCTGGAGACCTCCACGGGGCATGCGCCAGCTGAATCTCGACCGAGCGCCCGCGATTCGATGTTAAACCGATCGGATCAGAATCACATCAAGGAGTCGTGCAAAGGCTCACTATGCGGGCAGCTCCGCCAACGGCGCCGTTCGGCCGGCTCTTGGCCGGGGTGGGGCGGCGTGCTACCATCGACCCCCCCATCGGAAGGAGGTCCGGCCATGATTATCGGCGTCGCGCGGGTGGAGTTGGAGCTGACCGACATCGGCTCGCTCAAGGACAAGCGCTCGATCGTGAAGCCGATCGTGCTCAAGCTGATGAACAAGTTCAGCGTGCACGCCGCCGAGGTCGATCAGCTCGACGACCACGACGCCGCGACCATCGGCATCGTGATGTGCGCCAACGAGCAGAAGCACGCGAACGAGGTGATCTCGAAGGCTGTCGACTGGCTCGAGAACCACCAGTTCGAGGCCCACGTCGCGGACGTCGAGACCCAGTTCATCGACGTCTGAGCGGAGCGCGGGTACACATGCCGCTGTGTCCGCTCTGCGCATCTGGCTCCTGATTGCCGGCCCCGGCTGGGGCAAGACGACCGCAGCCCGCCGCCTCGCCGCCGAGGCCGGCGGCGAGGTGGTCTGGCTCACGCCCGCAGACCGTGCCGTCGGGACCGTGCCTTCGTCCGGTGCGGCCGCCGTGGTGCTCGAGGACCTTGCGGGCGAGGCCGATCGCGCCTACGTCCTTCGCTTGCTCGCCACGGTGGAGCACGCGCGCCTGGTCTTGACGGCGCGCCAGCCGCTCGACCTGCCGCTCGCGCGCCGGATCACGTTCGGCGAGGCCTGCGTGCTCGGCCCGCGAGACCTCGCCATCGGGCCCTCCGCTGCCGGGTCCGCGTCCTCCGTCCGCCGGTCGGACCCGGCAGCGGGCTGGCCGTTGGGCGTGGCCGCGCTGGTCGGGGGCGCGCCGCCGGCCCTGCTCGACGCGCTGGTCGACGAGGAGTGGCTGGCGCCGCTGGCCCCCGCCGCCCGCACGGCGGCCGCGCTCCTGGCCGCGGTCGACACGGTGGGCGAGGCCGCGGCCGCCGCCGCCGGATGGGACCGCGCAGCGGCGATCGCCTGGGGCCTGCTTGACCCCGCGGGCGCGTGGCACCCGCTGGCCCGCGCCCGGCTCGCCATGAGCCCGCCGCCGCCTGGCGCCCGCGCTCGCCTGGCCGGGGCCCTGCGGGACGCCGACCCCGAGGCCGCGCTGGCGCTCTACCGAGCAGACAGCCGCGTCGAAGAGGCCGCGGCCTTGCTTCGGCAGGTCGGCAAGCGCTGGCTGCTCGCCGGCGAGACCGAGCGTCTCGCCACGGCCCTGGCCGGCTTCCCGCCCGGCAGCGAGCAGGTCGCCCCGGTGCTCGACCTGCTCACCGGTGCCGTCCAGCAGGCCCGCGGCGCCTACCCCGAGGCCGAGGCGTACTACCGGCGCGCGCTCGCGGCTTTCGACGCCAGCGGCGCGCGGGCGCTCGCCTTCGAGGCCGCAGGCGACCTCGTGCACCTCTTCTGGACCACCGAGGACCTCGCGCGCCTGGAGGCCGCGGCCCGCGACGCCCGCGCCCGCGAAGCCGACGCCACCCCGGCCGAGCGCACCGAGCTCGAGAACAACCTGGCCTGCCACCACTTCGCGCGCGGCGACGAGTCCGCGGCCGCGCGCGGCTGGCGGAAGGCGCTCGACCTGCCGCACCTCGACGATCCCCAGACCGCGTCCGTGCAGCAATTCGCGGCGCTCAACCTCGGCATCCTCGCCAAGGAGCGCGGCGAGTTCGCGGAGGCCATGCGGCTCTTCGCCGTCGTGATCGAGCGGGCCGAGCGCTTCCCGCTGCATCCGGGCGTCCCGCGCGGCGCCCGGCTGTATATGGCGGCGGTCGCGCTGCGCCAGGGCGATCGCCGCAACGCCGAGGCCTGCTTCGCTGCGCTGGGCGATGCCCTGCCCGAAGACCGGTACCGCCGCGCGGAGTTCCGCCAGGTCGAAGGCGAGTACCACCTGTTCACGGGGGCCTTCGAGCCAGCCGAGGTCTGCCTCGGTGAGGCGCTCACGCTCTTCGCCGCGCTGCCGATGGACACCAACGCGGACGCGGGCCTCGCGCGGAACCAGCTGGGCGTGCTGCACCGCCACCGCGGCGAGCTCGCGGCGGCCCGGCGCATGCATGAGGCGGCGCTGGCGCTGGTCGCGCCCTGGCCGCGCTACCACGCCCAGGTCCTGCTCGACGCCGCGGTCACGGCGCTGGCGGCCGGGGAGCCCGGCGCGGCCGAGCCGGCCCTCGCCGCCGCTGCGGACCTCCTGCGCGCCGCGCCCGCGGCCCACCTGGCGGCGGCGATCGCGCTGGCACGTGGCGTCACGCATGCCCGGCGGGGCGACGCGGCCGCCACCGCGGCCCACCTGGCCGAAGGCCTGGCGCTCGTGCGCGAGGGGCCCCTGTACTACGTGCCGATCGCCCAGCGCGCGATCGCGCCCGAGCTGTGGTCGCTGATGGCGGCCCACGGTCACGCCGACTTGCTCGCGGCGATCGAGGCGCGTTTTCCGGAGGCCGCCCGGGCGATCCGCGCGGGGCTCGCCGCGCGGGCGACGCCCGCGGCGTCGCCGCCCGTCACTCTGCCACCTGTCGCGCCGAGCCGGGTGGCCATCCGCTGCTTCGGCGAGCTCCTGGTCGAGGTCGCGGGCGAGGGGCCCGCGCAGTGGCCGCGCAAGAAGGCCAAGGCCCTGCTCGCCATGCTCGTGCTCCGGCCGACCGGCGTGGCGCGCGAGGAGGCCGCCGACCAGCTCTTCCCCGAGCTCGGCGCCGAGGAGGGCCAGCACCAGCTCGACAACCTGCTGTCGTCGCTGCGAAAGATCCTCGATCCGGCCTTGCCGCCGCGCGTGAAGTCGGCGCGGCTCGAGGTGCGCGACCGCCGCATCCGCCTCGTCCGCGCAGGCATGGCGATCGACTGGGACGACTTCCAGGCCGCCCACGACGCCGGGCCCGCGCGCTGGAAGGAGGCGACGGCCCTGTACGGGGGCGATCTCTTCGCCGAGCCCGTGCTGCAGGACCACTTCGAGGCCGAGCGCCACCAGGCCCGCTCCCGGGCGGTCGTGATGCTGGCCCAGGTGGCCGAGGCGGCCTGGCAGGCCGAGCGCTGGGAGGCGGCGCGGGCGGGCTTCGAGCGGCTGCTCGCGATCGAGCCCGCCCACGAGGAGGCCCACTGCGGCCTGATGCGGCTTTACGCCTGCCTGGGCGAGGCCGCCCTCGTGCGGCGGCAGTACGAGGCGCTCGCCGCCGCGCTCCGCCGGGAGATGGACGAGGCGCCCTCGGCGTCGGCCCGCCGGTTGCTCGCCGAATTGCTCCCTTGAGGGACGGCTGGGAGGATTTTGGGAGAAGCGAAGGTTAACTTGGGTTTATCGACCAAACCCGCCGCCGCTCTCGAAAGGACCCCCCATGACCCGCCTCGCCACCGCCGCCCTCCTCCTCGCCGCCGTCGCCCTCGGCGGGTGCGGCGTCGACCGCCCCAACGCACCCACGCGCCTTCCCCGCGCCGCCGCCGCCCAGGCCGCCAAGCTGGCCCCCGCGGGCCGCAAGCCGACCACCGGCGCCCCCGATCCCACGACGATCTGGTCGTTCATCGATCTCGACCATGATGGCGAGCTGAGCTTCGCCGAGGCGATGCAGGCGCCCTTCGGCCAGCCCGTGGCCGGCTGGCAGCCCGGCGAGCAGGAGGCGCAGGTGCGCCAGGCGCTCGCGCGGATGGACCGCAACCAGGACGGCGTAGTGACCCGCGCAGAGTTCCTGGCCGCGTGGTCGGGCCAGTCGGGCGCCGCCGTCCCGGTCGGCCGGTAGACCGCGATGATGCGCATGATCCTCGCCATGGCCCTCCTCCTCGCCGGCTGCGGGCAGCCGGCACCTCTCACGCCGGACGCCGGCTGGCGGCCCACCGACGGCGCCGCCGTCCAATTCCGCGCAAGCCGCCGGGGCGACGGCCTGGTCCTCGAGGGCGTGGCCCAGGGCGTCCCCACGCTCGAAGCGCGGCACCTGCGCGACGGCGAGGTGATCCGCACGGTGCCCGTTGCGCTGCGCGGGGCGCGCTTCACAGTGACGATCGCGCCAGTCGCAGGCGGCGATGAGGTCGAGATCGTCGGCGAGGGCTACCGCAAGAGCCTGCGAATGGAGCCGTTCGGCCGGGTGGGCACCGGCACGCAAGCCGAGGAAGAGGACACGCTATAAGGACCGGAATGAATCGCTCCTTCGCCGTTCTTTCCCGCGCCTGCGTCGTCGCCCTGCTGGGGGCCGCGACGCTAGCGGCGTGCAGCGCCCCGCCAGGCCTGGTTCCCTCGGCCGCGTCGCGCGAGGGCGTGCTCCAGGCTCGGCAGGTCGGCCTCGGCGCGCGTCCTGGGCTCGACGAAGCCTACCTCGCCGCGCGCGCCCAGGTGGGCCCGCGGCCGTCGCTGGCATCGATCGGCGGCTGGGGCATCGGCCCGGACGGCCGCTTGATGGACGCGGAAGCCCTCCGGCCCTTGCGCCCCAGCGGCGATCTGTCGGCCCGCTGGAGCTTCATGTTCCTGCTGCCCGGCGGCCGGCCGAACCAGGGCGAGACGCGGTTCCTGGACGTCTCGGTCGACGCGGAAGGCCGCATGCACCTCCAGAAGCAGACCATGCCCCTGCGGGCCGCCCCGATCCCCTACGACCCGGCGCGCTGCGTCTCGCTCGCCCGCGCGATCCAGCTCGCCGCCGCCGACGGCCTGCGCGATCGCGATCTGCACCTCCACGTCGCGCCGACGGACGGCCTCTTCACCGGCGGTTCGGACGTCCCCTACCAGGGCGCCCTGACCTACCTCCTGGGCGAAGATTCGCGCTACGGCCGGGCGCGCCGCGTGCTGGCCAACGAGGGCACGCTGGTCCGCGAGCCCGCCGAGGCGGAGCAGGCTCAGATCCTGCGCCTCGCGCGCCCGCTGGTCGAGCGCTGGCGCAAGGTCCTGACCGGGGGCGAGGATCGGCCCGCCACGCGTGACGACCTGCTGCGCGCGGGCTTCCAGCCGGCCGGCGTCGACGGCTATATCCGGCAGTTCGACGTGGACGCGGACGGCCGCATCTCGGCGAAGGAGTTCCATGCGCGCTTCGAAGCGCCGGAATGGCTCCGGCTCTGGCGGGTCATCGCGATCGAGATGCAGCACCACCGGGCCGACGCCAACGCCGACGGCCGCCTGACCGCCGCCGAAGCGGCGGCGGTCCAGTTCCGGTTCATCAGCTTGAAGGGCGAGGAGCAGCGCCTCCCGCTCGCGGTCTCGCCCGCCGAGCTCGCCGGCGCCGACCGCGACGGCGACGGCGCCCTCGATCTCAACGAGTTCGTGCCGCTCGGCCTGCGCAAGACGCTCGCGCTGCTCGAGCTGAACCCGGCGGCGATCGACTCGTTCGTCCAGATCCAGACCAAGCCCTGGTCCCACTAGACCTTCGCGGGATCCTTCCGGGGCGCCGATTCGGTCTTCGACTCGTGGTACTCCTCCTCGGTGTTGATCTCCCAGATCGCCGCCTTGTCGATCGCCCCCGCGAGGATCTGATCGACCGCGGTCATGGCGGTCAGCATCGAGTGGTCCTGGTTGTTGTAGCGGTGCATGCCGTTCCGGCCCACCAGGAAGAGGTTCTCGAAGGCGTCGGCGTGGTCGCGCAGGCGGCCGAACTGCAGGTAGGCTTCGCCGAAGTAGCCCGGGTATGCCTTGGGCATGCGGATCACGCAGGCGTCGCGCACGTCGCCTGCCTCGATGATGCCGATCTTCGCGAGCTCCGCGACGCCGAGCTGCTTCATCTCCTCCTCCGGCATCGTCCAGAGCCGGTCGCCCTCGTTCACGAAGTACTCCATCCCGACCCAGACCTTGCCCGGGTCCGCGACCATGAACGGGCTCCAGTTGTTGAAGATTTGCAGGCGGCCCACCTGGACGTCAGGCTCCTGGATGTAGATCCAGTTGTCCTTGATCAGCTGGCGGCCCTCGGGCGTCTCGTCGTGGACCTTGAGCTTGTCGAGCAGCAGGCCCACGGTCATGAAGTCGCGATACTGCAAGCCGTCGCTGATCGCGAGCAGCTCGGCCGGCGGGGCGGGCTCGAAAGCGCGCATGAGCTCGCGGATGGGCATCGTCGAGAAGAAATACTCGCCCTCGAAGGTGCGCTCCGCGCCGGTGTCCTTGTGGCGGGCGACCACGGCGCGCACCCGGCCGCCCTCGTGGCGGAGGTGCAGGACCTCCCAGCCCATCAGCACCTCGCCGCCGAGGGCTTCGACCTTCTTCGAGGCCTCATCCCACATCTGGCCGGGGCCGAACTTGGGGTACATGAACTGCTCGATGAGCGAGGTCTCGACGCCCTTCTGGCCGATGTCGCGGCCGCTCGGCTTCACGAGCTGCTGGAGGAAGTGGGCGATCGCCTTCGTGATCGACAGGCCCTTCACGCGCTGGGCGCCCCACTCCGCGCTGATGTTGCGGCACGCGGTGCCCCAGACCTTGGCCGTGTAGTCCTTGAAGAAGGTGTTGTAGAGCTCACGCCCGAACCGGTTGATGTAGAAATCCTCGAGGTTCTGCTCCGGCTTGATCGGAAAGGCCATGGCGCGCAGGTAGCTCAGCCCGACGCGGACGGTGCGCACCAGCCCCATCTTCATGAGCGTCTCGGGCGTCAGCTGGATCGGGTAGTCGAAGAACTTCCGGAACGAGTAGATGCGGCTCTTGCGCTCGCGCACGAGCATGACGGCGTCCGTGGTCGCGGGGTCGAGGCCGCCCGGCGCCACGTCGAGCGGCCGGCTGCGGTTCTGGTAGGTGATCGTGTGCGAGCCGGCCGGCAGGTCCTGCAGCGGCATCATGTCGAGCCACCACTGCATCACGCGATCGTCCTTCGAGAAGAACCGGTGGCCGCCGATGTCGATGCGGTTGCCCTTGTAGTTGACCGTGCGCGAGATGCCGCCCAGGATGTCGCTCTTCTCGAGCACGATCGGGTGAATGTCGCTGCGGGTGGCGAGCTCGTACGCGGCCGTCAGGCCGGCGGGCCCGCCGCCGATGATGATGGCTTGGCGTGGCGGCAAAGGTCTATCCCCGGGTCAGTGGCTGCGGCCCGTGCCGCCGCGTCGCAGGATCGTACCGCGCCGCGCCCGGAGCGGCAAGCGCCGCCGTCACTGCGGCGTGGGGGCGAGCCGGTAGACCCAGAAGTCCTCGTCGCCGACGAGCGCGCCCACCTCGGCGTGCAGCAGCGTGGCGGTGCCGCCGAACCGCTCCCGCTCGGCCTCTTCGAGCTCATGGTTCAGGAGCAGCACCACCGCGCGGCGCGCGGCGAGCGCCGCGCGCACGGGCTCCACCAGCTGGTCGGGCGAGACGAAGCGGCTCCGCGTCCACTTCACGAAGCGGCGCGGCTCGCGCGCGGCGAGCAGGTAGAGCGGCTGGTCGAGCCAGGTGCCGACGCCACACGTCGCGTAGTCCGGGGCGGCCATGATCGTCGCCGGATCGACGTGGTGGGCCTGCAGCCACGCGGCGGTCGCCCGGGCGTTCGAGAAGGGCGCCCGCAGGTCGGCCACGGCCAGCCAGGCGGTCGCGACCACCGACGGCGCGAGCAGCGCCGCGACGAGCCAGCGCGCGGCGCCCTCGCGGTAGCTCGCGCCCTCGTGGGCCGCGAGCCAGAGCGCGGCGACGGCGACGAGCTGGTAGTGCAGCACGTGGCGCACCACGCCCGGGTAAATCGCGAACGCGAAGGCGAAGAGCGCCGCCGTGCCGGACCAGAAGAACGCCGCCGCGAGCGGGCGCCCGCGCAGGGCGACCTGGTGCACGATCGCGAGGGCGAGCACACCGACGACCAGCGCCCCCACCCCCGACATCGCCGTGCTGTTCCAGGGGTGCACCCAGTTCGAGGGGATCGGCGCGAAGGCCCAGCCCAGTCGCATCATGGCGCCGAGCAGCGCGGTCGGCGTGCGGACGTCGGGCGTGCCGGCGCCGGGGAAGAAGTCGTCGGGCGGGCGCATGGCGGCGATCGCCCCCAGCACCCCGGCCGCCGCCAGCGCGGCGCCTGCGCCCGTGGCATCGGGCATGGCCGCGAACGTCGTGCGCCAGGCGCCGGTGCGTTGCTGCTCCCAGGCGATCGCCGCGGCGAAGGCACCCGCCACGAGCACGCCGTAGACGCTCGTGAAGGCGAGCAGCCCGAGCGCCAGCCCGAGCGCCCAGGGGCGCCGGTGGCGTTCCGGCCAGAGCGCGCAGGCCGCCAGCGTCGCGAGCGCGCCGAGCCCGTAGCCGCGGGCGACCACGCTGTACTCGTACGCCAGCACGTAGCCGAACACCACGAGCGCCCTGGCGAGCCGGTCGAACGGCGCCCAGCGCAGCACCACGTAGGCGGCCGCGGCGCCGATCGATGCGGCGAGGGCCTGCATCGCCGCGGGCTCGGGCGTGAAGCGCGAGAGGATCCAGAGCGGCAGGTGCCAGAGCGGCGGGTGGGCTTCGTAGCGGAGGTTCGCGATCAGCTCGCCGAGCCCCCCGCTCGCCCGCACGATGCCCCAGGCCTGCAGCTCGTCGCGCCAGGGCTCGTGGTGCCACGCCAGCACCGCCACGAGCGCGACGTAGCCCAGCCAGAGCGCCCATTCGGCGGGACCGAGCCCGAGGGGCCCGGGGCGGGATGGAGAGGGGGTCGGCTCGCTGCTCACGCGGGCCCTTGTACCCGATGGCGACGTCCGCCCGTCCGTCGGACCTGATGCGACGGCGCTATACGATCCCGAAGATGGGCGCCCACGTGCTCCAAGCGTTTTACGATCCTTACCGGGCCGCGTTGGCGATCCTGATCGCGGCGACGGCGGCGTTCCTGCTGTTGGCGCTCGCGGCGCGCGTCGGCAGGGGGCGCGGACGCGATCGGGCGCTCGATGAAGCGCGCCAGTGGCTCGCGGCGATCGTGGAGTCGTCGACCGACGCGATCCTGTCGATCGACCGCACGGGCCGGATCACGAGCTGGAACGCGGCGGCCGATCGGATGTTCGGCTACCGCGCGGGCGAGATGCTCGGCACCGAAGGCGCGGCGATCGTGCCGCCGGAGTGCATCCCCGAGCGCGCCGCGCAGCTCGCGCGCGTGCTGGAGGGCCAGGTCGTCGAGGCCCACGAGACCGAACGGGTGCGCCGCGACGGGCAACGGCTCGCCGTTTCGCTCACCATGCACCCGGTGCGCGCGGCCGACGGCCGGATCGTCGGCGGCGCGGTGATCGCCCGCGACATCACGGCGCGCAAACGAGCCGAGGCCGAGCTCGCCCATCGCAGCGGCGAGCTCGAGCGCCTGAACGAGGAGCTGCGGCGGGCCGACCGCCACAAGGACGATTTCCTGAGCGTGATCAGCCACGAGCTGCGCACGCCGCTCAACTTCATCACGGGCTTCGCTTCGATCCTCGCGGATGAGGTGGCGGGCCCGCTCAACGTCACCCAACACGCCTACCTCGGCAAGATCCTCGACGGCTCGGACATGATGCTCCGGCTCGTGAACGACCTGCTCGATGCGGCGAAGATGCAGGCCGGCAAGCTGCACGTCGCGCCGACGGAGACGGACGTGGCCGCGATCGTGGAGCAGGTGGTGGCCCGCCTCCACCCGCTCGCCGCCCGCAAGGCGATCAAGCTCGCCGCCACGGTGGACGTGCCCATCAAGCCGGTCATCGACGACCTGCGCATCCTCCAGGTGCTCACGAATCTGGTGGGCAACGCCCTCAAGTTCACGCCTTCCGGCGGCGAGGTCGCGATCCGCGTGTGGACGCGCCGGGAGGCCGATGGCGACGACGTGGTCTTCCAGGTGCGCGACAACGGCGTGGGCATCTCGCAGGCGGACCTCGGCCGGCTGTTCACGCCCTTTCAGCAGGCCGACATGAGCCCCACGCGCCAGGTGGGCGGCACCGGCCTGGGGCTCTCGATCAGCAAGGCGATCGTGGAGGCCCATGGCGGCGAGATCGGCGTGATGAGCGAGCCCGGCGTCGGCAGCACGTTCTGGTTCGCGTTACCGGCGAAGGTGCCGGCGGTGAAGCCGGTCTAGTGACCGCCGCAGCCCCGGCCGTCCTTGCGCACGCTCACGGTCGGGCGCGGGCCGGTCGCCTGGCCGAAGGCGGGCGCCGTGAGCAGGGCGTAGAGCTCGCCGGCCTCGGCGGCGAGCGGCTGGTCGGAGGCCGCATAGGCCTTGAGCGCGCCCTCGCGGCCGCCGTGCGTGGCCGCGTCGACGGTGATCACGAAGAGGTAGCAGAGCGTGGCGCCGAGAGGATCCGCGGGGCGGAACCCGGCGAGGTCGTCGCGCAGCGACCGGCCGAGGCGCGCGCCGTCGCGCAGGAACTCGCGCAGGGCGTCGAGCACGGCGGGCGCGTCGTCCGCGCCCAGCTTGCCGCCGGCGGCGGCCATCCGGGCGCGCAGCGCGGCGAGGGCGGGGTAGTCGGTCGAAACGTCGGGGCTCATGGGGCTTCCTCCAGCCCCCATCTTAACAAAATTGCGTCGCCGCGCCGGTCCGGGGCGCGATTCGCCGAACCATAACGTAAGTTTTACGTCAGTTTGAGGCTGGGCGCTGGATACATACACCGTCCCCCCCCGCGACCCCTTCGTGCCCATGCTTCAACGCTACTTCCAAGTTCTAATGAACGGCGGCAAGATCGTCGAACAGGCGCGCCCCCTCGAAGACGGCCTGGCCGCCTTCGCTGCGGGCGACTATGCGACGGCCGAAGGGCTTCTGCTGGCGGCGATCGCCACCCAGCCCGACGAAGTCCGCGCGCTGACGGCGCTGGGGCTGATCGCCCTGGCCGACGGCCGCGCCGAAGACGCCGCCGAGCACCTCGCCAAGGCGCGCCGGCGCCTGCCCTCAGACGTGCGGATCGCCGTCGCGCTCGCGGATTGCTACCGCCTGGCCGGCCTGCCGGACCGCGCCATCGACGGCTACAAGGCCGTGCTTCGCCTCGAGGCCACCCACGCCGAGGCCCAGCGCAAGCTCGGCGAGACGCTCCTCGAGGCCGGCCGCTCGGCCGAGGCCCTGAACGCGCTGAACCAGGCCGTCTACCGCGATCGCAAGGACGTCGGCGCGCGCCTGCTGATCGCCCGCATCTGCCTCGACGCCCGCGACGAGCAGCGCGCCCTCGCGCAGCTCCACATGGTCGAGAAGCTCGAGCCGGGCCGTCTGGACACCCAGCGCCTCTTCGCCGAAGCCTTCGACCGCGTCGGCGATTTCCGCCAGATGGCCGTCCACCTCGGCGCGGTCGTGGCGCTCGGCGTCGCGTCGCTCGAGGAGCTGTGGCGCCTCGCCAACACCTACCTGTTCATCGGCCGCCGCGAGGAGGCCCTGACGATGTTTCAGAAAGCCGCGACCTGCGAGCCCTCGCCGGGCCCGGCCCACGAAGCCGTCGCGCAGGTCGCCGAAGAGCTCGGCCGCTACGGCCTGGCGATGGAGACCTGGCGCCTGCTCGCGGGCGTGAAGGAGTACCAGGGCGTGGCCAACGCCGCGGTCGAGCGCGTGCGCGCGCTGCGCGGCACGGGGCGCATGGGCACGGGCCGGCTGGCCGCCGCATAACTCAGATCTTCGTCCACTTGCTTTCCGGCCCGCAGGTCCCGCAGACCGGGAGCATCTGGTCCTTCACCAAGTTCACCATCGGCGGCGGGTTCACGCCGCAGTTGATGCATGCGAAAGCGCCCTCCTCGACGACGCGCTCGCCGGTCTTGTAGGTCCGCACGGCGGTCTCCGGCTCCTGGCCGGTGAATTCGTATTCTTTCATGGCGCGATCCTCCTGCCGGGGCCCATGATGGCGCCGATCGCCCCTCTGAATCAACGAACGACCGGCCTCCCGCGCCTTCGGCGACCGCCCGGGTGCCGGCATGTGGGGTTCCACGGATGGACGCCAGCCCGCGCCGGGCCGATGATCGGACCATGGTGCGATCAGCTTGCGGCAAGGCGCTCGGCGTCGGGATGATCGGCGTGGCCCTCGCGGCTTGCGTCGGCGGGCCGCCGGCCGGCGCCCCGGTCGGGACGCCCGGCAGCCAGGTGGCTGGCCCTTCACAGGCCCTGGCGAGCGGCCCGCGCGACCCGCTCGAGGTCACCATCACGGCGAGCGAGTTCGGCTTCACGCCGCGCCGCCTGCAGGTGCCCGTCGGGCGGCGGATCGACTTCCGCTTCGTGAACCGGGGCGCCATCGACCACGACTGGCTGATCCGGTCGGTCGGCCTCCACCTGCACGCGACGCCGGGCACCGAGGCGCGGGCCTCGCTCACCTTCAGCGCCCCCGCCACCTACGCGGCGGCCTGCAGCTACCCCACCCACGGCGACTACGGCATGGTCGGCGAGCTCGTGGTGGCCGCGGACCCGAACGCCGCGGGCGGCGGCCTCGCCGAGCCGGCCCAGGCGCCTGCGGTGCCTGGCGACGCGGTGCGGCTGCCGGCGCCTCGCCCGGCGCCGCCCGTGGGCCGGACGGATCCCCGCGTGGTCTACGTCCGCCTCGAGCCGACGGAGTCGGTGGGCCTCGTGGGTGATGGGGTCGCGACGACGTTCTGGACCTTCAACGGCTCGGTGCCCGGGCCGATGGTGCGGGCCCTCGCGGGAGACACGGTGAAGATCCGCCTCGACAACCCGATCCGCAACCGCGAATCCCACAGCGTGGACTTCCATGCGGCGACCGGCCCGCATGGCGGCGCCGCCGCGACCCAGGTCGCGCCGGGCGGCCATGGCGAGTTCACCTTCAAGGCCGTCCATCCCGGCGTCTACGTCTACCACTGCGGCACGCCGCGCGTCGCCCACCACGTCGCCCACGGCCTGTACGGCCTGATCGTGATCGAGCCGGCCGGCGGGCTCCCGGCGGTCGATCATGAGCTCTACGTGATGCAAGGGGAGCTCTACCTGGCGGGCGGCGCGGAGGCGCGCGGGTTGCAGCCGATGCTCTGGAACGACGTCGCCGCCGAGCGGCCGAGCCACGTGGTGTTCAACGGCGCCGTGGATGCCCTCGTGGGCGAGCGGGCGCCGCGGATGAACGCCGGCGAGACGCTGCGGATCTTCTTCGGCAACGGCGGCCCCAACCTCGCCTCGAGCTTCCACCTGATCGGCGAGGTCTTCGATCGCGTGTACGTCGACGGCAGCAGCCGCGCGCTCGAGCGCGCGTCGGTCGTGTCGGTGCCGCCCGGCGGCGCGGCGATCGCCGAGCTGGTGCTCGAAGTGCCAGGCACCTACCACCTGGTCGACCACGCGCTCTCGCGGGTCGGCAAGGGGGCGCTCGGCGAGCTGGTCGTGGCGGGCGAGCCCCGCGCGGACCTGTTTTCGCCGGGGACGCTGGTGCCGATCGGCCACGATCACCCGGCGGGCGACCACAAAGACCACGGCCACGGCGCGGGCACGCACGACCACGGTGCGCCGGCCGCCGAATGAACTGCCGGCCTCCCGGTGACGGGAGGCCGGCCTCGAGGCGAGCGCTGAGGGATTCGAACCCTCGGAGGCTTTTGAGACCTCATTCGTTTTCAAGTCGGTCCAGGCGCCGTTTCGGGGAGTTCCGCCGAGGCGGTCCGGGGCCGCTCTTCCTCGCCGCAGTTCGATCCTACCACGGCGGCGACTTCGTCCACGGTCCGCGTAGGCGGGGGCGCGGCGGGGAGGTGGCGCCCAAAATCGGCGCCCAACCCAACCTAGGTCGCGCCAGCCGCCAGGTCCAGGCTGTCGCTGGGTAGAGAGATCACGCACCCTTCTTGATTGGGTCGCCACCAAGCAAGGACAAGTGGGAGAAGTAGAACTAAATGGCAGAGAATCCCTTGCTTCGATTGCTTTCCGCGGGCCTCGCCTCGATCCGTGCGGTTGGCGCGGGCAAAGCAAGTGCGCCATCCAATCCCGGCATTTCGCAGGTGCAGTTGGAGGCTGTCGAGAAGTACCGTAAGGCTGCTGAGCGAGGCGACGCGGCAGCCCAGTATATGCTGGGGGATGCGCACGCCAAGGGCCAGGGAGTGGCACGGGACCACGCTAAAGCGGTGGAGTGGTGGCGCAAGGCTGCCGAACAGGGCAACGCGGATGCGCAGTGGAGTCTCGGGGTTGCGTACGACAACGGCTGGGAGGAAGTGGCGCAGGACCACGCCAAGGCTGTGGCGCTCTACCGCATGGCCGCCGAGCAGGGCAACGTGAGGGCGCAGTGGAGCCTCGGCTATATGTACCGTGAGGGCCGTGGCGTGGCGCAGGACCACGCTAGGGCGGTGGAGTGGTGGCGCAAGGCTGCTGACCAGGGCGACGCAGCGGCGCAGTACGGCCTTGGCGTCGCGTACGTCAACGGCCAGGGCGTAGCAATGGACGAGATCGAGGCGGTGGAGTGGTGGCGCAAGGCCGCCGAACAGGGCAACGCGAGCGCGCAGCGCGACCTCGGGTCTGCGTACGCCTACGGTAGGGGAGTGCCAGTGAACCGCAAAAAAGCGATGTTGCTGTGGTTCGATGCTGCTGAAGGGGGCGACGAGGCGGCCCAGTGTATACTTGGGGTTGCGTTCGATACTGGCGTAGGAGCGCCATTGGACCACTCCAAGGCCGTGATGTTTTATCGCATGGCCGCCGAACGTGGCAACGCGGAGGCACAGTACAACCTAGGGTTTTCGTACCATAGCGGCCGTGGTGCGGTGCAGGACGACGCAATGGCGGTGGAGTGGTGGCGAAGGGCCGCCGAACAGGGCGACGCGAAGGCGAGAGAGGCTTTACAGCATCCTCGCCTTGTCAACCAGGCGAGGCACCGCGAGACCAACGCCGGTGAGCGAGAGAAAGCCATGGTCAATGTCGGCACCTCTCAATATCCAAGTTACTCTGGCGCCGAACTCCACAACATGAAGCGAGCCCTCGATCAGATGCTTGCTGAAAGGTTGCGAGCTGGCCTTTTGGAGGAAGCCAAAGAGATTCATACCAGGCGAGGTGAACTCATTGCTTGGATAGAGTCGAAGAACCCCGCCTACAAGCATGCGCGTGAAACGTATATACTTCAGACTGAAGTCATTGACCGGATGATGATTGGCCAATGCTTTGAAGGGCCGTTCCAGGATCCGCCAATGTATGACCGCTTTGGTGCTCGGGATTCCAGCCCGTTCTTGGATGCAATAAGGGTAATGAAGGGTGAGTTGTACATTCGCACTGGATCACCATTCGGCTCCGAGCTTGCGGAGTTCATGACGACCAAGGACTTCAGTGTTCTGGAGGATGTTCGGCGAGGTCTAGCAAGTGAAATCAGGGAAATGGAACAGACGTCGTTGTCGCTTGGACGCGAGGCTGACGGACTTGCTTACCTGAAAATGCAACTTGAAGATTTTGAGACAATCCTAACTGAGTCTTGGCTGTTTGCATATGAAATGCGAAATTGGCTGGTTCCCGAGGGGGACTCTGAATCTAACCCGGGCCATGGCCCCATTGACTTTAACGAATGGCAGGTGTGGAAGCGAATGGAATTCGAGCGGGCAAGTAGTATCTGGACCAACCACCAAGATGGTCCGCCGGCGGCGCTGCGAGTAAATGAAGCAGCAAGCTGATTGGGCCAAGCGGGTGATGTCATCCGATGAAGCCGCATTTGAGGCAACCTTCTCCACCGAAATTCTCGTTGTATCGTAGCCCCCCACCCCAACCGCATTTCGGACAGAACTTCCCAGGCTCGACGTCGTCCCACTGCCACGCACCAACATACTCCGGGATGCCGTCGCGATCAATGCTAGTTACTTCAAATACGTCCGGCTCAACTGATATCCAGGCATTTCCGTAGTGACAACGCAACTCCTCGTAGACTTCCCCGGCAGAAAAGTTGAACCATTCAGAATGGGCGCGCTTCGCGCGGTACTTTTGGTGCAACCTCGCTTCTAGGTCACGGTCATCGCTGGATGTGAGGTAGCCCATCAACTTTAGCTGCTGCGGGCTGCCGGTTTGAAGCTCTCTCACTCTTCGAGGAACATCGCCACTGTACCCGATCTTTACGCGGATGCAGTTGTAGTCAGGGTTCTCGTTATCTGCAATGAAGTAAACGGCCAAGAGTTGAGACCTCGTTGTTCAGTCGCCCCAGGCGCCGGTTCGAGAAGTTCCGGCGAGATCGACTCGGGCCACGCTGGGTAGCCCCTGCTCGAGACTTCGTTCACGGTGGGCGGAGGCGGCTCCGCCGTGTGGAGGTGGCACCCAATTTGGCACCCAGACTGAAGCTGTCATACCTCCAGAGGCCGTCGGTGTTGTGCAGCGAAGCTAGAAAGTTTCAGTGACTACCCTGGAGCAAGGGGAGGCGCAGTTCGCGTTCAGGCCCACGTTTAAGGTACTCACTCACTAGACGAATCCAGCATCGCAGTTCGGGACCCGGCACACGGACGAAGCCGTAGTGCTTTCGCTGGACCTGCTCCAACTCGTCATCAGGAATGCCAGGACCGACTTCGGCGATGTACTGAGCCAACCGGATCCCGATTCGGAAACCTAGGTCCTGGGTCATTACCAGAGAGCGCACTACGCAGAGGCTCGGAAACGGATTTTCGACACGATTTATCTCAACCACCTGGTCGAGAATAGCATTGAAGAACTGGTCATCGCCGGAATAGACTGCTCGCTCTTGGCCGGGCTCTGGCCATAGCTCAACGGCAACGGCCTCCACGTTCAGGAAGGTCGTGCGTGGGAGATCGGAAAAGCTTGGTTCGCTTACGCCGTCTTCTACGATGGCCCAAGTCCGCTCTAGAGGCCAAACATCAAAGAGCCACTCTGACTTTCGTAACTGGAGCCCTCCGAACCGGGTTTCGCGGGTGATCAAGTCCTCGAAAAGATCGCGCAGGCTTTCCAAAGGCTGGCCCTGGGTAACGATGTCCACATCACGTGGACGGCCCACACTCCGGTGAACGAGTCGCGAAATGAGCAGAGAACGTAATGTGCCTCCAAAGAGGACCGCCTGCCAGTTGTGCTGGCGAATGGACCCCGTAACATCCGACAAAGCTTCCCAGACGCCTTCCTGACGACGGCAGAACGAATCTACCTCCGTCCTTAGCATCATCTTAAGATCGTCGATTGTTGTAGCATTAGCCATTGGTCAACTCCGAGTGAAGACGCTTGGCAAACGAATCGGTCATGCCACAAACATAGTCTGTCACCAATTGAAGGCGATGATAATCAACAGGCAAGTCTTTTTCCTGCACAGCAGAGTGTGCAAACACTTTGCGATAGGCATCAGAAAGCAGTGACTGCGATTTGCCAGCAAAGGACTTCGGCTTCGGGGCTTTGCCGGGTTCAAGCACGCTAGCACCCTCCCAAAAGAGGGTGAGCAGATCACTTATGACTTTCCGGCCCTGCAGTTCTAGCTTTAGATTGGAGTGTGTGCAGTAAATCTTGGTGCGTCCAATGAACTTCAATAGTTCCACAAATGGGGCTTGCTCACCTGTTCCCACCAACTCGCCCTCACCTTTGCCGTTGAATCGCCCCTCCATGATTGCGTCGTAGTTCTGTTCGAACTCCCTGGCTGCCGCCTCTACTAGAACACCGATTGCAGCAGTGCGGAATGCGGCCGCATGGACATCGTCGGGCAAATCTGCTGGATTCTCGCTTGGCTTGAGAACACGTGCTTTACCTTCCAATACCCTTTCAACGGTATCTGATGCCGCTTTCAGTTTGGCGTCTTTGGTCGCAGGATCCTTATCGTCCCATATTGCTGCGAGTTCCAACAATGCCGCATCTTTCAAGAGGAACTGCAATTCGGGCCAAGACAAAATACGTTTCTTTACTCCGTCCTCGATGTCCGCAACAGAGTAGACAATATCGTCTGCAGCTTCAATAAGAAACGCAATGGGGTTACGCGCGTCGCCTGTCCCGGTCTTTTGCCGGATTCCTTCGATGAGGCTTTTTTCCGAAGTAAAGTAGCCTGGCTTCGATTTTGCGTGGTCAACGACTGTGCCCACCTCCATCGACGACGCCGTGTATTTGCATAGTGCAGACAACGTGCCAAAGGTTAGGTTCAACCCGTTATAGTCGGCCAGTACATGAAGCTTCGCCACGATTCGCATTGTCTGGGCGTTGCCCTCGAATCGCAAGAAGTCATCAACCAATTCTTGCCTGCCTCCAAGGAGGGCCAACAGTTCGCCCTTATTGAAGAACTTTCTGAACCATTCCTGGATGGCATCTTCTCCAGAATGACCAAACGGAGGATTTCCAAGGTCATGAATCAACCCACAAGTCCCAGCAATCGCTTCGATCTGACGATCTTGCCCGTCTTTGATGTGCCCTTTCGGCAAGAGAAAGTCTTTGCTTACCTTCCTCGCAAGCCCACGGGCAACTGATGATACCTCCATGGAGTGGGTCAAACGCGTACGCACAGAGTCATGAGGCTCCAACGGAAAGACCTGGGCCTTGTCCTGAAGCCTCTTTACGGGTGACGAAAACACGACGCGATCGTAGTCACGTTCGAACTCTTCGCGGTGATCACCACCGCTGGAAGACTTGCGAGGGCGTTCGGAGTTCAGAAGCGTATCCCAGTTCACTCGCGGTTCTCCTCATTAAATGACGGTCTCAAAATGTAGATACCGGTTAAACGTGACGAGATACTATTTTTCAAAATCGAATTTCCCAGGCAAAAGCTGTAAATTGGGGCGAATACCTGAAATTGGAGGAGTCGAACTCTGACGTCCTCCATCAACGGCCGACATCAAAACGCCAAACGTCAAGGCCTCAAGTTCAGGAAGCGGAATACACAACTCCCGCGCTATCTCAACCTTTCGGCGACCCTCTTCAAGCAACATTCCAAACACATTCCTGAAAATCTCTGACGTCTCGCGCGAGATCGAATCTGGTTCGTGAGTCCGAAAGCCGCGCTGTGAGACCTCAATCGCCATCGTTCGATACTGCCACTCAGTGAGTAACTCCAGATGGTGTAGTCGATAAGCAAGCGCGGCCACAGAAACGCCCCATCCGCGCTTAAGCCGAATTAGCCCATCAACAGACGGGGTACGGCGAATGGCTGCAAGAACAGATTCCGCAGGCATCAAGAAGGCAGAGGCGAACGCGTTTGCGTCGCGCTCCGGATCCCGATCAGCGGGCATCCCAAAACGGTGCATCACCAAATGACCCAACTCGTGGGCTGCATCGAGCCTACTCCGCTCGCTCGACTTCTTTGTATTCAGAAACACGTAAGGCCGAAAGTCGCGCCAAAGTGAAAAAGCATCGACCTCTGCACAGTCCTCCGCAAGGGAGAAGACTATTACACCCTTTTCCTCAAGAAGATGAACCATGCTTGGAATCGGTCCACTTCCAAGATTCCAATAGGCCCTAAGGACGACGGCAGCTTCTTCTGGAGAGTGATTGCTAAGATCGGGAAGATCCGCATGGTCAAGTGAAAACTCTTGCTCAATCCAATCGGCCACGACAATACCCAATGCGCCAGCACCAAGCGCTGCGTCCCGCTGGCTCGCCGTCATTCGTTTAAGCGACCTAAAGCTAGCGCTCTCCGGCTTAGGTTCAAACAAAGTCGGTCCAGCGAAGAACTCAATCGGAAAGCAGAGTGAACGAGAAAGCTTGTTGAGAGTCTCACCGCAAGGGGGGCGACTACCGTCCTCGAACATCTGAAGAGCCCGTGTTGAGACCCCAACGTTCTCAGCCAACTTTACCTTGCTCAAGCCCCTACGCTTGCGCGCCAAGGAAAGCCTAGTTGGGTTGAACTCCGCCATCCCTGGCCTCCATTTTGCGACGAACAACCTTGACCTTGGCCGAAGGCACCGAATCGAAGGACGGCACATCGTTGATCTCATCGAAGACGGGATCAAGGAAAATACGATCCGTCCAGCCAGTTACCTGACCACCGACGATTCCATTCGGCAGCGACAACTCGCAATTCGCACCGGTTTCCGTCGGATTGATCAAAAGCCAATACGTTGCGCGCCTCTGAGGAGCGTCGCGCCGCTCGATGTCAAGTCCTAGCGCAAGCTGGTACTCACGAGCGTAGTTACTCTCGATGGCGCGCTCAGACGCAGACCCTCGGGGGTTCTTGATCTTCGCAACGCCATCTCGTTGCCCGGTGGCCGCATTTCCTTGCGCCGCAGTGATTGCGATATCCATCCCCCGGTGGTAAACGGTCTGGAGGCCGCAGTCGCGCATTGCCACCCAACCCGCCTCTTCAAGCAGGTCACGAAGTTTGCGAATCGGCTTGCCCCAGAGAAGTGTTCCCTTCATGGAGTCTACTTCGTTCGGACCACACTCACGGTAAAACCCGAGTGCGTACAAAATTGCCTGGTGCAAGATTTCCTGTCGCAGTCCAAGGGTTCCCAGCTTCGCACTGGTCTCGTCGTCGCGCCAACCTAGCTCGTCCAAAAGCAAGTCCTCCTGAACAGTTCGCCAGACCTTGACTGGCAGCTTCCGGATTTTATACCTCATTTGATGGGGGAAATCAAGAAGCAGTGTTCAACGGCCCGAGGTCCGGAGGCCAGTCTAGATTGTAGCATCGAACAAGGGTTCGATCGTGTTCGGGAATTTGCATCCGGAGCGCCCAGACAAGGACCTCCTCCCGCGCCTGGACTTGAATGCGCCTAGGTCGTCTTTGGGCGCCAGAGATTGATCTGGCGCTCGAGTCGCCGGGCGCGACACCTCATGAACGCTCGTTGATCGCCCTGCGCACTGTTGGTCTTGAACGACCGTTCATGACTTCTCGCGAACTCCTCGTCGGCATGCCCAGCCTCCCATACCCGCGCTGACCTTGGGTTCAATCACGTACCATCCCCCTGGCTTGGAAACCCCGTCACTTGTCCGTCTCACTCCTTGAACGAACGTTTATGAAGGTGAACACGATTCCGCAGGAGGTCTAGCCCTATGGCAAATCGGCGCTTCGTCGCCTACTGGCCTCAAGCGGCGGGAGTGCCACCCAGACGTGCACCTCCACCAACCGGCAGCTTCATGAGCCAGGGTCACGTGATACTGCCGCACCTACTCACCGCACGTATGCAGGAGTCGGTAGTCCTGCGCCGTCTGCCACGCCGTCGCGAACGAACACGAGGCCTTCCGTGCGACTTCTGCAATCGACAGGTCGGGCGCGCTCTCGAGCGCGGTCCACACGTCGGCGCGAAACGACGGGCCCATAAGCACACGGTTTCGGTAGCCCGCGTGGCGTCGAACCAGAACTTCAGGCGAGAGCACGTCCTCGTGGCGATCTCGGAGCGTGCCCATGGGCACGCGTAGCAATGACCCCCTGAAGCGCCCATCTTCGCCCCGCCACTTGACCTGGAACTCGGTGCCCGTCGGCAATAGATCAATCGGCGAGCCCTTGTAAGCGCTTGAGAGGCGGGCGAGTCGACGATCTCCTTTGAGCCACGAGGCGATGGCCGCCCAGTAGGCGCGGACCCTTTCGGACGGATACACACTCACGAGGCGCACGAGCCGATCGGCGTTGACGTGGTTGTGATGCACGCCGAGCCAAACGGTCAGGACGCCGAGCACGCGGAAGTCACCATCGTCCATGCCGAGGGCAGAGGCGTGCAGGAGCGTACCCTCGATGTCCGCGTCGGCCTCGGCTTCAACGGCGAAGTTCATCCCGATGCCCGCCATGCGCGCCGCTAGCTCGTTGGGCGCAGGCGCAGGCCTTGGCGAGGTATCACGCCTAAACGGCATAACCGAGCCTCCGCGCGAGGCCAGCGACCGTCGCCCCAACATGGGCGGGCCACAGCTCATTCAGGTCGATACCGGCCTCGCGCTGCGCCTTTGAGAACTCGCGAGCAGCCGCAGCGATGGCTGGTGGAAGTTCGGGCACGAGGATGTCGAAGTCGCGCGTCGGACGCTCGATGACGCCCATGAGACCTAGCGCCGAGCCGCCGATGACGACGCCCTCGAACCGCAGGCCGAGCCCGAGCATGTGGCGATCAAATGCTTCGATGGTCGGGCGGGGGAGCATCGAACACCCTCGTATCGGTTAGTCCGATACCGATTTTCGCACTTTGCTGCATGCCTCGTCAAGCGGCGTTCACACTTACCCCCCCACGGCGCCGGTTCGAACGGCGAAGGAACCGTTATAGTGCGCCGTGCATCTCGGCCCCATCTTGGTTAAGGTTGGTTCAAGAAGGGATCCCACCGATGACCAAGATCGCGCTCCTCCTGCTCCTCGCCGTGCTCCCGGGCTGCGCCCGCGCGCCGCTTCCCGCGACCACGGCCCCGGCCAGGGCCCTCGTCGCCCAGCAGGCGACCAGCGGCCCGGCCACGCCCACCGGCATCGCCATGGACACGCCTTGGAAGCGCGAGGCATACGCCTACGCCGTTGCGAACGTGAAGCACCCGGCCTGGGGCCTGGCGCATGCCGAGCGCGACCTGCGCCTCGCGCTCGACCTCGCCGCCCAGGATCGGCTGGCGGTCGATCCCGACGTCCTGTTCGCGGCGGCCTACCTGCATGACCTGGGCGGCCTGCCGGGCTTCGAGCAGGAAGGCGTGGACCATGCCGTGCGCTCCGCCCAGCTGGCGGAGCCGCTGTTGAAGGGTTGGGGCTTCCCCATGGCGAAGTTCCCGCTGGTCAAGGCGACGATCCTCGGCCATGTCTACTACGGCAAGGATGCGCCGACGGCCGCCGAGGCACGGGTCTTCCACGACGCCGACCTGCTCGACTTCCTGGGCGCCATGGGCGTCGCCCGCCTGCTGGCCGCCACCGGCGAGGCCCCGACCATGGCGCAGAACCTGGCGGTGGCGCGGAAGTTCGCCGTCGAGCTGCCCGGCAAGCTGCTGACCGATGCGGCCCGCGCCCAGGCGCCCGCGCGGGTCGCGGAGATGAAGGCGTTCTTCAAGGCCTTCGACGCCGAGAGCTATGAGGGTAAGGCGATCTGAGCGCGATCGACACGCGCCCGTCAGGCACCACCGCGTCCGACGACTGGATCGCCTGACCACGCTTCGAGCCTCCTAGCGGGCGTTGGCCGGGCCTGTCCCAGCGGACATGGTAACCTTGCCCCATGCCTGCTGCAACGCCCCCTCCACCCTACTACGCCGCGATCTTCACCTCACGCATGGCCAACACGGCCGGCTACGGCGAGATGTCCGAGGAGATGGTCGCGCTCGCCCGCACCCAGGACGGCTTCCTGGGGATCGAGAGCGCCCGCGACGCGAATGGCCTCGGCATCACGGTCTCCTACTGGACCTCGCTGCAGGCGATCGCCGCCTGGAAGGCAAACGCCGACCACCTGGATGCCCAGCGTGAGGGCCGCGACCGCTGGTACGCCCGTTTCCAGGTGCGCATCGCGCGGGTCGAACGGGCGTACGGGTTCGAAGCCCCCTGACGGTAGAGGCCTCCCCCCTCCCGCCCCCCGCGAAGCCGCTGACCGGCTACCCCCTCTGTCCCGCTCGCGGAAGTTCGGGCACGAGGACGTCGACTTCGCGCGTCGGCTGCTCGATGATGCCCATGAGCCCCAACGCTCCCGGACTTACACCACCTTACGGGACATGACCTCGGCGCGCTTACGTAGGTCCACTTCTTCTGCGCACAATTGAGGTCGCCGGCCTTGCAGAGGTCAACGACGTCATAGACCTCAACGACGGAGTCAGCGAACCTCGCACGAGATCTGCCTCGCTTGCCTCCGAGCAGGGTACATCTCTCGCTAGGAGGCGGCCCTCATGCACACAGTTCGCAAAGCGGCATCTCGACTTGCGATCCAACCGCCACTCCGATCCCTCGCGTCGATCGCTCTCGCCGCAGAACTCGGTGCGATGCTCGGTTGCAACCTGACGCCTGCAGGACGCTCGACCGTCACCGCCGCCCCGTCGATTGCCGCCACGGTGGCGCCTTCGCCCGCCACGGCCGCGCCGTCGCCAGCCCCCGCCTCTCCCTCCCCGTCCGCAGGGCGTTCCACGCGTCCGGCGGACGGTCGCGCCTCCGCCCGCCCCGAGGCCCCCGACAACGCCGGACCGGCCTCGGAGGTGGCGCTCGCGGAGCCCGTTGGCCTCACCTTCGATCGAGCCGGCTCGCTGCTCGTCGGCGAGGCCGCCGTCGGCCGCGTCCGCGCCATCGCGCCGGATGGCGCCGTCACCACCCTCGTCGACGCCGCCAAGGGGACCATCAAGGCAAACTTCCCCGGGCTGACGGACCTGGCCTGTGGCGCCGACGGCTCGCTCTACGCCGTATCCGCGACCTCGGGCATCCACCGTGTGCGGCCCGACGGCAGTATCGCCGCCATCCCCGGGGACGCCGCGACCCCAGGCGGCGAACCGATTCGACCGAGGTCGATCGCCGTGGGACCGGACGGCATGGTCTACGTCGGCGAGTTCGCGAACGACGTCGAGGGGCCTGGACCACGCCTGCTCGCCTGGAAGCCCGACGGGACGCCCCGGATCCTTCCCACGACCATCACCCTTCCGCCTGGCAGCATCGTGGGCATTGCGCCTTCGGCCGACGGTTCGATGCAGTTCGCGTTCGTGGACGTCGCGGAGAACGTGACGCTCTACCGGCGAGCCGCCAAGGGCGTAACCTCGGTCATCGCCGCCTACGCCGACGGCCAGGGTGCCAGCGACCTCGCGACCTCGACCTTGGGTGGCGTCTACCTGGCACGGCCGAAGCTGGGCAAGGTCATGTACATGTATCCGCAGGGTCTCGGCTCCGCCGTCGTCGACCCAGAGACGCCTGCAGCATCTGCAGGCTTCCCCGTTCCACGATCGGTAGCTACCGGCCCAGACGGCACCTTGTTCATGGCGGATACCGCCACGGCCCTTGTCTACGCGATCCGCTCCTACCGCACCTGGGAAGTCGTCGGACCTGGGGCCGCGCCCTTCACGCCCTTGAGCCGGGAGGAAAACGGCGGGTGACAAGTGGAACCGGCTTCCGGGATGGTTAACCCGGAAGCCGCAGTTAAGCGGGGAGTGTCGGATTCGAACCGACGGAGGCTTGCACCTCGGCTGTTTTCAAGACAGCTGCGATAGACCACTCCGCCAACTCCCCAAGGTCTACCTGATTTTATCACGCTACCGGCTCCGTGTGTCCCCGGGTCAACCGCCGCTCTTCGGCCTGGGGCGACCTTGTTCGGCGGAGGTGGCGCCCAAAGTGGCGCCCGATTCGCCCCGGGGAAGTCGGTCCGGCGGACCCATGATAACATGTCGCACCCTGCCCGCCGTAGGCGGCCCGATCCCGGAGGTGCGCCCTTGAAGCCCGTTCCCGCCCGCATTCCGCAATTCCTGCTGGGACTCGCCCTCGCCGCGGGCTTCGCGCCGCCGGCCGCCGCCGCCACGCATCAGTATGCGCCCGGCGTGCCGTTGCACCACCACACGCTGCCGAACGGCCTGCAGGTGCTGCTGCTGCCCCTGCCCACCAGCCCGGTCACCACGATGCACACCTGGGTGCGCGCGGGCAGCCGCGACGAGCGGCCGGGCATCACGGGCATCGCCCACCTCTTCGAGCATATGATGTTCCGGCCGGTGCGTCCTGGCGCGAAGAGCTACTTCGACAAGGCGTCCGAGCTCGGCCTGGATTACAACGCCAGCACGCGCTTCAACGCGACGGACTACCACGAGACCTTCAAGCCGTCGGCGCTCGCGCGCGTGGTGGCGATGGACGCCGAGCGTTTCAAGCACCTGCGCGTGACCGACGAGCTGTTGAAGATCGAGCGCGAGGCCGTGCGCAGCGAGTACTCCACGAAGCTCGACGCGAGCCCGGTCGTCGACCTGTGGTTCCAGATCTACCGCAAGGCCTTCCCCGGCCACCCGTACGGCTGGCACATCGTGGGCGAGCGCGAAGACCTCGACCGCATCGGCGCCGCGGACTGCAACCGCTTCTTCGCGACCAACTACACGCCGAACAACACGATGATCGTGATCGCGGGCCCGATCGAGCCCCGGGCGACGCTGGCGCTGATCAACCGCGAGTGGGGCGATTGGAAGCGCGGCCCGGCCAAGGCGCCCTGGACCAACGAGCCGCGGCCAGGCACCGCGCCGGTGTTCGCCAAGGGCAAGCTTGCGGCGCCCACCAAGTACGTGCTGATGGGCTGGCGCATCCCGGAGCGCACGCGTGCGGATCGGCTCGTGCACGACCTCACGGATTTCATCCTGTTCAACGAGCGCACCAGCCTCGCGGCGAAGCGCCTGCTCGACGAGAAGCACCTCGCGAGCGAGGCCGACTCCTTCAATACGGATTACGACATCGGGCTCTCCAAGCTCTTCGTCGTGCCCAACGCGAACGTGGCGCCCGCGACGATCGTGGACGAGGCCCAGGCGGCGATCGACGGCTTCGACAAGCTGCCCGACGCGGACTTCCAGGCCTACCGCGAGTACTTCGGCGTGTTCCAGCGCGAGCGCCAGCTCAAGACCCAGGAGGTCACCAAGGCGCTCGGCCGCGCCTGGGCCTACGACGGGGACTTCCGCAACGCGATCGTCGACCCGCGGGCCGTGCTGAACGTCTCGCGGGCGGCGGTCTCGAAGGTCGTGAAGACCACCTACCGCCCCACCAACCGTGTCACGCTAGTGACCCCGTAGGAGCCGGATATGAAGCGCATCGCCCTGTCTCTGATCGCCCTGCTCCTCGTCCCAGCCCCTGCGGTGGCCCACCCTCCCGCCGGCAAGCGGATGGCAGATGCTGCCCCGCCGAAGATGAACGTGCCCGTGGCGCGAATCGCGCTGCCCGGATCCGGCGCGCCGCTCTACGCCCTGCGGGACGGGCGGCTGCCGCGGGTCTGGTGGCACCTCTACCTCGAGGCCGGCGAGCGGTTCGTGCCGACGAAGTACGCGGGCATGTCCACCGTGGCGGCCGACGTGCTCGATCAGGGGCCCGCGAGCATGAAGCTCGCGGACTACCGCCAGCACCTCTTCCGCCAGGGGGCCGCGATCGGCTGGGAGGCCACCAACCGCTTCTTGATCGCCCACGTGAAGTGCCGGCCGGACCAGCTCGCGGCGATGGCCGCCCTGGTGCGCCGCACGGCGCGCGAGCCCCGGCTCGCGGGCGGTGAGCTCGAGCGGGCGCGCGATCGCGTGCTGACGCTGCGCCGGGCGCTCGATGACGACATGCGCCAGGCCACCTTCATGTACGGCAAGCAGAAGCTGTATGAGTTCCGGCCGGAGGCGCGCATGCCGGAAGGCTGGCCGTCGAGCATCGCGGCGATCGGCCGCCGGGACCTCGAGAGCTGGCTCAGCGCCCACCTCGCGCGTCCGGCGGCGTTCCTGGCCGCGGCGGGTCCTGTCGCGCCGGCCCGCCTCGCGCAAGCCGCGGGCCCGGCGCTCGCCGGCTGGCTCACGCCCTACCGTGGTGCGCGCGCGGCGATGCCGCCCGCGCCGACCGGGCGGCGGGTGGTGCTGATCGACAAGCCCGGCGCGACCGACAACCAGATCTATATGCTCACGCCGATGGCGGTGGACCTCGCGGGCCCGGCGGCTCCGGCGGCCGAGGTGTTCTTCGCCGGCATGGGCCGCGACCTCGGCAGCCGCCTCGGCGCCTTGCGGGTGAAACGCGGGCTGACGTACGGCGCGAACAGCGGCTTCCGGCCGCAGGAGTGGCCGAGCTGGTACTTCTACTCCTTCGGCGGGATCCCCCAGACGCCGCAGATCGTGGCGGGCGCCTTCGAGCTCTTCGCCGCCGCGCGCACGGGCCTTTCGGCCGACGAGGTGGCGCGGGCCAAGGATCAGCTGATCCAGGATCGCGCCGGCGACCTCGAGACGCCGCCCGAGCAGATCGAGGCCGTGGCCGGCGCCGTGGCGCTCGGCCTGCCGCCGGACCTGCCTTTCCGCGCGCCCGGCCGCCTCGCGGCGGTGACGACCGAAGCGGCGGCCCGCCCGGCAGCGGCCGCGGCGAGCCTCGATCACGCGTTGCTCGTGGTGATGGGCGACGCGAGCAAGATCCAGGCCCCGCTCACCGAGGCGCTACCGAAGGGCACGACGATTTCGGTGAAGTCGTTCGCGGAGATCGAGAAAGAGGCGCTGGGCGGCCTTGCATCAAGATCAACGACGATTGAATAAGTGTTAGTTTTGAGATTTGAGTTTTGAGATTTGAGTTGGGTCGGTGTTCGTGCCCCAACCTAAGTAGCGTGGCTCCAAGTTTTCCGTCGCCCAACACAAATCTCAAAACTCAAATCTCAAAACTTGATTCGTTTACCGTGGGGCGAGCCGGAAGTCGGCCAGCACCTTCTCGAACAGACAGCGCACGACCAGCCCGGCCCTGTAGCCCATGATGCCGTCCGCCGTGGACTGCAGCAACGCGCTCGGCACGAGCCGGAGCACGCCCGGCACCGGCACCTCGACCGTGACGGAGAACCCGAACTCGGCGGCCGTCGCGTCCGGCCGCGGTTCCGCGAGCCGCAGCTCGCCCTCGATGAAGCCCTTCACGACAGGATGGGGGCTCACGACCTTTTCGCGATCGAAATCGAGCGGCGCGAGCCGCATGTGATCGCCCTGCCAGGTCGCCTCGAGGCAGGCGGCCATCACCACCTCGTAGCCGAAGCCGCCCATCGGGTGGTGGGTCAGGAGGTACGTGCCCGGCCGCGCGAGCGGGCGGATGCCGTCGACGCTCTCGATCTTGCGCAAGAATGCGGGGACATCCCCGAAGTAAGTCTTCGCCGCGGCCGACCCGATCGGCAGCTCGGCGGCGGTGGCTCCCTGGCCCCGGACGATGATCACGTCGTGATGTCCTTCTGTCATGGGCGCGCGGCGCGCCTTCCAGCCATATTGTTCCCGCCGACGCGCATTTCCAGCGGGTTACCCTCGCCTCGTCGTTGGAAGCCACGCCGGCCCGGGCTACGATCGCCCCATCGGACCACCGAGGAGGGCGCCATGACACGGTTTTGGCTCAGCATGGCCGTGATGGCCATCGCCACCGGTTGCGCCCATGCGGCACCCAGCGCGCCACGGCTCGCGGCCCAGATCGCGAAGAACGCCGACATGCTCTTCGTGGTCTACGATCGCAACCAGGATCACCGCCTCGATCCCGGCGAGGCGCTCCGCCTCGCGTTGATCGGCGAGGCGTTCGCGGTCGTCGACAAGGATGCCGACGGGGCGATCAGCCGCGCCGAGTTCCTCGCGCCGGCCCGCCTCACCGAGCTCGAGGACGCGTTCCGCGACTTCACCATCCGCTGGGTGGGGCTCTCGGACGCAGACGGCGACGGGCGGCTCTCGCGGGCGGAGTACAACCAGGCGACGCTCGGGCCTGCGCCCGGGCTCGGCGCGATCCCGTTCCTCGACCCGGCCGGCGCGGCCTTCGCCGCGGCCGACGCGGACGCGGACGGCACGCTCGGGGCCGACGAGGCGCTCGTCCTTGTCGGCTGGCTGATCGAGAACGGCTGGCGCCTCGCGCCGCGCGGCGCCACCCCGTGAGCCGATCCCCCGCGCTGGGGATAAAACCGCCATGCCGACGAAGCGACTGCTCGCAACCACCTGCCTCCTCGCCGCTGGCCCGGTCTGTTAAGGCTTGTAATGTTACGCGGCCTTAACTTCGCCCGAATGCCGCGTCTTCATTCACGTCGAATGCCGGGAGGGTGTTTGTAACGGAAAATGAAGTGCCCGGGCTTCGTCCAGGCTGCCCAACTCGCCTCCTTGCGAGCGCGCCTATAGTGAGGGTGTGAGCAGCGCAGGCGCCCCCCCGCCCAGCGACGAGGAGAAGCCCCCGATGAACCGCAAGATCATCCAATTCCCGACGGCCCCGAAGGCCCCCACCGCTTCCAGCGCCGCACGCGGCTCGAGCGCCGAGTTGGAGCGCGCGCTGTTCCTCGCCGAGGCCGAGTTCGCCTGGGAGACGGCCACGGTGCCGCAGGCCACCCAGGTCTCCGCGCGCACCCTGTATTGACGAGTTTTCCGGCCTCCTACCAATCTCCGATCTCCTGTCTGCCGCCGCCCCGGTTCCCGTAAGGGGGCCGGGGCGGCGGCATGAAAATCAGGGAGAAGGTGATGGCTACTCGCGGTGCTTGGCGGCCGGCAGCACCCGGTCGAGCAGGCCGAGCTGGATGCCCAGGGCGCCGGCGGTGCCGATCGCCATCGTGCCGACCTCGCGGCCCACGGCCTTGGCCGCGAACGGGAACCGGCAGGCGGCGAGGCCGACCATCACGCCGGTCAGGACCTTGTGCTTCATCACGAAGCCCGACACGGGCTTCCAGACCCAGTCGTGCAGCGGGTTGGCGACGAACTTCGTGAAGCCGTCGGCGATCGGCTTGGCGGCCGCCTCGGGCAGCATTTCCTTGGTGACCTCCACGATCGCCGAGCCGAAGGTGCGGTCCCAGATGTCGTTCGCGACCATGCCGGCGGCGAAGCCCGCGGCGCCCACCAGGAAGGCGGGCAGGCCGACCGGGGCCAGGGCGGCCGCGGCGAGCGCGCCGCCGACCGTCCACATGCCGAAGCCCAGGGAGTTCGCGACCACGCGGCCGACGTACTCGTTGGCCTTGATTTCGCCCTTGCGGTACTTCTGGCTCTCGAAGATGCCTTCGATCGGCGCCGAGACCAACACGCCGGCCTTCACCTCGCGCACGAGCTCGTCACGCGAGATCTTCGCGCCGTGCGTGCCGACCATGCGGCGGGCGCGATCGCCCACGGACGCCACAGGAGCGGCGGCGGGTGCGGTGCGAACGGTCGTCGTCGGGGTGATCGCCACGGGTGAAGCCTCCAAAGGGGGACACCAAGGCTATCGCCCCCGGCCGCGGCCAGGTTGCGTTAACGCACCGTAATTTAACTAGGACTTCACCGCTGGGATCAGGCCGGCGGCTTCATCACCGTCTTGCCGGTGTTCAAGAAGTTCACGAGCAGCTCGGTCAGCTGGTCGACGGCGCCGGGCGCCTTGTTCTGGCGGCGGTCGATCATCGCATGCGGCACGCCGGCTTCCTTCTCGAAGTGGAACCAGCCGTTCTCCTTCGCGCCGCCCGTGCGGTTGAAGTACTTGCGCACGAAGCCCTCGCCGGCGAGGCTGTCGCCCTCGGTGGTGATGAACTGGACCGGCGCCTTGATGTCGTGGATCTTCACGCCCACGTCGCGCATCGCGAGCGCCGCGCCGTAGGACGGCTGGTTGTGCGGCATCGCGTTGGTCGCGACCGCCAGGCCGTTCTTGCCCTTCGGGACCCGGTCGAGCAGCTTGCCGAACGCGCCGAAGGTGGCCTTGTCGAGGCCCGCGAGGATCTTGAACACCCAGCCCAGGGCGCCATCCGCGCCGAGGAACGGGGCCATGTCGAAGACGCCCTTCACCTGCGGGTACATCTCGGCGGTGCGCAGCGCGAGGTTCGCGCCGCCCGAGAGGCCGGCCACCCAGACCGGCTGGCCGAGGGCTTCGGCTTCGGCGAAGCGGGCTTTCACGAACTCGTCGTACTTGTGGCGCTTCGCGGCAGAGATGAAGTGCTCGCCCGTGATCTGACCATCCGGCCGTGCGAAGCCGTGGCCGGGCATCCGCGGGGCGTAGACGTTGTAACCTTCCTTTTGGAGCCGCTTGGCGAGCTCCTCGTACTGCCAGGGACCGGCCGTGAAGCCGTGGAACAGCATCACCGTGCCCTTCGCGTCGGGGCGGTGCAGGAACAGCGACTCGGCGTGGGCCTGGAGCCGCACCTTGCCCTTGGCGTTGGCCGACTGCAGCAGCTTCTCCGTGGCGATGCGCTTCTCGATGCGCGTCGCGGCTGCCACGTAACCGTCCTTCGCCGCGACCTTCGCGACGTCGCGCGTGACGATCGCGGTGGCATCCTTCACGGCAGCCTTCGCGACGACCTCGCGGCCCTCGGCGACGAAGGTCTTGCGGGCCTGGGCGGTGGCGCGGCGGGTGAGGGTTTCCAGCATGGGGCGACTCCGAGTTGACGGTGCATTGACACCGCTCTTGTCGCCGTCCGCGCGATCGCCCTTGCGGATTCCGTCAATTCTTACCCCGGCCTTTACCGGGATTTCAGGTTTCCGCGCGCTGGCGCATCTCGTGGATGAAGCGCGAGGGCGTCACGTCCTTGGCGCTGCCGAAGCGCTGGCGCTCGCGGCCGTAGCTCAGGTGCAGGTACTTGCGCGCGCGCGTGATCGCGACGTAGCAAAGCCTACGCTCTTCGGCGAGGTCGCCGTCGTCGAGCGCGGTCTGGTAAGGCAGGATGCCCTCTTCCAGGCCGACGACGAAGACCGCGTCCCACTCGAGGCCCTTGCTCGCGTGGATCGTCATGATCTCGACGGCGCCCGTGCGCTTGTTGGCCTTGGGCGGCTTGGTGGCCGCATCGATGCGCGCGAAGAGGTCGCGCACGTCCTTGGGCTCCCAACGCTTGATCTGCGCGTGCATGGCGGCCAGGCAATCCAGCTTCTGGGCCGACTCTTTTCCCTTGCCCTTCTCGAGCTTCGTCTTGTACTGGGTCTGGCTGATGATCTGGTAGTAGAGGTCCGCCACGGGCCCCTGGAACCGTTGCCAGCCGTGGATCATGGCGAGCACGTGCTTCACGAGGCCCTTCTGCGCGAGCGTCGGCAGCGGGATGTCGTCGACCTGGTGGGCCACCGAGACGAAGTCCGTCTGCTGGCGCTCGCTCTCGACCTTGAGCATCGCGAGCGCTTCGCGCGCGAGGCCGAGCTTGGCGAGCAGCTTCTCGAGCGCGAGGTCCGCGAGCGCGTGGCGGCCCCGGATCGAGAGGCGCATGTACGAGAGCGTCTCGGCGATTTCGGCCTGCTCGTAGAAGCTGCCGCTCTTCTTCACGGTGAACGGGATCTCGCGCTGGGTGAGCGCGTCGAGCAGCGGCATGCCCTGCGCGTGCGTGCGGATGAGGATCGCGATCTCATCCGGGATCGTGCCGTTCTTGATCAGCTCCTTGATGCGATCGCCCACCTCCTCGGCCTCGACGAAGTTGTCCTGGAACTGGCACGAATGCACGCTCTTCGGATCGCCGCGGCGCGAGGCCTTGATCGTCTTGTCGATCCGGCCGGCGTTGTGGGTGATCAGCGCGTTCGCCAGGTCCACGATCTGCGGCGTGGAGCGGTAATTCGTCTCGAGGAAGAGCTCCGTGGTGCCCGGGTAGTCCTTCTTGAAGTTCAGGATGTTGTTGAGGTCCGCGGCGCGGAAGCCGTAGATGCCTTGCGCGTCGTCGCCGACCGCGAAGATGTTGTTGCGCGGGCGCGCGAGCAGCCGCAGCAGCTCGTACTGCGCGCGGTTGGTGTCCTGGTACTCGTCGACCAACACGTGGGTGTAGCGGTCTTGCACGGCCCGGGCGATCGCCGGCTGCTCCTCCAGCAGCCGCACCGCGAGGCCGATCTGATCGTCGAAGTCCATCAGGTTCTGGCGCACCAGGCGCTTCTGGTAGGCGCCGTAGAGGTGGGCGTAGCGCACCTCTTCTTCGTCCGACGAGTGCCGCTTGATCGCGTCCGCGCTCACGAGCATGCACTTCGCGCGCGAGATGAACATCGCGAGCTGGTCCCACTTGATGTCGGCCATGCTGTTCTCGCGCGCGAGCAGCTCGAACAGCGTGCGCTGGACCGGCGGCGTGACGAGCGCGGGGGCCTTGGGCGTCTGGAAGCCGAGCTTGTCGTAGTGGCCGTCGAGCAGGCGCAGGCAGATCGAGTGGAACGTGCCGATCGTGATCTGGTCCGCCGTCGACTTGGCGCCCACGGCCTTCGTGACCCGCTCGGCCATCTCGGTCGCGGCCTTCTTGGTGAAGGTCACGGCCATGACCGCGTCGGGCCGGACGCCCTGCTGGAGCATGTAGCCGATGCGGTTGGTCAGCACCGTGGTCTTGCCCGAGCCGGGCGCCGCGACGACCAGCACCGGGCCGTCGAGCTGCATCACGGCGCGCTTCTGCTCGGGGTTGAGGCCCATGAGCAGGGGATTCGCCCCGGCGGAGCCGGCGAGCAGGGACAGCTGGGACATGCGGACGGACCTTCCGGCGGGGAAGCGGGCTGAGAACCTCATTATAACAGGCTCTCGGCCATTTCGTCGATCCGCTGGCGGGCCGCGGCCTGCGGGCCGCCGAGCGGTGGTTCGCACGTCAAGCGCTCATTGAGCGAACTTTTCATCGCGCGCAAGATGGCCTCAGACGAAGTGAGGAGAAATCGCCATGAAATCCGCCACAAGCCTTCGCTTGCGCCTCGGATTGGGGCTGGGCATCGTGTTGCCGCTCGCGATCACCAACTGCGGGCGACCGGTCCCGACCGCCAGCGAGGGGAGCGGCCCGGTCGAAGCCCCGGTCGCGGCCACGGCCGCGGCCGCCAGCGCCCTCTGGACGCGGGCCTTCGACGTCGATCCGTTCCACGGCGCGGCGTTCCCGAGCGTCGAGGAGCTGACGACGATGGACGCCGTGCCCTTCGTGGCCGACATCACGGCCGTGTCGCACGACCTCGCGTCAGGCCAGACGCGGGTCACGCTTCGGCTCGGCGCGAAGGGCGTCGACGTGGCGGATTTCCGGTTCGAGGCCGGCACGGCGCTCTCGCCCCAGGTCGAGGACGTCGTTCTGGGCGAATTTGCGGCCGCGGGGCCGGACCGGACGGTCGAGCTGACCTTCCCGAACCCGGCCGGGGCGTCGTTCACCCTGAACCTCGCGTTCACCGGCGCTGCCGCGTCCCGCTCGCCCCGTTACCGGCTGGCGGCGACGCCGATCGGCGCGACGGCCAGCAGCAGCCTGTCGGGCTTCGGGCCCGCCCGCGCGGTGGATGCGAACCTCGCCACCGAGTGGGCCAGCGGCGGCTACCGCGAGGCGCAGGCGACCCTGACGCTCGATCTGGGAGCGCGCCAGGCGATCGCCCAGCTGAGAACCAAGCAGGCGCCTTTGAGCGGCAGCGGCGCTTACTACCAGCTGGAGGTCTCCGACGACGGCACCTCCTTCACGGTGGTGTCGGGCCAGCTCCGCAACGCCACCTGGGGCATGGAGACCCGCACGCTGCCGGCGGGGACGGCCGGCCGCTACCTGCGGCTCCACTTCTTCAACGCCGCCGTGAACCCGGCCGCGCGGTTCAGCGTCTTCGAGAACGACGTCACCGGCGGCGGCGCCGCGCCGTCGCCGGCCCCGTCGACGACGCCCACGCCCGCGCCGAGTGCCTCACCGACCCCCACGGGCGGTGGCCTGGTCGAGAGCTTCGAGTCCTACGGCGTGGGCACCCACCCCGGCAGCTTCGTCGATCCGATCGACGAGGGCTACAGCTACAGCTGGATGCCGCGCGTGAGCTGGCGCATCACGTCCTTGAACGGCTCGAAGCAGTTCCTGCATGACGGCCTGAACACCCGTGCCGTGTTGAGCTTCCGGCGCTACCGCGGCGGGGCGCTCGGCAGCAACGGCCAGCTCCCCAACCGGTACTTCGCGGAGGTGCGGGTCACGCCGATCCGTAGCTACACCTACAGCCCGGTGGGCGACCAGGGCACCCAGGTCTTTTACTTGAACCCCACGAACTACGTGGAGGTGCTGATCAAGCAAAACGTCTTCGAGGTGTGGCAGGCCACCAACGCCCAGCCCTTCTCGTCGGCCGGCTGGCAGCGGCTTTTCGTCCTGAACACCTCGACCGCCGCGAACCAGGCCCGCTGGCTCGGCGCCGAGATCGACCTCGGCGCGGGCACGCTGGTCGCCTACCTGGACCGCGTGCGCCGCACGTCCGTCCGCGCATCGCAGCTGACGCCGCGCACGCACTTCCTGGCGCTGCGCGGCACGGGCAACGTCGTGGCGCACGACGACCTGCGCATCGCGCCGCGGTGAAGCGGGCGGCGCGCCCGACGCCGCCGCCTGGCCCGCGCGGGCCAGGCGGCGGTGAGCTGCCATGGTGTTGCTACGGCGTCGCCGCGACGGTCAGGTCGTATGTCACGTCCAGCGTGAACGTGCCACGCGTGCCGGTGAATCGGATGACGTGCTCGCCTGCTGGAAGCGGCGGCACGAAGACGTAGTAGCCGGAGGCCTGACCTTGGAGCTGGCTGGTGTCGTCGCGCCAGCAGTTGTTGACCAGCCCCGCGCCCGGGATCAGCTCGGTGGGATCGTCGACCGCGCAGCCCACCGCCAGCTGCGTGCCGGGCAGCAGCGGCGACTCGAAGATCGGCGAGATCGAGTAGAAGCGCAGCACCTCGTCCTGGCCGATGGTCTGGCCGTCGATCGTCAGGCCGAGGCCCGAGGCAGTGGTGGCGCCCGTGTCGTCGAGGTAGGTCGTGAGGCCCTCGAACGTAGCTTGCGTGAGCGGATATGTCAGCGGGTCGCCCGGAAACGGGCTGATCAACTCGCCGGTCGCCACGCGGCGATCTTCGGCATAGGCGCGGTTCAGGATCGGGAAGAACAGCGCCGTGCCCACAGGCACCGTGCCGGATCGCGTGTAGGTTCCGCCGGCGAAGGCGCCGCCGAGGAACCAGACGTCGCCCGTCTGCCCGCTGGCGAGATCGACGGCGCCGGTCTGGCTCAATGGGTGCGTGGCGTCCGGTTGGGCCCAGGCCCACTGCCACCAGGACGCGTTCCATTCGGCGTAGGTCCGGCCGTTAGGCGCCGAGTCCGGCGCCGCGATCGGTAGCGCTGGCGCCGTGGACGGCGAGGCGCTCGGCGAGGGCGTTGCGGACGGCGGAGCCGTCGGGCTCGTGCTGGGCGTCGGCGTGGGGGCGACGGTCGGCGATGGCGAAGGCGCCGGGCCTTCGAAGACATGGGCTTCACAGACGAGCAAGCCGTCCGCGCCGCCCGAGTCGAAGGTGAACACGAGCGTGCCGGTGCTCGTCGCCGGGACCGGCACGCTGACGGGCGTCGTTTCGGGCGGCGACCAGTCCGTGAGGATCGTCGTCGACGTGCCGTCCGCGGCGATCGCCGCGACGCTGACCTTCACGCGGGCGTTGTCGGGCGACGACGTACCGCCCAGGCTCAGCTTGACCCCGACGCCCACGACGCTCGCCGCGCGTCCGAGATTGAGGGTCAGGGTTTGGGCGTCATCATCCGCCGCGGGCCCCCAGGCCGAGGTGAGGACCCCGTCGATCGCGTTGCCTGCTGCGAACCAGGTCGCGTTCCGCGTGGAGCTGGCCGTGACGCCCGCGACGTCGACGAGCGACGCGCCGGGCACGTCCATCAAGGCGTAAACCGCTTCGCCGCGCCCCGCCGCGGGCGGGTCGCCGGGGCCGGTCGTGGGTCGCGTGGCGCAACCGACGAGCACGAGGCCTGCGATCAGAGCGATGAATCGCCGTTCACGTAGCATACGAACCTCCCTTCCGGTTCGGACACCGTCTTGCGGTCCGAACTTTCGAGGAAATCGTATAAGTAATTCGTTGACTATGTTGACATGATTTCAAGTCAGCATTGTTGGATCAATACTGACGGCGCTCAGGGGCTCGCGTCGGGCCCTGCAGATTCGTCCGGATCGTCACGGTCCGTAGGCCCTAGCCGCGGCCTCCGCCCACAGCCGCTGGATCGAGCGTTGGCCCGCCGCCGTCGGGTGGACCTTGTCGTACTGGAGCTCCTCGGGGTGGTTCTTGAACCACGTGTAGAGGTCAGGGCCCGGCAGTAGGTGGTTGGCGGCGGTCAACTCGTCGATGGCCGTGACGTAGGCGAAGAGGTTCCAGTTGAGGTTCCAGGGCACGCGGGCGAGCACGGGCGTGCGGCCAGACGACCGGATCGCGTCGATCATCGCCTGCACCTGGGCCTTGAACGTGGCGACCGGCACCACCTTCCATGCGTCATTGGTGCCGAAGGCCAGCCCCACGAAGCTCCCCGCCGGCGTGAGCGGCAAGCCCACGGCGAGCTTCTGCTGCCCGTCGGACGCCTTGTCGCCGCCCGTGCCGGCGCCGACCACGATCGGCGAACGGCCGGGCACGAGGCTCGCCACCGTCGGGGAGAACACGTTGGCCGCGCCCGGGTGGAACGCCAGGGCCGTGATGCTGTCGCCCAGGATCAGCCAGCTGTCCATGCGGGCGGCGCTGGTCGAGCGGTGGACCTCCAGCTCGCGGAGCTGCGGCTTGTATTGCCACTGGCCGCTGATCGCCAGGCGGATCCAGCGGGCGCCGGGCGCCGTCGCGGTGTCGACGCGCGAACGCACTGGGTTGTCGCGGATCGCGGCGACGGTGGTCCAGGTGCCGTTGCGGCCGTCGCTCGAGTCGGCGGACGCCTCCACCGTGTAGTGGCGCGGGACGTTGGTGCGCTCCAGGTAATAGTTGCTGCTGGCATGCCAGAGCACCGCCAGGGTGCCGCTGGCCGGCTCGGCGAGCGGCACCGCCACCCACTGGGGCAGGCCGCCCCAGGGCTCCCAGAAGGTCCCGGGCAGCCCGTCGGCGGCCGCCGTGGCGTTGCCGCTGCTCGCGCGGGCGCTGCCGGCCAGAGACAGGCGTTCCAGGGGCGGGGGCGGTGATGAGCCGGGCGGCGTCGGCGGGGCGGAGGGCATGGGCGTCGGCGTGGCCCCTGGCGTGGGCGTGGGGCCCACCGGCGACGCGGTGGTAGATGGCAGGGGCGCCGGGGAGCCCGCGGCCGTGCCGGTGACTGTCAGCTCGAAGACCGCGAAGTGGGCGGCCGGGGTGGTCGGGCTGTTGCGCCAGAACACACGCACGAGGCGCCCGGTCGTCCCGGCGGGGAGCGTCTTGGTCTCCATCCCCCAGGTGGTGTTGCGCTGGTTGGCGAGCGCCGTGGTCCAGCTGGCACCGGTGCTGGACACTTGCACGTCGTACGAGGCACCGGCGGGCGTCGGCCCGGTCTTGAGCGCCACACCGGCGAGGGTGGCCGCCAGGCCCAGGTCCACGGCAGCCCAGCTCGTCGCTGGCTTGTAGGGCCCGTTGATCCACTCGGTGGCCTGGTTGCCGTCTGCCAGGCGAGCGGGCGGGTAGCCCGCCGTGGCGCTGTCGGTGTTCACGGCCAGGATCGGCAGGGGCCCGGCGGCCAACAGGCGGAAGCGCCCGCCACCCGCCTGGCCGCCGGGCTGAGGTAGGCTGACCCGCGCCTCGCCGGCGTGAACCGCTTCCACCGGCACGGTCGGTGGCTCGACCTCGCCACAGGCTGCCAGCGTCACCATGGCGAGCGGCCACCAACGCCCGCGGCGTATCATGGGCGGACCTCGAAGATCGTGACGGAGGCCCGTTTGAAGCGGTACGCGCCCAGGTTGGGGCTGGTGGAGACGATTTCGTCAGCGTTGGCGGCATCCCACCCCGCCGCGGCCGAGAGCTCGTAGGCCGTCGCCGAGCTCGGCTGGAAGCCCACGTCCACGCGCGCGGTCACGTCGAGGTCGTTCAGGCGGTTGATCACCATCACGAAGACCCGGTCGCCGCTCTTGGCGGCGGCGAAGCCCAGGCGCGGCAGCGTGACGTTCGTCGCCACGCCGGCCACCTGGATCGCCGGTATGCCCGAGCCGCTGCTCGCGACGGCCAGGTCGCCCCAGTGCCGGGCGATCATGCGTTCCAGCTTGAAGATGGCGGTGGGGCGGGCCGGATCGTCCCCGAAGAACAGGGCGTCGTCCGCCGCTTCCTCGTGGTCCAGGCCCAGGACCGGGCAGAGGCGGATGTCCTGGTTGAAGGCGAGCGCGATCGAGTCAGCCGTGTAGAGGGCGCCGAACATGCCGCGCGCCCGCGTGGCGTCGCCGTAGAAGCCGACCATGAACTCGGTGTTGGCGATCCAGACCGATCGCCCGCCCGCGTACTGCCGGATGGCCGGCTTGATCTCGTTCTCGATTTTCTGCCGGTTCCACTCGTTCTGGGCCATGATCTGTTTCAGGTTCACCGAGCTGTAGTTCGCCACTGGCCAGGACGGATAGCCGTGGAACGTCAGGAAGTCCACCTGGTCGCCCATCGTGGTCAGGATGTTCTTGACGGTCGTCGCGCCGCCGCTCCAGCCGTTGCCGGTCCAGCTCGAGTTGGTCGTGGCGACCGCCCCGATCTGGATCGGCACGTCCGAGGCCGCGCGCATCTGCTGGGCGAAGGTCCTGGCGCGCTGGGCGTAGACCGTCTCGTTGGGCGCATAGTTGGGGTGGCCGCGCTGCCCGATCCAGCTGATCTCGTTGCCCAGCTCGAACAGGCGCGTGGGCTGCGTGTTGGCGTTGGGGTAGCGCAGCCGATTCGCGTCGCCGGCATGGTTCAGGTAGCTCACATAGCGCGCCGCTTCCTCGGCCGTGCCGGTGCCGAAGTTGATCACATGGAAGGGATCCGCGCCCATGGCCTGGGCTTCATCCAGGTAATGGCGGATATCGTCGTAGGGATAGGGCCCGGTCAAGCCCCAGCTGGACGCGAAGTGGAAGCCCACCATGTTCGCGTAGTCGTAGCGCCCGTCGGTCGGGCCGTGGCCCATGCGATAGACGAAGCTGTCCGAGCCCCAGGTGGGGCGCAGCTCACGCAGCTTGGCGAGCTGCGCCGCCGCGTTGCCGAAGCTCGACTTCACGTGGTTGCGGACGGTGCCCAGCACGTGGCCCGTCGTGGCGTGCAGGACCCGGTCGGGACGCACCAGGATGGTCGCGCCGACCGGCGCGGTGCCGCTCGGCGTGGGCGCCGGCGTGGGGGCGGCCGACGGAAAGGCGGTGGGCGAGCCCTGGGGCGCCGGCGTGGCCGTCGGCAGCGGGGTGGGGGCCGGGGAGCCCGAGGCCGTGCCGTTGACCACCAGCTCGAAAATCGAGAAGTGGGCGGCGGGCGCGGCGGGGTTGTTGCGCCAGAACACGCGCAGGCGCCGGCCGGCGGTGCCTGCGGGGAGCGTCTTGGTCTCCATGCCCCAGGTCGTGTTGCGCTGGCCTGCGAGCACCGTGGTCCAGGCGCTGCCGTCGTTCGAAGCTTGCAAATCGTACGCCGCGCCGGCCGCCGTCGGCCCGGTCTTGATCGCCACGCTGGCGAGGGTCGCGGCCCGGCCGAGGTCTACCGCCGCCCAGCTGGTCGCCGCCTTGTAGGGGCCGTTGGTCCACTCGGTGGCCTGGTTGCCGTCCGCTAGGCGGGCGGGTGGAAGCCCCGCGACGGCGCTGTCCGCGCTCACGGCGACGATCGCCAGCGGCGCCACCGCCTGGAGCTGGAAGCGACGTGCCTCGGATGCGCCTGGGCTCGTCGCCGGCGGTACTGGCCCGCAAGAGAGCAAGATCAGCAACGGGGCGGGCCACCAGCGCGATCGAATTTTCATGGGTCGAGCGTAGCATCGACCTTACCCGACCTGAACATCCATTGTGAACACCCATTTTCGATGATGAGAGGCCGGGGCTTTCGCCGCGGCCTCTCATCATGAGGTGTGTCGAAATGATGGAAGAATCAGGTGGTCACGGGAAAACTTGGCCACGGAGCTCGCCACTCGCGAAGTCGCCGGGGCCCGTGTCGATCGGCGCGACGCCGTCGTCCGTATGGACGTTCACGTAGACCGTGCCGGCCTGGAGCTGCGCGACCAGGTCCGCGAGGGTGCTGCCGGCCAGCGCGCCCGTCAGGTCGGCGGCCGTCAGGGCGTCGCCCTCCACGCCGCCCTCGATGAGGTTCGCCACGATGTCGCCGTTCACGCCCGGCGCGCCCAGGTGGATGTGCGCGCTGTCCAAGTTCTGAAGGGACGAGAACGTGAAATCGAAATCCAGCGAGAGGCCGTCCGCGCTCAGGCTGAACGCGACGGTGCCGGTCGCGTCGGTGATGCGCGGTGGCACTTCGTTCGCGCCGCTGAGCGGGATGGCGGTCGCGTAGGGCGACGGCGTCGGGGTCGGCGTCGGTTCCACTGTCGGGGTGGCCGATGGCGTCGGCTCGGCCGTGGGGGTGGCTGACGGGGTCGGCTCGACTGTCGGGGGCGCCGATGGCGTCGGCTCGGCCGTCGGCGTCGGTTCCGCCGTCGGCGTCGGTTCCGCGGTCGGCGAGGCCGACGGGGTCGGGCCGGTGACGACGCCCGCGTCGCAGACCAGCAGGCCACCCACGCCGCCGGTGTCGAAGGCGAACACGATCCGGCTCGCGGCCGTGTCCGGCACGTCGAGCGTGGCGAGCGAGCCTTCGGTCGGCGTCCAGCTCTCGGCGAGCGTCGTCGTCGTGCCGTCTGCCGCGACGGCGGAGACGTTCACCGACACCCGCGCGGCCGCCGCGGTGGCGCCCTGCGAGTCGCCCAGGCTGAGCTTCAGCTGCACGGCCGTGACGGTCGGCGTGCCTGCGAGGTCGACGGTCAACGTCGGGCTGGCGTCGTCTGGCGCCGGCGCCCAGGCCGAGCTGAGGTTCTCGTCGATCGCGTTGCTCGCCACGAACCACACGCCGCTGCGCGCGGAGCTCACGGCCACGCCTTCGATCGGCGGGGTCGTGGTGGGCACCGGCGTCGGCCCGCCTGAAGGCGTCGTGGTCGGCGACGGCTGGGTCGACGGCGATGCTGTCGGGCCGGGACCTGTGAGCGCGATCGCTTCGCACACCAGCAGGCCATCCAGGCCACCGGTGTCAAACGTGAATCGGAGCTTGCTCGCGGTCGTTGCGGGCACGGCGAACGTTTCGATGATCGTCTCGGCCGGCGTCCAGCCCGAGGCGATGGTCGTGGCGGTGCCGTCTTCGGCCACGGCCGCGACGGTGACCTTCACGCGTGCGTTGGCGGGAGACGAGGTCTGGCCGATGCTGAGCTTCACCTTCACGCCCGTGATGGTGAAGACACCTCCCAGGTCCAGGGTCAGCGACGGATTGTCGTCGCCCGCCGCGGGCGCCCAGGCGGTATTGTAGCGCTTGTCGAGCGTGTTCGTGGGGCTGAAGAACGACGTGTTGCGGGTCGAGCTCGCCGTCACGCCGACGACATCCACCTCGGTCGTGACGGGCTCGTCCTGCAGCGCGTAGCCGGTGGTGCGGTCGGCGCCTGGCCCGCCGCCCGGCGTTGGCGCGCCGGCGGGGCCGGTGGGGGGCTGTGTGGCGCAGCCGAAGACCAACAGGCCGGTGATGAGGGCTGCAATCCGACGTTCACGATTCATGCGTTCCTCCCTTCCCGGTCCGGATGCCGTCTTCGGCCCGGACTTCCTGGGTCATCCTAACCACTCCTGCCGAGCGGTGTTCACAATAAACAGGGGGTCTCTTGCAAAATCGACACAGGATCCACGCCGACGCCGGTTGGGCAACGGGCGAGCACCGGGCAACAACTTTTACTTAAATTAACCTTAATCGATGATTAACCAATTAACACGTCAGGCAAATCCTTAAGGCGGAGATAACCTGCCTATAAGACTTTGTTGATCCATGGCTCCCCGCCCCCGAGAGGAACCGAACCCCATATGAAGAAGCTGATCCCCGCCGCCCTGGCCCTGGTCGTTTTGTCCGGCTGCGGCACCGCCGTAGGCCCCTTCGCGCCGAAGAGCCGCATGGGCGCGATGCAGGCCCAGTCCGCCGCCGGCGCCGCCAAGGGCGTGCGCGCCATCTACAAGGCCGCGTTCAAGGCCGCCGACAAGAACGCCAATGGCTACCTGATCCTCGCCGAGATGCCGGCCGTGATGCCGGGCGTCGGCCCGGCCGGCGAGGCGCCCGCGGATCCCGCCGTGGCCGCCAAGGCGCTCTTCGACCAGCTCGACGCGAACAAGGACAAGAAGGTCCGCTGGCGCGAATTCCTCTCCAAGGCCACGTTCGAGACCGCCGTCGCCACGTTCCGCTTCGAGGCGGGCAAGGCGTTCGCGACACTCGACAAGAACGGCGACCACCAGCTGACCGACGGCGAGTTCGAAGGCTCTCCGGTCACCGGCGAGCAGGCCGACAAGAACAAGAACGGCAAGGTCACCCTGTCGGAGTTCGAGGACGCGTTCGCCGCGACCCTCGCCGCCGGCCCCGAGCCGATCGACCCGCCCGCGCCCCCCGCCCCGCCGGCGCCGCCCGCGCCGGCCCCGGGCGAGAACCCCGCGCCGCCGGCCCCCCCCGCCCCGGAACCGGCACCCCCGGCGCCTCCGGCCCCGACCGAGAACTAGGAAGCCGGCTGAACAGCCGCATCGCCCCCGGCCAACGGCGTCCGGGGGCGATGCTCATGGTCGTAGACAGGTCAGTCGGGAATCGTCGACGGGATCCCGGTCGGCGTCGGTGTCGGCACCGGCGTGGCCGTGGGCGACGGCGTCGGCGTCGGCTTGATCGTCGGCGTCACGGTCGGTGCGGGGGTCGGGCAGGCCACGGTCCGGCAGCCCTTGAACGCGACCTCGCAGACCAGCACGTCGGAGATGTTGCCTGATGCCCCCGGTCGGATGCGGAAGAAAAGCTTGGCCTTGCTCGCGATGGTGTCGGGGATGTCGAGCGTGTAGAGCACGGTCTCCTTGGGTCTGAGGCCGGCGCCGACGAGCTTCAGGGTCGTGTCGGACTCCTTTTCGGCCATGTAGACGTCGACGAGCACGCGCTCGTTCCACGGGCCCGACGTCCCACGGAGGCTCAGCTTGATGTCGAGCGTCTTGACGAACCACGCGCAGTCGAAGACGTAGCGCAGCCACGGCTTCTTGTCGTCCCAGTTCGCCCCCCAAGCGGTGTTCGTGATGCCGTCGATCGTATTCTGGGGCTGGAAGTAGGGCGTCGAAGGGCTGCGGACCGAGCTCGCCGTGACCGATTTGATCGCCACGCGGGTCGGGCTGCTGCACTGCGGCGTCGGGATCGGGGTCGGGGAAGCCACCACCTGGACCTGGTAGCGCCGGGCCGTGTCACGCGCCTCGCCGCCCCCGGCACCCGTGATTTGGGTGGGCGTGCCGCCGACGCAGGCGACCCCGACCAACCCCGTGCCCAATCCCAACAGACCCACTGCCTTGGGCCATTTGGACCTCATATCATTCCTCCTTGTCGATCGGCGCGCGCGTATGCGCGCGCGACCGGAAATTCGGCTACGGAGCCCCGGTCGGCCGCACAATGGTCGCCTGCCTGAGGCTCTCTGTTGGTCGCCATTTGGGCGGCCAGGTGTACACCTGATTCACCGGGTCTTGCTATGAAAATGACATATCGAAATCATGACGACTACGCACCTGTTGTCCAAATTTGCCAGCAATTTTTGTCACGAGTGCAAGCCGCCTTCGCCAACCCCTGACGCGCCACATAGCGCTCGCCCCCAAGACTCCGTGGTCCGGGGGCGAGGCGCAAGGTGTATGAGCGGACGGCGCTCAGGGCTCGGTGAATGCCCGCCCCATGTCGATGCGGCCGTATTGCCAGTAGGATGTCCCAACTGGGTCGACCTTGCCCTGGATGCGTGCCTTGACCGCCTCCGCGTTGCCGTACCTCGGCCAGAGCAACGCGGCCAGTCCGGCGACGAAGGGGGTGGCCATCGACGTGCCGGACTTGTTGCCGTAGTTCTTGAAAAGCCCCGAGTTGAAGTGGTTCGGCAGCGTCGACATGATCGACTCGCCCGGCGCGCCGACGTCCACCCAGGTGCCGAAGTTCGAGAACGAGGCCTTGGCGTCTGCCTTCGTGGTGGCACCGACCGCGATCACGTCGAGGCCGCCCCACTCCGCCTCGCCGTCGTAGGCGGCCGGGAAGAACTTGTCTTGCTTGTTGTCGTTGCCCGCCGCCGCCACGAGCAGCAACCCGGCGGCCTGCGCGCGCGTGAGCGCGTCGAAGATCGGCACGGAGTGCGCGTACATGCCGAAGCTCATGCTGATGACGTTCGCTGGCGGCACGACGACGCCGTCGGCGCGGGTTTCGCCGGTGGTGGCGTAGTCGATCGCCTGGGCGGTGCGCCACTCTTCAGTCGTGCCTGAGTCGTTGAAGATCTTCAAGTTGTACAGCCGCGCATGACGGTGCGTGCCCGCGACGCCCTTGGCGTTGTTGGTTACGGCGCCGACGATGCCGGCGACGTGCGTGCCGTGGCTGATCTTGTCGTCGACCGTGGTCGAGCTCGAGAAGTTCTTGTCGATCAGGATCTTGCCGACCATCGGCGCCGCCGCGGAATTGGTCGGGTCGATGTCCTCGTGGTTCTGGTCGATGCCACAGTCGACCACCGCCACGATCGCGCCAGGCGTGGCCGCACCGTAGGCGACCTCGTAGGCGTCCCAGGCCTTCACGGCATCCAGCTTGGTGGTGCCGTACGCCCACTGGCTGGTGAACTTGGGATCGTTGGGGCTCCCTTGCAGGAATAGGCGGCGGTTCGGCCCGGCGTACAGCACGCCGGCGCTCGCCTGTAGCCGGCGCGCAGCGCCAGGTACATCATTGGTCGGCACCCGCAGCAGCCAGAGGTCGAGGTCCGGGATGCGGTCGAGCACGCGCGCCTGGAGCGCCTCGAGGGCCTGCGGCGGCAGCGTCGGGCCAGCGGTCTTCACGATGACCTGGCCGGGCGCCTGGTCGGCGGCGCCTTGGAGTGTCCGAATCGGGGAGGTTGGGGCGCCGGCGGATGCATCCGCGGGGGAACCGGCAGCCGGACCGGGCGGGATCGGCGTGGCGCAGCCGGCGCCCAAAAGGGCCAGCGCCAGCGTGGCGCTCAGGTGGATGTTCTTCACACGCATTCTCCTAAGAGTGGAAGTGGGCCTTGGGGCCTGATCACTCTAGGCCGACAGGCGGATGTTCCGCGTGTGAGATTTAGCTAAGGAGTTTGTGTCTCCAGGGAAAAAGGAATGCCGGGCGGCGCTCTACAGCCGCTGCCCGGCGGCCTTCTCGATGTCGCGGACGTCCTTCATGAAGTCGCGGATCTGCTGGCGCATGAGGCTCATGACCTCGGGCTTCTTCTTCATCGACTGCAGCGTCTGGTTGAGCTGCTCGTGGATCTTCTCCGAGCGCTCGAGCAGCTCGGGGATGCGGAAGTGCTCCACGCCGTTGGCCTGCATCATCTCGAGGCGCGTCTTGTGCTCGACGAACCGGTCGAGCGCCTCGGAATACATCTGCATGATTTCTTTGTTGACGGCGTTCCGCGCATCGGTGACGACGCGCTGGGCCTCGCCCGTCAGGCCCTTCTTGAGGGCGTTCTGTAGCTCGTCGAGCGTCAGCTTGCCGTCGCCGTTGCGATCGATCTCGCGCAGCTTCGCGCGCAGCTCCTTGCTCACATCGAGCTCGTCGAGCGTGATGTAGCCGTCGACCGTCTTGCTCTCGACCTTGTTCTCGAGCAGCCCGACGGTCCGTTTCAGCTCATCGAGGAGCTTGCCGAGACCTTGCTTTTCCTTGGCCATGGGCGCCTCCGGTCGCGCGTGTACGGGCTTCTCATACCCACGCTTGTCTCGCCTGCAACCGCAATCAATGGCCCCCTGGCCTCACAGGCGGTGGAGGTTGCTGCCCGACAGGGCCCGGATGGCGCCGCTGGCGGTGACGGCGACACGGTCGACGGCGTCCGGCGCCGCCAGTTGCTTCACCACCCCGCCATCGAAGGCGAACAGGCCGCCGGTCTTCTGGCGCGTCGCGATCAGCAGGCCGCCCTCGCCGGTCGTCGCCAGGTCCCGGATCGGTGCCGGCACGGTGAACCGTTTGCCGGTCGGCTGGGGGCGGTCGGGGATGTTGGCGATCTCGAAGCGGAACAGGTTGTCCTGGGCCTCGCCCGTGCCGACCCAGAACCAGCCGCCGCCGTCCGCGACGGCCGCCTTCAGGCCGCCCACCAGGCCGGTGAAGCTCAGCTTGTTCGGCGCCACGAGCTGCGCCACGGGCTCGCCCTGCGAGACGGGGATGAGCAGGGTGGCGGCGGTGGCGGCCGCCAGGATGTTCCCTGTCGCGTCGACCGCCCCGGCCGTCAGCGCGGGCGCTGGCAGGATGCCGAAGTCGCGGGCGTCGGCCTCGACGCAGGTCGGCGCCTCGGCCGTGCCGCCGAGCTGGAAGCGATGGAACTTGCCGGCCGCGCGATCGAAGACGAAGAGGCTGGCGCCCTGGGCCATGGTGAGCGAGGGCGTGAAGGCCAGCTTGGCGACCTCGGGCATGGCGGGCGTGGTGTCGACCCGGATGGACTTCTCACTGGTCAACACCACGAACGTCCGCTCGCCATGGGCCGCGAGCCCGACGGGGATCTCGGGCAGCACCGCCCAGGGCGTAGCGGCGCCTGGCGCAGGGGGGGCGCTCGGCGCGGGCGACGGGCTCGCGCCGGGCGGCGCGGGGGTGCCAGCCGGCTTCGCGGAGGCGGAAGGCTGCGGCCTGGCGCCAGCCGGCGGTGTCGCGGAGGCTGACGGCCTGGCGGGCGTGGTCGGGGCCTCCAGTGCGGCCGCCGCCGTCTCCACCGCGGGACGCAGGGCGGCCGCGCGCGTGAAGGTCGCGAGGGGCGCCGCCAGATCGAGCAGCGTCTCGTCGGCCAGCAACACGGGCGCGAGCGCCGCCGCCAGGCGGCCGACGGCCGCGGCATCGGCCGTCGCCACGTCGGGCACGCGCGCCCGCGCCACGGCCAGCGCCACCGTCGAGGCCGGCGTGACCTCCGCGGCGGTGCCCGTGCGGGCGAGCGCCTCGAGGGTCCGCCCGACGCCGAGCTCGGCGCGCACGACCCAGGTCTTGTCGGCCTCCACGCCCGGGAAGCGGAAGGCGCCCGCGGCATCGGTGGTGACGGGGCCGGCGACGGTCTTCCCCTTCGCGTCGGTCAGCACGACCGGCCGGCGCGCCACCGGCACCCACGCGGTCGCAGCGAGCCGGTAGCCGCCGGTGTTGTTGCCGATCACCAGAGCCCCCTGGTTCGAGACCACGCCCGCCCCGTTGTTCGAGACGACCCCGGCACCGTGGTCGCTGATGAGCGTGGCGGGCGCCTTGACCTTGCCGGTCAGCTCCGCGAGCTGCGGCGTGCGCTTCACCGACACCGCGCCTATCGTGGCGCCGCCCGGGGTCTGCGCGGGCGGCGCTGCCGTGCAGGCGACGAGCGTCCCCGCGAGCGCGATCGACACCCCTCGACGCATCGGCAATTTGCTCCCCTCCCTTGCGGCCTACAACGCGTGAATGTCGAGGTCGCAACGGGCCGGCAACGACGGCGGGATGATCGCGATCAACGACTGGCGCTCGGCCTCGGTGAGCGTGGCCGACGTGCCGAACTTGTCGTGCTTGAACGGCACGCCGAGCGACTCGAGCGCGCCCTCGATGCGGCGCACGTCCTTCTTGCGCTCGTGCACCTTCATGGTGGCGGTCTTCTCCGGGACGCCCTCGCCGAGCAGGTCTTCGAGGAAGAGAACGGGAACGAAAAGCGAGTGTTGAACGGTCATGACTTCACCCCCCGGCCGACCACCAGGGATTCGTTGAGCGCGATCTCGCGGGCGCGCCGGGCGATCGCCTCGTACACCTCCGAGAGCCGCGTGATGGGATCCGCCGGGGAGCGCCAGAACGGCGGCCGGCCGAGCCGCTTGGCGGTTGCCCCCGGGAAGGGCGGCTCGGCGATCTGCACGTGCACGCCCTCCAGTTCTTCACCTGCCTGCCAGAACCTGAAGGGCTCGAGGGAGCCCGCGTCCAGCGTTTCGACGGACATCGGGCCGGCCTGCGCCTCGGCGGCGCGTGCGGCCCGCAACATGCCGATCAGCTGGTCGCGGCCGCGGCCGCGCAGGTGGAAGATCATGAAAGGGTCTTTGTCGAAGGCGTCGGCCATGACGTAGTACACGGCCGCGATGTGCTTGCATGGATTCGCGTAATCCGGACAGGTGCAGTGCGCCTTGATGTCGTCCTTCGAGCGCGGGAACAGCGGGGCATAGGCGGCCTCGAAGACCTCCTCGATGTCCTGCGGCATGTCGCCCGCGAGCAGCTGCGCCGTGAAGAGCGCCTGGCAGCTCAGGATGTCGACGACCAGGTCCCAGTCGTTGTCGGCCAGCGGGCGGATCTGAATGGTCACGTCGTAGGGCTGCGTGCGCGTGCCCTGGACCTTCGCGACGATGCGCCCGGTCTCGACGTTGAACGTGACCACGCGCCCCTCGTCGGCGTACATCCGGCCGTTGGCGAGCCGGCCCTTCCAGCCGAAGCGGTGCAGCACGTTCAGCCAGCGGTCGGCCCACCAGGTCTCGGCGGCACGCTTGTAGCTCGCATCGGCGCGCGCGGGCAGGTCCTCGTCCTCGCGGCCCATGGGGCGCACGCGGCGGCTGCGGCGGTCCATCTTCTTGGCGGCCTGGCCGTGGCCGGGCCGGGCCGGGCCGTGGCCGCCGTGGCCGCCGTGGCCGCCGTGGCCGACCGGGTGGCCGCCATGACCGACGGGCCCGGCCGGGCCCGGCTGCTTGGGCTTCGGCTTGTTGCGGTTCTTGTCGCGGCGCTTGTTGGCGCCGAAAGGCGGCTGGCCGCCGCCGGCCGGGGCCGGCCGGCCATGCGCGGTATCCGCCAGCACGGCTTCGAGCGAGGGCTCGCCCGGGCCGTGCGGCTTGCGCGGGCGCCGCCGCCGGCGCCGGGCGTCGTTGCCGCCGTCGAGGCCGGGACCGCCCGGTGGGCGGGGTCCGTCGGATCCGTAGTGGTCGCTCATGCCAGGGGGCTCCTGCCGCTCGCCGCCATGGCGAGCCGGGGGGTCAGTCGACCGCGATCGCCTCGTCGCGGAGCGCAAGGATGTCGCGCAGCTGGTCCGTCGACAGCTCGGTCAGCCAGCCTTCGCCCTCGCCCACGACGAGCGAGCTCAAGGCCTTCTTCTCCTCGAGCATCTGGTCGATCTTCTCTTCCAGCGTGCCGAGGCAAACGAACTTGTGCACCATCACGTTCCGCGTCTGGCCGATGCGGAAGGCGCGGTCGGTGGCCTGGTTCTCCACCGCCGGGTTCCACCAGCGGTCGAAGTGGAAGACGTGGTTGGCCCGGGTCAAGTTGAGGCCCACGCCGCCCGCCTTGAGCGAGAGGATGAGCACGGGCGCCGCGTCCGGGCGGTCCTGGAAGTCGCGCACCATCTTCTCGCGCGCCGAGGCCGAGACGCCGCCATGAAGGAAGGGGATCTCGCGGTCGAAGGTCTTCGAGAGGTGGGTGACGAGCAGGTGCCCCATCTCCGCGTATTGGGTGAAGACCAGCGCGCGATCGCCCACCTCGAAGCACTCCTCGAGCATCTCGGTGAGGCGCGTAAGCTTGCCCGAGCGCCCCGTCAGCTCGCCCTTCTTGTCGCCGAGGAAGAGCGCGGGGTGGTCGACCACCTGCTTGAGCTTCGTGAGGCTCGCGAGCACCAGGCCCTTGCGGGCGATGCCGGCGCTCGCGTCGACCTTGCCGACCATCTCGCCGACCACGGCCTGGTAAAGCGAGGCCTGCTCCTTGGTGAGCGGGCAGTAGACCTTCTGCTCGTTCTTCTCCGGCAGATCCTGGATGATCGTGGGGTCGGTCTTGAGGCGGCGCAAGATGAACGGCTTCACCACCATGCGCAGCGTGTTGCCGGCGTTCTCGTCCTTGAAGCGCTCGATCGGCACGGCGAACTGCGTGCGGAAAGTGCTCTGGGTGCCGAGGTAGCCCGGGTTCAGCGTTTCGAGGATGCTCCAGAGGTCGGCCAGGTGGTTCTCGACCGGCGTGCCCGTGAGCGCGACCCGCCAGTCGGCGGGCACGCGCCGCGCGGCCTGGGCCTGCTTGGAGCCCGCATTTTTGATGTTCTGGGCCTCATCGAAGATGGAGCCGGTCCACTTCACGCCCGAGAGGTGGACCTCATCGCGGAAGAGCAGCGTATAGGTGGTGATGACGAGGTCGTAGCCCATCACGGCGTTCGCGAAGGTCTCGCCCTTGGTGCGGCCGGCGCCATGGTGGATCAACACCTTGAGGTTCGGCGCGAACTTCTCGGCCTCGCGGCGCCAGTTGCCCACCAGCGAGGTCGGGCAAATCAGCAGCCACGGCGGAGGCTGGCCCTTGGCGTTCGAGCGCGACCGCACGCCATGTGTCTCCTCGGCTTCGGCCTTGGATTTGAGCAGCAGCGCGAGCACCTGGATGGTCTTGCCCAGGCCCATATCGTCGGCCAGGCAGGCGCCGAGGCCCCACTGCTTCATCGAGGCGAGCCAGGCGTAGCCGCGTTCCTGGTAGGGCCGCAGCTTACCTTCGAAGGTGACGGGGGCGGTCTGGCCGGCGAGCCAGTCGCCCGGGCCGAAGTTGCCCAGGAACTCGCCCATCTTGCCTTCGGCCTGGACCGCCACGATCGGCAGGCCGCCGGCGCTGCCGGTCGGGTTGCTCGCGAGCTTCACCGCCTCGAGCATGTTCATCGAGCCGGTGCGCTGCTGCTCGAAGAACTTGAGCGCGTCCTCGATCGAGTCCGGATCGAGCTCGACCCACTTGCCGCGCAGCTTGAGCAGCGGCATCTTCATCTTCACCAGGCGCTCGAAGTCTTCCCGCGTGAGCGTCTCGTCGCCAAGCGCGAGGTGCCAGTCGTAGTCGATCAGCGCCTGCTGGCCCATCTTGCCGGGCTGCCAGCCTTCGGCCTCCTTCATGGTGACCTTCACGCCGAGGCGCGTGTGGCCCTTGCGCCACCACGGCGGGATCATGACGCCATAGCCCGCTTCCTCGAGCAGCGGCATCGCCTCGCGCAGGAACTTGTAGGCTTCGGGCGTCGCGAGCTCGACGGCCTCGGGGGCCGCGCTCATCAGGCCGCGCTGGATCGGCGGGAAGATCTTACCGGCGCGCCCGAGGTCCTCGAGCAGGCGCTCCTGTGGCCGCTCGAAACGACGGGCCAGGAAGCCGACTTCGGCGCCCGAGCCGCGCCAGACCTGCTGGGCCGGGATGATCAACGACGGGTCGTCGCTCGCCTGTAGGGTGAACTCCAGCCGCCAGGGCGTGTTCTCCGGTGCGCCTTCGGGTGGCGCCTCGAGCCGGAAGCACGTGCGGAAGGGCGCCTCGGGCGGCGGCATGAGCGGCTTGGTCCAGGTGCTCAGGCCCTGGGCGAGCTGCACGACCTCGATCGGCTCGGCCGGGAAGACGTTGTCCTGCTGCTCGAGCAGGGCACCGAACCAGCGCTGACCGGCCGAGGAATTGCCGTTCATGTTGTGCGGTCCCACGTCGGGTGCCCACATGCGCGCGGCGGCATCCACCATCGCGTCGATCGCGCCGAGCAGCAGCGCCCGCGACTCGGGTGGTGGGTTGGCGAGCGCCCGGCAGGCGGGCGGCATGGCCAGCGCCAGCGCGCCGAGGCGCTCGGCGTCATGCCGCTCGCTCGTGATGATGCGCCAGTAGGCGCGTGGCGCATCGCCCGTGATCGAGAGCGCGGGCATGAACCGCTCGCGGCCCAACAGCTCGAGCGCGAGCTGGGCGGCGCGCGACCAATAGCGCCAATCGTCGCCCAGGCGGATGTCGTGGCTCTCCGTCAGGCCGGCGAGCGTGAGCAGCGCGTCCAGCGGCGCGAGCTCCAGGCCCCGCAGCTTCCAGGGCGTCGACTCCAGCCGGCCGGAGCTCGGATCGGGGCCGAAACCGACGTTCGGCGGCGCCAGCGGCTCCCCGACGACGCAAGGCAGGTTGGCCGACGCCGCGGATGCAGCCCCCACCAACCCGGCTTCCTGGAGCCGGGTGATTGGAATCAGTCTGGGATGAAGCGGCGACGAACCATCCGGAGGACAAGCCTCGGGCGTACCTTCTGCCGGGGGGACATGGCCCTCACCCCAAGCGAAGAAGCGGTTCGTCGGCAGCCAGGTGCCGTGCAGGACGAACATAGATGACCTTAGCGTAGCATCAACGCGTCGCCGTGGCTACGGCGAAGTCGAAAATCGCCAGACCGACCGACGACCTAGAAGGCCTCGTCGTCCGGAACGTCCTGTTCATCGCCATCTTCGCCGGGATCGCCGGCGATCGGCTCGGCGGTGTAAGGGATCGAGCCGATCTCGCCGTGCACGATCGTGGTGACCGGGTTGGCGGCGTCGCCGAGCGAAATCTGGCGAACCGCGCCGGTTTCCACCACGATCAGGGCATCGCGCGCGGCGTCGAAGGCGAGCCCGCGGATGGCCATGAAGCGCGCGTCGGTGGCCGGGCCGTCGACCTGGCCCTCGGCGGCCGAGCCGGCCAGCCGCGTCACCGCGCCGTCGGCCGCGGCGAGGCGCACCACGCCGGTCGCGTAGGCCACGTAGAGGTTGCCCGCGGCGTCGCGCGCGAGCCCCCGCGCGCTGCCGCTGCTGAGGCCAGGCCAGCTCGCGGGCGCGGTCTGGGGCGTGATCGCGGTCGCGACGCCGGCCGCGTCGAGGCGGTAGACCGTCTTGGTGCCTGCCGCGTAAATCTCGCCCGCAGGCCCGGCGCCGAGGGCTGTGAGGGTCGGCGCGCCGGCGATCGTCGTGACGGCGCCGCTCGCCGCGAGCCGACGCAGCTTGTCGCGATCCAGGAAGAAGGCCCCGCCGTCCTGCGCGGGCGCGATGCTCTCCACGCGATCGAGCAGCGCAGCCGTGCCCTGGCCATCCAACTGTTCGCCTTCTTCGGCCACTGGGTCTTCTTCTTCGACGAAGAAGCCGAGCTCGAGGGAGCCGGCGAGCGTCTTGACCGCCCCGTCCAGCGGCATCACCTCGCGGATGCGGCCGCTGTCGCCCACGAGCAGGCGGCCGGCGGGCTCGCAGGCGAGCGCGCTGATCCGTTCGAAGCGAGCGAACTTGCCCGTCGCATCTTTCACCTCCTCGCCGGCCACGCCGCCGGCGAGCGTGTCGAGCTTGCCGTCCGCGCTCAGCGTGAACACGCGGCCGCCCGAGGTCACGTACAAGCGGCCGTCGCCGCCGATGCCCACGCCGCTGAGGCGCGAGGCGGCGCGTGCCGTGGCGCCGCCCAGGCTGCCGGCCGAGGCCCCGGTCGCGCTGACCGTCACCTCGATCTCGGCGCGGTAGCCGCCGAAGACCGCCTCGACCATGGCCACGCCTTGCTTGACCGCGGAGATCTTGCCGGTCTGGTCGACGGTCACGGCGTCGCCGCTCGCCACCTTCCAGGTGATCGGCAGGACCACGTCCTTGACCGGCTCGTAGTCGAAATCCAGCGGGGTGACGGTGCTCTGGAATGCCGTGCCCACGCCGATATCGCTGTCAGGGCCGGTGACGTCGAAGCCGTTGAGCGCCGGATACGCCCTCGACGCGCTCTGCTGGCCATTGACCTCGATCACGAGGTCGCCGCCGGGGCTGCCCTTCGGCACGGTGAAGGTGGCGGTGGTGTCGCTGAGGACCGTCGCGTTCTCGATCGTGAGGCCGCCGAGGCGCAGCTTGAAGATTGCGCCCGACGACTTGCCGAAGCGCGTGCCCGTGACGGTGACCTGGGTGCCCGGCAGCGCGAACGGGGGATCGACCGCCGTGATCGTGACAGGCTCGATCGCGAGCATCAGCTCCGCGACCTGGGCGGCCTCGCGCGACTTCACGGCGACGGCCGACGAGACGCCCGAGCCGAGGCCGACTTTCTCGGCGAAGAGCTTGTATTCGCCCACGGGCACGTTGTCGATCTGGAAGTTGCCTGCGATGTCCGCCTTCGCGAGGTACGACGTGCCGGGGATGTAGATGTCCACGCCCTGGTAGTTGGTGATCTGGCGATCCGGCGGCGTGGTGACCTTGCCCTTGATCGCGCCGGTGGGCGCGAGCTTGAGGTCGAAGCCGCCGCCGGCGCTCGTGACGGCGCCGCGGATCGCCTTCACGTCGGTCGCCTGGATCGCCTCGACGTTGGCCTGTTTGCCGGCCGGGATTGCGAGCGTGAACGTGCCATCGGCGCCGGAGAGCGCGGTGAGCAGCTCGTCGGCGGCGGCCAGGCCGTATGAGCTGCTGTTGTTGGCGACCAGGCTGCCGCCGTGGTTGGCGATGAGGCCCGCGCCGTTGTCGGTGATCAGGCTGCCGCCGTGGTTTGCGACGATGCGCGCCTCGATCCGCACGCCGGCCGCGGGGTTGCCGTCGAGGCCGAGCACGCGGCCGAAGTAGCCCTTGTTCGGGTCGGGCGACGTGCCGGCGGGCACCACGCCCGGTGAGGCCGCCGGGCTCGCGGGCTTCGTGCCCGTGGGGTCGGCCGAGCTCGATTTCACGGCGGCCGGGCCGGCGCTGCGCCTGGGCCTGGGCTCACCGCCCGAGGTCGCCGTGGGCGCGCCCACGGCGCAGCCCGCCGCCACCAGGCAGACTGCGGCGAACAGCGCATTGATTCGGTGGGTGGGCCGGGAAAACTTCACATCATGTTTGTTCCACGTGAGCGGGCGGGCAAAACAGCGGGAAGGTAGCCGCCCGAATGTGCTGGAACCGTGTAAAATCGCCTACAGGCGAGCGTTGTTGGCTCGCTCGCCCGCATGATACGCTGACCTGCCCCCAGCGCCCTTCCCCTCTTTCAAGCCGCCCCACGAACGCACCCGGGGTGAGGCTCAATGCTCCCAGTCCGCTCGATCGCCAGCCTCGCCCTCGCCACAGCGGCCCTCGCCCTCGCCGCCCCGGCGATCGCCGCCGAGCCGCCCGTCCGCGTGCTCAAGCTCGCGGACGCCGTCGCGCTCGCCGTCGCGCAGAACCCCGAGCTGCGCAGCCAGGTCCTCGAGGCCGACGTCGCGCAGCTCGACCACCTGCAGGCGGGCCACCGCTACGGCCTGGTCATGACCGCCGGGCCCGACGTGAAGCGCTCGATCCGGCCGACCTCGCAGACCTTCCTGACCGGGGGCGTCTCGCGGCTCGAGGAGTGGACCCAGGACTACCGGATGGCGCTCAAGCAGGACCTCGTGACCGGCGGCGACGTCGGCCTGAGCGTCGGCACGAACGTCTTCGACACGAATTCGACGCGCGTCGACGTGAACCCCGCCTACACGCCGGGCCTGACGCTCGACTTCCGCCAGCCGCTGCTGCGCGAGTGGTGGACCGGGGGGCGCCAGGTGGAGATCGCGCGGATCGGCGCGGACCAGGCCCGGTCGCGCGCGCGCGCCCAGCTCATGAAGCTCGTGGCCGACGTCGAGGTGGCGTATTGGGACCTGGTCGCTGCCCGCCAGGAGATCGGCGTGCGCGAACAGGCGCTCGGGCTGGTGCGGACGCTGCTCGAGGCCAACCGGGCCAAGGCCAAGGCCGGCTTGATGGCCAAGCTCGACGTGCTGCAGGCCGAGGCCAGCCTGGCCGTGCGCGAGGGCGGCTACCTTTCCGCCCAGCGCGAGCTGGCCCGCGCGGAGGATGGGCTGCGCCGCCTGATCGTGCCGCGCTTCACGGACGCCGCCTGGCAGGCCCCGATCGTGCCCGCGGATCGGCCCGGCTTCGCGCCGCGCGGCGTGACCTTCGACGAAGCCTGGCAGCTCGCTGGCACCCAACGGCCGGACCTCGCCCAGGCCGACCTCGAGGCGGCCCAGCGCCGCACCCAGCTGGACCAGGCCGGCAACCGCCTCTGGCCGAAGCTCGATTTGATGGGCTCGGCCGGCACGACCAACCTGGCCGGGCAGTTCGAGCGCGCCGTCGGGGACATGTCCCAGCTGCGCAATTACGACGTGCGGGCGGGCGTCTCCATGGAATGGCCGCTCGGCCCGAACGTGCAACGCGACGAGTACGCCAAAAGCCGGCTGCGCGTCGATCAGGCCGACCTCGACATCCAGGCGGCGCGCCAGCGGGCGTTCGTGGAGGTGCGCGAGGCGGTGCGCAACGTGGCGATCGGCGCGAAGCGCGTCGAGGCGACGGCGCTCGCCAAGCGGCTCGCCGACGCCAAGCTCGACGCGGAGCAGGCCAAGCTGAAGGCCGGCCTCTCGACCAACTTCCAGGTGCTGCAGTTCCAGGACGATTTCCAGGAAGCCAGCCTCGGCGAGGTGCGCGCCCTCGTCGAATACATGCAGGCGCTGACGCGGCTCGAGCTGGCCCAGGGAACGCTGCTCGCCGTTCGCGGCTTCGAGACGGCGGGCCGCTGACTTGCTCCGCCTCACAGGCGGCGCACTCGCGCTCATCCTCGGCCTCACGGCCTGCGCCGCCGGCGGCGAGCCTGTGCTCACGCCCGTGCCCGCGCGGCAGGGCGTGTTCGAGGTGGACGTCGTCACCACCGCCGTCGTGAAGGCGCAGGAAGCCCACCCGATCGCCCTGCCGCCCGGCATCTGGGGCGGCAACCTCGAGTGGCTCGCGGTCGAGGGCAAGCAAGTGAGGAAGGGCGACGTGGTGGCGCGCATCAGCCAGCGGCGCGTGGTCGAGGATCTGAACAACAAGCTCGACCAGCTCGCCGACAAGAAGCGCGACCTGGCGCGCGAGAAAGCCGCGGCGCCGGTCAAGCGCCAGGAAATCGAAGAAGAGCTGCTCGCCAAGGAGCGCGCCTACCGCAGCGAGGAGGTCAACCTGCGCGCGGCGCTGCGGGGCGGCACCGCGGATCAGCAGGCCGCGGCGAAACGCGATCTGGTGGTGGCCGACCTCGCGATCGACGGCAGCACCGCGGACGTGCTGCGCGACCTGCACGCCAAAGGCGTCGTGGCACGCGCCGAGCTCGAGAAGGCCGAGCTCGATCGCCGGCTCGCCGAGCTCGACCGCCGGCGTGCGCGCCTGGCGCTCGCCCAGCTCGAGCCCGGCGCGCGCGCCGAAGACGTGGAGAAGGCCCGCCTCCGCTCCGGGATGGCGCAGGCCGCGCTGGCCGGCGTGAAGATCGAGGCGCCGGCGAAGCGCGATTTGTTGAAGCTCGAGCAAGGCAAGCGCCAGGTGGAGGTGCGCGGCCTCGAGCGCGCCGTGAAGAAGCTCCGCCGCAAGGCCGACTCCACCAGCCTGATCGCGCCCGCGGGCGGCATGCTGCTCTACCCGCTCATCTGGAACTGGCGCAAGGCCTACGTGGGCATGGGCGTCTGGAATGGCCTGACCTTCCTCGAAGTCGCGCGGCTCGACACCGTGAAGCTGGAGGGCGCCGTGCCGGAGGCCGAGGTGGCGCGCGTGCGCGTCGGCGCGCGGGCTGAAGTCACGGCCGACGGCTGGCCGGGCAAGGTGATCCGCGGCAAGGTCACGCACGTGAGCAAGCTCGCGAAGGAGGAGGACAGCCGGCCCGGCCGCTCCTCGAACGGCGACGGCGTGAAGCGCTTCGACGTGACCGTGACGCCCGACGGGCCTACGCCCGAGCTCAAGCCGAACATGCGCGTGAAGGTGCGGATCGTGAGCGAGCGCCGCGAGAACGCGACGGCGGTGCCGGCCGAGGCCCTGTTCGGTGAGGGCGCGACGCGCTGGGTGTGGCTAGCCGGCGCGAAGGGGCCCGAGAAGATCGCCGTGACGCCGGACGCCTTCGGGCGGGACTGGGTGTCGTTGAAGGCGCCGCTGCCGGCGGGGGCGAAGGTGTACCTGCTGGACCCGTCGGTCGCCGAGGAGACCCCGGCGCCGGAGGCGAGCCGATGACCAGGTTGCTCGCCTGCGCGCTGGCCCTCGCGGTGTCCGCCTGCGCGCCCGCCTACGACGGCCCCACCCTCGAGGTGAAGGCCGCCCCGTTCCGCGAGGTCCTCGCCGAGCGCGGCGAGGTCGGCTCCGAGATCGAGCTACCGGTCTCTTCGGCGTTCAACGCCAAGGTCAACACCCTGATCCCCGAAGGCACCGTGGTGAAGGCCGGCGCCATCGTCGGCCAGCTCGGCGTCGAGACCCAGCGCGATGACTGGGAGAAGACGCGCCTGCGCCTCGCCCAGATGCGCGCCCAGTTGCCGCTGACGCGCGCGAAGAGCGACTTCGAGGTGGTAGAGCGGGAGAGCGAGGCGAAGAACGCCGAGCTCGAGCTCAAGATCGCCAAGCTCAAGCTCGCCCTGCTGGTCGAGGGCCGCTCGGGCACGCAGATCGTCGACGCGGCGGAAAGCGTCGGCACCCTGCAGGCCGAGCGCGAGATCCTGGAGGCCACGTTGCCCGAGGCCGAGGCCTTGCGCCAGAAGGGCTACGTGTCGGACCAGGAGGTGCGCCGGATGCGGGCGCGTCGCGGCCAGCTCGACGCCGAGATGAAGGCCGTGCGCGCGAAGCTCGCGGCGCTCGAGGCCGGCCCGCGCCGCGAGGAGATCGCGCTCGAGCGGCTCAAGGTCGAGCAGGCCGCCTCCGCGCGCGAGGCCGCGCGCAAGCGGCTGCGTGCCGAGCGGGTCGAGGCGGCGCTCGAGAAGGAATCGGCCCAGTCGGACGTCGATCGCGCGGCCGAGCGCGAGGCCTACCGGGCCGCGCAGGTGCGCCTCGGCACGCTGCGCGCGCCCGGCCCGGGCATCGTCATCTACCAGGAGATCTGGACCGGCGCGGGCGTCGAGAAGCTCAAGGCCGGCGACACCATCGAGGAGGGCTCGGCGCTGGTGAAGATCGCCGACGCCGGCCGCCAGGTGGTGCGCGCGGAGGTCCAGGAGGCCGCCGCCGCGAGGCTCACGCCGAAGATGGCGGTGCGTTGCTTGTTCGACGCCTATCCGGGCCTCATGCTGGCCGGCGAGGTCCGCAAGATCGCGCCGGTGGCCGCCGCCAAGCTGGACGGCGACCTCAACCGCGTGCAGGCGATCGAGGTGGTGGTCGCGCTGGCGAAGCCCGACGCGCGCCTGCGCCCCGGCATGAGCGCCAACTTGGAGTTCGTGCTCGCGGAGGTGCCCGGCGCCCTGGCCGTGCCGACCGAGGCGATCGCCGCAGGCGCCACAGGCCCGCGCGTGTGGGTCGTCGCGGGGGGCCGGGCCACCGAGCGCCCGATCGTCACCGGCGGCGCGAACGAGCGCGAGACCCTCGTGAAGAGCGGGCTCGCGCCCGGCGAGCGGATCGCCCTCCGGCGGCCGGGAGGCCAGCCATGATCGCCCTGCCGCCGCTGCCCAGGCCCTCGGCGAAGGCGCTCGGTTGGGCGATCGCCGCACTCGCCGCCCTCAGCACCGCCCTCATCGTCCTGACGCGCCCGGACCCGCGCAGCACCGGGGTCGAGGTGCTCAAGCCGGCGCCCTTCGAGGTCACGATCACCGGCCAGGGCGATCTCGTCCCCAAGAAGCGCCACATGATCGCCTCCACGTTCAGCGGCAAGGTCGAAGAGCTCGCGACCGAAGGCCAGGAGGTGAAGCGTGGTGCCGTGGTCGCCCGGCTCGCCACCCAGGACATCGAGGAGCGCCTGCAGGAGGACCAGCTCGAGCTCGACACGGTCCAGAAGGACCTCGAGGTGCGCGCCGCGACCGCCAAGCGCGATCGCGAGAAGCAGCGCACGGAGGTCGCGGCCGCCCGCGACGACCTGGCGCTGCAAAGGCTCCTGCTGCGCCAGCTCGTGGCCGGCACGCCGAAGGCCGAACTCAAGGACCTCGAGCTGCGCGCCGACGCGGCGGCCTCGGCGCGCGCGCACGCGGAGGGGCTGTTCAAGGCCCAGGAGGAGCTGGTCGCCAAGGGCGTGATCCGCCCGCTCGACCTCAAGCAGGCCAAGGTCGATCTCGCCGCCGCGCGCAAGGTCGACGCGGTCGCGACGACCGCGCTGCGCATCGCGCGGGCGGGCTACGCGGATTACGCGATCGACGCCCAGCGCCTCGACGTGCGCAAGGCCGAGAACAAGTTCGCGCTCGCCACGCGCAAGCTGGCCCACCTCGCGCGCACGGCCGGCCTGCAGCGCGCCGTCGACCTCGCGCGCGTGCGCTTCCTCGCGAGCCGGGTCGACGAGCAAAAGCACCGCCTGGCCGAGGCCACGCTCAAGGCGCCGGCGGCCGGCGTGGTCGTGCTGCAGGCGATCTGGACCAACAGCGGCCGCAAGAAGCTCCAGGTGGGCGATGAGGCGCGCGAGAGCGCCGCGTTCATGGAGATCGCCGACGTCAGCTCGATCTACGTGAAAAGCCAGGTCAAGGAAGCCGATTTCGGGCGGGTCAAGCTCGGCATGCCGGCACGCATCACGGTCGCGAGCCTCAACAAGACCTTCCCGGGCAAGCTCACCGGGCTCGGCGTGCTCGCGTTCGAGAAGCCGGGCCTGATCAACGCCGAGGGCGCGCCCAAGGTCTTCGAAGCGATGATCGAGACGGACGAGCGCTCGGCCGCCTTCCGGCCGGGCATGACGGTCGACGTCGGCCTGGTGGTGAAGACCATCCCGGACGCGCTCAGCGTGCCCAACGGCGCGATTTTCCAGGCCGACGGCAGGCCGAGCGTGCGGGCGCGCCGGCCGGGCCGGTCCTGGGAGGTGCGTGCGATCGAGGTCGCCGAGCACACCGCCGAGCGCACGCGCGTGGCCACGGGGCTCGCGGCGGGCGATGAGGTGCGCGTGGACGCGAACGGGGAGGACGGGCGATGACGGACCTCGAGGCGCCCGAGGGGCGCTGGACGATCTGGGCCGAGGTCGGCCGGCTCGCCGTCACGGCGCTGTGGACGCACAAGCTGCGCTCGTTCCTCACGATGCTCGGCGTCATCTTCGGCGTCGCGGCCGTCATCGCGATGCTCGCGATCGGCAAGGGCGCGGAGCAGGAGGCCGTCGAGCAGATCCGCGCCTTCGGCCTCCACAACGTGATCCTGCGGGCCACCAAGCTCGACCAGGAGAAGCTGCAGGCGGCCAGGCGCGCGCAGTCCGTCGGCCTGTCGGCCGAGGACGCGGCCTACATCGACGAGGTGCTGCCTTACGTCGAGGCGGTGGCGCCCCAGAACCTGCTCGACAAGGAAATCGAGCGCGACGGCATCAAGCCCCATGCGGCGATCGTCGGCACCACGCCCGCCTACCTGAGCGTCGCGAGCGGCACGCTGGGCGCCGGCCGCTTCCTGGTCGAGGAGGACGAGCGCGGCGGGCGGCGCGTGTGCGTGCTGGGCAGCGGCGTGGCGCGCGCGTTGTTCATCGCCGAGTCACCGCTGGGCGCCCACGTCACGATCGGCGGGCAGCGCTTCACGGTGGTCGGCGTGATGGCGGCGAAGGCCGCCACCAAGGAGAAGATCAAGATCAAGAGCCGCGACGTCGACGCCGACGTCTACGTGCCGCTCGCCGCGGCCGCGCGCTTCACGATCACGGACAAGGAGCAATCCGAGACCAACGCGGTGGACTACCACGTCGTCGACGAGATCGTGCTCAGGCTCGCGAGCGCCGAGCACCTCGCCGAGGGCCGGCGCGCGATCCGCAAGATCATGCTCAGGCGCCACCACGGCGTGGACGACACCGAGGTGATCGTGCCCGACGAGCTTTTGGCCCAGAGCCAGGCCACCCAGCGCCTGTTCAACCTCGTGATGGGCGGCATCGCCGGGCTGTCGCTGCTGGTGGGCGGCATCGGGATCATGAACATCATGCTCGCGACGGTCACCGAGCGGACCAAGGAGATCGGCCTGCGCCTCGCGCTGGGCGCCAGGCAGCGCGACATCCTCGATCAGTTCCTGCTCGAGGCGGCGGCGATCGCCGTGGTGGGCGGCATCTTCGGCATCGTGCTGGGCGTCGCGCTGGGCGCGCTGATCACCGTCGCGGTGGGCTGGACGACCGTCATCACGCCGGCGTCGATCCTGGTGTCCTTCGGCGTCTCGGCGGCGGTGGGCGTGTTCTTCGGCTACTGGCCCGCGCGCCGCGCGGCCCAGCTGGACCCGATCGTGGCGCTACGCCACGAGTAGGGGCGCCGCCTATTTCTGCAGCCGCTCCGCCTTCGCGAGCGCCTCGTTGCGGACGTCGCGGTAGCGCCTGAAGCGCCCGTGGTCCTTGGCGAACGCGGCGACTTCGAGGCACGCCTCGGAGGTCTTGCTCATTTCGAGCGCCTTGCGCAGCGCACCCACCGTCCAGTCGTCCGCGAACTGGCCCTTGGCGTTCAGCGCCTCGGCGACGGCCATCGCGTCTTCGCGGCTGCCGATGCGGACCAGCGCCTGGCTCATCGCCGCGATCTTGAGGTCCTTGAAGGCGAAACCCTGCGCCATCACGGCGTCGGTCACGCGCATGGAATCCTCCAGCGTGGTGCCCGCGCGCAGCGCTTTCCAGAACATGGGGATCGCCACGTCGCGGGCGTCACCCCCCTGGCTGCCCATCAGGATCGCCTGGCGCAACATGCGCTCGAAATCCGCCCGCCCGGGCTGCGGGGTGGGCGGCGTCGGCGTCGGCACCGGCGTCGTGGCGCGGGCCCGGACGACGGGTACTCCGGGCTGGAAGGCGTTGATCAGCTGCGTCATTGGGGAGACCTCATCACAGGGGTCTTGTCGCCCAAACACCGGCCAATCTTTCATCTCTGATTATATGTTAACCAGCCCTTAACCATTTTTTCGCGTGCCGGGACTTGGCCATCCAGTCGTCGTCCAGCGATCGTATGCTTGCCGTGGGTATATGGGATAGAACCCGCCGTCGCTCGCGGGGAGGATCACATGCCAAATCCGGTTCGAACTTTCGTCACCGCCGCCGCCGCCCTGGCGCTCGCGCTCACAGGCTGCACGGCCTTCCCGTCGGCCCAGGACGTCGCCGCCGCGGCGAAGAAGGCCGCGACCAAGGGCAAGGCCGGCACGGCCAAGACGCGTGAGATCGCGATCGCGGTGACCGGCCCCGGCGACCTCGCCACGGGCGAGGCGGGCACGGCGATCATCGGCACCGGCGGGGTCGCGCTCTTCAAGGGCGGCCAGATCGTCGCGGCCGGCGGCGGAAACCTCGTCGCGGCCGGCGCCGGCAACCTGGTGGCGGCCGGCGCGGGCAACCTCGTCGCGGCCGGCGCCGGGAACTATCAGCTCGCGCCCGCGTTCCGCGTGATGGCGACCGGGCCACGCTTCCCGGCGGTCACGGGCGCCGGCGTGCAGCTCGTTTCGCTCGACGGCAAGCCCGTCGGCAACCCCGTGGCAGTCGACGCCTCCGGGCACGTCAAGGTGAAGGCCGTGCCGGACGGCAAGCCTTTGACCGCGCTCGCGGCCTTCCAGGTCGGCGACAAGGTCTACCGCCTGGCGGTGGTGGTGCCCACCGGCAAGGTGGACGGCAGCCTGATGGCCGACCCGATCAACACGATGGTCGAGGCGCGCGTGCGCGACATCCTCGGCACGAGCGGCCAGGCCGCCGCGCTCACCGGCAAGAAGCTCCAGCGCGTCTGGGACATCTGCAACGACGCCGGCGTGACGGTGAAGCCCGCCGACCTCGAGGCGAGCGACGACGCGACGACCCGCGCGGCGCTCACGAAGGTGTGGCAGGACGCGATCGACTCGAAGGTCTCGAGCGCCACCGAGAAGCAGGAAATCAAGGACTTCATGGCCGAGCTGAAGAAGGCGATCGAGGCCAAGCAGGCCTCCTAGCCATCGCCGTTTCATCCCCGCCGGCTGGAGGCGCGCATGCTGATCAAGGTGCCCAGACCCTGGCAACAGGAGAACGCCCTCATCACCCCCGAGGCGATCTTCCTCGATCGCCGCGGGTTCCTGCGCGGGTTGGCCGAGGTCGGCGCCGCCGCCGGCCTCGCAACCGCCCTCGGGCCGCTCGCGGGCTGTCGCGACCCGAACTCGGTGCCGCCGCCCGAGACCTATGCGCCGATCGTGCCGGCCCAGCCGCTCAAGAAGGACGCGCGCTTCCTCGACGCCGGGCGCCCGCTGACGGACGAGAAGCTCGCCGCGATCTACAACAACTTCTACGAGTTCGGCGGCACCAAGGAAGTCTCCCAGGCCGCCCAGGCGCTGCCGCTCGAGGGCTGGAAGGTGGAAGTCGGCGGCCTGGTCGCGAAGCCGCGCACCTACACGGCCGATGAGCTGCGCGCGAGCTTCCCGCTCGAGGAGCGCGTCTACCGCCACCGCTGCGTCGAGGCCTGGGCCATGACCGTGCCGTGGCTGGGCTTCCCGATGAAGGCGCTGATGGACGCGGTGGAGCCGACGGCGGCGGCCACCCATGTGCGCTTCACGTCGTACTACGACCCGAACGTCACGAAGGGCCCCACCTTCGCGCTCAAGGGCCTGCCCTGGCCGTACACCGAGGGCCTCACGATCCAGGAGATGGCCAACGACCTGGCGTTCTTCGCCGTGGGCGTCTACGGCCACGACCTGCCGAAGCAACACGGCGCGCCGGTGCGGATGGTGGTGCCGTGGAAGTACGGCTTCAAGGGCGCCAAATCGATCGTGAAGATCGAATTCGTCGACAGCCAGCCGAAGACCTACTGGAACACCATCGCGCCCGCCGAGTATGGCTTCATGGCGAACGTCGAGCCCGACGTGCAGCACCCGCGCTGGTCTCAGAAGCGCGAGCGCCTGATCGGGGCCGGGCCTTCGTTCTCCTGGCAGGAAGTCGAGTCGAAGAAGTACAACGGCTACGGCGAGTGGGTGGCCGCGCTCTACGGTGGCTGAGGGGCCGTCGCGATCGGGTATAGGGCAAGCATGTCGCCCGTAACTCGTCTCGCCGCACTCGCCTTACTCGCCGCGCTCGTATGCGCCCTGCCGCTCGGCGCCTGCGCCGCAGGCGGCGCTACCAAACCGGTCACCCCCGCGGCGGGGGCGAACGCGCCGGCCGCTGTGCAGTCTTTCTGGCCCGAGGGTGTGCCGACGCCGCCGCCGATGCGCGCCGCGCCGGAGGTGGGGCCGAGCGAGAACGGCGCCGACAAGCTGAAAATCGATTACGAGCCGCCGCACCTGAAGTTCACGCTTATCGGGGCGCCGGACGGGGGCTACAGCGTGATCTACATCGTCGCGTCGGCGCGCTACAAGGCCGACAAGCTGCAGATCGACTCGGTCGACCCGGATTCGAACTTCAAGGCGATGCTGGAGTACGACCGGCTGGCGCCCGGCGAGTACCTCGTCCGCGCCTTCGCGAAGGGCGTCGCCGAGCCCCTGGATTCGCGCACGATCCAGGTGCCCGATTGACCGGCACTCAGGGTCACTCCGGGGCCACCGCCCGGCGCGCGGCCGCGACGCGCGGGTCCATCACGCGCCGCCAGAGCGGCGGCACGAGCGCCAGCCAGATCATCCCGGCGTAGCCGGTCGGCAGCTCCGGCGCGGCAGGCAGGTGGTGCAGCGCCTCGTAGCGCCGCATCGCATGCATGTGGTGGTCCGAATGCCGCTGCAGCTGGAAGAGGAACCAGTTGGTCAGCCGGTTCGCGCAGGACCATGAGTGGTGCTCGTTCACGCGCTCGTAGCGCCCGCCTGTGAGCGGCTCACGCGCGAGGCCGTAGTGCTCGAGGTAGTTCACGAGCTCGAGCAGCGAGAACGCCACGAAGCCCTGGGCCAGGAAGAACAGGCCCGCTGCCGGTCCCCAGGCCAGGCCGAGCGCGGTCGCCGCCCCGAGCGGCAGCGCGACGTACCAGAGCATCCGGTTCCGCGGGCCCCACACCGCCTGGCCCGCGCGGCCGAGCCGTGTGGCCTCGATCGCCCAGGCGCTGCGGAAGCTGCCCACCACCGTGCGCGGATAGAAGGCGTAGAAGGACTCGCCGAGTCGCGCGCTGGCCGGGTCGTCGGGGGTCGCCACGCGGCTGTGGTGGCCGATCAGGTGCTCGATGTAGAAGTGCATGTAGCAGGCGTTGAGCAGCAGCGCCTGGCCGAGCGCCCGCTCGAAGCGGCCCGCCTTGTGGATCAGCTCGTGGGCCGTGTTGATGCCGAGCCCGCCTGCGGCCACGCCGGTCGACAACACGATGCCCGCGAGCTCCCACCACGCGAGCGGGCGGTGCGTGATGGTCCAGGCGGCGGCGATCGTGAGCAGGATCAAGGCGGGGACGACCAGCCAGGTCATCGCGCGGAAGCCCGCGTACGCGAGCCGGGTCTCGTGCTCGGGCGGCCCGGGGTTGCGCTCGTTGCGCCCGGCCACGAGGTCGAGCAGCGGGATCAGGCCGAAGACGAAGGCCACCGTGCCCCAGGTCCAGGGGCCGCCCAGCACCAGGCCGCAGGCGGCCAGCCCCACGGGCACGAAGACCAGGCCGAAAGGTAGGAAGCCGAACATCGCGCAAACCTCCGCTCGTCGTCGAGGGGGAGCCGGGCCGATTTCACTATAACACCAGGCCGCGTGGGTCGATGCGCGCGAGCCAGGCCGGAGCGGGAGCGGGCGCGGCGATCGCCACGCAGAAGCCGTCCTTCACGCACCAGCGCGCGTCGACGACGCCGCCGCCATGCGCGACCCGCGCCCGCCCGGCCGCGGCGTCCACCGTCACGCGCAGGTTCGGCATGGCGTCCACCTCGCCGTGCAGCGCCTTGTACGCGGCTTCCTTCACGGCCCAGAACACGATCGCGCCATGCGGCCCGAGCGGCTGGCTCGCGAGCCAGGCCCGCTCGTCTTCGGCGAGGAAGAAGCGCCAGCCGCCCGGCGGCACGTCGCGCATCGCCTCGAGATCCACGCCGGCCGGGCCAGGGGCGACGATCGCCGCCGCGCGCCCGTGCCCGTGGGTCAGCGTGAGGTCCCAGCCCGCGAGCCGCCCCTCCGGCGCGGCGAGCAGCGGCCGGCCCTTCTCGCCGCTCGCGACGGCCACGGCCTCGGGCGCGCAGCCGGCCGCGTCCGCGGCCGCGAGCTTGGCGGCCCAGCGGCCGAGCAGCCAGTCGTGGCGGCGCTTGGGGAAGGTGTAGCGCGCGAAGTGTTCGCGCTCGGCTTCGGTGAGCGCCGCCTCGGCCCGCGCGAGCACCTCGGGCGTGCCGACGACGGCGGCCTGCCCGGGCCGATCCGCGCCGCTCACGGCTGGCGGGCGGGGGCCTGGGAGGGCCTCGCCGGCGGCGCCGGCGTGGCGGTTGGCGCAGGCGTCGGCGCTGGCGTGGCCTCGAACGGCCGGCCGCGCATCTCGTTGGCCACCACGATGGCGTCGTCGCCGAGTTGCCCCACGCCGTAAATCACGCACATCCGTCGCGCCGGCGCGACGTCGTAGAGGATCGCGCCGTAGGTCGTGGTCGTGTAGAGCGGCGAGCTCGGCCGGGCGCCCTTGCCGAGCACCGTGCCCGCCGGCGACGGATCGAAGGGCCCGTCGGCCGTCATCGCAGGCAAGGGCCCGAGCGGCACCGTGTTGGCCTGGGTGTGCTCGTCCATGATCGACCACGGGTTGGGCGGCAGCCGGCTGTTGGGCAGGTAGTAGGAGCGCGTGAGCTCGCCGAGCCAGCTGTTCTTCAATGGGTACTGCCCGCGGTGGTCGCGCGCGTACATCTGTAGCGCGAGCGCGACCGTGCGAAGGTTCACCCGCACGCCCTCGTTGCGGAAGTGCAGGTCGGCCTGCTTCATATCCTCGTACTGGCTGAACAGCCAGCATCCGGAGAGCATGGAGGCCGCACCCACGAGGGCGACGGCATGGGTCAGGCGTTGGCGAAAGTTCATGCGGCCAGAATAGCGCGCTGATCCGGCCCCGGCAAGGGCGGCCGTGTGATAGACTCGAATGCCCCCTCCGGAGTCTGCTTCCGTGCGTTTCCACCTCCTCGACCGCATCGATGCCTGGTACCCCGGCGAGCGCGCCACGGGGATCAAGGCCGTCACGCGGACGGATGGTGCGGCGCCCGACGTGGCCACCGGCTGGACCGGCCGCACGATCCTGATCGAGTCGCTGGCCCAGCTCGCGAGCTACCTGCTCGGCGACACCGAGGCGCGCGAGGGGCGCCGCGTCTTGAGCCTGATGATCGGCGTGGACCGGATGGCCTTCCAGGCCGAGCCGCGGCCGGGCGATCGCCTCGCCCTCGAGGCCCGCGTGGTCGCCCGCGGCGCCGAGGGCGCCCGCGTGGAGGTGCGCGCCCGGGCTGGCGAACGCCCGGTGTGCGACGGCCGCCTCACCTTCGCCTTCTTCGCGGCCGAATCGGCCGAACAGGCCCGCGATTTCGCCTGGACCCGGGATCACCTGCTGCTGCTCGCGCGCGGCTGCGTCGAGGGCGACCCGCCCCGCGGCCTGGCGCTCGGGGAAGCCTCATGAAGCGGCGCGTGGTGGTGACCGGGATGGGCGTGGTCGCGCCGATCGGCGTCGGCCAGGCCGCCTTCGAGGCCGGCCTGCGTGCTGGCCGCTCGGGCACGCGGCTCGTGCGCCATTGGGCCTCGGACACGTTCCCGAACCGCCTCGCCGGCGAGGTGGACGACGCCGCCGTGGAGGCGGTGCTGACCGGCCTGGCGCCCGCAGACCGCGCGCGGCTGGCCGGGGACCGCAAGGCGCGCTTCGCCGCGGCCGCGGCCCTGGAGGCGATCGCCGACGCCGGCCCGGCCCTCTTCGACGCCACCACCGCCTTCGAGCGCGCGCTCAGCTTCGGCCCGGGCGAGGACCCGGACTGCCTGCGCGGCTCCGCCGTGGGCACCTCGACCCAGGCCCCCTTCGACCTCGGCGCGGCCTGGGTCGCCGCGCGCCTCGGCTTCCGCGGGCCGCGGCTCGTGAACATCGGCGCCTGCGCGGCGGGCGCGATGGCGATCGGCGAGGGCCTGCGCCTCGTGCGCTCAGGCCGCGTGAAGGTCGCGCTGGTGGGCGGCCACGACGCGATCGCGAGCCCGGTCGGCGTGATGGGCTTCAGCATCCTCGGCGCGCTCTCGAGCCGCCACGACGAGCCGCACGCCGCGAGCCGCCCCTTCGACGTCACGCGCGACGGCTTCGTGCCCGGCGAAGGCGCCGGCATGCTGGTGCTCGAAGACCTCGAGCACGCGCTCGCCCGCGGCGCGCGCATCCACGGCGAGCTGGCCGGCTACGGAGCGAGCTGCGACGCCTACAAGCCCACGGCGCCCGAGCCGTCGGGGCGCGGCGCGTCGCTCGCGATCGCCGGCGCGCTGGCCGACGCCGGCTGGGCGCCCACGCGCGTGGGCTACGTGAACGCCCACGGCACGAGCACGCCGCTCAACGACCTCACGGAGACGCGCGCGCTCAAGGCCGTGCTCGGCGAGCACGCGAGGCGCATCCCGGTTAGCTCGACCAAGAGCCAGATCGGCCACCTGGTGGCCGGCGCCGGGGCGGTGGAGCTGGTGGCGTGCTTCCTCGCGATGAACGGCGGCTTCGTGCCGCCGACGATCAACCTGCACACGCCGGATCCGGATTGCGACCTCGACTACGTGCCGCACGTGGCCCGCGCGTGGGCCTTCGACGCGTTCCTGAGCGACAGCTTCGCCTTCGGCGGCCAGAACGCTTGCCTGGCGGGCTGCCGGTTGGGTTGAGCGAGCGGGTAAGTAAAGCGGGTGAACGCCTACATCTTCCCCTCCCACGTCCGCCTGTACCCGCTCGACGACCATGCCGCCGAGTGGCGGGTGCTCGACGTGCCGCTCGCCGCCGTTCAGGACGCCGTGCTGCGCGCCCACGGCCTCACGCCCGTGCGGGTCGAGGACCGCGCCGCGATCCGCGAGGCCGGCCCGCACCTCGTCCTGGCCGACAACCTCTGGCTCACGCCGGAGGCCCTGGGCGCCTTCCTGGCCGATGCGCGCGCGCGCGGGCGCAGCGCCCGCTGCTACGCCGCGCCCGGCCCCTTCGCCGAGCGCGTCCTCTGGCACCTGGAGCACGACCACGTCGGCGGCAAGCCGCTCCCGCTCTGGTGGTATCAGCCTGGCGCCGCGGCGCCCGAGCCGTTGCTCCTGACCCTCGACGAGGAGACCTTCGACGTCCGCATGCCGGCCCACATGGGCATCGCCGAGGGCAAGGGGCTCGAGACGCTGCTCACGCGCCGCGCGATGGTCGACATCGAGTCGTGGCCCAACTTGTGGGCGGCGAACATGCAGGCGCTCTTCGCGATCACCAAGCGCGCCAAGCACCTACCCTGGTGGAAAGCCCTCTACGTGGGCATCGCCGGGCGCGGCAACCTCTTCCGCATGATGGGCAAGCTCAACACGATCGGCAAGAACTGCCGGATCCACCCGACCGCGGTGGTGGAGCTCTCGGTGATCGGCGACGACGTCGAGATCGGCGCCTACGCGGTGGTGCGCAACTGCGTGGTGGGCAGGGGCGCCCTGATCGACGATCACGCGTCGGTGCGGGCCTGCGTGGTGGGTGAGGGCGCCTCGATCGCGAACAACAACAACGTGCTCATGTGCGTCGTCTATCCACGCGCCTTCTTGATCTCGGGGCCCTACCAGTTCAGCCTCTTCGGCGCGGATTGCGCGATCATGCACTGCATCTGCTGCGACACCCGCCTCGACGCCCGCACGGTGATGGCCGAGGTCGGCCCCGGCATCTCGGTCGACTCGCGCCAGCGCTACCTCGGCTCTTGCTACGGCCACCGCGTCCGCGCGGGCGCGGGCTCGATCACCGCGCCGGGCCGCGCGATCCCCAACGACATCTTCTTCCTGCCGCCGGTCGACGCGGTGGTGGGCGGCGTCGACGCGGATCTGCCGCGCCGCAAGAACCTCGTCACCGAGGGCGGCCGGCTGGCCTACAAGGGCCGCAAGCCCGTCCCGCCGCCGCCGCTCGACGAGCCGATCGCCGTCGTCATCGAGGGCCCCACCGAGGCGCTCTGACGACCCGCGATGGGTGGCCGAGCAGGTCGTCGCGGCTGGCAACCATGCTAATGTTGTGCCAGCGGCCCACCCAATGGTTGTATGACCTGGGTCAATGTATCACGTTTTCGTGTCGGCACGTTTTTAATGCGCAAGCCAATCATCATCACGCTGGTCCTGATCGGCGCAGGGATCCTCCTGGGCACGCTCGGCACCTTCTCGCTGCCTATCGGCCGGGGCATCAGCCAGTTCTGGCCCGGCATCGTGGTCCAGGTGGAAGGCGGCATCTGGTTCGGCGCGTGGGGCGGGCTGATTTCGGCGGTCACGTTCCCGATCTTCACCAACCTGCTCACCGGCGGCACGGTCTCGAACGTGCTGGGCTTCATTCCGGCCAATTGCGCGCAGGGCATGGTGCCCTGTTGGGCCTATCGCCACTTCGGCGTGTCGCCGGAGGCCCCCGGGCGGCGGGGCTTCCTCTTCTACGTCTGCTGGGCCGCGGTCCTGCCGAGCCTGGCCGGCGCCCTGCTCGGCGTGGGGGCGCTCGCGGCGTTCGGCGAGGTGAGGAGCGGCACCGATTTCTGGTACCTGACCTGGAACTGGGCGCTCGCCAACAGCCTCGGCTCGATCGTGTTGGGGTGGCCCATGCTCAAGGTCTTGACGCCCATCTGGCGTGAAGCGGGCCTGTTGGTCCAGGGCTATTGGACATGAGCGAGGCGTCGGTGACTGGCCACGGGGCTTGGCGCAAGCGGATCGAAGATCTCTCGATCCGGGTCAAATTGCTGCTGGGCCTGGTGCTGGTCGGCGTGCTGCCGTTCGTGGCCCTTTCGGCCCTGGAGATCTGGCGGCACGGCGGGCGACCGCCCCAGGGCAGCAACTTCTTTGCGCTGTTCGTCAGCGTGGGGCTGTTGCTCTCGGCCATCGCCGCAGGTGCGCTCGCCCAGCTGATCGTCAAGCCGCTCAAGGACTTGCAGGAGAACGTGGAGGCCCTCATGGTGGGCGCCGAGCGAGGGCTGGACCTGGGGCGGGGCGATGAAATCGGGCGGCTCGCGATCGCCTTCGATGCGCTGCTCGCCGAGCGCCGGGCCGCGGACGCCAAGCTGCGGGCGATCGTCACCTCCACGACCGATGCCATCTTCATCAAGGACCTGGAGGGTCGCTACGTGTTGTTCAACCCGGCCGGCGCCCAGGCCTTCGGCCTCGACGTCGGGGAGGTGCTTGGCCGCACCGACGATGCGTTTTTCCCGCCCGAGGTGGTCGACCGGTTCCACGCGGACGACCGGGCGGTCATCTCCCTGGGCATCCCTCGCACGGTCGAGGAGACCGTGGCAAGCCCGGAGGGCCCGCGCACCATGCTCACGAGCAAGTTTCCCTATCGCGCCGAGGACGGCGCGGTCATCGGCCTGATCGGCGTCTCACGGGACATCACGGAGCGCAAGCGCGCCGAGGAAGAGCGCGCCCAGCTGCTCATCCGGGAACAGCGCGCCCTGGCGGACGCCGAGGCGGCCAAGGAGGTCAACCGCCTGAAGAGCGCCTTCATCAGCGCGATTTCCCACGAGCTTCGCACGCCTCTCACCTCGATCATGGGCTACTCGGAGTTCCTCGAGGACGAGATCGGCGGCGCGCTGGCGCCCTCGCAGGCGGAGTACGTCCGGCAGATCCAGAGCGGCACGCGGCGGCTGCGCTTCCTGGTGGATGACCTGCTGGACGCCGCGCGCATGGACGCCGGCACGTTCAGCCTGCAGCTCGTCGAGGGCGACTTCGGCGAGAAGGTGCGCGCCGTCATCGAGAGCCTCAAGCCCCAGGCGGACGAGGCGAACCTGGCGCTCGAGGTCCAGCTTCCGGAACTCCCGCTGCGCCTCACGTTCGATGCCCAGCGGATCGAGCAGGTGCTGATCAACCTCGTGAGCAACGCGATCAAGTTCACCGAGGGGGGCGGTCGGGTACTCGTGCGCGCCTCCTTCAAGGAGGGCGGCCTCCGCTGCGAGGTGGCGGACACAGGCATCGGCATCCCCCCCGACGACGTCCCCAAGCTCTTCCAGCGGTTCAGCCAGCTCGAGGCCGGGGTGCGCCACGTGGGCGGCACCGGCCTGGGGCTCTCAATCAGCAAGGCCCTCGTCGAGGCGCATGGAGGCCGGATCGGGGTCGAGAGCGAGCCGCAACGGGGCACCACGTTCTGGTTCACGCTGCCGCTTTCCGCCAGCCCACGGGAATCGACGGAACCTGGTGGCGAAGTCGTGGAGCGCGAGATTACCGGCGAAAGCTCACCGGGGTCGCCCTCTCGGAACTGAGTCCAGGCGCGCCACGCTCGGCGCCTACGCCGCGGGTGTTGCCGGTCCGCCGGCCGTCACCGGGTCCGCTGATGGCACCACCGTCGCCACGTCCCACGGCTCTTCCAGCGCGCCTGCCGGCTTGCGGTCATGATCCCAACAAACGTCCCAGGCCAACCCCAGCCGCTCGAACGTCCATAGCAGGTACTTCGACGGATCCGGCTCCCACCACGTGACCCCGTGCTTCGCGCGGCGCGGGTATGCGTGGTGGTGGTTGTGGAACGACTCGCCGAACGAGAACGCGCCGAGCCACCAGATGTTGCGGCTCATGTCCGGCGCCGGCGTCTCGGTGCTGCGGTAGCCGAACTGCGGCAGGTGGCAGAAGGAGGCGATCATCATCCAGCCGAAGTGGAAGCTCAGCACGATCGGCACGTACAGGCCCCACAACACGGTGCCCAGGCCCGCCCAGCCGCCGCCGCCGATGGCGAACAGCGCGCCCGCATAAAGGAAATGCGGCACGAGGGCGAGCAGCGGGTTCTCCCAGCAGCGCAGCCACCAGGTCTTGCGGAGGTCGGTCGCCATCGGGCGGATCTGGTCGACCCAGGCCATGTCGAGCTTCGCCAGCCAGCCGAAGTGCGCGTACCACCAGCCGTCGTTGGGGGAATGCAGGTCGTCGTGCCCGTCCGGGTGGGCGTGGTGGTAGCGGTGCGTGCAGGCCCAGCGGATCGGGTCGCCGGAGAGGCCGGTCAGGCCGCCGGCCAGGAAGAACCACTCCAGCGGGCGGACCATCTTGAAGCCGCGGTGCGTCAGGTAGCGGTGGTAGTAGAGCGAGCTCGCGAAGCCGAACCAGAGGTAGCCGAGGAAGGCCAGGAGCACGTCCGCGGGCCGCGGGCGGAACATGACCACCGCGGCGAGCGCGAGCAGGTGCATGTTCAACAAGCCGACGGCGAGCGGCGGGTTCCAGCGGGCGTTGGCGAACATGGGGCGGCATCCTCCGTGCTTCGTATACCCGGCGGTCCGGCGCGGCGCGCCAAGCGAGCGCCCCCCTCCGGCTGATGGAGGGGGGCGCTTGCTTGGAGCCGGAGCTCCGACTCGAAAGGTGCCCTGGACGGTTCGCTCGCCACCGGGGTGGTCCGCCCAGGACATTGTCAGCGTAGCGCGTCAGGACGCCCCGCGCCCATCCGCAGAAAACCCTCATGTTTCGTTGCGACCCTTGCCCGTCGGGTACAATAACAGTGAATTAACACCCTGGAGGCGGCCATGCTCCGAGCCCGCGAATGCGCATCGTTCCTCGCCCTGGCGCTCTTCGCGCTCACGGGGTGCGTGCGCGTGGTCAACGTGCCACCGCCGATGCCCCGGCCGAACCCGCCGGCGGTGCTGAGCCAGCTCGCGCTGGTCGTGCCGATCACGGACACGACGATGCCCTACGTTTCCGTGCCCTGGCACCGCGCCAGGCTGACGATCGGCCGGCATGACGGCTCGATGGCCGAGATCACGCACACCTTCGAGAGCACGCGGACGGGGCTGCGCTCGGTCGGGCACTTCCCGACCCTGCCGCCCGGGCCCGGCTACTGGATCCGCGTCGAGCTGGTCCAGTCGGTGCCGGACGGCACGGAGCGCATCGTGGGCCGCGGCTGGGCGGGCGACGAGGACGAGGACGGCATCAGCTTCATCTCGGGCGGCAACCTCGCGCGCCTGAACATCAAGCCCACGATGATCGGCCAGCAGATCGCGCTCGCGCCGGTGCGCCCGCCGCGCATCGACGACGGCGACTGGCGGCCGACCTGGCGGAACGACGACTTCGACGCCCCGGTGCAGCCCGCCGTCGTGGACCTGCTGCCGCGCGACGAGGGTGCGGCGGCGCCGGTCTACGACTACGACGACCGCAAGCGCGAGCGTTACGAGCTCGACTACGGGGAGCCGGACCCCGAGGAGGTCCTCGATGAGGTCCTCGAAGAGGATTCGACCGACGAGCCGGCCGAGGCCGCGGCGTTCGCGGAGCCGCCGGCGATCGACGAGGACGACGACGCCTACGAGGAGTCCGACGATTACGGCGCCCCGGCGAGCGACAACGAAGCCGACGTGCCGACGGGCGACGTGCTCGAGTCGTTCAGCGCGATCCAAGGGAACCGCTAGCAACCCTGGCTCGTCCGACAGGACAGAGGCACGCAGGGAGGGAGCACCATCATGTTCGCCAGGACCATCGCCGCCATGCTCGCAGCCGCCCTCTTCACGTCCGGCTGCGTGATCGTGCCGACCGGCACCTCGTCCGGACCGCGCAAGGCGTCGCTCGACAAGGTGATGCTCGCGATGGCCCTGCCCAAGGGCACCGACCTCGACGATTACCGCGGCGGCACGCCCTGGAACCGCGCTCGCCTCACGGTCTCGCGCCTCGACAACGGCGCGCCGGACCTCGTGCAGCCGCTCGAGGGCGTGAAGGGCGGGCTCAAGGCCAAGGCGCCGCTCAGCAACCTCGATCCGGGCGCGCCCTACCGCATGGACATCGAGCTGATCTACGACGAGCCCGGCGGCCTCGAGCGCGTGGTCGCGCGCGGCGCGATGGGCGCGGACGAGGACGACGCCGTCGAGCTCAAGCCGGGCTCGAACCAGCTCAAGATCCCCGTCGCGCCGACGGTCAAGGGCGACAAGGTCGCGCTCGAGCCGCTGGTCATCAAGAAGTCGCGTTCGCGCGACGTCGATTTCGATGACGACGACGACGATCTGTTCGACTTCAAGATGGGCCTCGGCAAGGACGATGACGACGACGATACGACGGTCATCTCCGAGAACGAGGACGTCCTCGCGACGGTGATCGGGGTGGTCGGCGGCGCGCTGATCGCGGGCCTGCTGGCCGGCGATGACGAGAAGAAGGACGCCAAAAAGGCCTCCAAGACCCGCTAGCAGCACCCTTTTGCTCCCCTCGGCGGAGGGGAGCCCCCCTCGAACCCACCCGGAGAGGGTAAGGGTGCGTTAGGTAATGGTTAATATACGCATGTCGGATTTACGAAAGTAGAAGGGCGGATTCACGGATTTCCACGGGTCGCGGATTGCCGGATACTGATCTCAATCGAACCGCACCCCGCCGAAAGGAAACCCCGATGTTCCGTGCCCTGACCCTCGCCGCCCTCACCCTCGCCACCGCCGCCTGTGGCACCCTCGCCCCGTTGCCCGCAGCCCGCGCCGCCGGCCTCGCCGAAGCCGCCGCGGCCCGCACGGCCCCGCGCCTCGAGCGCTTCACCTCCGGCGCCGAGGGCTTCGCGACCCACACCTGGTGGGTGGACAGCGGGCGCGAGGTCGTCGTCTTCGACGCCCAGTTCACGCCGCAGCTGGCCGAGGCGGCGATCGCCGCCATCCGCGCCCGCACGTCCTCGCCGATCACCCACCTGGTGGTCACCCACCCGAACCCGGACAAGTTCAACGGCGCCCAGGCCTTCCGCGCGATCGGCGCGAAGGTGGTCGCGAGTGAAGCCACGGCGAAGGCCATCCCGGCGGTGCACGCCTACAAGAAGCACTACTTCGTAAACGTCGCGAAGATGTTCACCGAGGCCACCTACCCCGCGCAGGCGCGCATCGACGTCACCTTCCGCGACGCGTATCGCCTGCCGCTGGCGGGCGGCCACGCGATCGAGCTCCGCACGCTGAAGCATGCCGGCGTGGCGGCGACCCAGACCGTGGCCCACATCCCCGGCGCGAAGGCGCTCGTGGTGGGCGATCTGGTGCACCACCAGGCCCACGCGTGGCTCGAGGGCCCGATCGTGAACGGCGCGCCGAAGCCCGACCTGGCCAGCTGGAAAGCCGCGCTGGGCGAGCTGCGGGCCTATCGCGGTACGACGGTCTACGGCGGCCGCGGCGAGCCCGCGCCGGTGGAGACGGCCGTGCGGGCGCAGGCGGCGTACCTGGACGGCATGGACCGGCTGGTGCGGGCGTACGTCAGCGCGTTGCCGGACGCGAAGGCCGCGCTGGCGGGGGCCGAGGCCGGCAAGCACTACAAGGCGCTGACGGCGCGCGCGGAGCAGGCCTTCCCGGGCTACGGGCTGGGGTTCATGGTGGAGTACGGGGTGTATGGGCTGGCGCTGAGCGTGGCGCGGTAGGGCTCGCGTCGGTCAATGGCTCCGCCGCTGGCACCACCGCCACGAGCGCCGTCGCCCGGCGCCCACCCGGGTGCCAGTTCCAGCGCCCCGCGATGCGCATCAGCGCCGGCGCCACCAGCACGCGCACGAGCGTCGCGTCGACCAGCACGGCGACCCCCAGCCCCACGCCGAGCATCTTCACCACCACCAGCTGCGCCCACGCGAAGCCGCCGAAGACCGCCACCATGATCAGCGCGGCCGAGGTGATCATCCCGCCGGTCGCGGCGAGCCCCCGCTCCGTCGCGATCGCGTTGTCGCCCGTCTCGTCGTAGATCTCCTTGATGCGGCTGATCAAGAAGACCTCGTAGTCCATCGAGAGGCCGAAGACGATGCAGAAGACCAACGCGAGCAGCGACAGCGGCACGCCTTCGGTGGGCGTGGCCAGGCCGATCAGCTCGCGGCCGATGCCCCACTGGAACATCACCACCAGCGCGCCGCAGCCGGCGCCGACGCTCAGCAAGTTGAGGATCGTGGCCTTGAGCGGCACCAGCCAGCAGCGATAGGTGAAGGCGAGCACCAGGAAGGTGGCGACGATCACGAAGGCCACCATGCCGGGGAAGGACCGGCGGACCGCGTCGGTCAGGTCGTTGTAGAAGGCCGCCTGGCCGCCCAGCTCGATCGCCAGGCCCGCCGGCGGCGCCCAGCTCGCCACGTCGCGCGCGAGGCGCAGCATCCCTTCGAAGGGCACGTCGTTGCGCGCGATCACGCTGAACGTCACGGCGCGGCGATCGCGGCTCAGGATCGGCTCGAACCGCTTCGGCGAGAGCGCCACGAGCGACTCCCAGTGCTTGTAGAGCTTGCGGTACTTCGCGGGCGTCAGCCCCGGCGCGAGGTCGACGGGGCCCAGTACCTCGAGCACGCGCGGATCGGCGTGCAGCCGCGCCGAGAGCGCCAGCAGCCCTTCGAGCCGCTCGGGCGTCAAAATGGGGCCATCGGTGGCGGTGATCAGGATCTGGATCGGCGTGGAGGCGTTCTTCTTGCCCATCGCCTCGAGGATGTCGAAGCCCCGGTGGAACTCCAGCTCGTGCGCCGGGAGGTGCTTGCTGCCCTCGTACTTCGTGCTGAGCCAGGCCAGCGGCGCGCTCATGGCGAGGAGCGCCACGATCCCCACGAACGCGAGCGAAAACGGGCGCCGCATCACCCAGGCCGCCCAGCGGCGCCAGGCCGCGTCCGCGTCGATCGGCCGCAGCCAGCGCGCGAGCGCACGCGGCGAGTCGATGCGCGGACCGAGCACGGCGAGCGCCGCGGGCAGCAGCGTGAGCGCCATCAGCACGCCCACGGCGACCACGATCGCCCCCCCCAGCCCGATCGACCGCGTGTCGAGCGACGGCGTGAAGGCCAGCCCGGCCAGGCCGATCATCACCGTGAGGCCGCTCGCCGCCACCGCCACGCCGGCCGTGCGCAGCGTCTCGGCAAGCGCGTCGGGGGTCGCGAGCCCGCGGGCCAGCGCCTCGCGGAAGCGGCTGATCATGAGCAGCGAGTAGTCGATGCCGACCGCCAGGCCGACCATCGTGCCGACGTTCTGGACCATGTTCGAGAGCGGCGTGTAGCGCCCCACCACGGCGATCACGCCGAGCGCGACCGTGGTCGCGACGAGGCCCATGCCGAGCGGCAGGCCGGCGGCGACGAGCGCGCCGAAGGCCAGCAGCAGGATCAGCAGGATGACGGGCAGGACGCGGGCCTCGGCCTCCTCGCTGTCGCGCGCGCCGTAGGCGGCGAGATCGGCGGCCAGCGCGCCGCGACCGGTCGTGGCCCATTGAAAGGCGGGGTCGACCGCGCGCATGGCCTCGCCGGCCGGGGCGATCGCCGCCCGCAGCCGCGGCGTGGCCTTCTCGGCCTCTTGCACGTTGGCGGACGAGAGGCCCACCAGGATCAGCGTGCGCCTGCCGTCCGCGCTGCCCAGCCGCGCGTCCTCGCGGTCGAGCCAGCTCGTGACGGCCTGCACGTCGGGCGCCGCGCGCAGCCGCGTGGTCACGTCCTCGAGCCAGGCGCGGTAGCGCGGGTCCGCGAGCGTGAGCGTCCCGCCCTCGGCCGCGACCACCGCGAGCTCGGCGTACGGGTTCGCGAAGTCGCGCCGCAGCGCCGCTGCCACGCGGGCCGAAGCCGTGCCGGGCAGCTCCACGGTGGTCCCGTACAGCACGTCCTTCGCGCCCAGCGCGAACCAGCCGCCCACCAACACCACGAGCAGGGACATGGCGAGCACCAGCCAGCGCGCGCCGAACACGACGCGCGCCCACCTGTCGAAAAGGCCTGCGATGCCGGCTGAGCGGGGATCCAGCTTTGCTGGTTCCCGTTGGTCATCGTTCACGGGGAACCTCGCGCGGGGAAGGACCTGCGTCGTATACCCCCTGGCTACGGAGGGCCGACCGGCCGGCCGCCTGGTAGAATCGAAGATGACCAAGCGTGCCAAGCCGCGCGGGTGGGCGGGTGAGGGCCTCACGGGCACCCTCTACCGCACCCGCGCCTACCAGATCCCCGGAATCCACGGCACCCGCGCGTGCACGATTTACTTCCCGCCGGACTACTTCCGGGCGACGCGCGAGCTTTACCCCGTCGCGTACCTGTTCGACGGGCAAAACATCTTCGGCGACGTCGGCAGCTTCTCGGGCGGCTGGCACGTTCACCAGCTGATGGACGAGCGCGCCGCCAAAGGCAAGACGGTGCCGATCGTGGTGGGCATCGACCATGGCGGCCACCACCGCATGGAAGACCTCTCGCCCTGGGGCGTCGGCCGCGGCCACCGCGGGCACGCCGACGCCCTGCTCGACTGGGTGGTGGGCCCCTTGCGCCGCTTCGTCGCCGAAGACCTGCGCATCCTGCCGGGGCCGGAGCACACGCTGATCGGTGGCTCGTCGCTGGGCGGGCTCGCGGCGCTTTACGCCGGCTTCCGGCACCCGGACGTCTTCGGCCGCGTGCTCGCGATGTCGCCGTCGATCTGGGTGCACCGCGGCGCGCTGCTGGACCACGCCCGCACGGCACGTCTACGGCGCGAGGCGCGCTTCTACATCGACGCCGGCGGCCGCGAGGGCGCGGGCATGATGGATTACGCCGAGCACCTCGCGCGCATCCTCGAGGCACGCGGGCTGGCACCCGGCGAAGGGGTCATGTGGCGCCCCGACAAGCGCGGCTCCCACAACGAGCGCAACTGGCAGCGCCGGTTGCCCAAGGCGATCCGGTACCTGTACGACGGCGCGAAGCGTTGAGGCATCAGAGCACCGCTTCGACGACGTTCGCGTCAGCGGCCAAATCCCCGATCACGTTGCCTGCCGGGTCTGCCACGTCTTCCGCGCGCGCCTTGATCTGCCCCACGCTGTTGAAGTAGCTCGCGCGGTCGTTGATCCAGAGGAATAGGGTGGTGGGGTTGTCTTCATCGACCTCGACGGCGATCTGGCCGGGCGCCGTGAAGTCCTCGAAGCTCGCCACCACGCTGCCGGGGTCGAACGAGAACTCGGTCTCCGCGAGGCCCGGATCCGCGGCGAGCAGGTCGGTGGCCGCGCGGAGGTCGCGCTCGCCGACGCCGACCGTCGCGCCCTGAGCCGTGACGACCACGGCGACGCCATCGCCCCCGAGGTCCAGGTCGTTCAGGCCGTCGCTTACATCGCTGAGCGCGAACGAGTAGTTCGCGATGAAGTCCGTGCCGGGGCCGCGGGTGCCCGGTCCCGTATGGCCGAGCAACGACCCGTCGAACGCGGCCATCGGCTCGCTGAACGTGAGCTCGATGCGTACGTCGCTGCCTTCTTCGGTGACGTCCACGGCGGTCAGCTTCGGCGTGATGTCGTCCTCCTCGACGGTGAACGTCCTGACGGTGTCGTGGGTCGTGCTCCAGTTCCGATCGCCGACCCGGTCGGCGCCCGGCGTGCCGAGGGCGAGGTCCGGCTCCTTGAAGACGTTGCGGATCAACTCGCCCGCCGCGAGCCCCGCGTAGCTGTCCAGCATGCCGTCGGTCCCGGTGCCGAGCGGATTGCCATCTTCATCCTCGATTCCCACGGCCTCGCCGCCGAAGGCGAAGCCGACCTGGTAGTCCGCCGAGTCCGCGCTGCCCGTCAGCAGCGGGGCGTTGAAGGTGAGCGTGACCCGGGTGCCTTCGGCATTCCAGCTCGCGGTCGCCTTGGCTCTGGTCGAGCCGCCGAAGCTCGTGCCTTCCTCGATGACGTAGGGCAGGTTGTCGGCGGCGATGCGCCCGTCGCCAGGCAGCGCGGCTGAAATCGCATCGCCGTCGGGCCCGAAGGCGTCGTCGCTCAAGTCGTCGAGGTTGGCAACGGCGGCGCCGCCCGCCGCCAGGGAGTTCGCCGGCCAGATTCGGAGGCTGTCCTCGACCGCGTCGCGGCTGGCGGCCGTCAGCGGCTCGCTGAACGTGAGCGAGTAGATCAACGTGCTGGCGTCGGTCACGAACGCGTCGTCGTCCGGGCTCGTCGAGACGACTTCCGGGTAGTCCGCGATGAAGTAGGCCTGGCCGGTCGGATCGTCATCTTCATTGTCCGCGAAGCCGCCCGCGGCGCCGAAGTTGACGACGTTCCGCGTGCCGACGGCCTGCTGCTGGAACGAGCCGACGCGGCGGCGGGTGGTCCAGCCGTCCTTGGATACGAGGATCTCGACGTTCGCGCCTTCCGGCACGTTGTTGACGACCCAGGAGCCCGCCTGCGAGGTGGCGGTGGCGGTGTAGGGCACCGAGGCGTCGAGCGACTTGACGGTGATCAGGGCGAAATCGATGGTCGCGCCTTCTTCGTCGTAGATGTTGCCGGATAGAATGAGCGTCTGGCCCGACGGCGCGGGTGCTGAGCTCTGCACGAACGGCGATGCCGAGGGGGACGCCGCCGCCGATGGCGCCGCCGACGGGGGCGTGGTGCCCTGAAAGAACGGCGTCGCCGAGGTCGTCGCCACGGGCGAGGTGGTGGGCGCCGCCGTGAAGAACGCGCTGGGCGCCACCGACGGCGCGACGCTCGGCGCGCGGGTGGGCATGGCCGGCGGCAGCGTGGGGAACGGCATCTTGGTCGGGGCGACGGTCGGTGCCGCGCTCGGCTCGCTGCCGGCTTCGGTAGGCTGCGCGGACGGCGAGGGGCTCTTCTTGGTCGTGCGGACCTTGCGCGACGTGTCCGGCGGCGCGACCTCCGTCGTGATGGTACACGCCAGCAGGCCCGTGGCCGCGACCAGCGTGGCGAGGATGCCGATCGGCGTCTGACGTCCCACCATCGCGAACCTCCCTCGTGGTCTCCTTGTCTCCTTGTCCCACGCGGCAGGTGAAACTAATCCAGGGTGAAGTCACCCGCCTTCGGCGTGAAGTTCACCTTCATGCCCTTGAGCTCGAGGTGGAAGATGCGGCGGTCCTTCGCATCGAAGCAGTCGCGCATGACCGGCGACGCGAGCCGCCGCGAGATGCCGACGACCTCGTGGGTGATGCCCTTCCAGCTGCCCGGCGAGCGGACGTCGAGGAAGTCCACCTGCTCGCCGGCCGCCGTGCCCTCGCCGATCCAGGCGGCCTGCGCCTGCGGGTGCAGCAGCATGGCGAAGAGCTGCTTGGTCTGCGTGTCCTTGAGCGTGCGCTTGTAGGCGTCCACCAGGCGGCTGTCGTCGACCGGCAGGTCGATCTTGATCGCGATGAAGCCGAAGAAGTACGTCTTGAGCGAGACGTCGTCGCCGCCGCGGTACACCAGCTTGGTGTTCACGGACTTGCCGTCCTTGGCCTTCACGACCGTGGCGGCCATCGTGGCGGGGTGCTTGAAGCAGATCGCCGAGGTGTTCCAGTTCTTCTCGCCGTTGGGCCCGACGACCTCGGAGGTGGCGGTGGCCTTCCAGTTGTTGACCGTCTTGGTCATGGCCTCGACGTCCTTCAGGATCGCGGCGGCGCGCGCGACGGCCGCGGCGTCGGCGGTGCCGGGCGCCGCGGCGACAGGGGCCGCCATCGGCTCGGTGCGGCGGAACGACCGCTTGGCGGTGGGCGAGTCGTAGCCGCAGCCGGCGAGGAACGTGGTCGCGACCAGCGCGGTCACCGCGAGTGCCTTCGACTTCATCGCCTTGTTCATCACCGGACCGACCTCCACAGGGTGTCGATTAACACCTTATGGATTGGTTATACCGCGGTAGTGAAAAGGCGCCGATAAAGCCCTGTAAACCCAGGTCAACGGATCATTAAATGTGTGTGAAATCACGAAGGCGCCCGGGTTTGGGCGCCTTTGAGTTAACAGCTGGGTGACAGGGCGGCCTAGCCGACCTCGAAGTCCGCGGACTTGAAGGTGGGGTTCAGCTTGGCCGACTCGAGCTGCATCTTGTAGATGAGCTTGTCGCCCTTGTACATCTCGCGCATGATCGGCTGGCTGGTGGTGGGATCGATCCCGTAGATCTCGCGCGTCACGTTCTTGAGGCTCAGCGGGGACACCACGTCCAGCACCACCATCGGGCGGCCGTTGAGGTTGCCCTCGCCCTTGAACGTCAGGCGCGCGCCGGGATCGAGCAGCGTCGCCAGCGACCGATCGATCGAGGTCTCATCGAGGAAGTTGCCGCGTTGATCGCGCAGGCGATCGTCGTGCAGGTCGAGCGTCACGGTCACCCAGAAGCCGATGAACTTCGTGCGCACGTTGGCCTTGCCGTCGTTCTTCCAGGAGACCTTCGTGCCGACCACCTTCTCTTCGTTCGAGGCGAGCACCTCGATGAAGTTCCGGCTGGTCGACTTCTGGTACTTGTAGCGCGAGCGGACGTGCTTGGTGGTGCCGTCGTCCTTGTTGTAGGTGATCTTCACGGTGATGTCGGCGCCCGTGCCGGTTTGCCGCATCTGCTGCAAGCCCGCGAGGATCGGGGCGATCCGCGGATCCGCCTGGCCGCCCATGCCTGGCTGCATCGCGCCGCCCGGCTGCATGCCTTGCAGCGGGGCGCGGTTGAGGGCCTGGCCATTCACTTTGCGGGCCGGGCGCGTGGGGCTGTCCTTGCCGCAGCCGGTCAGCCCCGCGAGGGCGGCGGCGACCAACAAGAGGGCGATGGGCTTGCGCATGGGACGTACCTCCACGACGGGTGTCAATGAGATGTATCGTCGGCGGCGTGCCGCGAACTTCTTATGACGCGGTAAATCTTGGTTGAAGGCATGGCCAAGGCCTGCACGTTCTTGACGGTCGGCGGGGCCGCCGCTATATTTTGGTTGGTTGACCAACTAACTAACCGCGAGGCCCCCATGGCGCGCCCTTCCAACACGCAAGAGCGCCGCCGCCAGATCCTGGCGGGGTTCCGCGACGTGCTCGCCGAGCGCGGCTACGACGGCGCGACGATCAACGACATCGCCAAGGCCGCGGGCGTGTCCGCGGGGCTGCTGCACTACCACTTCGCGGACAAGCGGGCGATCATGATCGCGCTGGTCGACGACCTCTCGGTGGAGTCCGCCGAGCGGCTGGGCGCCGCGCTGGCGCTCTCGCCCGTGGAGCCGGCCGCGCGGCTCGACGCCTACCTGGGCGCGCGCCTGCGGCCGGCCGGCGAGGCCGCGGCGGTGTCGCTCGCGTGCTGGGTGGCGGTGGCCGCTGAGTCGCTGCGCGAGGTCGAGGTGCGCAGGGCCTACGAGCGGGCGATCAAGGCGGAGGTGGAGCGGCTCACGCCGCTGGTGGAGGCCGCGCTGCAGGCGGTCGGCCGCGAGGCGTCGGAGGCGGGGGCGATCGCCGCCGGCCTGATGGCGCTCGTCCACGGCTACTTCCTGCTCGGCACGGCCTCGCCCTGGCTGATCCCGCCGGGCAGCGCGTACGAGCAGGCGCGTCGCACGGCGCGCGGCCTGATCGCGGGCGGCGGGGAGGACGGGCGGCTGTGAAGGCGCCCGCCAAGCTCGGCCTGCTCACCAGCCTGTACTTCTCGCAGGGGCTGCCCTTCGGCTTCTTCACGCAGGCGCTGCCCGTGCTCCTGCGCCAGCGCCACGTCGATCTGGGCACGATCGGCCTGACCAGCCTGCTGGCGCTGCCGTGGGCGCTCAAGTTCCTCTGGGCGCCCTTCATGGACCGCCTCACGACGCGCCGCACGCCGATCCTGGTGCTCCAGGTGCTGGTCGCCGGCGCCGCGGTCGCGCTCTCGGCGCTCGATCCGAACCGCTCGCTCTGGGTGTTGGTGGGGGCCGTGTTGATCTGCAACCTGCTCGCGGCCACCCAGGACGTGGCGACCGACGGGCTCGCCGTCGAGTTGCTCACGCGCGAGGAGCGCGGCTGGGGCAACGGCATCCAGGTGGCTGGCTACCGCGTCGGCATGATCCTGGGCGGCGGCGCGCTGCTGGTGGTCTTCGACGCGCTGGGCTGGCGCGGCACCTTCCTCGCGATGGGCGGGCTGTTGCTGCTCGCGACGCTGCCGGTCGCGCTCTTCCGCGAGCCCGCCCGCATCCATGCGGCGCGTCCCGCCTCGCCGCTCGGGCCGCTCCTGGACTGGTTCCGCCGGCCGGGCGTGTGGCCTTGGCTCGGCCTGCTGTTCGCGGTCAAGGCCGGCGACGCGTTCGCGAGCGGCATGGTGCGGCCATTCATGGTCGATATGGGGCTCCAGTTGCGCGACGTCGGCGCGGTGATCGGCCTGGTCGGCTCGATCGCCGGCCTGCTCGGCGCGTTGATCGGCGGCGTCGTGGCCGGCCGGCTCGGCCGGCGCACCGCCCTGCTCGCCTTCACCTCGCTGCAGGCCGTGGCGGTGGCGGGCTACGCGCTGGTGGCGCTGGCGCCCTCGCTGCCCGCGATCTGGGTGGCTAGCACGGTCGAGCACCTGGTGGGCGGGATGGCGACGGCGGCGCTGTTCACGGTGATGATGGACACCTGCCGGCCGGGGCACGAGGCGAACGACTACACGGTGCAGGCCTCGGCGGTCGTCGTCGCGACGGGCCTGGCGGCGGCGCTGAGCGGCTACAGCGCGCACGCGATCGGGTACCTGAGCCACTTCGGCGTGTCAGCCGCCCTCTGCGTCGCCGGTGTGGCGTTCGTCGCCTACTACCGCGACGCCGGCGACTTCCCCCTTTCGCACCCGAGGGAGATGGGGCCTCCCCCGTAGGGGTGCCTCAGTTCTGTAAGAAAATCGCCCGAATCGCGTGGTTCTCCGTATCTGCCACGTAGATCCGGTTCCCGTCCACCACCAGCCCGCGCGGCGACCGGAACGTCGCCTGGCCCACCGGGCCGTCGTTGTTCTGGTTGGTGGACGTGTCGCTGCCCGCGAGCGTCGAGAGCGTCAGGGTGCGGGCGCCGCTGATCTTGCGGATGCAGTTGTTGAAGGTGTCGGCCACGTAGACCGCGCCGTCCGGGCCCAGCGCGACGTCGTGGGGCGTGTCGAGCCGCCCTTCGATCGCCGTGGCCCCCTCGAGGAACCCGCGCGTGCCGCTGCCGGCGATCGTCGTCGTGGTCCCGTCCGGGGCGATCCGGCGGATGCGGTTGTTGTCCGAGTCCGCGACGAACAGGACGCCGTCGCCGTTGATCGCGAGGCCGCGCGGCTTGCGGAAGCGCGCGGTGGCGCCGGGGCCGTCGACGAAGCCGTCGGTGCCGTCCTGCGCGCCGGCGTGGAGCGTCACGGCGGCCCGGCCGTTGGCGTCGAATGTGAGCTTCATGATGCGGTTGCCGAGCTCGCAGACGTACGCGGTGGTGGCGTCGGCGAACACCACGTCCACCGGGTCGACGAACGGGATCTCCGCGCCGGCGGCGTCCCGCAGCGTGGTCACGGCTCCGGCTTCCGTCACCACGCGGATCCGCTCGTTGAGCGAGTCGGCCACCAGGAGCTTGCTGCCGTCCAGGCTCCAGGCGAGGCCCTGGGGGCTGTTGAGTTGCGAGGCGTTGCCCGTGGCGTCGAGCTTGCCGGCGGTGCTGCCGACGAACGTGGAGGTCCCCGCCGCGGTCTCGCCCGTGCCGATGGTCACCTGGCGGATGCGTTGGTTCGCCATGTCGCCGACCCACAGCTTGCCGGCCCGCAGCGCCAGGCCGACCGGGCTGTTGAAGGACGCCGTGGCGCCGTCGGTGAGGCCCGGGTTGCCCGTGCCCGCGAAGGTCCGCACGAACGAGCCGTTCGGGGTCGGCGTGGGCGTGGGGGTCGGTGTGGGCGTGGGCGTGGGCGTGGGGGCTGGCGTCGGCGTCCGGGTCGGGGTCGGCGTGGGCGTGGGGGTGTTCGACACGGGGGTGGGCGTGACGGGAATCGGGTTGGGGCCCGAGTCGGTGACCACGAAGCTCGGCGTCACGCCGTCCGGCGTGAAGCCGTCCGGCGGGAGGGCGCCGCCGGGGGCGACCGACGCGAGGCCGGCCGGCGTCGCCGCGCTCGAGGGGCGCGGGCTCACCGGGACGATCTGCTTGCCGACTTCGCTGGCCGGCGCGGGCGACGCGCCGACGTCCCGCTTGAGCGCCACCAGCAGGTCCCAGACTTCCTTCGAGCCGGCGGCGATCGCCCCCACCTTCGCCGCGAGCTGGCGGTCTTCCTTGAACAGCTCGAACTCGGCGGGCGTGGTGTAGAGCGCCACCTCGTGGGCGAGCCGGGCGAAGGCGCGCGGATCGTGCGCGGGCGGCACGTCCTTGAGATCCGCGAGCAACATGGCCGCGGCGATCGTGGTCGCCGGGCTGAGGGTCACCTGCTCGCCGCCCGGCACGGTCGCGATCAGCGTGCGCAGCGCGCGGCCGTCCGCGAGCTTCACCTCGAGCACGAAGGTGTGGCCGACGGGCAGGCCGGCGAACTCGAAGCGGCCACCCGCGTCGGTCTTCACCTTCGGGGCGTTGGGGATCGGCTTGAGGCCCGCGTCGAGCAGCGCGACCTCGGCGTCGGCCACCGGCGCCTCCAGCGCGGCGAGCGTGAGCGCCTCGCCGGTGGGCGAGGTCGCGAGGGTGTCACGCGGGAAGACGCGGACGATGCCCGCGATCACGCTGCCCGCCGGCGCGCTGGGGCCCGGCGGAACAGGGCCGCCGATGCCGGCGGTTTCGACGACCGGCACTTCGCAGGCCGCGAGCAAGGATACGAGGGCGCAGATGCCCCCAATGATAAAACGGCGCGGCACGGTTCCTTCCTCCGACACCTGGGATCCACATACCCGCGGAAGCGTGCCGGCGAACGTCGTGACGACCGAGGGGCGCGCTATTTGTGCCGGAGCACCCAGTCGCCGATCGCGCCGACGAAGGTGGGGTCGTGCCACTCCTGGCTGAGGTCGTGGGAGAGGCCGGGGAACGTGCGCAGCGTCTCGTCCTTGGAGTTGACGAGCTTCATGAAGCCCCTGGTCGACCAGTTCGTCGCGACCTTGTCGTCGCCGGCCATCGCCACGTAGAGCGGGCCGGTCATCGTGCGGCCCTTCCAGGCCACCTCGGCGGTCATCTTCGCGACGTCGTCGAACAGGCGCGCAGGCACCGTCATCGACTTCGCGTCGGGCAGCTTGAACTCGGGGCTTTGCGGGTTGGTGGTGAGCGGGCGGCCGGCGCTCATGGGCGAGTGCACCCGCTTCTTCGCGACCCGGCCGCTGAACAGCCCGCCGCCGATACGCAGGAGGTCGCCCAGGCCCAGGTAGCCGGGCGCCACCACGGGCGACATCGCGACCACGGGCAGCTTGTCGGTGTTGTGGACCGCGCTCCAGTTGAGCACGATCGCGGCCCCCAGGCTCACGCCCATCACGGTGACGGGCACGCCGGGGTGCTCCTTGCGGGCGAGCGCGACCACCTTCTGGAGGTCGGCCGCGTGGATCGATGGATCCGTCGTCTCGACGCGCGAGCCGACCGCGTAGCTCTTGATGCCCTTGCCTGCGAGCGCCTCGCCCATGCCGTCGAAGAACGCCGGCTTGCCGTAGGTGCCCTGCTGCATGACCACGATCGCCTTCGGCGCGCCGGCAGGCTCGGTGGTGCGGTAGCCGATCGGCTGGCCGTCGCGCGCGGCGAGCTCGCCGTCGCGGTGGGTCGCCGGGGCCGTGGTGGTCGTGAGCGTATCGCGCGCGGGGGCCGGCGCCGGCGCCAGGGCTTTGGGGGCGGTGGGGGCGGTGACGGCGGCGCGGGTGAGCGGGCGGACGCTGAGGGCTTCGATAGGGGACATGAGACCTCCGGGGTGCCATGGGTATCCGGAGGTCGGGGGCTGATCCTTCTTGTGCTTTGCTCAAGGAGGGTTTAACTATCCGTTAAACACCTCGGCACCCCTTTGTTCCCCTCGGGCTCAGACCAGCGCCGGCTCGTTCACAGGCCCCGTCAGCGCCGCGCCGGCGGCCGCGACCGCGGTGCCCGCGCGCTCCGGGCTCACCGCGCCCAGCCGCGCCAGGCAGCGGCCCAGGGCGTCGATCGTGGCGACCACGTCCGCGGCCGTCACCCAGCCCAGGTGGCCGATGCGGAAGGTCTCCGCGCCGATCGTCGGGTGGTAGCCGCCCGCGAGCACGATGCCCTCGGCCTTCACGGCCTCGAGCAGCTCACGGCCCACGCCGCGCGGGTAGCGCACAGTGGAGAGCGCGTTGGAGCGGATGCCGGGCTGGGCGACGAGCTCGAGGCCGAGCGCCTCGAGGCCCGCACGCATCGCGTTCGCGAGCCTGGCATGGCGCGTCCAGCGGGCTTCCAGCCCCTCCTGGAGGATCAGCTCCAGGCCGACCTTGAGGGCCAGCGTGAGGTTCTGCGCCGGTGTGTTGAAGTAGCCGAACCGGCCCGCCTCGAGCGCCTGCATCACGGGCTTCCACTCGGTCAGGTCGGTCGCGTAGCCGAGCGGCGGCGAGGTGCGGCGCTCGAGCGCCTCGATCGCCCGCGCCCCGGCGGAAATCAAGATCAACCCGGCCGGGCAGGCGATCGCCTTGGGCGAAGCCGTCAGGTACACGTCCACGTCGCAGGCGTCCTGGTAGAACGGCTCCGCGCCGGCCCCCGCGATGCCGTCGACCAGGCTGAGCGCGCAGTAGCGCCGCGCGAGCGCGGCCATCGCGGCGCTGTCCACGCGCACCCCGGTGGACGAATCCACATGGGTCCAGGCCACGGCCTTGTAGACGCCCGAGGCGAGCTCGGACTCCACCATGCCGAAGTCCGGCCCCTCGCCGGGCGGCACCTGCAGGTGCGTCACCTTCACGCCGTAGCGGCGCGCCACGTCGGCGAAGCGATCGCCCCAGAAGCCGGTCGACACCACCAACAGCGCCGCGCCGGGCTCGAGCCAGTTGGTGATCAACGTCTCCATGCCGAGTGTGCCGGTGCCGGGGAAGATGAAGGGCTGGCACGATGGCGCGCCCAACAGCGTGCGCAGCGCCTTGAGCGCCACGCCGAATGCCGCGACGAAGGCCGGATCGTCGTTGGTCGGCGGCGGCACGGCCATCGCCCGCAGCACGCGCGGATCGACCCGGACCGGGCTGATGGTCATCAGGATGTGGCGTTCCACGCTGTTGTACGCGTCCATCGACGAGTTCCTCTCAGGGCTAGGCCGCGGCGGCTTCCGGCTCGCGGCGCTTGATGCCGTGGTTGGGGATGCTGAGGTAGGTGGCGTTGGCCCACATGAAGGGCTGGATGAAAGGGCCGACCAGGAAGAGGAACAGGACCGTCGTGACGCCCATCGGGCCGCCCAGGATCCAGCCCGTCGAGAACAGGCCCACCTCGAGCAACATCTTCGATTGGAAGAACGACCAGCCCCACTTCTCGATCATGGTGATCGCGACCAGATCCATGATGCGGATGCCGATGCCGCTCATGATGATTAGCGCCGAGGCGTACGAGCAGATCAACAGCGCGGCGACATCGAGCCCGACCGCGCTGAGGTTCAGCGTCCGGCCGAACAGGTCCACGTTCACCACCGGCATCGCGCCGATCGTGTACTGCTCCAGCTTGATCGCGTTCCAGAAGTCGAGCAAGAAGCCCACCGCCGACGTGCTGAAGAAGGGCGTGAGCGGCGGCAGCTTGCGGTTCCAGGCCATCCACCACGTGAGGAACGCGATCGCGACGAGCGACGAACACATGCCGAGGCCCAGGCCCATGTGCTTGTTCATGCCGATGACCAGCACGTCGAGCGGATCGGTGCCGAGGCCGGCGTCGATGAACCCCTTCGCGCCGAGCGAGAACAGGAAGATGCCGAGGGCGTACATGAGCACCTGGTAGCGGCGCCAATCCAGGTGTTCGTTCAGGTAGTCCTTGAGCAGCTTCACGTATTTCTCCCTTGGCTAGATCAGCGCCTTCACCTGGCCGCCGTCGACGGCGACCGTGAGGCCGGTGGTGAACGTCAGGCGATCCGAGACGAGGCACGCCACGAAGGCGCCCACTTCCTCCGGGCTGCCCATGCGGCCCATCGGGACGTCGGCGGTGAGGCCGGCCTCGGCCTCCTCCGGCGTGATGCCCTTGTTCTTCGCGATCGTGCTCGCGAGGTCGATCATGCGGTTGGTACGCGTGGGCCCCGGGCAGACCGTGTGGACCAGCACGTTGTCCTTCGCGAGGCCGGCGGCGATCGCCTTCAAGAAGGCCGCCACGCCGGCGCGCACGGTCGAGGAGATCAAGAGGTCTTCCTTGGGCTGCTGGATCGTGGTGCTCCCGATCGAGATGACGCGGCCCCACTGGCGCTCCTTCATGCCGGGCACCACCGCCCGCGCCATGTGGATCAGGCTCATCAGCATGCTGTCGATGCCGGCGCGCCACTGGTCGTCGTTCACCACCATCAGGCCCCCCGCCGGCGGGCCGCCGACGTTGTGGACCAGGATGTCGATCACGCCGAGCTTGGCCTGCACCTCGGCGAGCAGGTGGTCGATGTCGGCGATCTTGGTGACGTCGGCGACGATCGGCACCACGGTGGCACCGGTGGCCTGCGCGAGCTCGTGGGCGGTCTTGGCGAGCGCGGCCTCGTCGCGGCCGCAGATCGCGACCTTGCAGCCTTCGGCCGCGAGCGAATGGGCGACCGCGCGGCCGATGCCGCGCGAGGCCGCGCAGACGAGCGCGACTTTGTTCTTCAGTCCGAGATCCATTTTGACCCTAACCCTTCGCGGCTGCGAGCGCCGGTGCGGCGGCGTGCTCGAGGTAGTCCTCGCGCATCGGCGTGAAGATGTCGAGCGCGATCGAGCGCTCGATCGCCCAGACCTGGTGCTCGACGTCGCCCTTGAGCACGAACGAGTCGCCGGCCTTGGCCTCGAAGATCTGGCCGCCCTCGCCGCCCACCTGCACCCGGATGTGGCCGGAAACGAGGTAGGCGAGCTGCTCGTGCGGGTGGGAGTGGCGCGGGAAGACCGAACCCTGCTCCATCGTGTGCTCGGTCAGCATCAGCTTGTCGTTCGTCGCGAGCACCCGGCGCGTGAGGTTCTCGAAGGCGGGGAAGCTAGGCGCCTCCTCGTGCTTCACGATGACGAGATCGGGGAATTCCACGATGGACCTCCAAAATGCCAAGAGCCCCCGCCCCGGCGGGGCGGGGGCTCGACGCGGGGTTTACTTGACCATCCCCACGCCCTTGTAAGCGGGCATCGGGGTGACGTCGGCGTTCAGCGTGCCCTGGTCCACCGTGACGGTGGGGAAGTGGGCGCGGTCGAAGACCTCGTGCAGCGTCGAGCGCACGCCTTCGGCGGGGATCATGACCTCCACGCCGAGCTCGTTCGGCGTGCTCTTCGCGTTGATGTAGCGGAAGCTCTCGCCGGCCGCGAGCGTCGTGATCTCCCAGGCCGAGGCCACGGACTCATCGCCGAAGCGCTTGGTGTAGATCCGCACCGGCGCGTCGGTCTCGTTCTTCACCTGCACGTGCAGGGCGCGGACGTCGCCGTGCCACTCGAAGCGCGCGTGGTTCAGCTTCTCGCTCGCCGGCGGCTCGGAGACCGTGGGGCGCGGCGCGGGCTTGCCTTCCAGCATCTTGAAGCCGGCAGGGGTGCCGCACTTCGAGCAGCCGCCCGCCTGGTCGAGGCCGACGAACTCGGCGTTGAGGCCGTAGCGCGTGACCTGCAGGTGGTTGCAGTCGCGGCAGTAGGTGTTGACCGAGTCCGAGTCGTACACGTTGCCCAGGTAGACGTGCTTGATGCCCATCTCCTTGGCGATCTGGCGGGCGCGCTCGAGGCGCTCCACCGGCGTGCGGATCGTATTGATCATCTTGTAGTCCGGGTGGAAGCGCACGTAGTGGATCGGCACGTCCACGTCGAGGCTGTTGCCGACCCAGTCGGCCAGGCGACGGGCGTCTTCCTCGGTGTCCGAGATGTCGGTGACCATCAGGTTCGAGATCTCGACGTGCTTACCGGCCTTGTAGACCATCTCGGCGCCGGCCTTGACGGGCTCAATCCAGCCCTTGGTCAGCTTCTTGTAGTACTCGGGGTCAGTCGACTTGAGCGAGACCGCGAAGATGTCGATCACGGGCAGCAGCTGCTCGATCGCCTCGGGCGTGATGAAGAAGGCCGACTTGTAGAGGTTCTTGATGCCGTGCTTCTGGGCCAGCGCGGCGGTCTCGACCACGAACTCGTGCCAGACGACCGGGTCGTTGTAGGTCCACGAGATCACGCGGATGCCGTGGCGCAGCGCGGTCTCGACCACCTGCTCGGGCGTGTAATAGTGGACGTTCTCGTTCTCGACGAAGCGCGCCTGCGAGGTCTTCCAGTTGTGGCAGTAGTCGCAGTTCAGCATGCAGCCGACGTTGCCCATCGAGAGGATGCGGTCGCCGGGCGCGTAGTGGTAGATCGCCTCGGTCTCGATCGTCTCGACCGTGGCGTGCACCGATTTGCCGTAGTTCAGCGTGACCAGCTCACCTTCGTGGTTGGCGCGCACGCCGCAGAAACCGCGACGACCCGGCGCGATGATGCAGTTGCGCGGGCTCAGGTGGCACTTCACGTTGCCGTTCTCGAGCTTCTCGCCGAGACGTGCGGGATAAGAGGTATCGAACCAGTTGGTGGTGGTGGTCATCGAGTGAACCGTCTCCCTGTCGGCGGCGAACCGCGGCTTGCTGTGGGTCCGGGGATCCTACCACGCCCGCGAGACCGGCTACCAGGGGTTCCGCGGAATCGTCGGGGTGGCATATGTAAATTTATGTAAAACCGTGACATGCGCTGCGCCGCGCGCGTACAACGTACAGGATCCCGAAAGTGGCCGCAGCGGAACCCGGGATTGGCGTGAGGACGCCAGCGCGCTCGCTTGTGCGATCGGGCGAGGCTTGCTAAGCTGTTGATTCCCGCCTTCGGCCCGGCGGAAATGAGGCGTCCGTGCGATTCTACCTGGTTGACCGGATCGAGGCTTGGTACCCCGGCGAGCGCGCCGAGGGCATCAAATGCCTGACCATGACCGAGGAATACCTCGAGCAGCACTTCCCCGGCTGGCCCGTGATGCCGGGCGTGCTGCTGCTGGAATCGCTGGCCCAGCTGTCCGGCTACCTGCTCGGCGACACCGAGGCCCGCCAGGGCCGGCGGATCCTCGCGATCATGAGCATGGTGGAAAAGGCCAAGTTCCGGAAGATGGTCCGCCCGGGCGACCAGGTGCGCCTGTCGGCCACGATCCTGAGCCGCGGCGAGGATGCCGCCAAGGTCGAGGTGAAGGCGACGGTCGACGGCGAGACCGTTTGCGACGCGCGCATCCTCTTCACCTACTGGACGCCCGACGATCCGGGCATGCTGCGCGACCTCGCGATCCGCCACCAGAACCTGATCGGCCTGTGCCGCGATTGCCGCGAGGGCGACCCGCCGCGCGCCGACCAGGCGCACGTGATCGCCGCCGGGGCCGCGACATGACGGTCGTCGTCTCGGGCATCGGGGTCGTGAGTCCGCTCGGCGAGGGCGTGACGGCCCACTGGGCGCGAGTCCAGGCGGGCGAGTCGGCGATCGCCGCCCTGGGCCAGGCCGGCGACTCGCTGCCCCTGGTCGCCGGCGCCCGCGTCGCAAACTTCGACGTGAAGCCCTTCTTGACCGACAAGAAGATGGCGCGCCTGTTGAACCCGGCGAGCGCCCTCACGCTCGCGGCGAGCCGGCTCGCGCTCGACGACGCGGGGCTCGACCTCGCCGCCGTGCCGCCCGCCCGCCGCGGGCTGTACTGCCAGACCGGCATGTTCCAGGTCGAGGGCAAGGACCTCGCGCCGATCGTCGAGCACTGCTGTGACGACGGCACCCTGTCGCTCGCGCGCTTCGGCGAAAAGGGCATGGCCGTCATCAACCCCTTTTTGCCGATCAAGACGCTGCCCAACATGGGCCTCGGCGCGATCGCGATCGCCTTCGACTTCCAGGGGCCGAACCTGGTGGTCGGGCCCTTCGCGAACCAGGGCGCCATGGCCATCGAGCTCGCGCGCCAGGCGCTCGAGAACGGCGACGCCGACGTGTGCCTGGTGGCCGGCGGCGACGCGCCCTTCAACATGATGACGGTCGCGACCCTGCTCGGCCTGGGCGTGCTCGACCGCCGCGACCTGCCGCACCTCGGCCTGTTCGACCCCGCCAACGACGGTCTGATCCTCGGCGAGGGCGGCGTGGCGCTGGTGCTCGAGCGCGCGGAGACCGTCGCGGCCCGCGGCGGCCGGGCCTACGCCGTGCCGGGGCCGGTCTGGATGGCCTCGGGCGAGGACGCCGAGGCGGGCCCCACCACCGACGCCGCCGCGATCGACTACGTGCTGCAGCAGGCCAGCGCGGGCGCGGGCCTCGACCTCGTGATCGCCGAGGGCTCGGGCATCCCCGCGATCGACGCCGCGGAGCGCCTGGCGCTCGGCCGGAGCCTGCCGAACGTGCCGGTGGCCTCGGCCAAGCCGCTGATCGGCGCCTGGCCGGGCGCGGGCTTCCTGCTCGAGGCCGCGCACGCCGCGCTGGCCATCCACCAGGGCGGCTGGCCGGCGCCCGCGGCGCACCCGGCGCGCGCGCTCGTGCTCGGCCTGGACCTCGCGGGCACGGTGGCGGCGATCGCCTTCGATCGTGCCGTGGCCGGCCAGCCCGGGCCTCCGGCGGCCTCAGCCCGCCCGGTGAGCGCATGACCCGGCGCGTGGTGGTGACCGGCATGGGCGTCGTGTCGCCCGTGGGCGTGGGGCTCGCCGCCTTCGAGGCCGGCCTGCGCCTCGGACGCTCCGGCGGCCGCACGATCCGCCGCTTTACCGCCGACACCTTCCCGCGCCGGGCCGCCTGCGAGGTGGACGACGCCGAGCTCGAGCCCTTCGCCGCGGCCCTCGACCCGGCCGACCGCGCCTGGCTCGCGACCGACCGCAAGGCGCTGCTGCTCGCCGTGGCCGCCGAGATGGCCGCGCGCGACGCCGGTCCCTGGCTGCCAAGCTCCCCCCCCGTCGCCCGTGGCCTGTCGTTCGGCCCCGGCATCGACTACGTCGACTTCGACCGCTCGCTCGCGTCCGACGCGGACCCGCTCGGCGAGCTGCCCTTCGCGGACGTGTCGCGCCCGGCCTTCATGCGCGTGCGCGACGCCGGCGGTAGGCCGACCCGCATGCCCTTCGACGGCCCGGCCGGCTGGGTCGCCGCGCGCCTGGGCTTCCGCGGGCCGCGCGTGGTCAACATCGGCGCCTGCGCGGCCGGCGCGATGGCGATCGGCGAGGGCTTCCGGATGGTGCGCACAGGCCGGGTCCCCGTGGCGATGGTGGCGGGCTTCGACTCGATGATCAGCCCGCTCGGCGTGATGGGCTTCAGCATCCTCGGCGCGCTCTCGAGCCGCCACGACGAGCCGGCCCGCGCGAGCCGCCCCTTCGACGTCACGCGCGACGGCTTCGTGCCCGGCGAAGGCGCGGGCGCCCTGATGCTCGAGGACCTCACGCACGCGCTCGCCCGCGGCGCGCGCATCTACGGCGAGCTGGCCGGCTACGGCGCGAGCGTGGACGCCTACAAGCCCACGGCGCCCGAGCCGGAAGGCCGCGGCGCCGCCCTCGCGATCGCAGGCGCGCTGGCAGACAGCGGCCTCGCGCCCGCGGCGATCGGCTACATCAACGCCCACGGCACCGGCACGCCGCTCAACGATGCCACCGAGACGCGCGCGATCAAGGCCGTGTTCGGCGACCTCGCCCGGCGCATCCCGATCAGCTCGACCAAGAGCCAGATCGGCCACCTGGTGGCCGGCGCCGGCGCGGTGGAGCTGGTGGCGGGGCTGCTCGCGATGCGGGGCGGCTTCGTGCCGCCGACGATCAACCTGCATGCGCCGGATCCGGATTGCGACCTCGACTACGTGCCGCACGTGGCCCGCGAATGGGCCTTCGACGCGTTCCTGTCCAACAGCTTCGGGTTCGGCGGCCAGAACGCCTGCCTCGCGGTGCGCCGCTGGGCCGGGAAGGAGAGCGCATGACCACGGAGTCCCAGGCCTTGGCTTCTGCTGCCCGTCCGCTGACCGGCCGCATCGCGCTCGTGACGGGCGCGAGCCGCGGCATCGGCCGGGCGATCGCGGCCGAGCTCGCGAGGCAGGGCGCCACGGTCGCGCTGAACTACCGCCAGGGCGAGGCGGCTGCCAAGGCGCTCGCCCACGAGATCGAGCAGCTCGGCGGCCAGGCCACGATCCACCAGGCCGACGTCGGCGACCCCGCCGCCGCCGAGGCGCTGGTCGGCGAGGTCGTGCGGGCTCATGGCCGGCTCGACATCCTGGTCAACAACGCCGGCGTGACCGACGACGCGCTGTTGATGGAGCAGGACCACGCCACCTGGTGGCGGCTGCTCGAGACCAACCTCGGCAGCGTGACGGCCTGCAGCCGCGCCGCGGCGCGCCTGATGATGCGCCAGCGCGCCGGCCGGATCATCAACCTCAGCTCGATCGCCGCGCTGCGCGGCGGCCCGGGCCAGACCTCCTACGCCGCCAGCAAGGGCGCGATCGAGGCCCTGACCCGCACGCTGGCGCGCGAGCTCGGCCGCAAGGGCGTGCTCGTGAACGCGGTCGCGCCGGGCGTGATCGAGACCGACATGACCCAGCGCGTGCGCGACGCGGCGGGCGATCGCATCAAGGAATCAATCTCGTTGCAGCGCTTCGGGCGGCCCGAGGAGGTCGCGGCGGTCGTCGCGTTCCTGGCGTCGGACGCCGCGAGCTACGTGACCGGCCAGGTCATCACCGTGGATGGAGGGTGGCGCTAAATGATCAGTGAACAGACGACCACGAAGGTCGACCGCGAGGCGTTCCTGCAACTCCTGCGCACCCGGCGCTCCACGCGCTCCTTCGATCCGGCGCCGCTGGCGCTCGAGGAGATCGAGCAGCTGATCGACATCGGCCGCATGGCGCCGTCGCCCTCGAACCGCCAGCCCTGGAAGTTCCTCACGATCGCCGACCAGGGCGTGAAGGACGCCATGCGCGACGCGGTCACCGTGGCCTGCCAGCGCCTGCTCGAGAAGCAGGCCGGGCCCGAGGCGCGCGCGATCGAGGACTACCTCAAGAACTTCATCTACTTCTCGAAGGCACCGGTCGTGATCGCCGTGCTGGTGCGCCGCACGAACAACCGGCTGGCCGACGCCGAGGCCTCGGACATCGAGGTCGAGGGCGCCCACCTCGCGGCCGGCGCAGCGATGCAGAACATCCTGCTCGCGGCCGTGGCGATGGACCTGGTGGCCTGCGCCATGTCCGGCCCGATGATCGCCCGTGAGGAGCTCACGGCGATCCTGGGCGTCGAGAACCCCTGGACCCTGATGGCCCTGATCCCGGTCGGCCGTCCCGGCCCCGACCAACCCACCGTGGCCCCGGAGCGCAAGCGCCTGGACCTCATCTGGAAGCACATCCCCCAAGCGTAGTAAGGAGCGCCTATCCCATGTCCGCCACGATCGATCTCGAGAAGTTCTACGATTGCTTCGTCCAGGCCCTGGGCGTCGATCGCGAGGACCTCGACATGGACAAGACCCTGCTCGAGGACCTCGGCGCCGATTCGCTCGACCTGCTGGACCTCGTGTTCAACCTGGAACAGACTTTTTCCATTCAGATCCCGCGCGGCGAGTTCGAGCGCCGCGCCCGCGAGGCCCTCGGCGACAAGCCCTTCGACCTGAACGGCGTGCTCACCGATGAGGGCGTCGAGGCCCTGCGCGAGGGCATGCCCGAGGCCGCCGCCAAGATCAAGAGCGGCATGCGCACCCACCAGATCCCCATGCTCTTCACGGTCAGCTCGTTCCACCGCCTCGTCGAGGAGCGCGTGGCTACCGCCGTCTAAGGAACCAGGATGCTCACAGGTAAAACCGCCATCGTCACCGGCGCGAGCCGCGGCATCGGCCGCGCCATCGCCGTCACCCTCGCCAAGGAAGGCGCGGACGTCGCCTTCTCGTACCACCGGGACGACGAGGCGGCGGCCGAGACGCGCAAGGCGATCGAGGCCACGGGGCGGCGCGCCTGGGCCTTCAAGGGCGACCTCAAGCTCAGCGAGGCGGCCGACGCGCTGGTGGACGGCGCGGTCGCCGAGTTCGGCCACGTCGACATCCTCATCAACAACACGGGCACGACCCAGACCAAGCTGTTCCTCGAGACCAGCGACGAGGACTTCGACTTCATCGTCGACACCAACATGCGCTCGGCCTTCATGGTCTCGCGCCGCGCCGCGCTCGTGATGCGGCGCAAGAAGTGGGGCCGCATCGTGCACATCGGCTCGATCGGCGGCCAGCGCCTGTGCGCCGGCATCGCGGCCCACTACGCGGCCTCGAAGGCCGGCATGGCCGGCATGACCCTCGCGATGGCCAAGGAGCTGGCGCGCTACAACATCCTCGTGAACAACCTCGCGCCCGGCCTGATCGAAACGGACCTGTCCGAGGCGTTCATGACCGAGAAGATGATGGCGGACTTCAACCAGTTCCACCCGCTGCGGCGCATGGGCACGGCGCAGGAGGTCGCGGATTTCGTGGCGTTCCTGGCCTCGGACAAGGCCTCCTACATCACCGGCGAGTCGATCGTGATGGCCGGGGGGCTTTCGTGATCCAGGCCGGCGCGCCCGCGAGCGACCCGCTGGCCCGCGAGGCCGGCGATTACCTCCTCTCGGGCAACGAGGCCCTGGCCCGCGCCGCCCTCGTGGCCGGCGTCGGCTTCGCGAGCAGCTACCCGGGCTCGCCGATCACCGAGGTGCAGGCCGCCATGCTGCAGGCCGCATCGCGCTACGGCGGCCTCCACGCCGAGTGGAGCGTGAACGAGCACGTGGCCCTGCACGCCGCGACCGGCGCCTCCTGGTGCGGCGTGCGCGCGCTCGTGACGATGAAGCAGGTCGGCCTGCATGTCGCCTCCGACCCCGCGGCCTACCTGGCCTACGCCGGCGTGAAGGGCGGCGTCGTGCTCGGCATCGGCCTCGACCCTGGCGCCACCTCGAGCACGGGCGAGTTCGACGTGCGCTGGCTGGCCCGCGAGATGCACTGGATCGTGCTCGAGCCGGGCACCGTGCAGGAGGTCTACGACTTCGCGCGCCGCGCCTGGGACCTCTCCGAGGAGACCGGCGTGCCGGTGATGATCGATATGCCGACCGGGCTCTGCCACCAGGTGGCCGTGGTGCGCTGCAGCGCGTTGCCTGCCCAGCCACCGGCGCCCGGCCGCTTCGTGCCGGACGTCGAGAGCTTCGTGAACGTGGGCGCGCGGGCGGTCAAGAACCATGGGCGCTTAATCGCCCGGTTGCGGGCCGTGCGGGCGAAGGGGAATGAATGGAACCAGGTGGCTGGCACCGGGCCGAAGGCGCTGATCGCGGCCGGGCTGCACGCGTCGCTGGCGCGGGAGGTGCTGCGCACCCTCGATGCGACCGACGTGCCGGTCCTGGCCCTCGGCATGAGCCATCCCGTCGATCCGGCGGCGCTCGCGGCCCTGGTCGCAGCGGGCGCGACCGAGGCGCTCGTGCTCGAAGAGCTCGACGGCTACCTGTCCCTCGGCTTGCAGGCCGCGGCCCACCAGCAGCGCCTGCCGCTCTGGATCAGCAGCATCTCGGGCGAGGACGGCCTCGCCCACGGGCCGCTGACCTTCGCCGCCGCGCGCACCCGCGTGGCCGCGTTCCTGGGCATCGCGACGAACGACGCCATGGGCGTGGTCCCGCCCGCCCTGCCCGATCGTCCCGGCACCTTCTGCCCCGGCTGCTCGCACCGCAGCCCGCTCTTCGCGATCCGCGAGGCCCTCGGCGAGACCGGCGTGTACGGCGGCGACATCGGCTGCTCTTCACTGCCGCCGCACGCCTCGGACTGGCTCACCTGCATGGGCTCGGGCCTCGGCATCGCCCAGGGCGTTGCGCTGGCTTCGCCCGGCCAGAAGGTGATCGCGAGCATCGGCGACTCGACCTTCTACCACAGCGGCCTGCCGGTGGTGCTCAACGCCGTCCAGAACGGCGCGAACCTCGTGCTCGTGGTGCTCGACAACCAGTACGTCGCGATGACCGGCCACCAGCCGACGCCCGGCACCGACGCCGCGCGTGGCGGCGGCCACTCGCCCGTGCCGATCGCCCAGGCCCTGCGCGGCCTCGGCGTGACCGACATCGTGGACGTGGTGGCCTACGACCTCGCGCGCGTGCGCTTCGAGCTCGCCCAGGCGATGGCGCGGCCCGGCCTCAAGGTGCTGATCGTAAGCGGCGAGTGCCGGCTCGCGCTCGGCCGCCGCGAGCCCGAGCGCATCGCGGCGGCCGTGCGCTATGCGATCATCCCCGAGCTGTGCGGCCGCTGCGGCGCCTGCCACGAGGAGCTCAGCTGCGTGGCCATCCAGGACCTGGGCAGCCAGCTCAAGATCGACCAGGACGCCTGCACGCGCTGCGGCCTGTGTTTGCAGGTGTGCACGGACAAGGCGATCCTGCCTTTCCGCTTCACGACGGACCCCGAGCGAGCATGACGCCCAGCGAGCCTTTCAACGTCGTCATCACGGGCATGGGCGGCCAGGGCGTGCTCACGCTCGGCCGCACCGTCGCGACCGCCGCGGCGGCCGCCGGCTGGCGCGTCACGGGCTCGGAGAAGCGCGGCGGCGCCCAGCGCGGCGGCGCGGCCGAGGTGGTGCTGCGCCTGATCCCGCCCGGCGGGCCCGCGGAGTCGGCGCTCTCGCCGGCCGTGCCGCCTGGCGAGCTAGACTTGCTGGTCGGCCTCGAGCCGATCGAGGCCTGGCGCCGCGTCGCGCTGACCTCCGCGCGCACGCTGGTGCTGCTCGACACCACGCCCGTCGAGCCGGCGCTCGCGCGCCACTCGGGCTACCGCACGCCGCCTTTCGAGGAGGTCCGCGCGGGCGTCGCGAGCGCGGGCGCGCGCGTGGTGGCCCTCGACCTCATGGCCGACGCCAAGGCCCGTTGGGGCCAGGCCGTGCTGGGCAACCTGGTCGCGCTCGGCTGGCTCGCCGCCGCCGGCGCCTTGCCCTTCGGCGGCGCGGGGCTGCGCACGGCCGCCGCCGCGGCGCTGGGCGCCAAGGGGATGCATGAGGCGGCCTGGGCACATGGCGAGGCGCTCACGGCGGTGCAGGCCCGATGAGCGAGACGCCGCCTGGGAAGGACCTCCCGCATGTCGCGCGGACGGTGAAGGTCGTGGCGTTCACGGCGCTCGGGCTCGTCGTCTGGGTCGTGGCGTTCGGGCTGGTGTCCGCGCTGAACCACAGGGCCACGGCGCAGGCCAACGCCCTGTACGCCGCGAAGCGTTACGCCGAGGCCGAGGCGGCCCTCGACCCCGCGATCGTCCGCGACCCCGGCAACGCGACGCTGCGCGTGCTGCGCGCGAAGGCGCGCTGCGAGGCCGGGCACTTCGGGCCCGCGGCCGACGATGCCCAGGCCGCGATCCGCTCGGCGGAATGGTGGTACGGCTGGTTCGGCGACGACGTCGCGAAGCCGCTGATGCGGGCGCACCTGGTGCTCGCCGAGATCCGCTGGCACGAGGTGCGCGGCCTGGCGCCGGGCGAGCCGCGCCGGCGCGAGCGCCTGGCCGAGGCCCACCGGGAGGTCGCTGTCGCCGCCAGGTACGACGCGAGCTGCGAGCACAAGGATCTCAAGGCCGAGTTGCCCAGGGAGTGAAGGAGCCAGGATGACCAACGCAGAGAAGTACCAGCGCGTCCAGGCGATCGCCCTCGCGCTCCCCGAGGCCCACGAGGTCGAGGCCTGGGGCCACCCCACCTTCCGCGTGAACAACAAGATGTTCGCGGGGTACGGCGTGGGCGAGACCGGCACGCCCGGCATGTCGGTCAAGGTCGAGCAGTGGCAGCAGGACGTCATGATCCAGGACCCGCGCTTCGAGAAGGCCGCGTACGTCGGCCGGTTCGGCTGGGTCAGCTTCCACGTGGACGACCGCATTTCCTTCGAGGAGATCGCGAAGCTCCTCGAGACCAGCTACCGCCTGATCGCGCCCAAGAAGCTCGTGAAGGCGCTCGACGCCGCCCGCTGAGCCGGCCGGGCCCTTCCCTCGCCAGGCGGGTATAAGGACCTCAGCACGGGAGGTGTCGAGATGTCGCAAGGTCGTTCGGGTCGCCGGTCCGGTTTCACGCTCGTCGAGATCCTGTTGGTCTGCATCTTGATGGGCGTCCTGTTCACGATCAGCTTCACGGGCTTCGCCAACGCGCGGGATCGCTCCGCCAACGCGCAGATCGACGGCAACGTCCGCTCGATCCAGCAGGCGCTGATCACGTACGAGGCCGACAACGAGAAGTTCCCGAACGCGCTCACGCGCGTCGACCAGTCGGCGATCGGGACGCTGAACCCCACCGACCTCGTGCTGCTCGACAGGGTGCAGGATCGCCGCTACCTGCCGGGCAACTACCTGCCGCGCACGCCGTGGACCGAGTGCTGGCAGGGCAACAACATCCCGGTGCCGCGCTACGAAAAGGCTGCGGCGCTCTGGCCGATCGCCCACCCGAATACCGTCATGGACACCGTGAAGGTGCCGGCCAACCCGACGAACATCAACGACGACGGCGCCCTGCCGCCCAACACCATTGCGCCGCAGGCGATCGGCTTCACGAACGCGACGTTCGGCGCGATCCTCTACGAGTCCAACGGCCTCGCCCGCGATCGCTACATGTTGGTCGGCGTGGGCAAGAGCCGTGGCGCGGCCCGCGTCGTGGCGCTCGCGACCAACGCGAACTGATCCGCCCGCCGCCCGCAGGCGCGCGCTAACGCAGCAGGCGGATGCGGTGGTTGGTGGCGTCGGCCACGAAGATGCCGTGCGCCGTCGAGGCGACCAGGCCCGCGGGCTGGCCGAAGCGCGCCCAGGCCACCGAGCCGTCGGAGAGGCCCGCGGCGCTGCCCGGCATGCCCGCGAGCGCGACGATCGCGCCGTCCTCGATGCTCACGCGGTAGATCGTGTTGGTGGCCTGGTCGGAGGCGTAGAGCAGCCCATCCGAGCCGAACGAGACGTGGGTCGGGTAGATCAGCGGCACCGCCACGAGCATGGCCTCGCTGGAGGCCTGGCGCGGCGCGCCGCCCAGCGTCGTGACGGGACCGCCCGGCGCGATCCGCCGGATGCAGCGGTTCGAGGCGTCCGCGACGTACACCGCGCGGTCCACGCCGCCCGGCGCCACGGCGACGCCCACCGGGGCGTCGAAGCGGGCGCTCGCGGCAGGGCCGTCCACGTAGCCCCTGGCGCCGCCCGAGAGCGTGGTCACGCCGTAGTCCGGGTCGCGCAGGTCGATGCGCCGGATGCGGTTGTTGTAGGTGTCCGCGACCACCAGGCCGCCGGCGCCGTCGTGGGCCAGGCCCCACGGCGAGCGGAAGCGGGCGTTGCCGCCCGGGCCGTCGGAGAGGCCGCGCAGGCTGCCGGCCACAGTGGTGACGGGGTAGGCCGGGTCGCCGACGTCGATCATGCGGATGCGGTGGTTGTTGGTGTCGGCCACGTACAAGTGGCGCTGGCCGTCGAACGCGAGGTCGCGCGGGAAGCTGAAGCTCGCCACGGCGCCCGGGCCGTCGTGCTCGCCGCCGCCCGAGTGGCTGAGCCCGCCGGCGCCGGCGATCGTGACCACCCGCGCGCCGCCGGGCGCCGCGAGATCGATCATGCGGATGCGGTGGTTGTGGGTGTCCGCGACGTACAGCAGCGGGCGCGCGGCGTCGCGCTCGTCGAGCGCGAGGCCGGAGGGGCTGTAGAAGCGGGCGTCGGCGATCGGGCCGTCGTACAGGCCGGCGTTGGCGCCGGCGTAGGTCGAGACCCAGCGGACGGGCGCGCGGGCCGCCACCAGCAGGACCGCCGCACCGACGAGGCCGCTCGCCATGGCGCAGCGCAACACCCAGTTACGCCGCATCGCTCGCCTCCTCGATCACCACCCGCACGGGGCGGCCGATCGGGATATACCCGCGCGTCGGGCGCTACATGCCGTCGATGGCCACCACGCCGCTGCGATCGCCCCACATCACGCTGAGGAACATCGTCCGGCCGCCCGGCGCGAGCGCGGGCCCGGTCGGCTCGGAGCCCACGGGGGTCGCGGCCAGGCGGGTCGGGACGCCCTTCTTGTCGTAGCGCAGCACCTCGTTGGGGCCGTAGGCCGCCGTGTTCTCGTCGTACTGGTCCTCGCAGACGATCAGGTTGCCCTGGCGGTCGAAGAGCAGGTTGTCGGGCTGGGCCATGCGCTTGCCGTCGCCGGTGACGAAGACCGAGGCCTTGTTGGTGCGCGGGTCGAGGCGCCAGACGCGGCCGAACGGATCGTTCCACTTGAAGTGGCCGGTCTCGGCGATGTAAAGCGCGCCGTCGGGGCCGCGCTTGATGTCCTCGAGGCGGATGAACTTCGTGGCGCCGGCCGCCTCCGCGTCGTGGTGGGCGTTCAGGGTATCGCGGATCGGCACCCAGCGCGCCTGGTCGCGCACGTAGGCGAAGAGCTTGCCGCTCGAGAGGTCGCGCGGCCGGTCGGCGACGAACTTGAACAGGAAGCCGGGGTCGTAGTCCTCGGTGAGGTAGACGTCGCGGTCGCCCATCACCTCGGCACTTTCATGGCTGAAGCGCCCCATCCCCGTGAGCCGTCTCGCCTGGCCGGCCGGCGTGCCGCCGAAGGGCGAGACCTCGTAGACCCAGCCCCACGAGGCCACCGGGTCGGTGGCGGCGATGCGCTGGCCGAGGTAGGCCGCGCGCCTCGCCTCGCTGTCCTTCTGCGGGTAGACGTCGTGGGGATATTCCTCGCAGGTGAGCACGGTGTTCCAGGGCGTGAGCGCGCCGGCGCAGTTGTTGTTCATGCCGCTCGACCAGATTTGCGAGGCGGCCACCTCGCCGTCGCGCACCAGCAGGCGCGAGAGCCGCCCGCCATACGCGTCCTTGCCCCAGCGGATCTCATGACCCACCATCAGGTAGCCTTCGCGCGCGTTGAGCGGGACGTAGGCCGTGAGGTCGTTCTTCGGCGGGAACGGCTGGCCGTCGGTCATCGGCGTGCCGGCGCGCATCAGCACGCGGGCAGTCAGGCCGGGGGCGAGGTCGACCAGCAGGTCGGGCAGCGGGGCGGCGAGGGCCGGGCCGGCGAGGGCTGCGAGCGTGGCTGCAGCGAGGGCGGCGGGTGGGATGCGCATGGCGACGAAACCTCGGTGGGGCGCGGGACGGGGTTATTTTACCAGACCATTCATGGTGACGCGCACCCAGAGTTACGCCCCCTACATGTTCAACGCCCGAAGATACATCCAGCGTGCCTCGGGCGATTCCGCCGGCGTCACCGGCGCCTCATGCAGTGCCTCAAGCCGTCCGTTCACCTCATACAACCTGTACCGGTTGCCGAGCGCGTGGAACGCGTCGCCGGCGGCGAGGTAGGCGCGGCGTGCGGCCTCGCGCCGGGCCGGGTCGGCCTTCGCGACGTCGCCCCGCGCCATTGCGATGAGGGCGGTTTCCAGCGGGTTCGCGAGGCCGGGCTCGGCCAGCGTCGCCGTGGCGGCGTCGAGCGCGGCCTCGGCCTCGCCGGTGCGGCCTTCGCGGCTCCGCAGGCCGGCGAGCAGGCGCAGCGCGATCGCCGCGTGCAGCGGGTTACGCGTGGGTCCGGCCGAGGCCAGGGCGAGCGCCTCGCCGAGGGCCTCCTCGGCGGCGGCGCGGTCGTCGCGCGCGAGCGCTACGCGGCCGAGCCCAAGCAGGGCCTGGAGCGCGACCAGGCCGAGGCCGCCCGCGCGGGCGTGCGCCAGGGTCTCCGCGAGGCCCGTGGCGGCGCCCGCGAGGTCGCCGAGCGCGAACCGCGCCATGCCGTCGAGGGCGTCGAGCAGGTGGCGGGCGAGGTCGAGCTGGCCGACGGCCGGCGCGCGGCGCGCCTGCGCCACCAGCGCGGCGGCCTCCTCGTAGGCGCCCTCCTGCATGAGCAGGCACGGCCGCAAGTAGAGCACGAAGGGGTCGAGCAGGCGGCGCGAGCGGCGCGCCGCGGCCTCGAGGTGGGCCTCGCCCTCGGCGATCTGGCCGGCCCAGGCGCACCACAGGCCGTGGTAGTGGCCGACGCTGATGGCGAGCTCATCGACGTCGCCGGCCTCGGCCAGCGCGAGCGCGCGGTCGCGCACGGCGTCGTCCGGCCGGTAGCCCTGGTAGGCGCCGGCGTTGGCGAACGAGACGGCCATCACGCGCGCCGTGCGCTCGACGCGCGTGCGCGGGCCGCCGGGCGCGCCCGCGAACGCGTCGAGCGCCTCGCGCGTGAGCGCGCGCAGGTCGTCGAAGCGGCCGGCGATGAAGAGGCCCGGGGCTTTCGCCATCAGGCGCGCGCCGTAGGCCGCGCGGTCGGTCGCGGGGGTGCGGGCGAGCGCCGCCTCGGCGCGCGCGAGGCCTTCGGCGGGGCGGCCGGCCAGCGCGAGCGCCACGGCGAGCAACGCTTCGGCCTCGGCGCCGGCGTCGCCCACGGCGATGGGGCCGGGATCCTGGAACAGGGCTTCGAGGGGCACGATCGCCGCGTCCGGCCAGGCATGGTAGCCGGCGTGGCCCATATCCCACCACAGTGCCCGCGCGAGCGCCGCCTGGTCCGGCGGCGCGGCCGCGGCCAGGCAGCGCTCGGCGAGGCGCCAGTGGCGCAGCGCCGTGAGCGCCATGCCCGCGGCCTGGGCGCGATCGCCCGCCAGCCGGCCGTAGGCGAAGCCGCGCACGGGGTCGTCGGAGCGGCAGAAGTGGTGGGCGAGCTTGTTCACGAGCGCGTCGCGCCGCGCGGGGCCGAGGTCCTCGAGGTACTCCCCGCAACGCCGGTGCACGGCCGCCCGCTTGCCGGGCTCCAGGTCCGCGTAGAGCGCCTCGCGCACGCGGTCGTGCGGGAAGGTCAGCCGCGCGCCGTCGCGTGCGACGAACTGGCGCTCGACCAGCTCGTCCAGCCGGTCGAGGAAGTCGTCCTCGGCGAGGCCGCTCACCGCGCGCCACATGTCGCGGTTGAGGTGCCGACCCAAAGCCGAGCCCACCCTGGCGAGCGAGCGGCCGGCGGGCGAGAGGCGGGCCAGGCGGCGCAGCACGGTCTCCTCGACGCGCGCGGGCAAGGCCGGCAGCAGGCCGTCCGCCGGCAGCCGCCAGCGCCCGTCGGCCTGCATCAGCAGGCCGCCGTCGAGCAGGTCGCGCAGCACCTCGGTGACGAAGAGCGGGTTGCCGCCGGTCGCGCCATGCAGCGCGCGTGCGTGCGCGGGCGTGATGTCGGCCGGGCCGAGCATGGCCGTGAGCAGCTCCGGTAGCCGATCGGGCGGCAGGCCGGCGATGCGCAGCGTGCTCGCGCGGCCCTCGGCGACCGCCACCCAGCTCGCCGGCCCTTCGGACAGCTCGTCCTCGCGGATCGTCGCGATGGCGAGCAGCGGCAGCTCGGGCAGGTGGCGCAGGACATGGTGGAAGGCCTGCAGGCTGCGCGGGTCGCACCATTGCAGGTCGTCCATGAGCCAGACCACCGGCGTGCGGTGCGCGACGTCGCGAAGGAGGCCGAGCGTGGCCGCGTGGATCCAGGGCTTCTGGGCGTCGACCGGCACCGGGCATCCCTGCCCTACGCCGGCACTAGCCCATCCGTGGGCGTCGTCGAACGGCAGCGGCGGACCGGCGCCCTCGGGCCGGAGCTCCGTGAAGAGCCGCTCCAGGGCCGCGCGGTGGCGCCCCACCACCTCGGGCGCCGCCAGCGCGACGAGCGGGCGCAGGGCGTCCACGAGGCACTTGTAAGGCGTCGTGACCTTCTCCTGGCAGGCCGCCTCGAGCACGGGCAGGTCCGAAAGCTTGGCCTGGGTCGCGAGCTCGCGGGCGAGTCGCGTCTTGCCGGTGCCCGCGGGCCCGGACACGTAGATCGCGCGCCCTCGCCCGGCGCGCGCCTCGGCGAGGGCCTCCCCGAGCGTCGCGAGCTCGGCCTCGCGGCCGACCATCACGCCGCTCACGAGGTAGCTGCGGCGCTGGTCCGGCGTCGCCCGCGTCACGCGGATGCCCGCGAGCGCGCCGAGGTCCTCGATCACGTCCGCGGCCTGGGCGTAGCGGTCCGCCGGGTCCTTCTCGAGCAGCCGCGCGACGATCGCCTCGAGCCGCTCCGGCGCGTCGGCCCGCCTGGCGCGCAGCGGCGGCGGGGCCTGGGTCGCATGCGCGCTCAGCACCTCCCTGACGGCGCCCTCGAAGGGCAGCCGCCCGGTCACGAGCTGGTGGGCCAGGCAGCCCACGGCGTACAGGTCGCAGCCTTCGCGCAATGGGCCGCCGCGCAGGATCTCGGGGGCGATCGTCGCCGGCGTGCCTTCGAGCTTGCTGCCCGCGTCGCCGCCGAGCGTCGCCATCAGGCCGAAATCCATCAGCTTGAGGTGGCCGTCCTCGCGCACGAGCACGTTGGCCGCCTTCACGTCGCGGTGGACGTAGCCGCGCGCGTGGATGAAGGCGAGCGCCTGGAGCAGCTGGACCAGCAGCGGGTAGACGCGCTCGAGCGCGAGCGGCGCGTCGGCGGTGAGGGCGGCGAGATCGCGGCCTTCGACGAGCTCCATCGTGAGGTAGCGCGTGGCCGCGTCGAGCTGGCCGTAGTCGTAGACCTCGATCGTGTTGGGATGGCGCAGCCGCGCCATCGCGCGGAACTCTTCCTTGAAGCGCAGGCGCAGCTCGGGGGTGATCGGGCCGGGCGCGCGGATTTGCTTGAACGCGACCTCGCGCCCGCCGTCGAGCGTGTCCGCCACGCGGAAGACCTCCCCCATCGCGCCACGGCCCAGGGCGGCGATCGGTCGGTAACGGTTGGCGAGGAGGTCGGTCATCTGCCGCTTTGTACCCCACGATAGCCTCCCCGCGCCCAGGGTGTACGATAGGGAGGTGACCGACCCTATAGCGACCCTCACGGCCTTACTCGCCGCCCTCGACGACCCCCGCGGGGGCGGTGAGGTGTGGGACCTCCACGACGCCGACGCCCGGCTCCCGCTCGGCGGCGGCGTGGTCCGGCGGAGCGACATCCCGCGCGACGCGTTCGCCACGGCCTTCGAGGCCGACGCGGCACTCTACGCACAGCTGCGGCCGAACCAGCCGCGGGGGCCGCTGCTTACCGCGCTCCGCCTCGAGCGCGTGGACGACGCCGGCGTGGGCCAGCGGGTCGCCTGGCTCCAGGCCAGCGAGGCCCGCACGGGTGTGGCCGTGCGGGTGGCGCTGGGGCTCGACCTCGGCCGCATCGGCTGGGCCACGCTGGCGCCGCCGGACGCCGCGTGGGGCTGGGCCGAGGGCCAGGCGCAGGCGCTCGCGGACCACGCCTACGGCCGCGGCCACTTCCCGCGCAGCTGGCTCGACGCCGCCTGGCGGCGCCTGCACGGCCACGAGCGCCCCGCGCTGCACAGCCTGCCCGAGGCCGCCTTCGCTTGCGCGGGCAGCAGCGACTGCTGCCGCGTGGACTGGGCGATCGAGGTCGACAGCGCCTTCCAGGCCGTGCTCGACGCCGTGCCCTGGGATGCCGCGCATGCGCGACACGTGGGCGTGCAGCTGCCCGTCACGCCGGCCGGCACGCTGCAGGTGAAGGCCGACGACGCGCCCTGCGGCTTCCTCGACGCCGACGGCCGCTGCGCGATCCACAAGACGCTCGGGCGGCCGCTCTTCCCGGCCTGCGCGCTCTTCCCCTTCGCCTTCGCGCTGACGCCGGACGGCGTCGACGTCTCGACCTCCGGCCTGTGTGGCGCGGCGCGGGCGGGGCTCGGGCCGAAGCTCGCGGAGCGGACCGCGGACCTTTACGATCGCCTCACGATCGCCGCGACCCCGCCGATCCGCACGCCGGTGTACCGCCTCGCCACGGACCGCCCGGTGGCCTGGCCGGCCTTCCGCGCGGCCGAGGCCGCCCTGCTCGCGGCCCTCGCCCGCGAGGACCTGCCGTTCAGGGAGCGCCTGTGGCGCGGCGGCCAGGCGCTCGCCGCCGCGGGCGCCGGGGGCGCGCCCACCGTGCCGCCGGATGCGCCCACCGCCCCGTCGCCCGTGACGGCCGACCAGGCCGCCGCGATGCGCGAGTTCCTCGCGCCCTGGCTCAGCCAGCTCGCGATCGGCCCCGACGTCGTGGCCCAGCCGGACGAGCCGCTGCCGGAGGCGCCGCTGCTGGCGCGCTTCCTGCGCAACCTCCACTGGTCGAAGGTGCTCTCGTTCCACTTCGATCTCGCGACGTCGCACACGGCGGCCGTCGCGATCTGGCTGCTGGTGCTGCACCTGCGCGCGGCGCACGGCCAGGTGCCCGACGCCGCCTGGTCGCAGCTCGGCAAGATGTTCACCCACGGCGCGGGCCTCAGGCCTTACCTGGGCGACGATCCGGACGCGCGCGCGCGCCGCGCCATGCTCGGCGATCCGGCTTTCGCGCTCTGGCTCACGGGTTTCCAGGGGCCGCGCTGACAAACGAATCAATCTTCATCCAAAACCCAGGCTTGATTGGTCGGCTCCGAGGGTATCTAGTGATCACGGCGGGCAACCGTTGTCGGTGGTGGGGATCACCGGAGTCGGGGCAGGGGTGGAATTTTGCTGGCTGGTCTTTCAGTCAACACAGGGGTGCGCGCGATCGCCCACCAGGGCGACGCCGTCGCGCGAAGCACGGCGCGCCTGGCCGCGGGCCTGCGCATTCGCAGCGCCGCGGACGATGCCGCCGGGCTCGGCCTCTCCGAGTACCTGCGCTCCCAGCAACGCGGCCTGCGCATGGCCGTGACGAACCTCTCGGAGGCGATGAGCTTCCTGGGTGTCGGCCTCGATGGCCTCGCGGCCGTCAACGACGTCCTGCAGCGGATGCGTGAGCTCGCCGTCCAGGCCCGCAACGGCACGGTCTCCACCGCCCAGCAGACCTCGATCCGGGCCGAGTGGACCGAGTGCGTCAACTCCCTCACCCAGGCGCGGGCGATCGCGGCCCAGGCCCGCCTGGACTTCTCGCTGCCGTTCGGCCAGCGCCAGATCGACATCCAGGTCGGCGCCAACAACGGCGACAAGATCACGGTCAGCTACGAGAACCTGCGCACGGCGATGATCACGTCGATCGCGTCCCTCACCCTGACGCTGCCCAACGCGGCCACCTCGATCACGGTGGTCGATACCGCCATCGGCGCGATCACCGCCCAGGAAAGCCAGCTCGGCGCGGTGCACAACCGCCTGGAATCGTTGCTGAAAACCACGTTGCAGCAGATCGCGGACGTCTCCGCCGCGGAATCGCGCATCCGCGACGTGGACGTGGCCGCCGAGATGACCGCGCTCACCCGCGCGAACGTGCTGCAGGCCAGCTCCGTGCAGGTCGCCAAGACCCACAACATCAGCCGTACCGCGGCGCTGCAGCTGCTCCGGGCCTAGCGCTCGAGCCCGATCGCCGCGAGCTCCAGCTCCGCCGCCGCGATGCCCTTGAACTTCGCGCGGTAGTAGTTCGCCTCGACCCGCGCCTTGTCCTGCTGGCCGGCCTTGAGCCGGGCGCGGATCAGGTAGGCGTGGTTCAGGTAGAAGAACGGATCGACGTGGTTGGCCTTCTCGAGGAGGTCGACCGCGCGGGCCGGGTCGCCGCCCATGATCCAGGGCGCGAAGTAGTGGTAGCGGCCCATCGCGGAGAGCGCGTTGGCGTTGCCGGCGTCGAGCCGCAGGGCCTCCTCGAAAGCCGCGCGCGCCGCCGGGCCGTTGGCCAGCTTGTCGAGCAGGTTGCCGCGATCGGCCTTGAGGCCGAGCGCCGCGCCGCGCAGCACGAGCACCCAGGCCTTGAACGTGGGGCCCTCGCGGTCGGCGCGCGGCATCAGCGCTTCGGCCGCGCGCTGCGCCTCGTCGAAGCGCTCCAGGTGCAGCAGGGCCGAGGCCACGCCCCACGCCGCGTGCGCGTCCTCGGGCGCCGCGCGCCGGGCCTCGCCGTACTGCGCGAGCGCGCCGGCCCAGTCGCCCGTGTACCAGGCGTAGTCGGCCCGCGCGAGCGTGGCTTCCCGCGTGGCCGCGGGCAGGCGCTGGAGGTCCTCGTGGGCTTCGGCGAAAGCGCCCTGCTTCATGAGCGTCTCGGCGCGCCAGGCCAGCGCCGTGGGGTCGTTCGGCGCCAGGCGCAGGCGCTGGGTGGCCTGCTGCTCGATCGCCTCGAACTTGTTCTCGAAGAAGATCGCCTCGAGCTCCGCGGCGGCGGCGGGCTCGGCCGTTAGCAGGGCGAGGATGAGGGTGGCGGGGACGAGCGCGCGAAGCATGGGGGCGACCTCCTGGGCAGCCCATGATACCGGCTGGCGGCGATCGCCGCTTGCTGAATGCTTGAAAGCTAGCATTGACGCTTGCTTCACGCCTGCCTGTGGCTGAAATGTAACAATCGCCCGGGTCCGCACGCAACAATCGCTTAAGATGCCGTCGGCATGATGGGGAAGCTGGCGGGCGGTCATTCGCCCGAGCCCGGGGCCGGGGGGTCTCCGTCAGGAAGGTCGGCACGCGTTGTTCTGGTTCAATTACACGATGCTCCATGGTCGGCTCGTGATCATGGACGTGACCGAAATCCACGTGAACGGCGTCCGCTGTTACACGGCCGCGTGGTCCGAGGACCCGCGGATCAGCGTCACGGACTACTCGCCCGACCTCGCGCTCGCGAGGCTCACGGCCCACCTCGAGCGCCGCTTGACGCCGTTGCAAGTGCGCGTCACCTTCCTGCCGCAGCCCCAGTTCCAGCCTGTCCACGCCTGATCCCGTTCGCGAAGGAGGCCCGTATGGCGACGTTCACGGAGCTCGAGCCGGCGCTCGAAGCGCTGACGGAGGCGGACGACGAAGTCCCCTCGGACGTCTGGGCGCGCCTCTGGGAGGAGTGGGAGCCGTTCGGGCTCGAAACCGCGGGCGATTGACGCCCACCGAAGTGCTAAACTGAGGGCGTGAGCGCGTTCACGCCGGAGCCGTCAGCGATCCTCGCGGGCGGCGAAATCGTCCTCGAATTCCCCTTTCAGGCCGCCTGGATCGCTGCGATCCGGCGGCTGCGTCGGCGTCGCTGGGAGCCGGCCACGAAGACCTGGCGCGTGCCGGCGGACCTCGCGCCCGAGCTGCTGGAGGTCCTCGCGGTCGCCGGCGCGCCGGAGGCCTGGCTCGACCAGCTGCGGCCGCACGCCCGCGAGGCGGTGGCCGAGGCCGCGCACGCGGGCGCGCGGGCCCAGCGGGTGTGGGAGACCGCGGTGCCGCACCTCGCCACGCGCTGGCCGGACCTGTTCACGCACCAGCGCGCGGGCGTCGGCTTCCTGCTCACGCCGCGATCGTCGCGCGGGGCGATCCTGGCCGACGAGATGGGGCTCGGCAAGACGCGCCAGGCGATCGCCGCCGCCCACGAGGCCTTTCCGGATTGCCCCCACCTCGTGGTCTGCCCCGCCGCGCTCACGCGCCACTGGGAGCGCGAGATCGCCCGCGCGCTGCCGGGCGCCGAGGTCGCCGTGCTCGGCCGCCCCTACAGGCCCGCGGCCTGGACCGTGCTCAGCTACGATCGCCTCGCCACCCACCACGTCGCGCTGCGCGAGGCCCGCTGGGGCGCCTTGATCCTCGACGAGGCGCACTACATCAAGAACATGCGCTCGCGCCGCTCGCGCCTCGTGCTCGGCGGCCCGGGCGCGCCTGGCCTGGCCGACCGCGCCGGCCAGCTATACCTGCTCACCGGCACGCCGGTCGCGAACCGGCCGATGGACCTCTTCGCGCTGCTGCGCGCGATCCGCCATCCGCTGGGCGACGACCGGCTGCTCTTCGGCGTGCGTTACTGCGCCGGCCACCAGACCCCGCACGGCTGGGATCTGCGCGGCGCGTCCAACCTCGACTCCTTGCGCGAGCGGCTGGCCGATACGCTGCTGCGGCGCACCAAGGACGAGGTGCTGGACCTGCCGCCCAAGCTGCGCACCTACCTGCCGATCGAGGTGGACCTCGACGCCTACCGCCGGGTCTGGCTTGCCTACGCCGAGCGCGTGGCCGCAGCCTCGCGCAACCGGCGGCGACTGGCCCGCCGGCTGCTGCTCGCCGAGATCGCGAAGCTGCGGCATGCGGCCGCCCTCGCGAAGATCCCCGCGGCGCTCGAGGTGGCGGCCGAGATGGTCGAGGCGGGCGAGAAGGTGCTGGTGTTCTCCTACCACCGGGCCGTGGTGAAGGCCTTCCGCGAGCGCTTCGGCGCCCAGGCCGTCGCGGTGGTGGGCGGGCAGTCGTCGCGCACGCGCCAGGCCGCCGTGGACGCGTTCGAGCAGGACCACGGCGTGCGGCTGCTGGTGGGCGACGTGCGGGCGGCGGGGCACGGCTTCACGCTGGCCGCCGCGTCGCAAGTGCTATTCGTGGACTATGGCTGGACCGCGGCCGAGCACCTGCAGGCCGAGGACCGGGCCCACCGGATCGGGCAGCGGCAGCTGGTGACGGTGACCTACCTGTCGGCGGTCGGGACGATCGACGAGGAGGTGGAGGCGTTGTTGGGGCAGAAGCTGGAGATCGCGGCGCGGCTGATCGACGGGGCGGAGCCGACCGGGCGCATGAGCTACCTGGACGATCTGGTGGAGATCCTTGCCAGGCCAGACCACCACCCTGGTGGCTGACTCACCTCAGCAACACCTACCTCACTCAGCCCAGGCGCTGGCGCACCTCGTCCGCCAGCCGCCCAATCGCCTCCCACTGCCGCTTCGCGTCATCCGACGCCTGCGACCCCGACTCCATGATCATCGCCGCCCACTCGCCCGCCGACAGCGTCGACAGCTGCGAATGCGCCTCGGCCAGCGCCGCGAGCGGTAGGCCGAAGATCGGCGTGACGGGGTCTTCCTCCCACGGCGGCAGGTCGCCTTCGCCCAGGTCGGCCACCGTGGCCTCGGCGACGGCTTCGGCCCGGCCCGGCACGCCGATCGGCATGTAGCGGCGGTCCGCGGCCATCTCGCGCGGCTCGTCGGTGAACTCGCGCTTCTTGGGCGGCGCGTACAGGTTGCGGATCGCGGAGGCGGGCGCCTTCTCGAGCGGCAGCCAGGCGTCGTCGCTGCCGTCGTCATGGTGGACGCGGATGCCCTTCGAGACCACCTCGTCGAACATGTTGGGCTCGCGCGCCAGCAGCTGGCCGAGCGCGCGGGCGTGGCCCTTGTTCAGGCCCTTCTCGACGGTGGTGTTGATGACGTGCTCGGGCAGCTGCAGCAGCGAGATGTCGGCCGACAGGAACGACTTCGGCTCCTTGTTCGCCATCTCCCGCAGGATCTGGCGCACGAGCTCCTCTTTGAGGGCGGCGAACTTGCGCGCGGGGTCGTAGCCGCTCGGGTCGTCGGGCACCTTGGTCAGGCGCTCGAGCACCGCGCCGACGCGGGCCGCGGGGGTGTCGCCGTCCACCGAGCGCTCGTACTCGGGGTCGAGGTTGAGCGTGGCGTCGAGGAACTTCACGATCGCCTCGGCATGCTCGATCGGGTGCAGCCGCGTGCTCTTGATGTTCTCATGCAGCGTCATGCGCCGCGCCGTGATGTCCGCGCACTCGACGACCTCGACGGGCAGCGTTGCCCAGCCGAGCTGGCGGCAGGCCTCGGCGCGCTGGTGGCCGAAGACGAGCTCGAAGCCGCCCTCGGTCTCGCGCACGCGCGGGCGCTGCAACACGCCGACGGCCTCGATGCTCTCGACCAGGCTCGCGATGACGAGCGGGTCGTAGGCCTTGCGGGGCTGGTGGGGGCTCGGCACCACCTGGTTCATGGGGATGTCGTCCGTCCGCACGACGCGGACGTCGCGGGCGGGGTTGGGAAGGTTCTGGATGGTCTCGGTCATGGTTTCCTCCGGGACAGCTTTATGCCCCGACTAACGATCGCCATAGCGGGCGAGCAGGCCCTGGGTGAGCCCGTTCGCGGCGGTGATTTCCCGGAAGACGTGCACCCCCTCGGTGGGGACGCGCGCCAGGTTGCCCTTGGGCGAGCGGTCGACGCCGTACAGGCCGAACTTCGGCTTGTAGCCATCGACCCACTCGAAGTTGTCCATCAGCGTCCAGTGGATGTAGCCGCGCACGTCCACGCCGTCGCGGATCGCGCGGGCCACCTGTTGCAGATGGCGGACCAGGTACGAGCCGCGCAGGTTGCCCTGGCGGTCGTCGATGCCGTTCTCGGTGATGATGATCGGGATGCGGCGGCCGTCCGGCAGCTTGGTGTACTCGTTGCAGAGCTTGAGCGCGCGGTAGAGCCCTTCCGGGTAATCCTCCCAGCCCATGCCGGTCAACGGCGCGCCGGGCTTCGGGCAGCGCTCGGGCTTGCCGCCGGCGTCGCACATGTAGCGCGTGTAGTAATTGAGCCCGATGAAATCCGCGGCCGACGCGCCGCGCGGGTCGAAGCCGGTGACGCCGCGCGAGCCCGGCAGCGTGAAGCGCAGCTGGCCGGTGGTCATCGCGAGCACCGGCGCGCGGTCGAAGGCCTTCTCGTTGAAGCTCGCCGTCAGCACGTCCATCGGGTCGAGCGGGTTCAGCGGATCGAACATCGCGACGTGGTGCGCGAAGCCCACGCACGCGGCGCGGCCGTCGCCGTCCGGGTCGGCGTGGTCCGCGCCATGCAGGGCGTGGTAGGCGGCGGCGTGCCCCTGCGCCAGGTGCGCCATCACCTGCAACGCCTCCTCGCGGCTCTTGTGGAACGGCGGCCATTCGCCGCCGTCGTAAGCGTTGAAGGCGAGCACGTTCGGCTCGTTGACCGTGCACCAAAGGTCGACCTCGCGGCCGAACTCGCGGCCGCAGAACGCGGCGAAGTTCGCGAAGTCCACGATCGACCGCTTGTCGAGCCAGCCGCCCTGCGCCGCCAGCCACTTCGGGCTCGTGAAGTGCTGCAGCGTGACCATCGGCTCGAGGCCGCGCTTGCGCAGCGCCTTGAAGACCTTGTGGTAGTGGTCGATCGCGTCCCAGTCGCGCTTGCCCTTTACCGGCTCGATGCGGCTCCACTCGATCGAGAGGCGGTGGACGCTGTGCCCCATCGCCTGGGCCAGCGCGAAGTCCGCGTCGAAGCGGCGCCAGTGGTCGACGCCCACGGCGGCGCTGTCGCCGGTCTTCACGAAGCCCGGCTGGGTCTTCTCGGCCGCGGTCCAGTCGTTGTCGAGGCCGTTGCCTTCGACCTGGTGGGCGGCGGTGGCGGCGCCCCAGAGGAAGTCCGCGGGGAAGGGGATCTCGGCCTTGGCGGCCGCCGGGCCCGCGAGCGCCGTGGCCGGGGCCGCGGCGAGCAGGCACGTGGCGATGCCGATGCCTAGGCGCTGCAAGGACATGGTTGTCTCCTTCACGCTTCAGTGTCTCCCCTGCCGTTCACGCTGGCAAGTCCTTGAATTGCTCCTGGTACAGCTTGGCGTACAGTCCGCCCTCGGCCAGCAGCGCCGCGTGCGTGCCGCGCTGGACCACGCGGCCCTTGTCGAGCACCAGGATCTGGTCGGCATGCAGGATCGTGGAGAGGCGGTGGGCGATCGCGATCGTGGTGCGGCCGGCCATGAGCGGCTTGAGCGCCTCCTGGATCAGGGCCTCGGATCGCGAGTCGAGGCTCGAGGTGGCCTCGTCGAGGATCAGCACGCGCGGCGACTTCAGGATCACGCGCGCGAGCGCGAGGCGCTGGCGCTCGCCGCCGGACAAGCGGTAGCCGCGCTCGCCCACGACCGTCTCGTAGGCCTCGGGCAGGATCGCGATCGCGTCGTGGATGTAGGCCGCCCGGCAGGCCGCCTCGAGCTCGGCCTGCGTGGCGTCGGGCTTGGCGACCAGCAAGTTCTCGCGGATCGTGGTGTGGAAGAGGAACGGCTCCTGGGTGACCGTCGCGATCTGGGCCTGCACGGACTCGAGCTTGAGATCGCGCAGATCGTGCCCGTCGAGCAGGATCCGGCCGGCGGTGGGGTCGTAGAAGCGCGGGATCAGGTAGGAGAGCGTGGTCTTGCCGGCGCCGCTCGGGCCGACCAGCGCCACGAGCTGGCCGGGGGCCGCCTCGAAGGCGACGTGCGCGAGCAGCGGCCGATCCTCCCGATAGTGGAAAGACACGTCCTCGACCGTCACGCGCCCCTCGGAGTCGGCGATCGCGTAGGCGTCCGGCCGGTCCTGGACGGTCGGCACGGCGTCGAGGATCGTGAACAGCCGCTCCCAGACCGCGAAGGCCGACATCACCTGCACGTGCATGGTGGCGAGCGCCGTGGCGGGCGCGTAGAGCCGGCTGAGGTAGGCCACGAAGGCCACGATCGTGCCGATCGAGAGCGTGCCGGCGATCGCCAGGCTGCCGCCGTACCAGTAGATCATGGTGGGGCCGAGCAGCGAGAAGAGCCCGAGCGTCAGCATGAACCAGCGCCAGACCAGCATGCGCTTCATCGCGAGCTTGCCGAAGTCCAGCGCCAGCGCCGTGTAGCGCGCGCGCTCCTCGGGCAGGTGGCCGAAGATCCGGCGCATCAGGAAGCCGTTGATGCTCATCGTGTCCTGGGCGAGCGCATGGAGCTCGGAGCGCTTCTTGGTGCTATCGCTCGTGATGCGCTGGCGGATCTTGCCGACGTACCAGGCCGGCGGGATGAAGAGCGGCATCACGCCCACCGCCAGGAGCGCGAGGCGCCAGTCGAGCACGAACACCACGAAGGCCGTCGAGCTCAGGATCAGGACGTTGTTCGTGAGCGCGACGACGGTGTCCGAGAAGATGTCGGAGAGGTCGTTCACGTCGTTGTTGAGCCGCGAGCTGATGTCGCCCGGGCGGTTGGTGGTGAAGTAGTCCATCGACTGGGCCTGCAGCGCGGCGAACAGCTCGCGGCGCAGGTCGAGCATCACGCCCTGGCTGAGGCGCTCGTCGAGCCAGGTCTCGAGGATGCCGAGCAGGCCGGTCACGAGCGGGATCACGAGCATGGCCGCGCAGAGCAGGTGGAGGAGCGCGTAGTCCTTGCCCGGGATCGCCTGGTCGAGCAAGGTGCGCAACAGCAGCGGCGGCAGCAGGCCGAGCAGCGCCGCCGCGGCGATGATCACGAGGCAGGCGATCGCCTCCCGCCAGTAAGGCCGGAAGTAGCCCACGATGCGCCAGATGCGCTCGCGGGTGATCGTGACCTTTTCGGCTTCCTCCCCGAACGAGAGGATGTGCCAGCCCATGCCACCCATCATGCGCGCCCCACCTCCAGTCGGGGACGCCAGATTACCACGCGTCCAGACCGTCTTCCCCGATCCGGTGGCGGAGGTTATTGACAAGTTAAATTCAGATTAGGTTTAATGTAATGGCGCGGTCTTCGGATCTGCGTCAATTACGGAGGTGCCCCATGCTCCATCGGATGCTCCCCGTCGCGCTCGTCGCGGCCCTTATCACCGCTTGCGGCGCCACCGGCGTGCCCGCCCCCGGCTCGCGCACCGCGGCCCAGGTCGCGGCGTCCGCGGCCAATGTGAGCGGCACGGCGGCGATCGCCGCCTTCGAGAAGAAGCCCTCGCTCGGCCTCGTGAAGAAGCCCGCGCCAATCCGCGTCGACCCTATCATGGACCCGCCGCCCGGCCTGCCCGAGTCGCTCGTGAAGATCCAGGGCCTGGCCACAGCCGGCCTCGCCGAGGCGGAGAAGAAGGAAAACTGGAACGAGCGCTTCGCCTGCACCGACGCCGCGCTCCAGAAGGTCGACGCCGTGAAGCTCACCACCCACGGGCTGAACAACGTGCCGGCCAAGGTCGGCCTGCAGGCCGCCCGCGGCTACGGCTACATGGGCATGCACCCGACCCACGAGAACCGCTTCAAGGTCCAGGCCGTCACGCTCGGCTACATGAACAAGGCGGGCGAAGAGATGCTGCTCGCCAAGGGCAGCCCGCTCTTCACCATGAGCGCGGACATGCTCGAGGTCACCACCGGCTGGGACCAGGGCTTCCGCGTCGGCATCTCGGTGCTGACCACGCTCAAGGAAAACTACAAGGACCGCGAGATCAGCAAGGCCTGCCAGGCGATCCTGGACAAGGCCGTGGCCGCCCCCAGCAAGGAGGAGGCCTACGTCTCGATGGTGACCGGCCTGCGCGAGCTCGCGCGCAAGCTGGTGCCCACCAAGTAGGCCACGCCTCGCGTCCAGGCGAATTTTCGCACCGAGGCTCGCCCCGCCGGGGCGAGCCTTTTCCGTTCGGGTAGAAGCCATCCATGCGGCCTTCGGGGAAGAGGATGCCGCCTGCGGAGGACACAGCGATGCCGATTCGAAATCTCGTATTCCAGGGTGGAGGGGTCAAGGGCTCGGCCTATGCCGGGGCGGTCGGCGTGCTCGCCGAGCGCGGCATGTTGGGCGACGTCGAGCGGATCGCCGGCACCTCGGCCGGCGCGATCACGGCCTGCATGCTGGCGATCGGCGCCGGGCACGAGGGGCTCCTGCGCTCGGTGAAGACCACGGACTTCGGCTCGTTCCTCGACGCCGGCTGGGGCCTGCTCGACGACACCGCCCGCCTGATCAGGCACTACGGCGTTTGCCGCGGCGAGCACTTCGCCGAGCTGCTCGGCGACGAGATCAAGCGCTACGCGGGCAGCCGGGACCTGACGTTCGGGCAGCTGCGCGACCTCGCGGCGCGCGAGCCGGGGCGCTACGCCAACCTGTACGTGGTGGCGTCGAACGTCTCGAAGCAGCGTTCCGAGGTGCTCTGCGCCGACAACCACCCGGAGATGGTGATCTGGCAGGCCGTACGCACGTCCATGAGCATCCCGTTCGTGTTCGAGCCCGTGGCGGTGAACGGCGACCTGTACGTGGACGGCGGCCTCTCCTGGAACTTCCCGATCGATCTCTTCGACCACGACGAGCTCCACCTGGCCCAGCCGATGGCCGGCAAGCCGCGTAACGACGAGACGCTGGGCTTCGTGCTGGAGCCTCAGCCCCTGGCCGAGGCGGGCGTGAAGGACTGGAGCTCGTTGCCCGGGCACACCGAGAATGTGATCGCCTACGCCGAGTCGCTGATGGGCTTCCTGTCCGAGACCGCGAACAACCTGCACCTGCACCCCGACGACCTGCCGCGCACCGTCTTCATCGACGATCTGGGCGTGCGGTCCACGGATTTCAAGGCGCCGGCCCATGTGATCGCGCAGCTGATCGCGAGCGGCGAGCGCGCCACCCGGGCGTTCCTGGAGGAACGGACGGCCGTCGTCATCTCATGATTGCGATCGAGAAGGCCAAGCTGGCCTGGCTGGAGCTCGCCGTCGGCCTCGTGGTGGCCGGGGCGGGCATCATCCACACGGTCTGGGCGCTGCCGGCCGAGCTGTCCGAGCTCCGGCCGTCGGCGCACCACGGGCTGGCCCTGCTGGGCGGCCTGATCGTGCTGCGGGCGATCGCCGAGATCGGCGTCAACGTCAACTGGGTCGGCGGCTTCGGCACGGGCCTCAGGCACCGCGTCTGGGCGCGTTTCCGGGCGCTCGCGGCCGACCGCCGCGTGGAGGCCGTCGTCGGCGCCCTGGTGATCGTCGCGGGCCTCGGCGAGGCCTATCAGGTCGCGGTGGTCGGGGCGAACACCGTGTACCACTGGGGCGTGATCCTGATCGGCCTCATGATGTTCTGCCGCGCCACCTTCGGCCTGGTCGAGGGGCTCGAGCACCTGGAGCACGCCGGCGTCGTGCACCGCTCGGCCTGGGGCCGGCGGGTCGCCGCGGTGGCGCACCACCCGGCCGTCGTGATCGGCCTGGCCGTCGCGCTGTTCGTGCTGGCGGGCGCGGAGCTGCTGCTGCCCGACCCGGCGCCCGCCGAGGGGCGTGGCGAGGCCGGCGCGCCGGTGGCGGCGCATGGTATGGCGATGCTCGCGGGGCTGCACCTGCTGCGGGGCCTGAAGGACCTGGGCCAGGGCGCGCAGCTGATCTGGGCGACGGTGCATGCCGAGCCCAGCGGGCCCGACCACGAGTACCCTTCCGCTCCCCTCGGGTGAGGGAGCGGTTACTCGGCCGTCCAGTCGATCGGGCCCTCGGCGAAGCGCTTCGCGAGCCGGGCCAGCACCAGGTCCCAGGCGTGGTCGAAGTAGGCGTACATCGCCTCCCAGTCCTCGCCCTGGCGCCAGCCCAGGTGCGTGAGGCGCACCTTCGAATGGCCCTCGAACTTCCCGATCTCGATCACCACCCAGGTCATCGGGCCCTTCGCGCGCAGCGTCGGGATGCTCGGCGGCGCGTTCCAGGTGAACGAGAGCATGCGCTTCGGCAAGAAGCTCAACACGCGGCAGCCGTCGGCGCCGCGCTCGCCTTCGGGCGCGTCCGGCCGGAAGAAGATCTCGTACATCCCGGTGGGCCGCAGCTTGATGTTGGCGGCCGGCGCGAAGAAGCTGGTCACGCCCTCGACGGTGGTCCAGGCCTTCCAGACCTCGGTGGGCGGGGCGGGGATGTCGACGGTTTTCTCGAGCTTGCGCATGGGGTCTCCTGGCGGGCGGTGCGCCTAAGTTTACGTTAAATCGCGCATGGACGGCTTCTGAACACGGCGATGAACACCGCGAGGCCGTGTCCTGGGAGCGGACGGGGGCTCACCAGGGAGAGAGTCCGATGAAGATGATCGCGCGCGCGATCGGCCAGGGGCGCCTTGCGCCCGGAATGTTGGAGAAGCTCGAGGCGGCGATGGCCGACGTCTGGGCCGCGCTCGACGCCGCCTGGCAGCGCCTCGCCGCGGAAGAAGCGGCCACCCGCACGGCGGCCGACCCGGCCACGCGACCGGCGGACGGCTTCCGCCTCGGCGGCGGCGGCGGCGATCGGAGCACGATCGCCCTGCCGTGAACCCGGCCCTGAAGACGAGAAGGGGACGCCCCCCGGCGTCCCCTTCTCGCTCTCTCGCTTCCCGCCATCCGGCGGTCCACCTGTTCTCAGGACCGGATTACTTCGCGGTCCACCAATCCATCGCCTTGCCCGACTTGGCGAAGTCGTAAGGCATGTAGAAGTAACCCTGGTCGCCCCACTTGGATGCCCACGAGTTGCGGACGATCAGGTGCTTCTGGGTGTCGTCGTAGCCGACCGCCAGCACGGCGTGGCCACCGAGGCGCTTCTCGAAGGTGCCGGGCATCGGCATCTTGCCGTCCGCACCGATCTTCATGAACTTCTCGTACACGATGAAGCCGAAGGCGACCGGGTTGCCGGCGGCCAGGCTGGTCTTCACGTCGTCGAGGCCGGCCAGCTGGGTGATTTCCTTGGCCTTGAACTCGGCGGCCTGCGAGTAAGCTTCCGCGGGCGGCTTGATCGTGAACTTCGCGATGTCGTAGGGCCAGGTGGCTTCGGGCGCGGCGCCGACTTCCTTGAGCGCGGCCATGCCGTCGGTGATCGTGCCGCCCGAATCCTCGCCGACGCTGCCGAGGCGCGCGCGGGTCTCGTAGTACGAGAAGAGGGCCGACAGGGGCACCTGGCGCTCGTTGTTCTTCCGCTGCATGTACTCCCGGAGGCCCTTGGTCATCGCGAAGGCGGTGCAGGAGCCCAGGCGGCCCTGGTCGTAGACCGGCGCGCAGTTCGCGCGGACGTCGGCCGACGTGGGCAACAGGCCCTGGCGGGGCATCCGGACCGGCTTCGCCTTCTTCGCCAGCACCCGCTCGTAGCGGACGGCGTCGAAGCCCAGCTTGCGCTCCACACCCTGGACGACGATCGAGCCGTTGCGGGCCTCGGCGAACCCCTTGGGCGCGGCCAGGTTGGCCTGACCGCAAGCGGCCGTGGTGGCCAGGGTCAGAAGGGACAGCGCGCCAAGCGTGAAACGGCGGTGGTTCATCGGGCGGAATCTCCTGGTAGAGCGGGGGAAGCCGAGAGAGTGAGAGAGTGGTCGGTTAAGTGATTTAAGGTTCGCTTAACCTTGAGATAACAATAGCAAAACCTTCGACCCGATACAAGCCCCCCCGAGAAAATATTTTCAGAAATCTGATCCGCGGCCTGATCAGGACCCTCAAGTCTGTTCGTCAAGTTGCCGTCATAGTGCTTGGAGCGGGCCGTCAGGACGGTGGTCCACCCGGGCCAGGGATGGCCACGATCTCCCGGAGGAATCCCCATGCGCCCGAGCCCCCTGAGCGTCCTCGCGGTCACCGCCGCCGCCGTGCTCTTCGGAATGACCGCGCCGAGCGGCGAGGCCCTCGAGATGCAGCTCGCGGCGATCTGCCAGCCGACCTGCCCGTAATCAGTTTTCCATCCTCCCTCCATCCCTCCCCATCCCCACACCCCACGAGACGCCCTGGCCGCATGGCCAGGGCGTCTCGGCGTTGGCATGACCCACCGCGTCCACATCCTTATCGATCCCTTGGCTCAAACTTGTCGGTCCCTTAACGTTCTTCGAACACCGGGTTGCCTATAACCATGTCAATACAACGCTGAGCCGTCAGAGGACCGAACCCCATGCCTGAGATCCAGAGCATTCATTACGTCTACAAGCCGCAGCCGACGGCAGGGGCCACCCCTGCGCCCGGCGCGCAGCCTGTGGCGACGTGGCCGGCTCAGCCGAACGATCAGTGGGGCGGCACGCCGACCTACGGCCAGGTGCCGGGCTACGGCCAGGTGCCCGACTACGGCAACACGCCGGCTTACGGCCAGATGCCCGGCTACCCGGCGTACCCGGGCTACCCCACGACCCCGCCCGGCCAGCAATCCGGCCTCGCCGCGATGGTGCGCCCGGTCGTGACCGGGGCGATCGCCGGCCTGCGGGCGATCGGCGGCGTGGCCTTCAAGACCGTCCGCCGCACGCGCTCGCGGAACTCCTACTACAGCGGCGCGCCGCGCGGCTACGGCTCGAGCTACGCGACCCGCGGCTACCGGTCGGCCTCGCGGTCCGGCACGCGGTCCCGTGGCGGCGCCAAGGTCGGCATGAGCGGCAACTTCACCTCCCGCATGTGGGGAGCTGTGAAATCGTCGGTCGTGATCGGCTCGATTATCTCGGTCGTGATGAACGGCTACGACATGGCGAAGAACCGCATCACCTTCGCCCAGGCCGGCTCGAACGTCGTCGGCGACGTCATGAGCTCGGCGGTCGGCGGCCTCGGCGGCGCCGTCGCGTCCTCGATGGGCACGGCGATGCTCGCGGGCATCGTGGGCACTGGCTTCGGCGCGACCCTCGTCTCGCTCGGCCTCGGCATCGGCGGCTACATGCTCACGGACTACCTGTTCCGCAAGACCAACTTCTTCCAGAAGGTCACGACCAAGGTCCACGAAGTCCTGGCCTGACCCCGCCCATGACAGAGGCCCCGCCGGATGCCCGGCGGGGCCTCGTCTCGATTTTCGGGCTTACCAGTTGCTGCTCACGCCGCCGTGGCTCGAGCCGCCGCCGCCGACGTTGGGCACCGGGAGGTTGATGCCGCCGATGGTGCCGGGCAGGTACTTCGCCGCGAGCTGCTGGTTCACGCCGCCGGCGGCGATGACGTCGACGAAGGCCTTCACGCCGTCCGTGGGGATGCGGGTGTAGTTCTTGTCGCGGCACTCGACGCGGAAGAGGCCGAAGCGGGGGGAGAACGAGCCCCACTCGTAGTTGTCGGTGATCGACCAGTGCACGTAGCCGAGCACCGGCACGCCCTCCGCCATCGCCCGCTGCATCTCGCGCACGTGGGCCACGAGGTAGGCGGCGCGGGTCCAGCGATCCGCGCGGGCCTGGCCGTCCCAGGTCGCCATGCCGTTCTCGGCGATCAGGATGGGCAGGTTGTAGCGCTTGTGGAAGCGCTTGAGGGCGTTGTACATGCCGACCGGGTAGACTTCCCAGCGGTCCTGGCGGGGCAGGTTGAGCAGCTGCTTCGCCGAGAGCTTGCAGTAGTAGTCGAACGAGACGTAGTCGATCGTGCGGTTGCCGTTCTCCGACGCCATCGAATTCATCATGCCGCCCTCGTCGGCCTTGACGGCCTTCTCGGCCTCGGACTCGTCGCCCACGCCCATCAGGCCGCGGAGCGCCCACTCGGCGGTGTACCAGTTGAAGGAGACCTTCGACTGGGCGTCGTTCTGGTGGATCGCGTGGTAGGCCAGGCGGTGGCCCTTGACCATCGTGTTCACGGCCTTGAGGGCCGCGATCGGGTTCTTCTTGCCGGGGGGCATCGCGCCCGCCAGGAACGCGCCGGCGACGTAGACGTTGGGCTCGTTGTGGGTGATGTAGTACTCGATGTCGTTGCCGAACTCCTTCGCCACGAAGGCGGCCCAGCGGCCGAACTTCTCGGCGTTGGCGCCGTTCTCCCAGCCGCCCTGGTCGTTGAACCACTGAGGCGTCGCGAAGTGGTGGAGCGTGATGATCGGCGTCTGGCCGTTGCCCTTCAGCTGCTTGAGGAGGTCGTGGTAGTAGGCGACGGCCTTCTGGTCGATCACGCCCTCGCGGGGCTCGACGCGCGCCCACTCGATGCTGGTGCGGAAGGCGTTGGTGCCGAGGCTCGCGGCGAGCTCGATGTCCTGGGTGTACCGGTTCATGCCGTCGGCGGCGCCGGAGTTGCGCTCGACGGTCTTGCCGTCGGCGTCCCACTTCGCCCAGTTCGAGGTGTTGTCGTAACCCTCGTACTGGTAGCCGGCCGTCGAGACGCCCCAGAGGAAGCCCGCCGGCACCTTGCCCTTGAGGGCGGACGCCTGGACGGCGGAAAGGCCACGCACGCCCGCGGCGGTGGTCGGCATCTTGCCGCAACCGGCGAGCAGGATGGCGGCAGCGGCCGTGGCCGTCGTCAGCATCTTCGTCAGCGTGGTCTTCATCGGGAGCTCCTTATGATTCGGTCCTGGGGACCGGCGGCTCGTGCGGGTTTTCTCCGACCGAGCGTTAACCAGTCCTTACCCTACATAAGTAATACCCTTTGAAAATCAACGGCCCTTCAAGCGTTTGTTAAAGAACAATCAAATGGCGGATAAAAATCACAGTTTTATCGTTAATCAAGCGTAATGTCGCGGTTAATCTTTTGTTCTTGGGAAAGGCCAGGTTAAGACCGGCTTAACCAGGCCGTTTTCAGATCTGGCCAGCACAGGACGAGCGGACCGAAATCGACAGCTGCGGGAGAAGCCTTTCGGGAGTTAGAGCGGTTTCACCATCAAGAGGGCTGGATTCCCTGGCCACAGGTCCATCAGCTCCTCGAGCGGCTCGAAGCCGCAGGCCGCATAGAAGGCGCGGGTCTTCGCGTAGCCCGCGTCCGGGTGGCTCGGCCCGAGCGTCTTCACGAGCAGCCAGCGCACGCCGTCCGCCCGCGCAGCGGCCTCGGCCGCCGCCACCAGCGCCCGGCCCACGCCGCGCCCATGCTGAGCCGGCAGCACGCCCATCACATGTATCTCGCGCGACCAGTCGCGGTGGGCGGCCAGGGCCATGAACCCCACCACCTCGTCACCGTCCCGCGCCACCCAGCAGGGCATCGCTTCCACGTCCTTCACGTAGTCCAGGATCGAACTTTCGATCCCGAACCATTCCGGCAGCGCGCGCAGCACGTGCTCGCAGGCCGCGCCCTTGCCCGTGTCGAGCTTCGAGAGTTCCACCGTCAGGCCTCCCCGTAGCCGCCGCCGCCCGGCGTCTCGATCACGATCATGTCGCCCGGCGCCATCTCCACCCGCGCGCGGGCGCCCAGCGCTTCTTCTCGCCCGTCCGCCCGCACCACCCGGTTGCGGCCGGGCTGGGCGGGGCCGCCGCCCGCGAGGCCGAAGGGCACGGTCTCGCGGCGGCTCGAGAGGATCGCGCAGGTCATCGGGGCGAGGAAGCGGATCGCGCGCACGGCGCCGTCGCCGCCGTGCCAGCGGCCGGCGCCGCCGCTGCCGGGCCGGATCCGGAAGGCTTCGACCCGCACGGGGTAGCGCCACTCGAGCACCTCGGGGTCCGTGAGGTGCGAGTTGGTCATGTGCGACTGGATCGCCGCGCAGCCGTCGAAGCCCGGCCCGGCGCCGGTGCCGCCCGCGATCGTCTCGTAGTATTGCCGCTCGCCGTCGCCGAACGTGAGGTTGTTCATGGTCCCCTGCGAGGCCGCGAGCACGCCGAGCGCGCCGAAGAGCGCGTCGCAGATCCACTGGCTGGTCTCGACGTTGCCCGCCACCACGGCGGCGGGCGGCCTGGGCGCGAGCATCGAGCCTTCAGGGATGGTGAGCCGGATCGGGCGCAGGCAGCCGGCGTTCAGGGCGACGTCCTCGTCGGCGAGCGTGCGGAAGACGTACATGACCGCCGCGCGCACGATCGCCGACGGCGCGTTGGCGTTGTCGGTGCGCTGGGCGGTGGTGCCGGTGAAATCGACAGTGGCGCCGCCGGCCGGGTCGAGCGTGACGGCCACGCGCACGGCGCCGCCGCCGTCGACGGGCATGTCGAAGGTGCCCGTGCGCGGGGCGAGGCGGGCGATCGCCGCCCGCACCGCCCGCTCCGCGTCGTCCTGCACCCAGCCCATGTAAGCCGAGACCGCGTCGTGCCCGTACCGCCCGGCCAGCTCCGCGAGCGCGGCGGCGCCCGTCGCGTTGGCCGCGACCTGGGCCTTGAGGTCCGCGACGTTCTGCGCCGGGTTGCGCGCGGGCCACGGCCCCGCCGCGAGCAGCGCCCGCACGTCGTCCTCCAGGAAGCGCCCGTCCGCGACGAGCTTGAAGGCGCGGATGCGCACGCCTTCCTCGTCGATGGTCGTCGAGTCCGGCGGCATGGAGCCTGGCGAGATGCCGCCGAGATCGGCGTGGTGGCCGCGCGACGCGACCCAATAGCGGATCGCGCCGGCCTCGCCGAAGACCGGCGTGACCACCGTGACGTCGGGCAGGTGGGTGCCGCCGTCGAAGGGATCGTTGTGCATCCAGGCGTCGCCAAGTTGAATGGGCGCGCCCGCGAGCGCGCGCATGAGGGCCTGCACGGTCTCGCCCATCGAGCCGAGGTGCACCGGGATGTGCGGCGCGTTCGCCACCAGGCCGCCTGCGGCGTCGAAGATCGCGCAGGAGAAGTCCAGGCGCTCCTTGATGTTCACGGAGTGCGCGGTCTGCTGCAGCGCGAGGCCCATCCGCTCGGCAGCGGCGCGGAAGAGCCGGCCGAAGATCTCGAGCCGGGCGGGCTCCGGGCGATCGAGCGCGAGCTTTTCGCGGGCCGGTTTGCCGGTGTGGGTGAGGAGGAGGTCGAGGCGATCGCTCACGGCGGCCTCCCAGCCGGGCTCGACGACCACGGTGCCCTGGGCGTCGACGACCAGCGCGGGCCCTGCGAGGCCAGCGCCTGGGCGGAGGGCGGCGCGGTCGTGCACGGGCACCTCGTGCCAGGCGCCGGCGAGGTAGAGCCGGGCGTGAGCCGGGAGCGCGTGCGCCGGCGGGACCGCCGCCACGATGTCCGCGTGGTCCGCGGCGGCGCCGAGGGCCTCGGCCTCGGCGGCCTCGGCGATGACGGGGCGGGTGGGGTCGGCGAAGCCGAAACGCCGCTGGTGCTGGGCTTCGAAGTCGGCCTTGACGGCGCCGAGGGGAGCGGAAGGGTGCTGAGCATCCACCGTCAGCGGCGTGTCCGTCCCCGCGTACCGCAGCCGCAGCCGCCGCACCACGGCCACCGCCTGGTCCCCCTGCGCCGCGAGCTCCCCGGCCGCCTCCGCCGCCACCGCATCCAGCGCCCCTTCGATCGCCCCCCACCCTTCCGCCGCCAGCGTCACCTCGACCGTGCGCGCCCGCAGCGCGCGCCGCCGGGCGAGGCCCATGCCGTAGGCCGAGAGCACGCTCGCGTACGGGTGCACCAGCACCCGGCGCACGCCGAGCGCTTCGGCGATCGCGCACGCATGCTGCCCGCCGGCCGCGCCGAAGCTCACCAGCACGTGGCCCGCCACGTCGTGGCCCTCCTCGATCGAGACCCGCCGGGTGGCTGTGGCCATGGTGGCGATCGCCACGTCCAGCGCGTCGCGCGCCACCTGCTCCGCGCTCGGCGCCACCCCCGTGGCCTGGCCGATCGCCGCCGCCAGCTCGGCGAAGCCCGCCTGGGCGGCCGCTTCGTCGATCGGCTGGTCCCGGCCGGGGCCGAAGACCGCCGGGAAGGCGTCCGCGCGCAGCCGCCCGAGCACCACGTTCGCGTCCGTCACCGTGGCCGGGCCGCCGCGCCGGTAACAGGCCGGGCCCGGGTCCGCGCCGGCCGACGCGGGGCCCACCCGCAGCCGCCCGCCGTCGAAGCGCACGATCGAGCCGCCGCCCGCCGCGACCGTGTGCACCGCCAACATCGGCGCGCGCAGCCGGGCGCCCGCGATCTCGGTCTCGTCCCGCCGTTCTAAGCTACCGGACCAATGACAGACATCCGTGGAGGTGCCGCCCATATCGAAGCCGAGCGCGGCCGCGAAGCCCGCCTGGGCCGCCACCTCCGCCACGGCCACGACCCCGCCCGCGGGGCCCGAGAGCACCGCGTCCCGGCCGGCGAAGCGCGCGGCTTCTACCAGGCCGCCGTTGGACTGCATGCAGAGCAGCCGCGCGCCGCCCAGCGCCGCGACCACGCCCGCCACGTAGGTGCGCAGGATCGGCGAGAGGTACGCGTCCACCACGGCCGTGTCGCCGCGCGGCACGAGCTTCATGAGCGGGCTCGCCTCATGCGAGGCGGTGACCTGCGCGAAGCCGACCTCGCGGGCGATCGCCGCGACGCGCGCCTCGTGGGCCGGGTGGCGGTCGGCGTGCAGGCAGGCGATCGCGCAGGCGTCGAAGCCCTTCGCCCGCGCCGCTTCCAGCGCCCGCCGCACGCCCCGCTCATCGAGCGCGCGCACCACCGCCCCGTCCGCACCCAGGCGCTCATCCACCTCGACCACGGCGTCATAGAGCGGCTTCGGCCGCACGACGTGCCGCGCGAACAGGTCCGGCCGCGCCTGGTGCCCGATCCACAACGCGTCGCCGAAGCCACGCGTCACCACGAGCACCACCGGCTCGCCGGCGCGCTCGAGCAGCGCGTTGGTGGCGACGGTGGTGCCGAGCCGCACGCCCTCGACCGCTTCGGCAGGGAAAGGCGCGCCGGCCGGCACGGCCAGGAGCTCGCGGATGCCCTGCACGGCGGCGTCCGCGTAGGCCGGGTGCACCGAGAGCAGCTTGCGCGTATGCAACGTCCCGTCGGGCGCGCGCGCCACGAGGTCCGTGAACGTGCCGCCGCGGTCGACCCAGAATTGCCAGCGCCCGTCGATCATCGCTCCCCACCCATCCGGCGGCGATTATGCCGAACCGCGGCCAGGCCGGCAACCCCCATCAGCGCGGGCCGCGTTCTGCGAAAGTTGGGGGCGCGCGTCGCTGGCGCCGTTGCTCAGGCGCTCACGCTGGGCATATTGTCGCCAGGTGTCACGAGGTGAGCATGAACCGGTATCTCGCGGAAATGATCGCGACCTGCAAGCTGGCGAAGAAGCTGGAGCTGAGCGAGGGCGACCCAGGCCAGGTCGCCGTCACCAAGATCGGCGGCGTGCCCTTGTGGCCGCGCGGGATCGAGCGGCCGAAGTGCAGCGTCGGTCACCCCATGAGCTTCTTCTTCCAGGTGCTCCTGAGCGACGTGCCGGATTTCGGCGAAGACGACACGCTCTTCACCTTTCATTACTGCCTGACCTGCATGCGCGAGGGCGCGAGCCACTACGGCGTCCACGACCTCGAGTTTCAGCTCAAGAACCGCCCGGTCGGCCACCTCGGCTACGGGGTCCAGCTCTTCGATTCGCCCGGCAGGCTCGAGCCGGACGCGCCGGACGCGCCGAGCGGCCAGGTGATTCCCGCCCAGACCGTCGCGTTCGAGCGCCGCGACGAGGTGATGTCGTCGGCCGATTACTACGGCGACGGCGTCTACCGGGGCCCTGAGTTCCCGCTCAGGATCCCGACCGTCGAAGAGTACTGGCAGCGCCGTTCCACGCAGGCCGAGTATCCGGTCGATGAAGGCGAATTCCGCGACCTGGATCTCCCCGATTTCTCGAACGAAGCGTGCTCGAAGCTCGGCGGCTGGCCGAGCTGGTACAACTACCCCGATTGGCTGGTCTGCCCGCACGGCAACCAGTTCACGTTCGTCGGCCAGCTCGATTTCGAGGCACTCGAGGACGGCCCGTGGGGCGGCGGCGGTCGCGGCTTCTTCTGGGTCTGCCCGCCCACCTGCCCCGACCGGGTCGGCGAGATGGTCTGCCAGATTTGAGCTCAGGCGGTCGGCCGCCCCGCGCTCAACGCTTGGTGGGCTGAACCGGGCCGAACTCCTGGCGATACACCTGCGTGTCGGTCGCCGTATCGGTGTCGGTCGCCGTGTCGGGTTCCGACGCGGCGATGCGTTCGCAATACATCTCCGCCTTCACACGCCTGATGCGCTGCGCCGTCTCAACGTAGGGGTCCTGGTCCCAGCGATCGCCGGTCGCGGATCTGCGGCCGGTTGCCATGCCTGAGCCGGCTTCGCGCGTACGGCGGCCGGTTGCCATGCCTGAGCCGGCCTCGCGGGCGCAGAGCACGCCCTGGGCGTACACGCGGCCATCCGGCCACGCGTCGCGGTCGGAATCGCCGATCACCGCTTGAGTGGTGTATTGCGGCGCCTCGGCTGCGGCGCCAAGCGCCAGGGTGGGCGCGACGGCGGCGGGTGCCGCGCCGCAGCCGGCCAGGGGGATGGCGGCGATGACGCAAAGGGCGAACAGGACAGATTTCATGGGAACCTCAATCACACGCTTTTAAAATGGATTTAACAAAGTATAGCGTGCAAACGAATGTTCCTTACGTGTTATTGCACAATTCTTCTTCGCCTCAGGTTGCTGGTGAACCTCAGCGAACAGGAGGCCGAGGGATGCTAGGGAGTGGGCCAGCCGGTCGGCAGGCCGTCGATGCTTTGGCCGTTCTTTTCCTGCCGATACGCCTCGAGCCCTTCCTCGCCCTTCGCTTCGGCCCATTTCACCAGTGTCGGCCGGTCTCCCTGGTGCTCGTAGAGCGGCACCGCGTACCCGCATGACGTCTGCACCGACGACACCGCGAGCACCAGCCCGATTTCCTGGTAACGTGGATCCCATGCTCACCTTGCCCGATACCTTGCATCCCCGCACCCGCGAGCGCGTGGCCGCCTGGGCCGCCGACCCCGACGTGGTGGGCGCCGTCTGGGTCGGCTCCCGGAGCCGCGGCCACGGCGACGCGCTGTCGGACGACGACCTCGAGGTCCTTTTGACGCCCGCGGCCTTCGCCCGCCTGGCGCCGGGCGACAGCTACGTGACGGAGCTCGACCCGGTCGCCGATCCGCCGCGGCTGGTCTACGACGCCCAGCTGACCACCCTGGACACGCTGCGGGCGAAGGCGGGCTCCCTGCGCGACCTCGATCACTGGCCGTACGAGCGGGCGCAGGTGCTCGTCGACCGCGACGGCAGCGTGGCGGCGGCCGTGCGAGCGGCCGCGGTGATGGATCCGGCGTTCCGCCACGCGCGCATCCGGCACGGTGCGCTCGACACCGTCCTCGCGACCGCCCGCGCGCGCAAGTCCAACAAGCGCGGTTTCCGCGCCGCCACCTGCCTGCTCGTCGCGCGCGGCGCCAAAGCGCTCTCGCGCGTGCTGTTCGCGCTCGAAGGCCGCTGGGCGCCCCTGGACCACTGGCTGGAGCCGGAGTTGCGCACGCTGGCCGACCCGGCCGGCGCGGGCCCGCTGATCGTCGAGGCGTTGACCCACGGCCGCCCCGAGCCGCTGCAGGCCGCCCTCGAGCGGCTGCAGCCGCAGCTGGCGCCCGAGGGCTTCCCGCCGCCGGCCGGCTACGAGCAGTTCTACGTGGAGATGATGCACCCGTCCCGCACGGCCGAGCGTGCCATCCACGGCTTGAACTGACGCCGCCCTAGCGCCTCCGTGCTGCCGCTGACCTTGGCGATCGGCCTCAGGTGCCCGCCAGCTCGCGGTAGGCCGACTCGAAAGTCGGGCTCGGCTGGATGCCGAGCCTGGCCTTGAGCGCCTTGCGGCAGTCCCAATAGGCCTGGCGCACGCGCTCCGGCCGGCCGGCCAGGCGCTGGTGGCGCATGAGCGCGAGGTAAGCGTCCTCGTCGGTGGGGGCGAGGGCGATCGCCCGCGCGTACATCGCCTCGGCCTGGTCGCGCCGCATCAGGCTGCCGTAATGGTCGCCCAGCCAGAGCATCGCGCCGAGGGCCCGCCGCCGGTAGTGCTCGCGCTCGGCGTCGAAGCGCCCTGCGAAGAGCGTGTCCGCGAGCAGAGGCCCGCTCACGAGCGCCGCGGCCTCCTCGTAGGCCTTCGCCGCCGTGGCCGCATCGCGGCCCTTCGTGGCGTCGCCGGCGTCCAGCGCCGCGTCGAACATGCGCACGTCGTAGTCGTCGACCATCTCCCATTCGAGCCCGTAACGGTCGTCGCGGTAGTACACGTACCGCGAGGCCTCGCGCTTGCCCTCCTGGCCCGGCTCGAGCACGCGCCGCAGCGCCGAGATCGCCATCTGGAGCGCGTGCAGCGATCCAGCGACGGGTGCGCCGTCCTCGATCAGCTCGGCGAGGTCGTAGGCGTCGATGCCGCGCGGGCGCAGCAACAGCGCGCCCAACACCAGCTTGGACTTGCGGCGCGGCCACTGATCGAGCACCACGCCCTCGCGCTCCACCTCGAGGGCGCCCAGCGCCTTGACGCGCAACCGGCCCGCAGGCGGCGCGGCGCCCTTCTTGCCGGCGATCGCGTTTGGCAGAATGGGCGCCTGCGCCACGCTCAGAGCGCTCGGCGTCCGCTGCCCGTCCAGTGCCCGCAGCTCCTCCTGCAGGCGCGCGTCATGCGCGCGCAGGAAGCCGTAACCGCGCGCGTCGATCAGCGCGTCCGCCGCCGCCCTCGCCACCCGCGCCCCCTCCACGTCCCCGATCGCGAGGTGGGCCGCGGCCTCGAAGAGCCGCGCGCGGGCCACCAGCAGGTCCGCGCCGATCCGGGCGGCGCCGGCGATCGTGTAGGCCAGCTCCGCGACGGCCTCCTCGGCCTTGCCCGTCAGCTGCAGCGCCCGCGCGAGCGGCACGCGCGGCGCGAGCTCGTAGTAGCTCTTCGTGCCGAGCGGCGCCACCTCCGCCACCAGCTCGGCCGCGCGCGCCGGCGTTTCGCGCAGCAGCGTGCCCCAGAGCCTGCGTTCCAGCGGCACGAGCATGCCCTCGCGGAAGCCGGCCCGCACGAAGATGTCCGTGGCGCGCTTGAGGGCGTCGTCGGCGCGCTTCCAGTCGCCGCGCGCCTGGTGGTGGTGGCCCACGATCGTGAGCGCCACGGCCAGCTCGGACCAGCTCAGCGGGTCTTCCCAGAAGGCCGGCAGCGCCTCGATCACCGCCGACCCGCCGGGCACCTCGGTGACCAGGTCCAGGTTCGCTGCGAGCAACGTCGCGAGGCGCAGCGGGCCGAAGAAGCGCCATTCCTCGGCCACGCGCACGGCCTCCTCGGCGTGGCGCGCGGCCTCCACCAGGCGGCCCCGTTGCAGCGCCCAGGTGTGCAGGTTGATCAGCGCGAGCGCGCGGCCCTGCGCGGCCTCGGCGTTGCCGGCCGCCGGCACCGCGATCACGGCCTCGTTGTGCGCCTTCGTGCCGGCCTCGTCGCCGGCGGACTCGGCCGCGAGCGCGCAGGTGAGGTGGTAGTCGATGCGGTCCTCGGGCCGCCCGGCGGCGAGGCGCGCCTCGGCCTCGGCGCGCAGCGTGGCGAAGCGTGCGTCGTCGCCGGTCCAGAGCGCCATCGTCGCGAGCCGCACGAGGATCTTGAGCTCGCCCTCGGCATCGCCGCGCGCCGCATACGCCGCGCGGGCCCGCTCGTAGGCCTCGCCCGCCTCGGCCCAGCGCAGCGCGCGGGCGTGGGCGTTGCCGGCCCACAGCAGCAGGAACGGGGCGGCCTGGGCGACGGCCGGCGGGAAGCCCGCGAGCACGCGCTGGATCGCCGCCTTGCGGCCGTAGACGCTCATCAGCGGGAAGGCGGCCTGGCAGGCGGCGATCGCCGCCTGCCAATCTTGCGCTGCCACCAGGTGCGGCAGCGCGGCCTCCGGCAGCTCCGCGTCCATCAGGCCCGCGGCCGCGCGGCGGTGCACCTCGGCGGCCTCGGCGGCGGGCACGCGGCGGGCGCCTTCCCGGCGCAGCCAGTCCGCGAGGTAGGCGGGGTAGCGCCAGCGCTCGGCGCTTGGCGCGCCGATGCGGGCGCCGTGGGAGCCGCGGGTGAGCCGGAAGACCAGCTGGTCGGCCTCGAGGGCCTCGAGCGCCGCCGTCACCTCGTCGAGCGGCCGCGCGAGCGCCGTCGCCAGCGCCTCCGCGGTGGGCTCGTGCAGCAGGGCCGCGCGCAGCATGAAATCACGGCGGTCCGCCGGCTGCGCCGCCACCAGCTCCTCGGCGATGAAGTCCGCGAGCAGGTCGCCGGGCGCCCCGCCTGCGAGCAGCGCGCCGCCGGCCGGCAGCGCGTGGCCCGCCGCCAGAAGCTCGAGGCCGAGCGGCCAGCCCTCCAGCGTCTCCAGCGCGGCCTTCCAGGCGGCCGGCAGGCCTTGCGGGTCGGGACGTGCCGAAGGCGCGGTGGCGTCCCCCGGCCCGATGCGTTGCGCGAAGAACGTGGCGATCTCGCCAGGGTTGAAGCGCAGCGCCTCGGGGCCGAGCACCCGGGCCGTGCCCTGGGCCTGCAGCCGGGCCAGCGGGATCGGCAGCTTGCGGCGCGAGGCGAGCAACACGCGGGTGCGCGGCGGCAGCTTGCCGAGCCACGGCGCGAGGCCTTCCAGGATGGCGGGATCGCCGAGCCGGTGGACGTCGTCGAGGGCGAGCACGAAGGCCGGCGGGTCGTAGGCGGCGATCGCCTGGAACAGCCGTTGCCAGAGCAGCTTCGGCTCGAGCTTGCCCGCGCCCACGAGCGCGAGCAGCTCCTCGCCGAACTGCGGGGCGTGTGCCGCGAGGCCGGCCGCCAGGTGTGAGAAGAACGTGGCCACGTCCGCGTCGTCTTCGTCGAGGCCGTACCAGACCGTCACGGCTCCCGCCGGCGCGTCGTCCCACAGCGCGCGCAGCGCCAGCGACTTGCCGTAGCCTGGCCCGGCCGAGAGCACCACCACCGGCGCGCCATCGCCCAGCGCCCGCCGCACCCAGCCGGCGGGCGGTTCGGGCGGGACGAGCTTGCTGGTGGCGACCCAGGAAAGGGACATGCGGGCGTTATACCCTCACGGCCCCCCGGCTCAGAACTCGCTGCCGCCCGGCCCGTGGTGATTGCCGGTGGGGGCCGCCGGGGCCGGCGCCTTGCAGACGCCGCGCAGCCACTTGTCGTAATTGCTCCACTGGATGACCTGGCCGCCCGGCGAGACGGTGCCCGTGAGCTTGCCGCTCTTCGGGAAGGTGATCTCGAAGCGGTCCGGCTCCACGTAGTAGCCCGAGCCGGCCTCGCCGTCGCTCGCGACCACGTCCAGGCGGCCACGCTCGGCGCCCTTCTGCAAGTTGATCGCGATGGTGCAGGGCTTGTCCGGCTCGCCCTCGTAGTGCCACGTGCCGGCGATGACCGGCGGCACCGGGCCCGCGCCGTGCGGGTCGAAGGTCTGCGCCTGGCTGAAGTGCTTCGTCGGCAGCTTGGGCTCGTGCGCCGTGGGGAAGCCCTCGTAGTCCATGAAACGGCCCACGACGTTCCAGTGCGTGTATTGCAGCACGTGCATGAGTTCGTGGAAGATCGTGCGGGCGAGGCGGTAGTCCGTGTAGATGGAGGTCTCGTTGATGATGTTGCCGGCCGCGGAGTGGAGCCGGATCAGCGACTTGCTCTTCGTGGCGGCGGAAAGCCGGGAATCGCCCACGTCGTCGGGGTGGAAGCTGATCTCGAGCGTGCCGTTGGTCAGATACTTCTTGAGCTCGGCCGCGAGCTCCTGGCTCGTCCAGTTGACGGCGCCGCTCAGCGGAATCTTCTCGGTCCAGAGGGTGCCCCACGCGGCCGCGTCGTCGAAGGTCAGGATCAGCTGGTCGAGCACCTTCTGGATGTTCGGATACTTACGCTCCACCTTGCCGGTGAGCCGCACGTTCACGGCCATCAGGCTGCGCCTCGGGCTCACGCCGGGCGCCGCCGCGGTATCGGACGCGTTCATGACGTCGTTGCAGGCCGCGTCGGTCGCCCCCTGCGTGCCGCAGCCCGGCGCGGCGGCGAGCGCTGCCATCGCGGCGAGGGCCAGGAAACGGTTGGCGGAGCGCATAGGGCCTCCCGGGCTCACTCGCGGTAGAGCCCCAAGAACGTGGGGACGGGTTCGCTCTGGCGACAGGGGTAGGCCCCGTACTCCCAGGAGTCGTAGAGGCCGTTGATCTCGCCGGCGGTGACTTCCGCCTGGAAGGTGGTGGAGACCTGGACCGGGTAGCCGCAAACCGTGGGCGCGTCGTCGATGCCCGGGTCCGGGCAGAACCGCAGCGTGCCGTAGAGCGTGGTCCCCGCGATCTGGCCGTCGAAGTAGGCCAGGGCGCCCGCGTAGCACGCGTCGCCGGCGGTGACCGTGCCTTGCACGCTGGCGCCGGTCTGGGTGATCGAGATGGTGCGGCCGAGGTCGTCGTACCACGTGCCGGTGAGGCTGGTGGTGACGATGGGCGTCGGGGTCGGCTGGAACGGGGTCGGCGTGAGGATCGGGGGCGACGGGAAGGGCGGCGGCGTCTGGAACGGCGGCGGCGAAAAGCCGGGCGGGGGCGTGAGCGGGGGCGCGGAGCCCGTGCCGCCGCCGCCGCCATCGATGGCGGGTGTGTGATCGCGACGGCCGTCCGTGGTCGCCCCGCCGCCGCCCGCGGTCGTGCCGCCGGGCTGCGCACCGGTGCCGGAGGGCGTGGCGGCGGGGGCGCCCGTCTTCGACATGCCCCGGCCGCCCCCGACGGTCGGGTTCGTCTGGTTGCAGGCCGCCGCCAGGAACGCGCTGGCCGCGGCGATCACCAGGATACGGGCTTGGGTTTTCATGGCGCTGACTCTTCCCCTCGCGGCACAGCGAATGACATATCCAGTATTGATGAACGAATGATCCACGCAACCGGCGTGCGGCTGGAGCATTTCGGTCGAAATCGCCATACATGGGACCCCCGCGCGCTCGAGCGGATCGGGTCCGGGTATGAAGCGGAAGGAAGCGAGGAATCCCCGATGCGCCGCGTCCTGCCCCCCCGGATCGCCTCCCCCGCGCTCGCGCTGGCCCTGTTGGCCGGCTGCGTGGGCCAGCCGGCGGCCCCCACGGCCCCCCGCAAGTCCACGAAGCCAGGCCCGCTCGCGATCGTCGCGCCCTCGACCGCGCCTGGCCCGCTCGCCTCGGTCGGCGTCGCGGCCGCCGGCGGCATCATCGCCAACAACGGCGGCGGCGTGATCAGCAACAACGGCGCGGCGCTCACCGGCAAGGTGAAGATGCCGGCGGGCATCGTCGCGAACCACGGCGGCGGGCTGATCAGCGACAACGGCGGGGCGATCGTCGCGAACAATGGTGGCGGCCTGATACGCCTTCGTCGTTTCCCTTCGGTCATCGGCCGCACGCGTTACGCGCTCGCTGCGGCCCCCGAGCAGAAGCCGCTCGCGGGCTTCGAGGTGCGCCTGGTGGACGCCAAGGGCGACCCGGTGCTCGGCGCCGACGGCAAGCCGCTCGTCACCACCACGAACGGCCAGGGCGATTACGCCTTCGCCGGCGTGAAGCCGTCGCGCAACCTGGTGGTCGAGGTCGTGCTGCCGGGCGACCTGGGCGCCGTGAAGGCGATCGTGCCGCGCGAGGGCGGCGAGAAGCGAACCGTGGATGTCGACCTCGTCTCCACGCTCACCACCGGCTACATCGTGAGCCGGTACGTGCGCACGCAGGCCGACCCGCTCGCCACGCTCGAGAAGCTGCCGGCGGACGTGGAGGCCGCGACGCGCCAGAAGGCCGCCGCCGCCGTGGCGGCCAGCGGCACCAGCCCGGACACGCTGCGCGACACCGACGTCGTGGCCGCCGTCGACGCCCTGCGCAAGGGCGACGCCGCGCTCGACGGGCAGATGGAGACGGTCAAGAAGCTGCTGGTGGTGGCCGGCGCCTCGAACCTCGGTTCCGGCATGCCCGCGCTTTCCGTCACGCTCGGTGACATCCACGACATCGCCGTCACGTCGGACGGCCAGCTGTACATTTTCTGCCAGAACGACAAGCGCGTGTGGCGGCTGCGCGAGGACGGCACGATCGAGACGGCGGTGGGAGCGCGCGGCGTGCCGGACGGCAAGGACCTCGACGGCCAGAAGGGCCCCGAGGCCAACCTCGACTTCCCGAAGTCGATCGGCACCGACAACCAGGGCCGGCTGCTGGTGAGCGAGGCGCGCGGCGTGTACCGCCTCGAGGCGGACGGCACGCTCAGGTCGCTGGGCGCGGGCAAGGGCTGGGTGATGGCCGCGGGCGCGGGCGACGAGGCGATCGTGGCCGTGCTCGAGGACGACGCCTGGACGAAGACCTACGTCTTCTACCGCACCAGGCCGGGTGCGGCGCCGGAGCGCCTCTTCGAGCAACGCGTCGACCCGGAGGACTACGGCGAGGAGGTATTCTTCCTCACGGGCATCGCCTGGGACGGCGGCAACTACGTCTACACCGGCTTCCGCAACGGCATCGCCGGCCGCTGGGAGCTGCAACGCCACGATCTCGTCACCAGGGCCGTGGACACGCCCTGGACCAACGCCGGCGGCGACGTCTTCTTCGAGGCCAACGGCGACGCGATCTACGTGGACAAGGATGGCGTGGTCAAGGCGCGGAACGTGATCACGGGCGCCGCCGAGCGCACGCTCCCGCCCAAGGTCCCTGGCTTCCCGGTGACCTACGCCCTCGGCCCGGACGGCACGGCCTACGCCGCGAAGTTCGGCGTCGTCTACCGCCTCGAGGCCGGCGGCCCCGTGCGCATCGCCGGCAACCCCACCGGCCAGCCCTCGGGCGGCGACGCCACGAAGTTCACCTTCGAGGTGCTGAGCGACATCGCCGTGCTGCCCTCGGGCGAGTTCTACACCATCGACACCGGCCGCGGCCTGGTCTACCGCGTGGACGCGCAGGCCAAGCTCGCGGAGTTCGGCAAGATCGGCGGCGGCAACGTGCAACTGCTGCGCACCGACCCGGCCGGCACGCTCTGGATGAGCGACGGCGACGGCGCCAAGATCGGCAAGTTCGACGCCGCGGGCGTATGGTCCGCGGCCTACGACGTGGGCGGCCTGATCAACGACTTCGCCGTCGGCGCGGACGGCACGGCCTACGCGGTGTCGTGGGACATCGGCGGGGGCCGGAAACGGGTGGTCTACAAGCTATCGGGTGGCGCGAAGACGAAGATCTTCGAGAGCGACAAGGGCCTCACCGTGGCGCTCGACGCCGCCGGCACCCCGTTCGTGGCCGGTGAGGGCTCGTTGCGGAAGTGGGACGGCGCGGCGTGGAAGGTGCTGAAGGCCGACGCGCGCTTCGACTTCGGCCTCGCGATCACGGGCCTGGGAATGGCCGCAGACAAGGCCGGGCGGCTGTACCTGGCGAACTCGGGGACGAGCGACGGGTCGCCGCCGATCGTGTTCCGGTACGATCCGGCGGGGGATGCGTTCAAGGTGATTGCGGGGGCCGGAGGGACCCATTTCACCGGCGCGGCGGGGGCGGATAATGGGTTGAAGTCGCCGCGGACGCCGGGGTTCGATGCGCAGGGGAATTTGTATTTCTCGGATACGGGGAATAGGCAGGTGAAGCGGATTTCAAATTCGGAATTGTAAGGAGGTTGACTCAAAATCGACCGCCGCAAGGCGTACCGGCTCGACCCCGGCCTCGGGCATCGCAAGGCCCCATCCTCGTTTCCGGGGAGGGGGCCTTGTCATGGGATCTGGCGTTGTGTGCCGGTTTGTGTGCCAACCTCCCCACACCGTATCCTGGCTGCGCCCACCTCACGACGTGGAGACCGATCTCATGATGACCCTTCACGAGGCGATCCTCGACGCCCTCGACGCCTTCGGCGGCCCCCTCACCTTCGACGAAATCGCGCGGCGCGTCGCCGAGCGCGGCACTTACATCCGGGGCAAGGATGGGCTGCCGGCACCCCCCGAGCAGGTTCGGCGGCGCCTGCTGTCCAGCGGGAACACGTGGTGCCCGCGGCGCCGGCTGCCCTGGTGGTGCCCGCGGCCGTCGAGCGGGCTGGTCCGGTGAGCCTTGGCGACTTCGCCTTCGGGCCCGTCGCCGGCTACGAGGCCCGGGTCCCGCGGCGGCCCGGCCTGTACGCGGTGCGCGTCTTGGACTTGGGCGCGCTGCCCGCGTTCTACGCCGGGGTCCTGGCGATGCGCGGGCACCGGCTGCTCTACGTTGGCCAGGCGTCGACGAGCCTGGAGAAGCGGCTCGGCCAAGAGCTGCGCGCCCGCGGGCCCGGCACGTTCTTCCGCAGCCTCGGCGCGCTCCTGGGCTTCACGCCTCCGGCGGGCTCCCTCGTGGGCTGCGCCAACCAGAACAACTACCGGTTCGACGGGCCGGACGGCGAGGCCATCAAGGCTTGGCTCGATCGCCACGCTGAGGTCGCCTGGGTCACGCGCGACGGCGACCTCGACGGCCCCGAGGCGGCGCTCATCGCCGCCCACCTCCCGCTCATGAACCTGGACGGCAACCCCGCCGCGCTCCCCGAGCTAGTCGCGGCCCGCAACAGCTGCAAGGCGATCGCCCGCGGATCGGCCGCGGGCGTCCTGGATTGAAAAAAAGAAAGGGCCGGCGGGGAGGGGGATGCTGCGCCGGCTGCGGGCCGTCTTGGGCTCGGTGACGTGGCGCCCTCCGGCCTTGCGCGTGAGCGCGCGCCAGACGGCCACGAGCCCTGCGTCGAGGTCCACGTCCTGGCACAGGAGCCCAAGCATCTCGCTCGGGCGCATGCCCGTGGCGAGCGCGAAGGTGAGCGCGATGCCCCAGCGCACGGTCGCGGCCGCCTCCAGGAAGCGCTGTGCCTCGTCGGGCGACGGGGCACGCTCCGCCCGGTAGCCCGCCATGGCGAGCAGCGCGTCGGGCGGCGCGCCGTACACCCGCGCGAGGCGCAGGAAGGCCTCGCGCGGCGGCGTCACCGGCTTGCCCGTGTGCGCGTCGGTCCCGCGCTCCCACTCGCCGAGCCGTGTGAAGTGGCCCCCGGCGCGCTTGGCGACCTCTCGCAAGGAGAGGCCCCGTTCGTCCCGCAAGCGGCCCAGATAAAGGCCCAAAGTGAGCTCCTGGTCCACCAGGGAAGCGTACGGCCCGCCTCGTATGGAAAGACCATACAGATCGGTATAACGGCCCGAGGTCGCTTGGCGGGCCCTCCCCATCGCAGCCCCCGGGCGCACACCCGGCGCCCCGCACCCAGATCTGAGCAAGCCGTGCCTTTGATCGCATGTCCCGACTGCGGACGCCAGGTTTCCGACCGCGCGGCCGCAAGCCCCGATTGCGGCGGCCCGATCGCAGCGGCCGCCCCGGCCGTCCCCTCCGCCCCACCTATCGGCGCGGTGACGATCGCCAACCAGAAGTACGCGCTGCCCGCGCTGGCCCTGCCGTTCGCCCTGCTCTGCTACTTCCTCGCCTGGGGCAAGGCCATCCTCGACGCCTACAACAGCCACGACGACAACGTCGACAAACTCTTCACCGAGGAGCCGAAGGCCGCCGCGGGCCACAAGGCGGCGTAGGCCACAGGCACTCGGGGGCGGACGCGCGGCGCGGCCCCCGACTACTCTTGACGCAGCGGTCTGTGTTCCCCGCATGTGAGAGGGGCTTCGGCCGCGTGTGAAGGGGGCGAACACCGCCAGGCGCTTGCCCCACTATCGACGAACGCCCGGGCCGCCCGCCGACAACATACAGGAGCCACGCGATGATTCTCATACGATACGCCCTTGCTGGCGCCCTCGCGGCCGCCGTGACGGCCGCCCCTCTCCCTGCCCGCGCCGAGGACGGCGCCTCGCCCGACCTCCTCACGGCGGCGGAGCGGGCGCGGCAAGCGGAACTGCGCGACAAGCTCAAAGCCTGGGAGGCGACGGCGCAGCGCGGCAAAAGCCCCCTCGTCGCCGCAGGCCTGGACGCGCTCCTGCCCGGCGCTGGAACCTACTACGCGAGCGACAGCGCGTCGAACGCAATGGGGACGACTTTCGCTGCCGTGCTCGCCGACGCGGCGGCCGCCGGGGTCCTGTACAGCTGGGTGCTGCCCCAGCTGAACGGCGGGGCGAAAGTCGCGCCCACGAACCTGCAGCTCGGGCTCACCCTGGGGCTGACCCACCTCGTGGTGGGGAGCTTCTGCGGGGCGAGCCAGGCGGGCGAGTTCAACAAGACGCTACCGGCGCGTATCGAGGTCGCGACGCGAGACTTGCGTGCGGAGCTCGCGGGGTTGAACGCGCTAGACGCCAAACGCGAGCGCGCTGCCGACTCGAAGGTCGCGGAAGCCCAGGACTGGGCCTCCAAACAGCTCTGGGACTTCGCCCTCCGCTCGCTCGACACCCCGGCCCTCGCGGGCGACTCCCGCGTCCCGCTCCTTCGGCGCGAGTACGAGGCCGCCCGGGAAGCTCATCAACGGGCCTACGACGAGCGCGACGCCCGCGACAAGGCCTTCCGGGCGAAGCGCGCCCAAGAGCAATGGCAGGCCGCCGCGCCCGCGGCGGCTGCCGCTGCCCGCGGGCAGAATTACGAGCAAGCGATTGGCCTGCTCCAGGCTCTGTCGGCGAAGGACCTCCCAGCTGACGTCCAGCAGAAGGTCGCCGACCTCATCGCCCAGAATGAGCAGGACGAGGCGCGGGCCGGTGGCCGCGAGAAACTGCGCAGAGATCGGGCAGCGAGCGAGGCGCGAGCCGTGCAGAAGCGAGCCAACGCGATCGAGCAGGCGCTGCTCAAGGCCGTCGCGGCGGGAAACCGCTCGGCAGCGAGCCGCCACCTGGCCGAATACGACGTGGCCGGGGAGTCGGGCTCCGTGCGCGGGCGCGCGCTACTGTTCGCGGACGCTGCCAGCCGGCTCAAGCGCGGGGCCGTGCGCGCAGGCGAGCCGCTGGTGATGCAATGCCAGGTGGAGACGGTGACCCGCGAGGGCTTGGTCGTCGTCGTTCAGAACGCCGTGGGCGGCATCATGAACTACATCGCAAAGGGCTACGGGTTCCAGCCAGACGAAACGCCCACCCGCGTCTTCGTGCGCACCCGGGGCACGGCCGGCGTCGTGGACGGCGACCGGCTGACCCTGGGCGTCCGGACCGCGGGGACGTACTCGTACACGACGGTCCTGGGGGCCCGCGCCACGGTGCGCGCGGTGGACCTGACCATGCGCCTCGAATGAGGGAGAGACCATGAAGTTCCGAGCAATCCTCTGTGCCGCGGCCGCCGCGGCGATCGCTTCGACCGCTTCGCCCGCCGACGCGGGCACGACGAAAAAGTTCCGTTCTCAAGTCCGCGAGATGCAGGGTACAGCCCAGTACCGGGCCGCCCGCGCCGCGTTCCAGAAGGTCGCGGGAGCGCGCATCCTGGCCGACGGGGTCATGGACGTCTGGACGGCCGCCGTAGGGGAGATCGCCGACAGCTCCTGCGACGCCACGGTCGCCCACCCCAGCTGGGGCAAGCTATCGATCCCGCTCAGCTACGCTGTGTGCGACCACCTCAACGACCTCATCGTGCAGCACGGTGTCCTCCTGTCTCCCGACAAGCGCTACCTGGGCCTCGTGCTCGTCGACCCGGGAGGCAACTCGGGCAAGGCCATGTACCAGCTCGTCATTTTCAAACGGACCAGCACGCCGATCGAGGGGGGCCGGGACGACTACTACCGGAAGATCAAGAGCCAGTGGTTCTGACGCGGGGGGTGACGCCGGGTCACCCCTCCCATTTTCTCGACGAGGCCGCGGCGGCGCGCCGGGCCCCGATTTTTTTGGCTCGGCGGTCTATGTTCCCCGCGTGTGAGAGTCGTTTCCGCCGCGTGGGGAGGCGAAGCGAACCCGGCCAGGCGCCTGACCCTCTCGCCCGGTCCGAGGCGGCGCCTCCCGAGGCCGAACCTGCGACCGCCCGGAGAAGAGTGGCTCGCGTCGCGCACGGCTGCCCCCCGCGGCCCTGAAGGTCAGGTGTCAGCGAAGAGGCGGAGCAGCTGTCGCTGCGCGGGGGCGAGCGGGAGAAGCGGGCAGACGGCTTCCGGGTAGACGGCGGCCGCCCGCCACAGCGGCGCACGCACGCTCGTGGCGACGCCGAGCTGGACGGCGCGGGCTTGCAGGTCGGCGAGCAGGCTTGAAGCGTCGAAGAGGTAGACCGAGTGGATGACGAACGGGCGCTGCGCCCCACGCGAGCTGGCCGCCTGGCCCTTCGGGCCGGTGAGCACGAGGTAGAAGTCCGGGCCGCCCGCCAGGGCGATGTCGAGGCAGTTCTCCTGCTTGCCGTAGTACTTGATGTTGACGCTGCGGCCGGCGAGGGGACCGGCCGCGAACCGGCCGTCGAGGCCGCGGGCCGACGCCGAGGGCTCCAACGCGATGCCGAACACCCGCGCGGCGATGTACTCGCCGAGGTGCCCGGGTAGCGCCGGCCGGCCGATCAGCTCGGCGATCGCCTGGTCCAGGCGGTTGCGCTCCGCCAGCAATTCGGCGAGGCGAGCCAGGTCCGAGCCCGCTTGGGTGGAGGTCAGAGGGGGCTCGTGAGGTACAAGGGGCTGGGAGGGGCTCATGACGCTCCTCCTACCCCGGCACTTAGGGAGCGACGCGCGGGCCGACACCGCCGCGCCGCGCGGGAGGCCTGGGGGTTCAGCGTGGGGAGGAGGAGGTGAACACCGATGGGGAAGCGCCTCACTTTTGAATGCTCCGGATGCGGTTACACGGCCGAGGTGTCCGGCAAGGCCGACAGCGGAATGGTGGCGAGCACGCGCACGGTCGTGTGCCTGGACTGCGCAGAGCTCCACGACGTCGTGGTGGCCCTTCATGACGAGTGGGTGAAGGGCGAAGACGGCGTGATGAAGCCGAAGGCGGTGCGAGCCAGGTGCCCTCGGAGCGCCAAGCACCGAATTGAGGACTGGCGCGGGCCCGGTCCCTGCCCCAAGTGCGGAATCAAGATGACATTGGGCGACGTCGTGGTGTTGTGGGATTGAGGGCCCACCTAACGTGGGCATCGACTCGACTTACTGCCTCAAGTTAAGGGTCAATTGATTCCAAGGAGTCCCATGTCCACCCTGAAATCGTCGACCGTCCGCCAGCCGAGCAACTCCAAGACGTCGAACGCAAGGTTCTCTGTTCTCAGGAGCCCGAACCGGGCGTTTCCCTGCTCATTTTGAAGTGCCGTGAAGCAGGCAACAACCCGGGGGTGTGGGTGACCGTCTTCGTATGCATTGCCTGGTTCCTGGCCTGCCAGACGACATTCTTGAGCGTTTGGGACCCGATCATTCTTCCGTCCGGGCAGGCACCAAGCCCGCCGTGGGTGAGAGAAATGCCTTGCTTGCCGTACTGCAGGACGGAGCCGCTCATCGCGGTTAAGGAAAACTGTTTGGTGGCGATTGACTGTCTGATTTCGTGGACGCGCTGCTGGGCCCGATCGCGTTCTGGGCCGTAGTTGAAATGGATGTTCCAGTGCTCGGCAGTGCCGATGCCTTCGTCATCGAGGTCAGGATTCATTGCCAAGAAGTCCCTGACGTCGACGGCGCGTTCCAAGACTGCCGTCGCGGCTGCCAGGTCAACTTCTAGCCTATCTCGCTGGTTATGCTCCTCATAAATGGTAGTAAGGAGCTGTGCGACGGCAAATTCAATATCGGCGAGGTATCCCATGTTCGTTCTCCCCATCCATTTCTCAAATGGAGATGCCCAGGTAGGCGACCAGTGCGCGGCGCAGCGCGGCAAGGTAGTCGTCCGTGAGCCGCAGGTAGCGGCGATCGGGATCCTCTTTTTTGCGGTTGCCGGCGTTGACCAGCTTGGGGTCCGCCCGCATGGGCTGGATCCGCTGAAATGGCAGCATAGACTCTAGCACGTTGAGTTCAGGGCAGGCGGGCAGGTAGAAGTACTGCAGCGCTTTGCCCTTCTTCGCGGCATCGACGGCCTCCGGCGGGAAGTTGTCCGCCTTGAAGCTCGGCAGCACGAGCATGGTCTCCTTGTTCGCCGCCGCCGGGGAGAGGATGACCACGGGGCGCATCTTGCCGGCGAGCGCCACCAGCTCCTCGTATGGCTGAACCAAGGTGCCAATCGGCGTCGTGCGCAGGAATGCGCCAGCCGGCAGCGGGAAGCGCACGTCGAAGACGACCTTCCCCGTTTTGTCCGTCTTGTAGCGCTGCGCCTGCGCATCCCAACCGGGCTCTAGTGTTGCCACAACATTGGGATCGTAGAAGACAGGGCCATAGAAGAAGGCCCCCGGCTTGCGTTCGAGGGCCTCCGGCGAGTTCGGATCAATCGCGCAGTAGTAGGGGTTCGGCGGCGAAGGAGTCTTCTTCACTGATCATGCGCTCCGCGAGCTGGTTGGGGGTAAAGTCCGAGAGGCCATTATGCTCCAGCTCGATGACCTCAGGGGCCACCCGCTCGATACCGTACCGTAGAAGGGCCTCGGCGACCTCGCCGATCTTCCTGTGCTGGGTGGCGGCCACCAGCTGGAGGAGCCGGTGCGTCTCCGCTGGAACGACCACGGTCTTCATGGCAGCCATGGAAGCCTCCCTTACAAACTTACAAAATTACATTACTACAAAATAGTAGCACGAGGACAAGCGCGATCCAAGCCCTCTCCTGTTCGAAATCTGGTGAAAGCACGCCAGACGCATTGAAACATTTGTTCGACTGGGCTATCCTTGTACGGAAACGACTAGGCGTTGCTTCGGAGGCCGCATGTCTACGCTCTCGGATCACCAGCTCGGCGCGATCTACCGAAATTTTCAGCAGGGGAATCCCCTCCCCGAGGGTGACCCCGACGCCTGGCTCGATGCGCTCGCCTTCATCGTCGACGAGGCGGGCGATCGCCAAGACGAGGCGGTGCTACAGGCGGCGATCGCTGCGATGGAACGGGTCGACGCGCTTGGGCTGTCGTCCGAGCAGAAGGTCCTGGCCTACTACTTCGCCGCCAACGCCAACGCGAACATCCAGTACCTGCGGTCCACCGCGTCTTCCGACCCCTGGACGTGGGATTGCGACTTCACGGGCCGTCGCATCTTCTTCCTCCGCAAGGCTGTGCAAGAGCCCGGCTTCGATCAGGTCGTGATCGGCCGCCGCGCCCAGGTGCTCACGAACCTCGGCTCCGCACTCAGCGAGATCGGGAGACCCATCGAAGGCCGCGAGTACTGGGATCGCGCCCTGGAAATCGCGCCGGGGTTCGGAATGGCCCTCGGGAACCGCGGCATAGGGAGCCATGCGTATGCGCGGTTTCTTGGCGACAGTTTGGCCGCTTGCGCGTTTCTGCAAGCGGCGCGCCAAGACTTGGACGCCGCTCTCACCAGCGACACCTTAGAAGAACATGCGCGCGAGAACATGGAGTGGTACTGGCAGGCCATCGCGCGCTACTTAGGCTCGCACACGCACGAATCCGATCCCCTGTCCGGGGCTCGTTTGGGCGAAACCGAAGAGGAAGAAGGCTACCGCCTGTGGTGCCTGCGCCAGGGGCTATTTCTCGACCCTCTGAATGACCTCGGTCCACTCCCCGAAGCCGCGAGCGACTCCCTGCACCTACCCTCCATGCGGGTGATCGAAGGCGAGGGACCGCACTACTGGGGCTTCTACAACCAGCTCAAGCAGGAGTACGCCTCCGCCCGGTACTTCTACTACGAGGGGGTGACCCAGCGGGCCTCCCACTTCGCCGACCGCGGGGTGGCCCTGGTGAACACGCTCGACTACCCCGCGTACGGGATCGGGCTCGAACGGGTCAAGGCTGCGTACCGGCTCTGCTACTCGATCTTCGACAAGGTCGGGTTCTTCCTCAACGCCTACCTGCAGCTCGGCATCGCGCCCGAGAAGGTGTCATTCCGCAAAATCTGGTACGACCGGTGCGAGCCGAAGCGCGGCCTGAACGCGAAGCTGCGCGCGAGCAAGAACTGGCCCTTGCAGGGCCTCTACTGGCTGAGCAAGGACCTGTACGCAAAGGACGAGGACCTCAAGTTGGTTCTGGAGCCGGAAGCACGGGAGCTCGACGCGATCCGAAACCACGTCGAGCACAAGTACCTCAAGCTGCACCGCGAACACGCGGCGAGTGCCCGCCGCGAGGGCGACCTGTTCTTCGACGGCCTCAGCTTCTCGATGAATCGCGAGGAGTTCGAGGTCAAGGGCTTGAAGTTGATGAAGCTGGCGCGGGCGGCGTTGATCTACCTTGCGTTTGTCGTAACCGCTGCGGAGCATACACACGAGGAAGCCAGCCCCAAGGCGGCCGGCGGTTTTGTACTGCCGCTTGTCTTGGATATCTATGAGGACAACTGGAAAACTTAGGCAGCGGGACGCACCGATCGAGCTGGCGAGAGGAGGGTCTATGCTCCTCGCCTTGGGAACATAGACTGGCCCGCCCGTCCGGCGAAAGGAGGCCTCTGGTGCCGACCAAGAGAACGACAACCCGGACAGGCCCCAAGGGGAGCGTCCACGACGCCGTTTCCGCCTTGCACCGCTCGGCCCCTGCAGCGGGGTGTGGCGACCTGGCCGTTGAGAGCGGTGGCTACTACCGCCCGGTTCAGGCGCTGATCACGAAGGCTCTGGGTGCCGGCGTCTGGAAAGACCCGCGATTCCTCCAGCTTTGGGAGGCATACCGCGCCCGCAAGTATGATCTCGACGCGGACACCGTAATGCCTTACGGAGTGGAGTTCGAGGCTGGGCTCATCGTGGGGATGTGGGCCGGTGGCTCGGCCCTGAGCACGATCAAGGTCGAGCCCTGGCAACTGCACGACCTCGACGACCGTGAACCCCGGCTCGACTCCTCCCTGCGCAAGGTGACCAGACCAGGACGCAAGCCGACTACCCCGGCTAGCCTCCGGAATCTGCTTGGGGCGGACGCCCCCACCCTCTTGGAGCACCATCTGGCGGCCGGGGTTGCCTCTGCAGGTGCCTGGATGGAGGTCACCGAGCACGGCATCTTGATCGGGCGAGAGGATTCCCCGGAGTTTCCGCCGTACCTCTGCACTCCCGACCCCGTGAGCGGCGGGCTGCTTTTCCATATCGCGGCAGACGACATCCGCTTGCCGTTCGTCCGCACGCGGTTTGCGGCGCGCGTGGCGGTCGATAACAGCGTGATCTTCGCCTTGCCGCCGTCCTCGCTGATCGGCCGCTTTGTGCGGGCCGTTTACATAGCCGAGTGGGAGAACATCAGGGCGGCTGGTGAGGCAGAGGGCGAGCTGCCGGCCGAGTCCGACGAGTCGCCGAAACGGGGGCGATCGAAGTGACTTCGGCACCTCCGGAAGGTGTGTGTTCCCGCTTGATGGAACATAGACGTCCCGCCATTTTGGTCCGGGCGGTTTTGTGTGCCGACTTGTGTGCCAACTCCGAGGATCGGGTATGATCGGGCCGGTCTCGGCCGTAGAGGCGATCGCCTCGTAAGCCGCTTCCTAGAACCCTTTCGTCCCTGAACGGATCTCGTCCAACCTCGCGCGATTTCGGGTTTGCAAGACTCAAAATCGACCGCCGCAAGGCGGGCGGTTCGACCCCGGTCTCGGGCATCGCAAGGTCTCATCCGGCTTCGGCCTGGTGGGGCCTTTCTGCTCCCGAACGGCAGGGCTGGGAAGGGCCTTGACGAGGTGGCGTGCGGGGAGTCGGTGGGTACGACCTGGGTAGCGCTGCCGAGCAACGGTTCCCGAGCCGGCCCACGCCCCCATCCGACCCCGAGGACGCGCCCATGCGACTCCTGCCAATGTTCCTCACCGCAGCCGTGGCCCTCTCGGCCTGCGCCCTCGGCGTCGTCCCCCAGGACGCGAGTTCGCCGGGGCCCGACACGCCGATCCGCGGCTCCGCGTCGAAGAAGCCCAGCACGCCCAGGCCCGAGCCGTCCGTGCGGCCCAGCATCCATCCCAACGGGCACCCCGTGGTCCATGGCTACTGGGTCGTGGCCACCCCGACCGATCCCTACCTCATCCCCTTCGACGACTGCTACGCCCGCCATACCGCCTACGTGTTCGCGACCGACGGCTACGGCAAGGTCAAGCTCGACGTGAACACCCTGCAAGGCCCGACCGAGGGCCTGGCGACGACCTCGGTGAGCTACCACCTGGAGGGCGAGTGGATCGAGAGCCAGCTGCGGCTGCAGGGCGAGAAGACGACACGCTCGAACACCCAGGAGAACTCCGAGCCAGTCGTCGAGCCGGTCCAGTGGGTCTTCATCTACGACCAGAAGGCCCAGCACCTGGTGTCCAGGCACGACGACGGCAAGACCCACCTCGCCCTCTCCCGCTGGCCTGACGACTGCACCAGCCGCAACCTCCCGCGGTACGGCGCGCCATCGCCGAGCCCGGCCTCGGGCGCTGTAGGCCAGCCCCCTTCGCATTGACCCACTCAACCGCTTCGTGCTGAAAAGTGTTGAAACATCAGGTCCAGGCCACGACCCAGGCGCCAAGGATGGTTACCACCACCCCTAGCCCCGCGAGCGCCTGGCCCGCCAGGGTCTTCGGCCGCCACCCGCCCCACCCGGCGACAAGGCCCAGCACGACGCCTGCGCCGCCGCCGAGTAAGTGGGCCAGGACATCGCTCTCCTTGCTGGTGCCGAGCATCGCCAGCAACGCCAGGCTGACCCCGAGCGTCGTCCACGCGGGCCGCCGCTTGCGCGAGCGGCGCCGGACCCGCACGTAGGCCAGGCCGCCGAGGATGCCGAACGCGCCGAAGACCGCGGTCGAGAAGCCGATCGAGTTGTGGTGGGCCTGGTAGGCCCAGGCGTTGGCGAGGTTCCCGGCGACGCCCGACGCGAGGATGAGCCCCGCGCCCCAGCCCACCCCCACCGAACGCATCACGGCGGCGATGGCGATCGCCCCGATCGCCGCGTTGGACAGGACGTGCGCGTAGTCCGCGTGGAGCGTGAGGGCGGTGATCGCGCGCCACCACTCGCCGCCGAGCACCCGCTCGGCGGCCGAGGCCCCGGCCGCGAACCAGGCACTTCCCCCGCGGCTCGGCCCCGTTACCGCATGGAAGGCGATCAGCGCGGACGCCACCAACACGCCGCCCGCCACCGCGTGCCGGGTCGCCGGCGCCTCTTCGAGGGCGCTGTCGGCGAGCGCGTCGCGCAGCGCTTCGGCCTCCTCCGCTTCGGTGGCTTCCAACTCAGCCAGGGCCTTGGCGGCCTCGCTGCCCCGCACATACAGCCCGAACCCGCCTTGCACGCGCTGGAGGAGAGGGTGCATCCCGAGGGAGAGCAGGACGAGCATCCAACCGTTGAGGCGGCGGCGATCCGGCGTCGTCCGGAGCAGGACCGGTGGAACGGGCTCGGAGGGGCCTTCGTGGCTATCATTCGGCATAGACGTCACGCAGGCCTCCACGCGGCTGCGCAGTTCGAGCCCGGTATCCGGAGCCGCGCCACGGATCCTGTCCACTCTCAGGGCGAACGCGTTGAGCCGCTTCAAGCCTATCACGCTGACGGCTGATCCGAGGCCTGGCCTACTCAGCCACCAAACCCCCGCGAAACGCGAGGCGGGTCGTAGAACTGCCAGAATCCGGGCACCTTGATGAAGCGCTCGCGCAACGCCGCCAGGCGTGCATCGAAGGCTTCCTTCACCCCATCACGGGTTGCCAGCTCGCCGAGATCGCGCAGGAGCTTGGCCTTCGCCTTGAAGGCGGCCGTCTTCACGGGCCCCGCGCCCGGCATGCCGATCACCTCTTCGACCTCGATCCACGCCTGTGCTTCGCGCGCGCTCAGCGCGTCCAGGAACGCATTGCGCGCCGCCAGGGCTTGCTCGGCTGCGAACCGCTGCTTGTCATCCGCGAGCGCCTTCCCTGCCGCTTTCAGCGCTTGGGCCGTCCGCGCGGTCGCTGTCGCGCGGGCCGCTGCCGCGAGTAGGCTCTCGTCGAGCCGCAGCAGCCGGACCAACACCGCGAGCGCCGGGGTCAGGGTGTCCAGCCCAGGCGGGACGGGCGGCTCTTGCGTGCCATCGGCCACGAGACCACCCTGCACCGCCGCAAGCCAGCCCAGGTACAAGGCTCGCAGGTCGCCCGCCATGATGTCGCCACGCAGCGGGAGGAGCCCCGGCAGCCAATCGGCGGCATTCTCGGTGTTCGTCGCGTCCTCGCCGCTTTCCAGGTGCAAGGTCAGGATCAGGATCTCGCCCTTTTGGCGCACTTCCAGGTGCTCCTCCACCAGAAACGGCTTCACGACGTCGCGGACGAGCGCGTCCTTGGGCAGCCGCAGCTGGAAATCCGTGGTGCCCCAGTTGGAGACATAGGTATGGGCGTCGAAGAGCCGGACCATCAGGTCGTCGGGGCGTCCATCGAAGTCGCCCGAGTGATACTCCGCGATGAAGTGGGTCGGCGTGATCGTGGCGCGCTTCGCGAGTACGCGCAACGCCGCCATCTCCTCGGTGGTCAATGGCCGATCGACGGCCGTGAAGGCGTAGTGCTGGTACTCGCTCATGGGCGGAAGGGGCTCCCTGGTGGTTGGAAGGCGAGGTCGTGTCAAAGTCTCTCTACCCGCGGACGCGAAAATAAGTTTGCACGCGGGCTGCTCGCTTTGCTAAGCTGATATCAGCCCAACTTGATCGATCAGATGAAAAAGGAGGTGGGCCATGGCGATTCAGACTCATCTTCTTTTCATCGGGGACGCCGATCGCGTGGCCCCCGTCCTGAACGCGTAATCGCGTAGGGGCGGCGGGCCTCGTACGGCCTTGTCCCGTCCCGCCGAGTGAGCGACGAATCGCCCCTCAGACGTCACGGTGCCCTGGCCCGTGGCGTTTTCGTTCGTCGACTTTCAGGAGGGTCATTCCATGTCTCGAGTTCTCGTCAGCGCGCTTCCCGCCCAGGTGGGACAACGCGTCAGGGTTGAAGGCTGGGCCGCGCGCGTGCGGGCGCTCGGCGGCCTCACGTTCGTGCTCTTGCGTGAGCGCAGCGGAACGGTCCAGCTGGTTTTGGAGAAGCGCGCGGGCGGCTGGCCCGCGATCACGCCGGAGGCCGTTGTCGCGGCGGAGGGGCAGGTGGTTGCCAACCCCCGGGCGCCAGGCGGCTTCGAGCTCCAGGTCGGCCACCTGGAGGTGCTGAGCCCCTCCCTCGGCCAGCTGCCCGTGGAGGTGGCCGGGCAGGCGCTGGCCTGTGGGCCGGAGGTGATGATCGAGCAGCGGGTGCTGACGATGCGGCATCCTCGTCAGGCGGCCATCTTCAAGGTGCAGGCGGCGATCGCCGAAGCCTTCGCGAGCTACCTGCGCGCCGAGGGCTTCCTCGAAATCTTCACGCCCAAGCTCATCGCGACGGGCACGGAGGGCGGCAGCGAGCTGTTCAGCGTGCCGTACTTCGGCCAGCCGGCCTTCCTGGCCCAGAGCCCCCAGCTCTACAAGGAAATGATGGTCGCATCCGGCGTGGAGCGCGTTTTCGAAGTCGGCCATGTCTACAGGGCCGAGCCCCACGAGACGGCCCGCCACCTGAACGAGTACGTCAGCCTCGACGTCGAAGTCGCGTTCATTCGGGGTGAACAGGAGCTGATGGCGCTCGAAACGCGCATCATCGGAAGCATCTTCGCCTACCTGGAAAACACCTGTCGCGCCGAGCTCGCGCTGTGGGGCGGCCTGCCCGCCATGCCCACCGAGATCCCCGCGGTGACCCTGGCGGAGGCCCAGGCGTTGCTGGAGTCCGCGGGCGTGGAGGTCAGCGAGCGCGGCGACCTTTCGCCCGAAGGTGAGCGGATGCTGTGCCAGATCGCCCAGGCGCGCTGGGGCAGCGAGTTCCTGTTCGTGACGGCGTTCCCCGCGACCAAACGGCCGTTCTATTCGATGCCGCAGCCGGAGGCGCCGCACCTGACGAAGACCTTCGACCTGTTGTACCGCGGGCTGGAAATCACCTCGGGCGGGCAACGCCTTCACCAGTTGGCGGCGCTCGAGGCCGGCATGCGGGCGAAGGGGATGACGCCCGAGGCCTTCGGTCCCTACCGGGAGGCCTTCAAGCATGGTATGCCGCCCCATGGCGGCTTCGCCATCGGGCTGGAACGGTTGACGGCGCGGGTCCTGGGGCTCACGAATGTTCGCGAGGCCTCGCTCTTTCCCAGGACCCGGAACCGGCTGAGCCCGTGAAGGGGGAAACGGTCGCCGTCACCGGGAAATGATCCGACGGGTACCGGCCAGCGACGCTGTCATAGAGTATGGCGGCGTCCACCACCGCAACCCCTGGGCTCGCGAAGATGTAGTCGTACTTCTCGCGATGCCGCTGGCCGGTAAAGCCGTGGAACGTCCCGGCGTCCGTCGCGTGGGGATGCTGTTGCCGACAAGATTCTGGCGCCGCGATCGGTCAACATTGCGGCGCCGCGACGGCGATCATGGCCGCGTAGGGCGGCGTCACGAAGCTGGCCTGGGACGACGCGGATGAGCCGCATCCTC
>JAKFEW010000159.1:0-60479 GCA_036675505.1 Candidatus Sericytochromatia bacterium
CGGCAGGGCGCGGGCGGCGGCGGGCGCGGCGGCGGCCCGCGTGGTCGCTGGGGCCGCCGGGGCCATCGCGAGCTTCGCGGCCGGGTTCGACTGGGCGCAGCCGAACGCGGCCGCGAGCACCAGGAAGGAAAGCGTGGTGGGGACGATGCGGCGCATGTCTTTCTCCTTTACCGTTTCATTGTACGGTTTTAATCGCCCCTTAATAAAGGGGGTAAGGGTACCCAGATGGTTAAGTAAACATTAAGGTATTATCGGAACGATTCATCGCCTGCGTCCCAGGTCAGGTAAAGATTGCTTGAGTGGGATCCCGGCATGGTAGGATGCCGGCCCGTCACCCTCGTCGCTCAGGAGGACCAGCCATGACCGAAACCGTCGCTCCCACCTCGCCCGCGGCCACCGGCCCCGCCTTGCCGCCGCCGCTGCAGCTGATGCAGCTGATTTCAGGCTACTGGCTGACCCAGTGCGTCGGTACCGCCGCCGAGCTCGGCGTCGCCGATCAGCTGGTGGGCGAGCCCAAGACCGCCGCGATGGTCGCCACCGCCACCGGCGCCTCCCCCGAGGGCATGCGCCGCCTGCTCCGTGCGCTCGCGAGCCTGGGCGTCGTCACCGAAACGACCACCGCCGAGCCGCTCTACGGCCTCACGCCGATCTCCGAGCTGCTGCGCAAGGACATCCCGGGTTCCATGCGCGACATGGCTCGCATGATGAGCCTTCCTGCCCACTGGAACTCGTGGGGCCTGCTGGCGGAGGCCGTGCGCACCAACGAGCCGGTCTTCGCCAGGGCCATGAACGCGCCCGACGTCTTCACCTACCTTCATTCGGATCCGCGTGAGTCCGAGGCCTTCAACGGCGCGATGAGCGGTCTGTCGGCCATGGCCGCGGAGGCGGTGTCGCAGGCCTACGACTGGTCGAAGTTCGGCACGCTCGTCGACGTCGGCGGCGGCCATGGCATGCTGCTCGCGGCGCTGCTCCGCGCGGCGCCCGCGGCGCGCGGCATCCTCTTCGACCTGCCCGACGTGGTGGACTCGCGCCCGGCCGACGGCCCCTTCGCGGCGATCGGCGATCGCGCCGAGGCTGTGGGTGGCGACTTCTTCGCCGCGGTGCCGGCCGGCGACGCCTACGTGATGAAGCACATCCTCCATGACTGGAGCGACGCGTCGGCGATCAAGATCCTCCGGGCGATCCGGGCGGCGATCGGGGTGAGCGGGACGGCGGCCAAGCTGATCGTGGTCGAGATGGTCGTGCCCGAGACGCCTGGCCCCGACATGTCGAAGCTCATGGATCTGAACATGCTGGTCATGACGCCCGGCGGCAAGGAGCGCACCCTGGCGGAATGGACCGCCCTGTTCGAGGCCGGCGGCTTCCGTCTCGGCAGGATCTTGCCGACGCAATCGATGTACAGTTTGCTCGAAGCCGACCCCGCCTGATCTGGCTTCCTGGCCTCGCGGCGCCCCGACCTCCACGAGGCCGGGGCGCCGTTCCGATGACAAGGGTCGCTCGGATCGGCTTGGGATATCCGACACAGCGTGCGGTCGCCCCGCCGGTCATGATGGAGGGGTGCCGGGGCCGGCGGGTATATAACGTGACGTAACGTCGGTTCCGAACCCCACCGGCCGCAAGCAAGCGCGCCGTGACACACGATGAGGATGATCGATCCCATGAAAGCCCTGTACGCCCTAGCTGCCGCGTGTGTCTTCGCGGCGAGCGCCGCCGCTCCAGCCTTCGCTGCGGCCTCGACCGACCTCGGCATCGCCGCTTCGACAGGCGATACCGGACGCCTCAAGACGCTCCTCGCCGCCGGCCAAAACATCAACCTGCGCGACGGGGAAGGCTACACGCCCATCATGTGGGCAGCCCTCAATGGGCAAGTGAATGCCGTCTCCACCCTCGTGACGCTCGGCGCCAACCTCAACGTCCAGGATCGTGAGGGCTACACAGCACTCATGTGGGCGACCCAGAACAAGCATGTCACCATCGTCCGCCAGCTGCTCAACGCCGGCGCGTCGGTGAACCTGCGCGACAGCCATGGCTACACCGCCCTCCACTGGGCGGCCCAGGATGGGCAGCTGCACATCGCCCAGATGTTGCTGCAGCGCGGCGCCGATCCGAACGCCCGCGACATCGAAGGCTACACGCCGCTCATGTGGGCGGCCCAGCAGGGCAACAGCCCGGTCGTTTACGAGCTGCTCGCGCACGGCGCGAACCGGGGCTTCCGCGATCGCCGCGGCTACACCGCCTACGATCTGGCGAACGCCTACTACCACCCCGAAATCCGCAAGATGATCAAGAACTTCAAGTGGGCCGCGATGCCCGCGCCTTACATGTATCGCGAGGGCATGCCGTACCGGCAGCCGGTCGCCTACCGCGCACCCGGCGAGTACCGCGCCCCCATGGCGTACAACGCCCCCACGGCCTACAACGCGCCCACCGTGGTCAGCGCGCCTGGTGATTACCGCGTGGCCGCGGACTACCGCGTGCCCAACGCGTACCGCGATTACGCGCCGGTCGCCGTGGTGCACCCGCACCGCTACCACCGCCACCACGCGATCACCGTGCCCGCGTCCCGCGTGCCGGTGCGCAGCGGCGTGAAGCCGAAGCTCGTCGCCGTGGTCAACACGCCGGACTCGCCTTACTACGCCGGCTACAACAACTACAGGCCGGCGTCGGTGAAGTCGGCCTGGTGGGGCTCGAGCCTCGAGGCCCGCCTGGCGAAGTACGACGTCGATCGCAACCGCGTGATCGACGGGCGCGACTGGCGCAACCTCACGATGACCACCAGCCGGATCGCGATCGCCCAGATGCTGCACGACAACCGCTGCGGCAAGCGCGCCTGCCCGAACCATCACGTGAACCAGGTCATGAACAAGCTGGACTGGGTCTACAACGAGGCCAAGCGCCACGACCTCACGGTCAACCAGGCCTGGGACCTGCCTTCGTACCACTTCGAGCAGATCCGCTGGTAAGCCGCCAGCTCGCCTGCCGGTGACCCGCACGGGCCCCGCGACCCACCAGGTCGCGGGGCCCGCCGCTTTGCGCTAAGATGAGGCCTCGCACGCCCGCTCTGCCCCCAAGGAACCGCCCGTGAACCTTCGCACGCTCGACGCCCCGCTCGCGACCCTCGAGACCGACGCCGTGGTCGTCTTCCGCCACGAGGGCACGGGACCCGCGGATGAAACGTTCAGCGCGATCGACGCACGCACAGGCGGCGTGCTAGGCGCCGTCACCGCGGCAGGCGACTTCCGCGGCAAGGCGGCCGAGGTGCTCGTGATCCAGACGCCCGGCGCGCCGATCCGGCGCGTGGCGCTGGCCGGGCTCGGCCTTGCCGGCAGCGCCACGCTCGAAACGGTGCGCAACGCTGCCGGCAAGGCCGCCGGCGCGCTGCGCGATCTCGGCGTGCCGGCGATCGTGCTGGCCCCGCCGAGCCCCGCGAACATCGGCTGGAAGGCCGGCCTCGCCACGCCGACGGCCGAGGCGCTCGCCCAGGCCACGGCGGAAGGCGCGCGGCTCGCGCTGTTCAAGCTCGAGATTTACAAGCAGAAGAAGGACGGCGCCCGCAGCGTCGGCGAGATCGGGCTGGTGCCGCCAGCCGGCACCGCCGCCGCCGACGCGGCCCGCGGCGTCGCAACGGCCGCGTTGCTGGCCAACGCGATCGACGACGCGCGCACGCTGATCTTGCACCCCGGCAACGTGCTCACGCCGGTCACGCTGGCCGAGGCGGCGCAGGCGCTCGGTGGCGACGCCGGGCTCGAGGTGACGGTGATGACCGAGGTCGAGCTCGAAAAGCGGGGATTCCAGGGCATCCTGGCGATCGCGCGCGGCAGCGAGATCCCGCCGCGCCTGATCACCCTGCGCTGGAACGGCGGCCAGGCCGGTGAGGCGCCGATCGCGATCATCGGCAAGGGAGTCACCTTCGACACCGGCGGCATCGGCATCAAGCCGCCGGCCGGCATGGAGAAGATGAAGTACGACATGGCCGGCGCGGCCGCCACGATCGCGATCCTGGTGGCCGCGAGCCGCCTGAACTTGCCCCTCAACGTGGTGGGCGTGATCCCGACGGTCGAGAATATGCCGAGCGGCACCGCCATCGTGCCCGGCGAGGTCGTGACGATGTACAACGGCCTCACCGTCGAGATCAACGACACCGACGCCGAGGGGCGCGTGATCCTTGCCGACGCGATCGCCTACGCGGTGAAGGACCTCGATGCCGCCGCCATCGTGGACATGGCGACGCTCACCGGCGCCGTGGGGGTCGCGCTGGGTCGCAACTGCTCCGGCGTGTTGGGCAACCACCAGGGCCTCGTGGACGCCGTGCTCGCCGCGGGTGCGCGGGCGGGCGAGCAGGGCTGGCAGCTGCCGCTCTTCGACGAGTACGACGAGGCCACCAAGTCGGACCTCGCGGACCTCAAGAACTACGCAGGCCGCGACGCCGGCACCTGCACCGCCGCCGCGTTCCTCAAGGCTTTCGCGGGCGGTCGGCCCTGGGTCCATATGGACATCGCGGGCGTGGCCTGGACCGACAGCGACAAGGGCTACCGGCCCAAGGGCCCGACCGGGACGCCGGTGCGCACGGTGATCGAGTTGTTGCGGGCCTGGCAGCCTCTGGCCTGAGCGACCAGACCCAGGCCCGGAGCTTTGCCCCCGGCTTCTAGAGTGGTTTTCCTCTTCTAGAGCGAGGTGATCGCGCCCCAGACGGCCTTGGCGCCGTGGACGATCCCACGCGAGATCTTGCCGCCGAGCAGGAACTGGTCCGCGAGGGCCGCGACCGTCGCGATGCCGCCGATCACCAGCGCCGGCACCACCAGGGGCGCGAGCGCGACGCCACCGATGGCCATTCCGGCCGCACCGGCCCAGCCGACCATGCCGGCCACGCCGGAGACGGTCGAAAGCACGGCCATGCCTTGAGCCCGCTCCTTCTTGGCCGGATCCTGCTCGATCGCCGCCTTGCCGACGTCGAGCGCCGCGACGCCGAGACCGAGGAAGGGCGCGGCCTTGGCGAGGCCACCGAGCGCGGGGCCGAGCCATGAGACCTTGCCGAGGATGTTGGAGCCGAAGGTGACGGCCTTTTCGCCCCAGGTGGCGAGCTTGGCGCCGAGGCCGCCCAGGCGGCCGAGCTTGCCGGCCTCGGAGGCAGCCTGCACCGCGGTGATCGCGGGCTTCACGGCGCGCGCGCCGTCGGATGCGCCGGCGACGCCGCTGACCGCGTCGACGGCCTTGCGCGGGACGCTGTCGTCGAGGATGTTGCCGCCCTGCCGCGCGGGATCGCGCTGGGCAGGCGTCGCGGGGGCGGCCGTGGCAGCCGGCGTCGCGGGCGTGGGGGCCGGCGTGGGGGCGGGCGTCGCGCCGAGCTGGAGGGTGTCGCCGCCGATCTTGGGCTGCGGCGTGGCCGCGGGCCGCGGCGCCGGCGTGGGCCGGGGCACCGGGGTGGTCGTGACGCTCTCGTTCTTGCCGACGTTCATGTAGCCGATCCTCCGCTTCATTCTTATGCCGCGGCGGCGCCTCCGCTGACCCGAACAAACAGGCCTTTGAAAAACATTTAACAGAAACCTAACAAACCGCGGGCGGCGCGCACGATCAGCTTCGTACGCCGCGGCCGAGGCAATCGGGCGACGGGTGGATCACACTGCGGGTGAGGATCCTATGCGCCCGACTTTGCTCGTCACCGCCATCCTGCTGGCGACGTTTCCCGCCATGCACCGCGCCGACGCCGCCGTCGCGCCGCCGCTCACGGCCCAGATCGGCGCGGCGCCGGCGGCCTTCGTGCGCCGGCCCGCCACGACCTGGGTGCGTCACCTCAACTGCGCCACGAACGAGCCGATCTCGGCAGGCCTCGTGACGGGCGACGGCGGCTGGCTCGAGCCGGGCCGGCTCGTCTGCCACTGCCTGCTCGTGCGCCACGCGGGCGGCCTGCTGCTGGTCGACACGGGCCTCGGCACGCGCGACGTCGCGCAGGCGCGCGAACGATTCCTCGCGCCCTACCGCTGGCTCGTGCGGCCGCGCCTCGATCGGCACGAGACGGCGCTCAGCCAGCTGCGCCAGATGGGCCTCCGCCCCGCGGACGTGACCGACGTCGTGCTCACGCACCTCGACCTCGACCACGCCGGCGGCCTCGCGGACTTCCCCCGTGCGCGCGTGCACGTGCTCGCGCCGGAGCTCGACCGCTACGCCGACGGCTCGCCCACCGCCATGCTCGCCAGGGCCCGTTTCGCCCATGGCGTGCGCTGGGTGCCCCACCGGACCGGCCAGGGCCGCTGGGAGGGCTTCCCGGCCGCGCGGCTGCCGATCGCGGGCGTCGAGGTCCGGCTCGTCGCGCTACCAGGCCATACGCCGGGACATGCGGGGGTGGCCGTGCGCACCGGCGAGCGCTGGCTCCTGCATGCGGGCGACGCTTACTTGCACCGCTTCGAGCTCGCGGGCCGACACCGGATCCCGACCGGGCTCGCGCTCTTCCGCACGCTGCGCGACGAGGACGACCGGACGCGCGCCCGCACCCTCGCGGCGCTGCGCCGCCTGGCGCGGCGCGCGGGCGATCGGGTGTCGATTTTCAGCGCCCACGACGCGCCGGAATTCGAGGCCCGCCTCGCGCCGGACGTGGTCTTCCAGGCCGTGCGGCGCATGACGGGGGCCCGGCCACGCGAGGCGGCCGGGCCCGAGAGCGGGAGCTGAGCGGTGGCTACTTGAGGGCTTCCAGCGTGTCCTGGATGTCCTTGAGCGTCTGCACCGTGAGCTTGTAGCTGTCTTCCAGCGAGACCTTCGGGCTGCGGAACTTCGCGTGGGCCTTCGCGACCATCGTCTTCACGTAGCCGTCCGGGTGGCCGTCGAGGAAGTCGAGCGTGACGAGGCCGAGCGCGAGGCCGTCCTGCCAGTTCAGCATCGACTCCATCATGATGGCCGACATCTCGAAGAAGAGCGGGTCCTTCACGCCGGTGACGCCCTTCTTGAGGTAATGCAGCGGCCACAAGGCGATGCGGCGGGCGTTTTCGGGATCGGAGACCTCGGTCTTCGCCATCGCGAGCTGGGCGAACTTGATCACGCCCTGGACCTCGGACCGGGCCGGCACCATCGCCTTGACCTTCTCGAGGCCGAGCTTGGCGGTGGCGATCGCCTCCGCGGGCGTCTTGGCGGCGAACGCCGCGGCATAGGCGTCGCCCGCGACGCTCGCGACGTCCTTCTTCGAGATGCCCTGGCGCAGCGGATCCGGCGCGGGCAGGGGCTCGACCTTCTTGTGCTGCCCGCTGCTGGGCTTGGAAAGGATCGGGCCGTGATCGGCACGGGCCTGGAGCGTCTGCGCAGCGGCGCGGCTGGCCGTCGGGGCCGGGTTGATGCCGCAGCCCGCGAGGGCGAAGGCGGCGAGCAGGACGAGGGTCATATGCTTCATGGCGATGCTCCGTGGCGGAATTTGCCGATTCTTTAAGCGTTCTTTACGTACGCTTAAGATATAGGCCGGCTCGCCCCGGAACTTGCGGATCATTTTGCCTGCGGAGGCTCCGGCTCGACCTTCATGATCTCGCGCAGCACCGCCGTGGCGTAGCCGCCGGCGGGCAGGAAGAAGCCCACGCGGTAGCCCTCGTCGGTGGGCTCGAGCGTCCAATCCGCGAGCGGCATGCGGATCGGCCGGCGCGATCCGGGCAAGGGTCGGAAGAGGTCGCGCGCGAGCCCCAGGCCGGCCAGCACCTCGTCCTCGATCGCCCGCGCCTCGAACTGGGCCTCGTGGTACTTCCGCCCGAACAGGGGCCCGGTCGCGCTGATCGCGAAGGCCGCGGCCCGCGGCGCCTCTTCCTCCGGGTCGCCGACCAGGAACTTGCCGCCGGTCTCATGCTTCACCGCCACGTCCCCATGGAGCACGGTAGCGAACGTGCCGGCCGCGAGCCTCGCCGTGACCCAGTCGTTGAAGACCCAGCTCTGCACCGCCTGGGTCATCAGCTTATCGAGCCAACCGCGCGGCTTCCGGCCGGCGCGCAGCAGCAGGAGGCCGCGCTCGGCGTTGTCGCCGGCGGCGCCGAAGCGCTGGGGACCGAAGTAGTTGGGCACGCCCGTGACGGCCAGCGCCCGCAGCACCGCCTCAGCGTCCGAAGCGCTGCCCGCCGCCCCGCGCACATGGATGCTGAAGCGGTTGCCGCGCAGCTCGCCCTCCTGGATCTTGCGGGGATGGCGCACGCGCTCGAGCACCCGCACGCCGGGCATCGGCGGCACGGCATCGAGGCGGTCCTCGCAGGCCGCGGGCAGCGAGATCCACTGGGTCGTGACGGCGTGCCGGTCCTTGAGCCCGGCGTGGCCGATCGCGTCGCCGTCCAGGCCCAGCGCTTCCCGGTAATGGCCAATCACGCGCTGGGTCGTCTGGTCGGCCTTCTCGACGCGCAGCCACAGGTGATCGCCGGTGCCCTCGGGCGGCTCGTCGCGGACCTCGTCGACGACGAAATCGGCGAGCTCGTCGCGGATGCGGCCGCCGGTGCCGGGCAGGGCCCCGGTGACGAAGGGCCAGCGGGTGGAATCGTACTTCATGGCAATCTCCCCCTCTCCGGGTGGGCGGGCAAGCTATACGGAGAGTGTGCAGGGGATCATACAGCCTCGGGCGGGTTATCATGGGGGCATGACCCCCCATCCCCCCGTCTACATCGTCGGCGCCGGCGCGATCGGCCTCTACATGGCCGCCCACCTCAGCCACGTGACCGATGTCGTGCTCGTGGCGCGCGCGCCACGCGCCGATTGGCTTTCGGCCGAGGGCTTCGAGCTCGCGGGCGCGGATACCGGCGCCTACCGCCTGCCGGTCGTGACGCTGCACGCCGGGCTCGAGCTGCCGGCCGAGGCGCTCGTGATCATCGCGACCAAGGCGACCGACCTCGAGAAGCTGGTCGGCCCGCTGCAATCGATCTTGCACCCGGGCCAGCCCGTCGCGCTGGTGCAGAACGGCCTCGGCGTGTACAAGTTCGCCCGCACCTACCTGCCGCAGGCGGCGCTGGTCCGCGTGACCTGCTGGGTGGGCGTATCGCTCGAGGGCGCCCGCCGCGCGGTCGTCGCAGGCGCGCCGCTCTTCGAGCTGGGCATCGGCGACGCGCCCAGCGAGGCGGCGGCGGCCGAGCTGCTCGCGCTCCTGAACGCGGCGAACCTGCGCGCGCGCGCGGGCGGCAGCGTCGCCGAGGTCGAATGGCGCAAGGCGTTGCTCAACCTGGCCGTGAGCGGCATTTGCTCGATCGTGGACGAGCGCAACGGGACGATCCTGGAGTCACCCGAGCTGCGTGAGATCGTCGACGACTTGCTGGCCGAGGCGCTGCCAGTGGCCGCCGCCGAGGGCGTGGCGCTGGGCGCAGACGACGTGGAACGCGTCTATACGGCGCTGCAGAACACGCGCGAGAACTGGAACGCGATGTTGCAGGATCTCCGCCGCGGCGCGGTCACCGAGATGCCGTTCCTCAACACCGCGGTCGAGCGGCTCGCCCGCCGCCATGGGCTGCGGGCGCCCGTGAACGCGACGATCGCGCGCCTGATCGGGCACATCGCCCGCCGGCGCTCCCACCAGGTCGTCGCGCCGCTGGGCGAGCCCGGACGGGCCGTGCCTAGTGGGTCTTCTTCTTGAAGAACGACAGCGCGAACGATGCGATGCCGGTGACGGCGGCGACGCCGAGCAGCAAGGGCACCGAGACCGGCGCCGTGAAGCCGATCGCCACCGCCGCGGCCACGCCCAGCGCGCCGACGCCGGCGATGCCGCTCACCACCGAGAGGCCGCCCTGCGTGCCCGCGACGGCCTTTTCGGTCGTCGTGGCCTTCGGGTCGTTCAGGATCTTCAGCGAGCTGCGGGCGTCCGCCACGGCGATCACGCCGCCGAGCAGCGCGCCGAGCACCGGGATGCGGCCGCCCATGTTGGCGACGAGCCGGCCGCCCGAGCCCGTGAACTTCGCCGCCTGACCGAGCCGCGTGCCGACCAGCACCTTGTCCACGCCGGGACCCAGCGCACGGCCGGGCGCGCCGAGGGCGCGACTCAAGCCGTCGAGCGCCTTGCCGCCGCCCGGGATCCGGCGGACGCCGGCGCCGAGGACGTTGGCGGATTTGGCCCAGATCTTCTCGACGAACGACTCGAACCTGCCGAGCAGGCCATGGTGGCCCTGGCCGGGGTGGTGCGTGACCTCGGCGGCGACGGCCGCCGCGCGGCTGGCGCGGCCGACGAACCGGGCGCCCACCTTGACCAACGTCTCACCCGCTTCGACCGCGTGCAACGCGCCGTGCGGGTTGTGCGCGCCGTGCGCGATGTCGTCGATCGCCGAGGGTTCGTTTCCGGCCCCGCCGTGCCCGCCATCCCCGTCCGGATAGTTCTCGACGCCTTCGCCATGCTGGCCCTCGCGGGCGCGGGCGCTGAAAGCGGCCTGATCGGTGCCGATCTTGCCCGTCTCGGTCGCATGCGCGACCGGCTTTTGGGCCGGCGGGCGCAGCTGGTTGGTGGTGGAATCCTTGCTGGTGAGGCGAAGATCGGACACGGTTCAAGCTCCTGATGGGGGGACCCAAGGTCTTATGCCTCACGAAGGGGCCAGCTGACCTGATCTAACGGGCGCTTGAAGAAGATTTAACGGAGTTCAAACAAGATGAGGCGGGGCCGGCCGCGCAAGTTCGCGAGCGCCGGGCATGTAGGCGCGGGAGGTGCGCGATGACCCACGAGAATCCGTTGGTGGAGCTGGACACCCAGATCGTCCGCCGGGAGTCGATCATCAAGAGCGTGCTGGTGGCGCGGGCGATCGACGAGGCGCTCGGCCTCAGCCTGGATGCGGCCAACGAGGTCGAGCCGCGCCTGCGCGCGGCGGGCTACGAGCAGACCAAGCGCGGAGACTGGTTCCTGTATTGAACGCGGGCGCCTCGCGCGCAAAACGCTCGCTCGTTCCGGGCCGCCCGGGGTATATTCCCCCTCGCAGCCCCCGCCCCGTCCCGCGAGGTTCCGCAAATGGGATTCATCACGTCACTGGTCCAGAAGCTCGGCCTCAAGTCCGCCGGCACGCTCGAGGAGCGCAAGGCGCAGTACCAGGAAGTCCTCCTCCAGGCCATGGATGACGGCGTCCTCACGAACGACGAGATCGAGGAGCTCGACCAGCTCCGCAAGGACCTCGGCCTCAAGGACGACGACATCAAGGCGATGCGCATGAAGGCCTTCCAGAAGGCCCTCGAAGTCGTCAAGGCGGACGGCGTCTTCACCCCCAAAGAAGAGCGCGATCTCGAGAAGATCAAGTCGTACCTGGGCGTGGGCGAGGTCGACGTGTCGAAGAACCAGGTCACGCTCGCGAAGATGCGCGTCCTTTACGAGATCCAGCGCGGCAACCTGCCGATCGACGAAATCCCCGGACTCGGCCTCGAGCTCGGCGAGCAGACCCACATGAGCGTCGGCGCCACGCTGCATGAGCCGAAAGAAGGCTCGCGCGTGACCCAGGCGGGGTCGGGCCCCGCGTTCAAGGCCGGCAAGCCCTACCGGATGGGCGCCGGCCGCCTGATGCCGCTGCCGGAAGCCGAGCTCGCGGAGATGGCGAAGGGCTCGCTGACGATCACGAACCGCCGCGTGATGTTCAACTCGGGAAAGACCGCGTTCCGCTTCAAGTACGAGCTGCTCATGAGCGTCACGGTCTTCACCGACGGCTTCGTCTTCGCGGCCGACACGGGCTCGGGCGAGCCCAAGGTCATCAAGCTGAACGACCGCAAGGACCTCGAGGTGATCGCCGCGATCATCTCGCGCTACATGAACCCGCCAGCGCCCAAGGGCGAAGGCCAGGGCTCCGCCAAGCCTGCCCAGCCGAAGGCGGCGGGCACCGGCCAGTTCCGGCCGGGCCACCCGCCGCCGCGCGGGCGCTGAGGTCGCTTCGACGGGCGCCGGCGCCTAATCCCGCTTGCCGGTTTCGCCCTTGGGCAACCGGTGGATATCCTGGCGGCGATCGCCCTCGGGATGCGGCACGTTGCCCCGCGTGTGGTCGACCGTCAACTCGTTGTCGACGTGCTTCACGCCCGCGACGGCGAGCGCGACGCGCAAGGCCTCGCGCTGCCCCTCCGGGCTGCCGACCCGGCCCATGAGCGTGATCGTGCCTGCGACCGCGAAGACGACGATGTCGGGCACGGGCAGCCCGGCGTCGCCGAGCGCGTGGCGAACGGCTTGCTCCAGCTGCGCGTCGGCGCCAGCGGAGTGCTCGCCCGCCTGGTAGAGCGCGAGCTCGTCGTGCACCTTCTGGATGCCCGGCACGTGCTTGACGATCGCGATCACCCGGTCCCGATCGGCCTGGTGCCGGAGATGACCGGCGACGCGCGCGGCGCGCTCATGGACGTACACCCGGACCGCGCCCGCCAGATCCGGGGCTTCCCGCTGGAGGTACTTCCGCGCGAAGCTCGCGGTCCGTGCCGCGTCGGTGTAGGGGGCCACGAGCAGGCGATCGGCGTCCACGGACTTCACGCCTGGCACGCTGCCGGCCGCGATGATGAATGAATCGCGATCCTCCAGCGTCTCGCACTGGCCCATCAGGTAGACGACGCCTTCGCGGACGTCGGCGCCGACGTCGGCCGGCCTGTCGCCGATCGCGTCGTGCACCGCCGCCAGGGCCTCGCGAACTCGCGGATCCAGGTCGGAGTCCTGCCAGGCGCCGGCGGCCATGTGGGTGGTGAGACCGTTCTCGATCGGCACCCCCGGTGCGGCGCGGCGGGCGACCGCCCCGGCCACCTCGATCTGCTCCGTGTCGTCCACGATGCCGCTCAGCAAGAGCTGCGAATCGACCATCGTGATGCGGATCTTCGGCGCATCGACGCGCGGCTCGGTGGCGAGCGCGTGCCTGACCTGTCCGATGATGCCTTCCTCGCGTGCGTTCATCTGCTGCTCCTCCTTGGCCACATCCTACGCCGGCCGCGCCGGTCGCCTTACATGCGAGGGGGTGTTGGGACCCGGACCGTCGTCCGACCGTAGGTAGCGCGCCACCCGCCGGATACGATGGTCGGACGGCGGGTTGATCGGAGGAGTCGCGATGGCGTTGCGCGTGGCGATCGCGGGGGGCGGCCTGGCCGGCCTGACCTGCGCCAAGTACCTGACCGATGCCGGCTGCGTGGTGAGCCTGTATGAAGGCGCGCCCTACCTGGGCGGCCGCGCGTCGACCTACCGCGACGCCGACGGCCAGTGGGTCGAGCAGGGCCTGCACCTGTTCATGGGCGTGTACTCCGAGTTCCAGCGCCTGCTGCGCGAGATCGAGCGGGATCCGCAGGAGATCCTGTGCTGGAGCGACACGGTGCGCGTGCACGTGGCCGACGGCCCGCGCGCCACCTTCGGCGTGAACCCGCTGTGGGCACCGCTCGAGACCGCCCTCGGCGCGCTCGGCAACAACGATTTGCTCGACCCGCTCGCCAAACTCTCGCTGTTGCCGCTCGTCGCGCCGGGCGTCCTGCCCTGGCCCGCGCTGCGCGACGGCTTCGACGATACCACCGTGGCCAGCTGGTGGCGCCAGGCGAGCGGGCACCCCCAGGTGATGGACCGCATCCTGCGCCCGTTCTGCCGGGCGATCCAGTTCACGGAGCCCGAGGACTTCTCGGCCTACGATTTCCTCGGCTGGATCCACCACGTCGCCTGGTCGCTGCCCTGGAACCGGCTAGCCAGCTACCGCGGCGCGCGCGAGGACCTGATCTTCGCGCCGCTGGCCGACTGGCTGCGGGCGCGCGGCACGGTGATCGAGACCGGCGCCAAGCTCCTCGAGGTGCTGCACGACGCCGACGGCGGAGATGAGCGCTGGGGGCGGATCGGCGGCTTCGTGGTGGCGGGCTGCGAGCGCGTCACGGCCGACGCCTACGTGCTCGCCGTGCCTGCCTGGCTGGTCTCGCCCCTGCTGCCCGGGCCGCTGCGCGAGACCGGCTACTTCGAACGCATCGCCGCGCTGCCGACCGCGCCGGCCATCTCGGTGCAGCTCTGGTTCGATCGCGACGCGGTGGGGTCGGGCGACTTCACGCTGCTTTCGGGCGCGCCCGTGCCGGTCTACCAGGATCAGACGACCAACGCCTACCCCTGGCAACGCGGCAGCCGCGTGTCGCTGGTCATCTCGCCGGCCGACGACCTGCTCGACCGGGATGACCCGGCGCTGATCACGATCGCGCTGCGCGCGCTGCGGGCCTCGGAGCCGCGGGCACGCGCGGCGAACGTGGTGAAGAGCGTGGTGCTGCGCCACCCGCGGCACCTGATCCGCCCGCTGCCGGGGGCGATGAGCCAGCGCCCCGGCCAGGCCACGCCGGTGCCGAACCTGTTCCTCGCGGGCGACTGGACCCAGCAGCCGTTCTTCGGCAGCCAGGAGGGCGCCGTCCGCGGCGGCAAGGCGGCGGCCGCGGCCGTGATCCGCGCGTTCCGGCCAGGGCTTCGTGTGACCTGGCTGGCGGACGCCGAGCAGCTCACCGAGGCGCCGCTCGACGCCGATCCGGGGCGCTGAGCGGGGTAAGTTGGGGCCATGCCCACGCACACCCGCCACCACCTGATCCCTTCGCGCGAAACGCTGCATGGCCGCTTCTCGCCCGACCTCCCACCCGCGCTCGTGGTCGATTCGGGCGACGTGGTGCGGGTACGCACGCTCGACGTGGGCTGGGGCCTCGCGCCGCCCACCGATGAGACCAGCCCGCGCGAGAAGTGGGGGCCGCGCGAGCCCGGCCGCGACGACGGCCCGGCCATGGTCGGCCCGATCGCCATCCGCGGCGCCTTGCCCGGCATGACGCTCGCCGTGCGCATCCGCGAAATCGTGCCGGCACCCTGGGGCTGGACCTGGGCGGGCGGCGGCGGCTTCAAGGATCCCCGCCTCGATCGCGCCGTGGGCGTGGCCGACCAGCCCGCGCGGCTGATGCGCTGGGCGCTCGACGCGACCGCCGCGACGGCCACGAACCAACATGGCCACGTGGTCCGCGTGCGGCCGTTCCCGGGCGTGATCGGGCTGTCGCCGGGCGCGGCCGGCTGGCACGAGGGCTGGTATCCGGGCGCGACGGGCGGCAATATGGACTGCAAGGAGCTCTATGCCGGCAGCACGCTCTACCTGCCCGTGGCGGCGCCGGGCGGCCTGCTCTCGGTCGGCGACGGCCACGCGGCCCAGGGCGACGGCGAGGTGGCCGGAATGGCCATCGAGACGATGTTCGAGGCGATCGAGCTGGGCTTCGAGCTGGTGGATGATTGGCGCATCGGCACGCCGCATGTGGAGAATGCCGCGGGCTGGTCGACGCTGGGCTTCGGCGAGGACCTCGATGGGGCGATCGCGACGGCGCTCGCGGCAATGGTGGACCTGATCCAGCGCCTCCACGGCATCGCCGACCGACGCGACGCACTCGCACTGGCGAGCGTGGCGGCGGATTTGCGGCTGACGCAGCTGGTGAACGGCGTGCGCGGCGCGCATGCGTTCTTGCCGCACGGGGCGATCAGCTGACGTCGCCCCGCGGCGGGGCAGGTTACGGCGAGATCGGGGTCGCGGCGCGGATCTTGCTGTTCCCGGTATCCGCCACCAACAGCCGCCCCGAGGTCTCGATGCACAGCCCGAAGGGCTGGGCGAAGAGGGCCTCGGCCGCCGGGCCATCGCGGAAGCCGCCGCCGGGAGCGCCCGGATCCGCGCCTGCGACGGTCTCCACCTGCATGGTCTGCTTGCGCACCACGCGCAAGCGGTGGTTGAGCTGGTCGGCGACGAAGAGATCGCCGTCCGCGGCGAGCGCCAGCGCGACCGGCCGGAAGAACTTCGCCTGGCCTGCCGGGCCATCTTTCAGCTCGCCGCCGGTCGTCGCGGCGTTCGGCCCGCCGAGGCCGGCGTAGACCGAGACGGTGGCGCCCGAGCTGCCTGGCTGCAGCCGCCGGATGCAGTGGTTCAGCGAATCCGCGACATAGATGACGCCTTGCGGATCGACCACGAGGTCGTGCGGGCGGTTGAAGCGGGCCGCGTCGCCGGCGCCGTTCGCGAGCGCCGCCGCGGCGCCGCCGGCCAGCGTGGAGACGGAGCCTGCCAGCGTGACCTTGCGGACGCGGTGGTTGTAAGTGTCGCTCACGACGAGGCCGCCATCCAGGTCGATCGCGATGCCCATCGGCCGGTCGAAGGTGGCGAGCTCCTTGCCGCCATCCGCGAAGCCGCTCATGCCGCCCGCCACCGTCGTCACGACCCCGCCTGTGGTGACTTTGCGGATGCGGTTGTTGCCGCTGTCGGCGACGTACAGGTCGCCCGTGGCGTCCACGGCGATCGCGACGGGAAAGTCGAACTTCGCCTCGGCGCCCGTGCCGTCGGCGAAGCCGGCCGCCGCCTGGCCGGCGAGGGTCGAGACGACGCCCTCAGGCGTGATTTTCCGGATGCGGTTGTTGCCGGTGTCGCAGACGTAGACCAGGCCGCCGGGACCGGCGGCGACGTCCTCGGGGAAGCTGAACTGCGCCGCGGCGGCCGCCCCTTCCGCGAAGCCACCGCCCGACACGCCGATCGGGCCTGTGCCTGCGAAGGTGGTGACGGCGAGGGGCGCCGGGGTCGGCGCGGGCGTCGGCGCGGGCGACGCCGTCGGCACAGGGCTCGGCGACGGCGAGCCGCTCGGCGACGGCCGCGGGGCCGGGGTGGCGGTGGGGACCGGCGTCGGGGTGGGGGCCGCGGCCTTGCGCGGGGCCTTGGGCCTGGCGCTCGCGCTCGGCGCGACCGGGCCACGGGCGGGGCAGCCGATCAGGAGGAGGGCGCCCAGCAGGGCGGGAATTGGCCACCGGTGAGCCATCATTTCGTGGTTGTACCCGAGCCGGAGGCTGGCGAGCGGCGAAGGTCAGGCCGGGACCAGCAACGCCACCGGAAACGACTTGAACACCGCCGCGAGCGGCACCGTCGTCTCCCCCGCCACCAGCTCCCCCGTGAAGGCGTTCCGCCAGCGCCCGCCGGCCGGCAGCGCCAGCGCGTGCTCGCCCCAGGCGTCGCCCAGCGCGAAGCCGGGCGCCCCGCCCGTCAGCGTCCAGGTCAGCCGCGGCGCCACCACCAGGATCCGCGTCTCGCCCTGCTCCCGCGCGAACGCCACAGCGTGCTCGCCGGCCTCCAGAGGCCGGTAGGTGCCCTCGCGGAACAGCGCGGCATGCGCGCCGCGCACCTGCAGCGCGCGGTGCGTCACGAACAGCTTCACAGCCCCGTCCCGCCAGCGGCCGAGCAGGTCCGCCGCGAGCGCCGCGGGGTCGGCGATCCGTTCGCGGATGTCCGCCAGCATGCGCGCCCGCAGCGCGTAGTCCACCGGGCGCCGGTTGTCCGGATCGACCAGGCTCTGGTCCCACAGCTCGCAGCCCTGGTAGGTGTCCGGCACGCCAGGGGCGGTCAGCTTGAGCAGCACCTGGGCCAGGCCGTTGGTCGCGCCATGCGGACCGATCGCAAGGGCCAGCCGCGCCATCGTGCGGTGGCAACGGTCGTCGCCCAGCATTTCATCCACGAATCGCGCCACGGCGTCGTCATAGGCCTGGTCCGGGTTGATCCACGACGTGTGCGCCTTGGCCTCGCGCGTGGCCTTCAGCATGTACGCGCGCAGCCGCTCGGCGAAGCCGCCGAACTCGCCGTCGAGCGGCCAGGCGCCCAGCGCCACCTGGTAGAACAGGTACTCGTCGTTGCGGGCCGGGGCGTGATCGCCGTCCAGGTCGGTCTTCTTGGCGCGCGCCAGCCGCGACCAGATCGCCAGCGCCTCACGCCAGGCCGGCTGGCACTCGGAAAGCACGGCGATGCGCGCGCGCGTATCCTCGCCGCGCTTGTGATCGTGGGTGGCCGTGGCGAGCAGCGAGCCCGGCCAGTCGCGCGCGCGGATCGCGTTGCCGGCGTGGAAGGTCGCGACCGCCGTGCCGAAGCGGTCCGGCGCGCCGCCGACGTCGTTCAGGCACACCAGCCGGTTGTAGGTGTAGAAGGCGGTGTCCTCCACGCCCTTCGCCATGACCGGGCTCGTGACCTGCTGGAACTTCAGCGCGAAGCGGGTTTGCGCCTCGATTTGCGCGGGCGTCGCGTTGTCCGGGAAGCGCAGCAGCAGGATGTCGCGCAGGAAGTCGAAGATCGTGGCGTTCAGCTCCGGGTTCCGCCGCTTGGCGCGCCGGATCGCGGTCTCCACGTGGCGGTCGTCGGGTTCCTCGCGGGTGCCGTCCTCGCGGATGTAGGTGCGGTACACCGGGAAGGCGGCGATCGTCTCGACGATCGCTGTCGTCAGGCTCACCAGCGTGAAATCGCGCGCGCGCCGGTTGCCCTCGGCGATGCGGTCGAGCTGGCGCGCGAGCACGTTGACCTCGCTCGAAAGGCTCCAGCGCATGATCAACCGCTTCGAGCGATGGACGATCTCGTCGAAGGTCATCCGCTGGCGCGTGAAGCGCTGGTAGGTCGAGGACACCTCTCGCTCGGCGCGGGCATCCACCCACAGCCCGCCCACCAGCCCCATGAAATCGTAGCCGGTGGTGCCATGGATCGGCCAGCCCCGCGGGAGTTGCTCGCCGGGCTCGAGGATCTTCTCGGCGAGCAGGTACAGCGGCCGCGCGTCGGGCGCGATGCCGAGCTGATCGGCGCGCGCGCGCTGGAGCGCGAGGAAGTAGCCCAGCGGGTCGTAGAGGCCGTCGGTGTGGTCGAGCCGCAGCCCCGTGATGCGCCCCTCGCGCACGAAGCCGAGCAGCAGGTGGTGCGTCTCGTTGAAGACCTCGGGCCGTTCCATGCGGATCGCCGCCAGATCGTTGATGTCGAAGAAGCGGCGGTAGTTGATCTCCTCGGTCGCCACCCGCCAATAGGAGAGGCGGTACGGCTGATCGCGCAACAAGGCGTCCAGCCGATCGAACGTCGCAGGCTCGCCCACGTGCCCGTTGAGCTCCTCGGTGGCCCGATCGATCGCGTGGCACACGCCCGCATCGGCGTCGCAAAGCGCCCCGATGCGGCGCTTCACCACTTCCTTCTCGCGCGCCCGCTCGGTGCGAGCGGCCTCGTCGGTGGCGGCCTGCGGCGGCAGGTGCCGGAGGGCGCTCAGGAGGCTGCCGAGCTCCATCATGGCGGGCTCGGTCTCGGCCTGGCCCACGAGGCTGGCCGCGCGCGCGAGGATCGGCACCAACGTGTCGGGCGCGACCGGCAGGCGGCGCGCCCAATACCGCACCCAGAAGGCGCCGCCCTCGCGCTCGAGCCTCAACTCGCCGCGCTCGAGCACGTTGCCGTACTGATCCCCGAGGATCGGCAGCAACACCTTGCCGTCGAGGCCAGGCGTGCCGGAGCGCCACTCGATGTCGAAGTGGTCGGCGTAGCGTGAGGCCGGGCCGTTCTCCAGCACGTCGCGCCACCACGCGTTCGAGCCGTCGGCGATGCCCATGTGGTTGGGCACCATGTCGAGGATGTGGCCCATCCCGCGCAGCCGCAGGCGATCAGTGAAGTGGCGATAGCCCGCCACCCCGCCCAGCTCCGGGTTCACGTCCGCGTGGCTCGCCACGTTGTAGCCGTGCGTGCTGCCTGGCTCCGCGACGAAGTAAGGCGAGGTGTAGACGTCCGTCACGCCCAGCGCCTGCAGGTAGGGCAGGAGCGCGCTCGCGCGCGCGAAATCGAAGCCCTGGTGCAGCTGGAGCCTGTAAGTGGATCCAGGAATCGCGATGCGCGGCCGGCGGAGCACCAGCACCACGCCCTCGCCCGGCGCGAGCGTCGCGCCGTCGAACGCGCCGGTGCCGACGAGCGCGGTCGCCCCGCCGGGCGCACCGACGTCCGCGAGGGCGACCGCGGCCGCCCCGAAGTTCGCGAGCAGCAGGCGCTCGTCGTCGCCCACCCGGCGCCGCACCCAGAGCAGTTCGCCGATCGCGCCGGCTTCCGGCGGTTCGCCCGCGACCGCAGCGAGCACCGGGTCCTCGCGCCGCAGCCGCAGCAGCTCCCGGTGGAACGCCAGCAGCGCGGCCCGCGCCGGCTCCTCGGCCTCGGGCCAGGCCAGCTTCGCCGCCTGAAAGGTGGCCAGGGCCTGGGGGTCGGGCGGATCCTGGCCCTGGAAAGCCGCGAACCGGGCGAAATCCTCGCGCCGCCCCCGCGTGACCGCCTCGCCCAGCGCGCCCGCGTGGTCCGAGAAGTACGGAAACGGCGTCGTCGCGCCCCATTCCTGGCCCATGAAGAGCAGCGGGGTCATCGGCAGGAACAGCAACAGCAGCGTCGGCAGGCGCCAGCGCTCGGGCGACAGGTGGGCCGTGAGCCGGTCCCCGGCCGCGCGGTTGCCGACCTGATCGTGGTTCTGCAGGCAGTAGACGAAGCGCCACGGCGCGAGCCCCGTCGCCGGCTTGCCGCGCGGCTTGCCGCAGACCGGCGCGAGCTGGCCCTCGTAGAACCAGCCATGCTGGATCGTGCGCGCGAGGTCGGCCACGGACGGCACGTAATCCGCGTAGTAGCCGTCCTGCTCGCGCGTCAGCAGCACATGGACGTGGTGGTGGAAATCGTCGGCCCACACGGCGTCGAGGCCGAACCCCTCGACCAGCATGGGCTCGTTGCGGTCATCCTCGGCGATCAGCAGCGGGCGCTGCGGCATCCTGTGCGCCAGCGCCGCGAGCTCGGCTAGCAGGTGCGGCGCCTGCTCGTCCACGATCGCGTGGGTGGCGTCGAGGCGCAGGCCGTCGAGCCGGTACTCGCCGAGCCAGTGCGCGGCCGCGTCGAGCACGAGCCGGCGCATGAACGAGTTGGCGAAGTCCGGCGCATCGCCCCAGGGCGTCTTGTGGCGATCCGTGAAGTACGCCGGCGCGTAGACGCCCAGGTAGTTGCCGTCGGGCCCGAGGTGATTGAAGACGGCGTCGAGCAACACCACCATGCCGTGGCCATGGGCCTCATCGACGAAGGCGCAGAGGTCCTCGGGCGTGCCGTAGCCCGCGAAGGGTGCGAAGGGAGCGACGCCGTCGTAGCCCCAGCCACGCGCGCCCGGGAAGCTCGCGAGCGGCATCAGCTCGATCGCGGTGACGCCGAGGTCGCGCAGGTGGGCGAGCTTCGCGATCGCCCCCTGCAGCGTGCCTTCCGGCGTGAAGGCGCCCACGTGCAGCTCGTAGATCACGAGCCGCTCGCGCGGAACGTTGGGCGGCGGGTGCTTCCAGCGGTAGTCGTTGCGCCAGACCACCGCCGCGCCGTGTGGCCCGGCAGGCAGGCACCGCGCGTACGGGTCCGGCCAGACCTCGTCGTCCAGCCGGAACTTGTAGCGCGCGCCTGGCCCCACCTCCGGCACCAGCGCCTCGAAGACGCCGGCGCTCTGCTCGCCGAGCGGGTACGCGGCGAGCTCGACACCCAGGTCGTCGTAGATCACGGCGGCGACCCGGGCCGCCCTGGTCGTCCAGACGCGGAAGAGGGTGCCGCCGGGCGTCGGGCGGGCGCCGAGCTCATGCTCGTGGCGCGCGGGAGCGATCCAGGTGCCATCGGTCGCCTGGTCGATCTCGATCGTCAACGGCGTGCCTGGGCGGGCTTGCGGGGCCACCTCGCTGGCCGATCGGCTCGCATGCGGCTCGGACAACACGGTGGCATCTCCCTCACCTCCCGATGTTAACAAATATGAAGGACGATTTCCGAGTCAGGTTGGCCAAACCACGCAAGTCCGTGTGCGCGCCGGGCTATAAGGTTAAGGAATCGCAAACGTCAGATGAAGTTCATATAAAAGGAGTCACCATGACCCGCCTAGTCGCCCTGGCCACCGCCGCCCTCCTGCTCGCCGGCTGTGGCGCGACCGCCGTCCCGACCGCCGACCGCGCCGGCCAGGCCGCCCTGGTCGCCCAGAAGAAGAAGGACAAGCTCGACCCGAAGCTGGACAAGGCCGCCTACGAAGCCGGGCTGGCTGTCGGCGTCGCGAAGGCCGCGGGCAAGGCGACGACGCCCAAGCTCAAGCAGGGCAACGTCGACAAGCTCTCCTACGATTACGGCTACGTCGTGGGCCTGCTGACCGGCTCGATCAACAGCTTCAACCGCATCAACGGCAGCTTCGACGTCTACGAGTGGAAGTCGTTCTGCTACATGAACTTCGAAGCGATGAAGGAAGCCCGCGACGCGATCAAGAACAACCCGACCCTCGCCGAGAAGGTCCCGGTCGTGGCCGGCGTGCTCGAGGGCGGCATCCAGAGCTTCTCGTCGATCAGCGGCAGCTTCGACGTGTCGCAGTGGAAGAGCTTCGCCTATTCGAACCGCAAGGTGCTCGAGAACGCCCTGGCCTCGCTCAAGGCCGCAGCGCTCTGAGGTCGGTCAGAATCACGGCCCGCCGGCATTCGCCGGCGGGCCGTTTTTTGTTGGTTAGTACGCTCGCCGTAGGGGGTAGCCGACGGCGGGCTCAGCATCTGGGATCTGGCGTGATCGGATAACGTAATCCAGATCATGAAAGATCCTGGGGCGATCTTCTCCCGATCCCGCGATGCCCGTCCCGAGGGGCTCGTCACCCCCTCCCGCTCGTCTGGGCGATTTCGGCCGTCAATAGGCAAAACCTCAACGATCGATCATTACCATGGCAAAACATAATGTGCTTGATCCCATTACGGCTTGCCTGTAATGTCAGGGTTAATTCAACGCGGTCACATCCAAACCCGCTTGACGCGCACTTCTCCACGAGCAGCCAGTTCGCAGGAAAAGCAGCGCGAGGGTCTGGAAGAACCGGGGCGGACACACGAGGTGCGTGTCACGACGCGCGCTGACGGAAAGCAAAAGAAAAGTGGCCGCCGGGCTGGCGACCACTTCTCGTAGGCACTAATGCGAGAGTAACACGCCCGGCGATCACCGTGCAAGAGGGCGGCGTCACGAGACGCCACCTCATGAAAGGTGCTGCTCGCATGTCCACGTTCTCCATGTTGAGCCGGGCGAAATCGCTCGGCTTCAACTTCACGGCCGTGCTCGTCCAGGCGTTCCTGGAGGAGCGTGGCTTCGCGCCGATCGGCGTGATCGCCGACGCCTGTGGCGTGTCGCCACGCTCGGTAGAGCGGGCGATCGCCCTGCTACGGTCCCATGGCCTGCTCTCCGTCAAGAAAACGACGTTTTTGTCGCATGATCATGCCGATCATTCATTCAAAGAAGTAGGAGCACCGACGGCGGTGGCGGCTCCCACCGCCACGGCAGGCGGCCCGGCCGCCACCGCTGACGCGGCCGCCCCCGGCTCGCCGCTCGCCGAGCGCCTCCTGGCTCACGGCATCCTGCCCTGGTGTGTCGACCAGGTGCTCGCGAACGTCGACGAGGCCGCCATCGAGCGCCAGCTGGCGTACCACGAGCACCGCCTGGCGAAGGGCTTCACGTTCAAGGCCCACCCGGCGCGCTACCTGTTCCGGGCGTGCCTGAACGACTACCTGCCGCCGGAGGGGTTCCATGCGCCGAAGCCCGCCGAGGCCCCCCGCCCTGCGGCACGCGCCGCGACCCGGGCCGCGGAGCCGGCCGCCACGCCGGCCGAGGCCGTGCCTACACCGATGACCCGGGCCGGGGCGCTGTCGGCCGTCCGGCTGGGGATGCGGTCCAAGCTGCCGGCGATGCGCGCCGAGGCCCTGAGGCTGGCCGCCGAGTTCGGGATCGACGCGGGAAGCCTGGCGCGCGACGCGGGGTAAGTACCGATGGCGCCGCGAGTCGGCTCACCTACGATCGGGCGCATATGCTCGCCCTGCTCGACCCTCTTCGTCAGCTCCTCGCGGCGAGCCCGCTCGCGCTGTTGTTCCTCACCATCGGCCTGGGCTACCTGATCAGCCACCTGCGCCTCGCGGGCGTGCCCGTGGGCATCGCGGCGGTGCTGTTCGCCGGGCTCTTGCTTGGCGTCTGGGGTGAGGGCGCGTTCGTCTTGCCCGAATTCGTGCTGCAGCTCGGGCTGCTGTTGTTCGTCTATATGATCGGCCTCCAGAGCGGCCCGGCGTTCTTCCGGCTGCTTCGGCGGCGCGGGCTGGCGCTCGGGGGGCTGGCGCTGCTCGCGGTCGCCGTCGCGGGCGCCCTGACCTGGGGCCTCGCGGGCGCCGCAGGGCTCTCGCCGGCGCTCGCGGCCGGGCTCTTCTGCGGAGCGACCACCAACACGCCGGCGCTCGCCGCGGCCTCGGAGGCGCTGCGCGGGACGACGCTCGCGCTGGTGCCGACGGTCGGCTACTCGATCGCCTATCCGCTCGGCGTCGCCGTGCCGCTGCTGGTGGCCGAGCTCGCGCTGCGCCTGGCGCGCGCGGACATGCCGGCGGAGGCCAGGCTGGCCGAGGCCGAGCTCGGGCCGCCCACCGAGGAGCCTGGAGCCTCGAACCTGCGCGTCGAGAACCCGGCGCTGGCCGGGCGGCTGCTCGGCGAGCTGCCGTTCGACGAGATGGCGGTGCGCGTGAGCCGCGTGCAGCATGGCGAGGACGTGAAGGTGGCGACGCCGGACGCCCGCCTCGCGCTCGGCGACGTGGTCCACGTCGTCGGCGGACCTCACGCGCTCGCCCGCGCCGCCTTGCTTGTCGGCCGCCCGATCGAGGGTGCGCCCGGGCCTGAGGCCAGCCGCGATCAGGTCGATTTCCGGCGCATCTTCGTGTCGAGCCCTGCGGTGGTCGGCCAGCGGCTCGGCGACCTCGCGCTGGCCACCCGCTTCGGCGCCGTGGCCACCCGCCTGCGGCGCGGCGATCGGGACTTCGTGCCGACCGACGACACGGTGGTGGAGCGGGGCGATCGCCTGCGCGTCGTCGCCCGGCCCGCGGCCTTGCCGGGCGTGGCGGCCTATCTCGGCGACTCGGTGCGCGCGCTGGGCGAGACCGATTTCCTCTCGCTCTCGCTCGGGCTCGTCGCGGGAATGGCGCTCGGTGCCGTGCACGTCCCCCTGCCCGGCGGCTTCGGCTTCTCGCTCGGCCTGGCCGGCGGCGCCCTGCTCGTGTCGCTGGTGTTGGGCGCGCTCGGGCGCAGCGGGCCGATCGACTGGCACATCCCGTCGACGGCCAACGCGGCGTTCAGGCAGCTCGGCCTGGTGCTGTTCTTCGCCGCGGCCGGGCTTGGCGCGGGCTCGCACTTCGTCGCGGCCGCGGCCGCGCAGGGGCTGGTGTTGCTCGCGATCGGCGCCGCCGTCACGCTGGCCTCCGCCGTGGTGTTGCTGTTCGGCGCGCGCCACCTGCTCGGGGCCGACTGGGTCACGGCGAGCGGGGTTTTGGCCGGCGGCCAGACGCAACCGGCGCTGCTGGCCTACGCCGGCGAGCGCGCGGGTTCCGAGGCGCCGAACGACGCCTACGTCGCGGTCATGCCGGCCGCGATGATCGCGAAGATCCTCGTGGCCCAGCTCTTGTTGACGGCGCTCGGCGTATCATGACGACCGACGTCTATGATCGAATGGCTCCTTCCCCTCGCGGGCCTCTACCTGCTCCACCGCGCCGGCGTGATCGAGATCGATTACCCGCTCCGTCAGGCCGTGCGTTGGCGCCGCGGCGCGCCGAAGCTGCTGGGCGAGCCGAAAGAGGGGCTGTTCGAAGGCTTGGCCAGGCCCGAGGCCGCCCGGCTGATCGCGACCTACGAGCTCCAGGGCTGGGCGCGTGAGGCCAGCCGCCTGGACCTCGCGACCTCGCTGGTCTACCTCCAGATGCTGGAACGGGCCTTCGGCGAGGTGGGCTTCGCGATCCCGGACCCCGTTCGCGCGCTCGACGCCGGCCCGAGCGACTGGTTCTACGTGCGCGTGCTGCACGCCTTCCTGGCCCGCTGGGGCAGCGCATCGCCGCGGAAGGTCGCACTCGATGGCGTGGAACTCGACGCCTACCGCGTTTACAACGATCTGCGCTCGCGCCACGACTGGGCCGAGGCCTACATTGGCGGCTTGCCGGGCGTCCGCTACATCACGAGCGACGTGCGCGATTATTGCGAGCCGGTGGACGTCGCATTCATGTTCTATCCGTTCATCTTCACCGCGGATCACCGCCGCTGGGGCCTGCCGCGCCGCCACCTGCGCCCCGCGGCGCACCTCGCGCATGTCGCCTCGCGCGTAAAGCCGGGCGGGCTGCTGCTGATCGTCAACCAGGGGGAGGCGGAGCGCGAGACGCAACACCGCCTGCTCGCGGAGGTCGGCCTGCCGGTGACCTGGTGGGCCGAGCACCCCTCGGCGCTCTGGACCTACCCGCAGCCGCGGTTCATCACGGTGGTGCGGGTCTGAGCCCATTCCGCCGCCCGGAGACCGCGGACTGGAACCTCCGAATTTCACGAACTGGCCCTGGATTGGGGTGCCAGTTCGGGGTTAGATGGATGGGTTCCTTGCCCCCGGAGGTCCCCTTGACGCAACCCGCTCCCGCCCCCACCGACCGTACCACCGTCCGCCGCCAGCCGGCGCGGGCTGCCTACGACGAGGCGACCGTCCACGCCATCCTGGACGAGGCCTGGATCGCGCACGTCGGCTTCGCCGCCGACGGCGTGCCGATGGTGATCCCGATGGCGCACTGGCGGGTGGGCGATCGCCTCTACCTGCACGGCGCGCCGGCCAGCCGGATCATGCGCACGATCCGCGAAGGGGGCGAGATCTGCGTGGCCGTCACGCTGCTCGATGGCCTGGTGCTCGCGCGCTCGGCCTTCAACCACAGCATGAACTACCGCTCGGTGGTCGTGCTCGGCCGCCCCGTGGTGGTGGCGGATGCGGACGAGAAGCGGACGATCCTCGACGTGTTCGTCGAGAAGGTCGCGCGCGGGCGTGCGGCCGAAGTGCGCGGGCCGTCGGCGGGCGAGCTCGCGGGCACGCTGCTGCTGGCGCTGCCGATCGTGGAGGCCTCGGCGAAGGTGCGGCAGGGACCACCGAAGGACGACGAGGCCGACCTGACCTGGCCGGTGTGGACCGGGGTGATCCCCCTGACGCTCGTGGCAGGAGACCCGGTCGCCGGCTGACGGTCACCCTGGCCTGGTGTAGGGGTTCAGGCCTTCAATAGATGGAACGCGTGCGTCCACTGGTTCCGCAGGAACCCGGGGGCGCACCAGAGTTGGCAGAGCGGCTCGAGGGCGCGGGCCGACTCCACCATCCCGGCGTCCTCGTGGGCCCAGCCGAACTGCTCGAGGATCGGCGCGAGCTCGGCCTTCGCGCCCGCGTCGTTGCCGCAGATGAACATCGTCGGCGGGCCACCGGCGAACTGTGGGTTCACCATGAACGGGTTGCCGACGCTGTTCCAGGCCTTCACGAAGCGCGCGGCCGGGAAGGCCTTCTGCAGGCGCTCCATCAGCGACTCGTTAGGGCCCGTGAAGTAGCGGAGCACGCCATTCTCGGGCGGCTCATCGGAAATCGGGTTGGTGGTGTCGACCACGACCTTCCCATCCAGGTTCGCGGCGCCGGCCAGGCTCAGCGCCTCCTCGGCTGCGCGGCCGAGCACCGCGAGGACGATCAGCTCGCCGTGGGCCGCGACCTCGGCGAAGGTGCCGGTGCCCACGCCGTGCTCACCGGCCCAGTCGGCGAGCTTCGCGGGCGAGCGACTGCCTATCATCACGTCGTAGCCGTGCTTCTTGAAGCCTGTCGCGAGCGTCTTCGCGACGTCGCCCGAGCCGAGGACCCCGATGCGTTTGGTCACGCGGAACGCTCCTTCTACTTGATCCGGGTTGTTGATCCGGTTGATCCGGGTCGTTGATCCGGGTTGTTGATCCTGGAGGTGATACCCCGCACGCGGCTCAATCTCCCGCGTGCGGCACCGCCACCCGCACGCGGCGCTTCCACATCTTCACGAGCGCGACCTCGCGGCCGGCGAGGCCCGGGCGGGCCAGGGCGGCCCATTGCGCCGCCACGGCCTCGTGCAGCGCGGCCTCGAGGGCGTCGCGCGAGTCTGCCGCGGCTTCCAGCTCGAGCAGCGGGTCGCAGGCCACGTAGCGCTGGCCGGTGGCCGGGTCGAGCGTCGGAAGGAGCGTGAGGGGCGGCTCGAAGGCGATCGGCCCGATCGGCGTCCCGACCTCGCCGAGCTCGATCGGCGCCAGGTCCACCAGGGCGAGGTCGGCCGCCATCCGCAGCGCGCGCGGCTCGCCGACGGCGTCGAGCACGAAGTCGCCGGACAGGTGCACGGCCTTGCGGCGGAGCTTCAGCAGCTTCACCTCGAGGCCCGCGGGGTACGGGCCCGTGATCGACCGGCCGGCGGCGCCGACGCGCAGCGTGAGCTTGCCGCTCGTGAAGTCGACGCCGGCGAGCTCGCCGGTGACGGTCATGCGCACGGGCGGCGCGCGGTCCGGCGCCTCGGCGCTGAGCACCGCCGCCTCGCGGGCGCCAAGTCGGATGGGTTCGGCGCCGGGGGGCGTCAGCTGGAGGGTCCACGCCTCGCCCGCGCGGGGCAGGGCCTGGCGGATCGCGGCGAGCGCCCGCCTGCGGCGGTCCGGCTCGGGCACGGCGGCGGCCAGGGCGGCGTCGTCGGCGGCGGCCACGGCAGCCAGGGCGGCGAAGGCCATGCCCGAGACCTCGGCGGCCGAGTCGCCGAGGCCGAGGGCCAGCGCGAGCTGGGGCGCGCCGAGGTGGAGCGCGAGGCCGCCCGCGACCGGCCGCGCCCGCAGCGCGTAGCGCCGGGCGGTGCGCCTGCCGCCGCCATCGTCGCCGAGGGCGCGCAGGAGCGCCTGGAGGCCGTCGAGGGCGCGGGCGAGGCTCTCGATCGGGGCCGTGCCGTTGTCGGCGACGGTGAGCGTGGCGAAGACGGGGGCATCGGGCAGGCAGGCTGACATAACGTCGGCTATTGTACCCTGCCGCCTGCTTCCCCCGCCGGGGGCAGGCCCGCGGGAGGTCAGTCCAGCGGGGCCAGCGGGCCGCTGGCCGTGCGGCGGCGGGTGACCGGCTCCGCGGGCACGGGCTTCGACTCCGGCACCACGCGCTCGAGGTACTCCGCCACCTGCGGCGGGATCAGCCACTGGAAGAACGCCGTCGCTGCCGCGGCGCCGACCAGCTGGCAGGCGATGAAAGGCAACACGTCGACCGGGCGGATGCCGGTCAGCGTGTCGGTCAGCGCCCGCGCGGCGGTGACGGCGGGGTTCGCGAAGCAGGTGCTCGAGGTGAACCAGACCGCGCCGAAGACGTAGCCGGCGACGGCGAGGGGCAGCGCGTTCGGCCGGATGCGCGCAATGCCCCAGATGGTGGCGAACAGCCCGAACGTCGCGACGAACTCGCCGAGCCATTGCCCGGGGCCAGTCCGCACGGAGGTCGAGAGCGTGACGGCGGGCAGCTCGAACATCAAGTTCGTGATGATCACGCCGAGGCAGCCGCCGACGAGCTGGGCCGCGACGTAGCCGGGCGCCTCTTTCCACTTGAGATCCCCGAGGGCCGCCACCATCAGCGTGACCGCCGGGTTGAAGTGAGCGCCCGAGATCGGCGCGAACATGGCGATCAGCCCCGCGAGCACCGCGAACACGGCCGCCGCCACGGCCATGACGCCCATCGCGACGTTGCCGCCCGTTTTCATCGCGAGGATGCCGGGCCCGACGATCGCCATGAGCAGGATGGCGGTGCCCAGCGCCTCGGCGGCGAGGCGGCGGCAATAGGTGGGCTGGGCGGTTTCGGCGGCCATGGGTCCTCCTCGCGGCGAATACGCGCTTCCCTCGTTCCCGACGGGCGCATCCGGGAAACCGAGCATCGGTCGCGGCAGCCCCCAGGGGCCACCGTAATTTTCCGAACCGCGAATCCGTAGTTTGCCCGGAGAGCTTTTCCGGATCGACGTCTGCCAGTATGGTCCGATAAGGAAAGACCACACCGATGTCATTCTCGCCAACAGTGCAGGGGATGGGCGCCGTGTTCAGCGCTTGCGCCCGCCTGCGGGAGGCCACGCTGGAGCTCGACGACCAGGCCGAGGCGCTCAACGTGCTCGCCACCAACGTCGGCATCCTTGCCTCGCGCACCACGCTCGATCGGGGCGTCTACTTCACGCTCGCGCGCGAGATCGAGGACCTCGCGCGCCGCATCACGGGTACGGTGGGGCTGATGCGCGCGTGCGCCGAGAACCTCGCGCCGAGGGTCCTCGTCGGCCAGGAGCGGGCCCGGCAGGCCGGCAAGGTCCGCGAAGGCCTCGCGTTGCTGCCGGCCGGCCCGAACCGCCGGCACGTGTCAGAGGCCTTGCAAACGTTGGAAGCGACCTTCGGCGAGCTCGCGGTGCATGTGGCGCGGGCGCGTCACCTCCTGCAGGACCATTTCGAGGCGCTCGAGCGCCTGTGCCGCAGGCTCGCCGCCGTGGCCACCAAGTACCGCGTCGAGGCCGCGCGCTGCGACGGCGAGCGCGCGATCCGGGTCGGCGGGCAATGCGACACGCTCGACGCCGGGAGCGTCGCCCTGCGGGAGGTCGCCAGGATCGGCGTCCGGCTGACTGCCGCCCTCGATTGGAACGCCGACGCGCGGCTGGAGGTGGTTCGATGATCGGAAGGGTGCTGTTCGAGCGCGACGGCCATGCCTGGATCGCCTTCGGGCGCGACCCGGAGCGCCAGGACAGCGTCATCGACACCAACGAGTACCTGATCGTCAGCGACGGCGAGGCGATCCTGCTCGATCCGGGCGGCACGGAGGTATTTCCGGCCGCGCTCTCGGCCATCTCGCGGCACGTGTCGCTGGACTGCATCAAGGCGTTCTTCGCGAGCCACCAGGATCCCGACGTCCTCTCCTCGTTGCCGCTCTGGATGGCCCTCAGGCCGGATGCGGCGGTCTACATGCCGAAGATCTGGTCGAGCTTCATGGCGCACTTCGGCTACGAGTACGTGCCGAACTTCCGGCTTTTGCCGGACGACGGCGGCGAGCTCAGGCTCGGCCGGCAGGGCCGCACCCTGCGCTTCCTGCCCGCCCATTACTGCCATTCGTCGGCGAACTTCAGCGTCTACGACCCGTTCGCGAAAATCCTCTTTTCCGGCGACCTGGGTGCCGCGCTCTTGCCGGACGACCACGACTCCTTCTTCGTGGAGGATTTCGATCGGCACGTCGCCCACATGGAAGGCTTCCACCGGCGGTGGATGCCTTCCAACGAGGCCAAGAACGCCTGGGTCGCGCAGGCCCGCTCGCTCGACATCGCCATGATCTGCCCGCAGCACGGTGCGATCTTCCGCGGAGATGACGTCGGCCGGTTCCTCGACTGGCTCGAGGGCCTGGAGGTGGGCAGCGGGCTGGTGAGCTACGGGGTCCGCGTCGCGGGGTAGGCCAGCGACCGCACGGTACCGACGAGCTCGCGCCAGGTCCGGCCGTGGCCCGGCTCACCCACCGCGGTCATCCGCCAGCCTCGCGCGGCGCGGTCGATGCGGGCCATGACGAGGCCGGTGTGGGGCCCCTGGGCGCCCAGGTCGTAGCGCGCCACCGCCTGGCCGCTCCGGGCGTCGGCCAGGCGGCAGAACGCGTTCGCCACGGCGCCGAAGGGCTGGCCGGAAAAGCTCGTGATCGTGAAGAGCAGCGTCGCCGCCGCCAGCGGGACCTCGGCGAGGCGCACCCGGATCCGCTCGTCGTCGCCGTGGCCGTGGCCGGTGAGGTTGTCGCCCGCATGGCGGACGCTGCGGTCGCGGGTCGCGAGCTGGCCGTACCAGGCGGCGTCGATCACGGCGCCGCGCGCGTCGAGGAGCACGCAAGAGGCATCGAGGTCGACGGCAAGAGCACGGCCCCCCAGCCAGCCCCATAGCCCCGTGGGCCTGGCCGCGTCCCAGCCGAGCCCCATCACCACCTCGTCCAGCGGGCGCGCGTCCTTCTCGAGCGAGACGCCCTGGCCCTTCTTCAAGCTGACCGCCATGTTCGTATCCTCCTTCGCGGGCGTTCAGCCGCGCACGTCGACGCCGAAGAGCTCGGCGAGGGTCCCCAGGTCGCCCGCGAGGCCGTCGCCCACGGCGCGGAAATGCCACTCGTCGTGCTGGCGCGAGACCTCGCCGAACAGCATCACCTCGTCGGACGGCGCCTGGCGCCCGAGGTCGAACCGCGTGACCTCGGCCCTGGTGCGCTGGTTCACGATCCGGATGAAGGCGTTGTCGAGCTGCGAGAAGGTCTGGCGGCGCCGTTCGGCCTCGTGGATGGTGACGGCGACGACCAGGGCTTCCACGTCCGCGGGCACCTTGCGGAGATCCACGAGGATCACCTCGTCGTCGCCGTCGCCGGCGCCCGAGCGGTTGTCGCCGCGGTGCTCGACGGCGCCGCAGGGCGATCGCCGGTTGTTGTAGAAGACGAAGTCCTCGTCGCGGCGGACCTTGCGTCCACCATCGAGCATGAACAGGCTGGCGTCGACGTCGAACGCCATGCCCGGCCGCAGGTCCCAGCCGAGGCCGATGTGGATGGCCTCGAGGCCGGGCTCGGTCTTCGTGAGCGAGACCTTGGCGCCCTTCTTGAGCGTGATGGCCATGGGGAGAGCTCCTTTCACCGGGCGCGCGCCCGGGCGAGGCGCGGGCCACGCGGCCCGCGCCGAGGAAGACGACCGAGGCCTACCGGAGGGCCGCCAGGGCGCGCCCGCGGCCGAGGTGCCAGCCGCCGAAGGCGGCGACCACGATGAGGGGCAGGGCCTGCGCGACAGGGCCGAGGCCGCCTGTGGCGAGCCAGGCCTTCACGAGCGGATCGGCCGTGAGCATGTGCGCCGCGGTCACGGCGAGCACGCCGGCGCCCACCACCTCGAGGGCGGGCCAGCGGCGCAGCGCGCCGGTGACGACCGCGCTGCCGCCCAGCACGAGCGGGATGCTCAGGCCGAGGCCGAAGAGCAGCAGCCAGAGGTTGCCGTGGGCGGCGCCGCCCACGGCCAGGATGTTGTCGAGGCTCATGACCAGGTCCGCGAGCACGATCGCCTTCACCGCGGGCCAGAAGCCCTCCGCCGCCGCGACCTCGGCGTGATCGCCGCCGCCCTGGAGCAGCTTCCAGGCCACGACCAGCAGCACCGCGCCGCCGACCGCCTGGAGCAGCGGAACGGCCAGCAGCCAGGCCGCGATCGCCGTGAAGAGCACGCGCAGGCCCACGGCGAAGGCGGCGCCGATCAGCGCGGCGCGCCGGGCCAGCGCGGGCGGCAAGCGGCGCACCGCCATCCCGATCACCACGGCGTTGTCGCCGGACAGGACGAGGTCCACGGCGATGATGTTGAGCAAGGCCAGCCAGGGGAGCGATTCGATCATGACGAGACCTCCAGCGCAAGGGCGCTGAAGGAGGCCATGAAAAAAGCCTTCACCAGACGCCCCACAGGGTGGGCGGGTGAAGGTCTCGCGCTCTCGCTGAAAGCTGCCTCGCATCCGGGCCCGGAGGCCGTGGTGACGAATGCGGGGACCGGCGATGGAGCCGGCGGCTACTCCCCTTCTTGGGAACCCACGGTAGAGGCTGACCAGGCAGGTGGTCAAGCCCGCCGGGTTAAGCGGGCCTTAAACGGCCCATTCTGCGGGCGGGGGTTCCTCGAGCGCGATGCGCGCGCCGGTGATCGGGTGGTCGAAGGCGAGGCGCCAGGCATGCAGGGCCATGAACGGCCCGCCATGCCCGTAGACCGGATCGCCCACCACCGGGTGGCCGAGGTGCGCCATGTGCACGCGGATCTGGTGGTTGCGCCCGGTCGCGAGCGTCAGCTCGAGCAGCGTGCGGCCGGGGGCCCGGGCGGCGACCCGGTAATGGGTCACGGCGTGCTTGCCGTCCGGACGCACCATCACGCGCTGCGGGTCGTCAGGGTCGCGGGCGAGGGGCGCATCCACGACCCCGTCACCCGCCACCTCGCCCTCGACCCAGGCGAGATAGGTGCGTGCCAGGCCGCGCTCGGCGGCGGCGCGCAGCAGGACCTGGTGGGCGGCGTCGGTCTTCGCGAAGATCAAGAGCCCGGTGGTGTCGCGATCGAGCCGGTGGACGATGCCGGGGCCGGCCACGCCGCCCACCCCGGGCCATTCCGGGATCGCATGCAGCAGCGCGTTGACGCAGCTGCCCTTCCACCAGCCGGGCCCCGGGTGGGTGGCCATCCCGCCAGGCTTGGCGACGACGACCAGGTGGTCGTCCTCGTAGCGGATCGGCAGCGGCAGCGCCTCGGGCACGGCCTCGTGCGGCCGCGGGGGCGGCGGGTCGACGACGATCCGTTGGCCGGGCGTCACGTACCGGCTGGCCTTGGCCGGGCCGCCGTCCACCGTGACGCGGCCGTCGCGCACCCAGCCACGCACGTCCAGGCGATCGACGCCCAGGCGGGCCGCGACGAAGGTCTCGAGCGCTTGCGGGACCACGTCCGGGGGCACCTCGAAGATCAGGCTCATCGGCCGCCTCGACCGGCGCTCAGGGGGCGAGCGCGCGGCGGCGCGCGATCAGGTGGGTCAGCTCGTCGGCGATCGCCCGATCATCGATCGGCGCGAGCCCAGACTCCGGGAACCAGCCGGCGAGCCGCTTGGCGGTCGAGTCCGGGTCCGGCCCGGTGCGGTCGTCGGTCACCAGCGAAGTCAGGCTGGTGTACTTCCCCAGCACGGCCCTGGCCAGCAGGTCGCTGTGGTCGAGCTCGACGCGGAAGTGCGCGGCGCGGCCGCCGCCGGATCGAATCGCCGAGACCGGGCCTGCCGGGAGCGCGGCGGGCGTCATCGCGAGGGCGCGGACGGTGGCGATGCCGGTGGTGGCGATCGCCCGCGCGTAGCCCCAGTCGAAGAGCTCGGGGCGATCGAACTCGTCGTGGTAGCCGAGCCGCTCGAGGTCCTCGTCGTAGTTCAGGTGCTCGTTCAGCAGCAGGACCGGGAAGCCGGCGCCCGAGATCACCTGCCCGTCGGTGTTGTAGAGATACGACCTGGGATCCGAGAAGCCGCGGTAGAGCGGGCGATAGCCTGGCGACTGGCGTGCCGCCGCGGTCAGCGCCAGGTCCGCGAGCGCCTGGCTGCCCGGGTGGGCGCCCGGCGCGAGCTGGAAGATGCGGTCCTTCTGGCGGTTCACGCCGATCATGTCCATCACCACGACGCCCGCCACGCGCTCGCCGCGCTTCATCGCGCGGCCGAACCATTCGCGCGCGCCCGCACAATCGCCAGGGAACTCCTCGCCGTTGAGGTGCAGCAACACGATCGTGCGCGCCGGTCGCTGCCCGCGCAGCATGTGCGCGGCCTCGAGCAACGCGGCGGTGGCGCTGGCGTCGTCGTCGGCGCCGGGCACCGGCGCGTCCGTCCGGTGGCCGGCGCGGATCGCGGCGATCTTCGCCGGGGTGAGCCCATAGCCGGGCGCCTCGCGCCGCAGGGTCTCGGCGGGGTAGTCGACCGTGGAAGCGACGTCGAAGTGGTCGGCCAGGACCACGCGCTCGGCGGAGCGGCCGGGGATGATCGCCGCCACGTTGCGGTAGGTCCGCCCGCCCCAGGTGAAGGTCTGCTCCTCGACGCGCAGGCCGAGCGCGCGGTGGTAGTCGCGCAGGTAATCGGCGACGGCGCCCAGCTGGTTGCCCGGATGGCCCATCAGGCGGTTCGTGAAGCGCGCCCTTTTACCAGGCCGGCCGGGCCAGGGGCGCTCGGCGAGGCCGCTGAACATCGCCACGGCCGCCCGGTAACGCGGCGTCGAGAAACCGCCCACGGGGGCCACCGCGGGCGCCGGGCCGGCCTGCTCGGCGAGCCGGAAGAAGCGCGCCGCCGCGCGGTGGGCCGGGCCGTGCGGGTCGGTCTCTCGCTCGGCCAGGCGCCGGACGCGCGGCGAGACGGCGCGCCAGCGCGGCACGGCGGCGTCGATCAGGCGCGCGGAGAGCGAAGGGCCGCTGGGCAGGTCGAACGCGGCGAGCACGGTGGCCCGGTCGGCCGCCGCGAGGCTTCCGCGCAGGGCCGCCACGATCGCGGGCCCGGCCGCCTCGTCCGGCATGACGGCGCCGGCCGGGCGCGCCAGCGGGTGGGCGACCAGGAGGGCGATCGCCGCGGCGCGCGCGAGCCGCCTCAAGCGAGCGCCCCGCGGCCGTGCGGGGCCATGAAGTCGACCTCCGGGCCGATCGGCACGATGCGCGTCGGGTTGATCTCGTTGTGCGTGGCGTAGTAGTGGCGCTTGATGTGGTCCATGTTCACCGTCTCGGCGATGCCCGGCAGCTGGTAGAGGTCGCGGACCCAGCCCCACAGGTTGGGGTAGTCCACGAGGCGGCGCAGATTACACTTGAAATGCCCATGGTAAACCGGATCGAAACGCACGAGCGTCACCCAGAGGCGCCAGTCGGTCTCGACGGGGTGATCGGCGATCAGGTAGCGGCGGGCTGCGAGGCGGGCCTCGAGCGCCTCGAGCTCATCGAACACGCCGCGCGCCGCCCGCTCGTAGGAGGCCTGGCGGGTGGCGAAGCCGGCGCGGTAGACGCCGTTGTTGATCGCCTCGTAGACCCGCGTGTTCAGCGCGTCGATCTCCGCGCGGTGGGCCTCGGGGTAGAGATCGGGGGCGTAGGCGGAGGCCAGCGCGCGGAACTCCGTGCCGAACATGCGCAGCAGATCGTCGTCGCAATTGGTCACGATCCGCCCGGTCAGCTTGTCCCAGAGCACCGGCACGGTGATGCGGCCCGTATAGGCGGGGTCGGTGGCCTTGTAGGCCTCCCACAGGAGGACGAAGCCGTTCACCGGGTCGGCGGAATGGCCGGGGCCGTCGCGGAAGGCCCAGCCGCGCGCGTCGCGGATCGGGTCGACGACGGTCATGCCGATCGCGTCCTCGAGGCCCATGAGGCGGCGCGCGATGATCGTGCGGTGCGCCCAGGGGCAGGCCAGCGACACGTACAGGTGATACCGGCCCGCCTCGACGGGATAAGGGGTCGAGCCGTCGGCGCGGACCCAGCCTTTGAAGGCGTCCTCCTGGCGGACGAAGGTGCCGTCCGCGGCCTGTTCGGCGGGAAACTGCGCGGTCATGGCCTCTCCTACGCGCGGCCCCTCCGGGGCCGGGACGCCATGGTACACCAGCGCACCCACGGCCACGAGCGGGGAACCTCCTGCAGCCTGGCGTCGTAAGATGGATGTTATGACGAAGCCGCGCCTGCTCGTAGCGGTCACCCTCGCCGCCGGCCTATCGGTCGCGGCCGGCCTCGTCTGGCAGGCGTCCGGTGAGCGCACCGCGGCCGGCGCGCCGCTGACCACGGCGATGCGGCCGCCGGTCCTGAGCCTCACGGCCGCCCAGACGCCCGCGGGCCCGGTCCGGCTGGCCTGGCGCTGGCAGGGCGAGGGCCCGCCGCCTGGCGAGATGAAGCTGGTTCGCGCGCTCCACCCGGACGGCCTGCTTTCGTCGGGTGAGGACGTGCACCCCGCCGCGCGCTGGATGCTGCCGGGCGGCCGCGAGGGCGGCTTCGTCGACGCGGCGCCCGCCGACGGCGTGGCCTACCTCTACCAGGCCAGCGCAGGCGCGCTCACGAGTGGGGTGGTTCGAATCGTCACCGCCGAGCGGCCCCTGCCGGCCACCGTGCGGGCGCCGATGCTGCGCGTGGACAAGGCCACCTACGTGATGGCGCTGGTGGACGGCGGCCAGGTGATCCGCCGTTTCCCGATCGCCATCGGGCGGGCGCCGAAGCGTCGCAAGCTGCACTTCGACAACGCCTCGACGCCGGAGGGGGTCTACCACGTGGTCGGCGTGCAGCCGCGCGCGACGTTCTACAAGGCGTTCGACCTCGATTACCCGACCGCGCTCGACCGCGTGCGCTATGCCGTGGCCCGCGCTGGACGCCCGGATTTGCCGGCGATCGGCGGCGAGATCCAGATCCATGCGGGCGGCGGCACGCAGACCAACTGGACCTACGGCTGCATGGCGCTGCGCGATGCCGACATCGACGCGCTGTTCGCGCGGAACGCGGTCCGTCGGGGCACCGAGGTGCGGATCTGGGGCGGCGAGCTCACCGAGGCGGAGGTCGACGCGATGGCCACGCCGCCGGACCCGGCTGCGCTGCGCCGCTGGCGGGCGGCGCTCGCGGCGCGTGGCTTCGTGACCGACGGGGCCTGGGGCCCGGCGCTGTGGTCGGCGATCGGGCGGTATCAACGGGCCGAGGGCCTGCCTGCGACCTGCTGGCCGGATGCCGTCACGGGACGGCGGTTGGGCCTCGTGCGATCGCCTGAGCCATGACGCGTGGGTGGGGTCCGCGGTGACGACCATCGCTGCCGCGATGGCCGCCGGAGACGGAAGATGGCCGGGTCCCACCCCGATTCAGGAGATCACCATGACCACCTACGCCGAGCTGGCCACCCAGGCCCATGCCGTCGATTTCAAGCAGGGCGACCTGTGCCACCTCGAGTTCCCCGTCACGGATCTGGAGCGCGCCAAGAAGTTCTACGGCGAGATCTTCGGCTGGCAGTTCCACGACGTGCCCGAGATGGACTACACCTTGCTGATCACGCCTTCCGGCAAGCTGGGCGGCGGCTTCTTCAAGCCCAGCGAGCAGTGCCCCGCGCGGGTCGTGAACTACTTCAGCGTGACGTCGATCGACGAGACCCTGCCCGAGATCGAGGCCCGCGGCGGCAAGGCGGTGGGCCCGAAGGTGGAGGTGGGCGGCCACGGCACGATGCAGCACCTGCAGGACTCCGAAGGCAACTTCATCGCCCTCTGGCAAAGCGCCTAGGCTCGTCGTTTCCCGATTCTGCCGCCCGCCCCTGCCGCTTTCGCGGCGGGGGCGGGCGGCTGTGTGTGGGGTTACATAACAAGTAACGATGCGCCTTTCCATTGACAACCAGGCATTTGTCTGGTTAACTCGACTCACGAAGTGGAGGCGCCATGAAGGGCAAACGGGGCGAGACCCGCCAGGCCATATTCGAGTTCGTCCGCTCCCGCGTTCGGGAGGGCACACCGCCCTCGGTCCGCGAGATCCAGGCCGCCTTCGGCTTCAAGGCGGTCCAATCCGCCCAGGAACACCTGGATCGGCTGGTGGCTGCGGGCCTGCTCGTCCGCGAGGCCGGCAAGTCGCGCTCCTACCGACCCAGCGACGCCGAGGCGCCGCCGCTGGCGGTGCCCATCCTCGGCCAGGTCCGCGCAGGCGCGCTCACCGAGGCGTTCGCGGATCTCGACGGCCACGTCTCCGTCGCCCGCCGCGAGCGACACGAGGACCTCTTCGCCTTGCACGTGCGCGGCGACAGCATGATCGGCGCCGGCATCCTCGAGGGCGACCTGGTGATCGTCCGGCGCCAGGCCACCGCGGCCTGGGGCGACATCGTGGTCGCCCTGGTGGGCGACGAGGTGACCGTGAAGCGCCTCGGCCGGGACGGCCACGAGCCGGTCCTGATCGCCGAGAACCCCGCCTACGCGCCCATCCGGCTGGCCTCGCCCGAGGACCTGCGTTTGCTCGGCAAGGTCGTCGAGGTGAGGCGCACATTGGATCCCTGAACCGGAAGCCTGAGCCGCTTCGGAGCCTCGCCATGGAGTTGCACGCCGCCATCCATCCCGCCAGCTGGCTGCCAGGCGCCCTCAGGGGCCAGGCGCCGGTCGGCTGGTGCTTCGCCGAGCTCGCCGGCCGCATCGTCGAGCTGAGCGCCCACGGGGCCTCGGCCACGCTCACCCTCGCCATGCGGCTCGTGTGGGAGGTCCAGCGCGCGGGCGAGCCGGCCGCCTGGGTCGCCCCGCGCCGGCGCTGTTTCTATCCGCCCGACGCCGCCGCCAACGGCGTGGACCTCCAGGCCCTCGCGGTGGTGCGCGTGCCCGAGCCCACGGATCTCGCCAAGGCCGCGGACTACCTCGTGCGCTCGGGCGCCTTCGGCCTGGTGGTGCTCGATCTCGGCCACGACGGCCGGCTGACCGACCGCCAGCTCACCCGGCTGGGCGGCCTCACCATGAAGCATGGCACGGTGCTGCTCTGCCTCACGGCCAAGCCCGATGCCGCCCCGTCCCTGGGCTCGCTGGTCTCCCTGCGCGGCCCGGTCGCACGCGTCCGGCGCGAGGCCGGCCGGTTCGCCTGCGAGCTGGTCGCCCACAAGGACAAGCGCCGGCCGCCGGGCTGGCGCCACGAGGAGGCCTGGCATGGACCGCCTGGCCTGCGTTGACGCCCCCGCCCTGGCGCTGCAGCTCCTGGCGCTGCAGCACCCGGCCTGGGTCGGCTTGCCGATCGCCGTGGTCGACGCCGACAAGCCGCAGGGCCTGGTGCTCGAGGTCAACGCCGCGGCGCGCGCAGGCGGCATCGCGGCCGGCATGCGCTACGGCCCGGCCCTGTCGCTGCTGCCGACGCTGCGGGCGGCCCCGGTGGCCCCGGAGGCGATCGCCCTGGGCGTGCGCGACATCTTTGATCGGCTGCACCAGTTCAGCCCGGACGTCGAGCCCGTGACCGGCGAGCCAGGCGTGTTCTGGCTCGACGCCGGCGGCATGGATCGGCTGTTCGCCTCGCTCGAGGAATGGTCGCAGGCGCTGCGCGAGGACCTCAAGGCCCTCGGCTACGTGACGGCCGTGGCGGTGGGTTTCCGGCGTTTCGGCAGCTACGCGGCCGCCAAGGCCCTGCGCGGGCGCCAGGCCGTGGTCTTCGAGAGCGAAGCCGAGGAAACGGCGTACGTCGGCCGCGTGCCGCTGCGGCTGGTCGGGCTGCCGCCCAACGTGCAAGACGCGCTCGCCAAGCTGGGCGTCCAGCTGGTGGCGGACTTCCTGGCCTTGCCCGCGGACGGCATCGCGAAGCGCTTCGGGCACGAGGCCCACCAGCTCCACCGCTTCGCGTCCGGCGAGCTCGAGCTGCCGCTCAGCCCGGTGCCGGTCGAGGTGCCCGTGGTGGAGCGCGCCACGCTGGATTGGGGCGAGCAGGACAGCCAGCGCCTGGTGTTCGTGATCAAGCCGCTGGTCGATCGGCTGCTCGCCCGGCTCGGCGAGCGCGCCGAGGCGCTGGTGGCGCTCAAGCTGGAGCTCGATCTGGATGGCGCCTCGCCGCGCGTGGACGACATCCGCCTCGCCGAGCCCACGCTCGCGAGCATCCGGGTGATGGAGCTGGTGCGCCTGCGGCTCGAGGGGCAGCCGCCCGCGGCCCCGGTCTGCGGCCTGGCCGTCTCAGCCAGCGTGGTGCCCGCCACCAGCGAACAGCTGCGCATCTTCGCCGAGGCCCCGAAGCGCGACCTCGCGGCGGCCGCCCGGGCCTTCGCCCGCCTGCGGGCGGCTTTCGGCGGGGAGGAGGTGGTGGTGAGGGCCGTCGCGCGCAATCGCCACCTGCCAGAGGGTGGCTACGCCTGGGAGCCGCTCGACCACCTGCGCCCGCCCCAGCCCGCCGGCGAGGCGCAGGGCGCCCTGGTGCGGCGCTTCCTGGCCGAGCCCGAGCCGTTGCCCACGAACCCGCTGCGCGGCCCGGACGGCTGGCTGGTGCGTGGCCTGGCCGCGGGCCCCGTCGAGCGGCTCGCGGGCCCCTACCGGGTCTCGGGCGGCTGGTGGCGCGCCGAGGTCGAGCGCGACTACTACTTCGCCGAGACCCGCCGCGGGGATTTGCTCTGGGTCTTCTGGGACCGCGGCCGCCGGCGCTGGTTCCTGCACGGCGAGATCCTGTAGGCCCGCCATGTATGTACCTTTGTGGACCAAGAGCAACTTCTCCTTCCTCGAAGGCGCGAGCCACGCCGAGGAGCTGGTGGCCGAGGCCGCGCGGCTGGGGCTGACGGCGATCGCCCTCACCGACCGCGACGGCGTGTATGGCGTGGTGCGGGCCTGGCAGAAGGCCAGGGAGCTCGGCATCCAGCTGATCGTGGGCGCCCAGGTCACGGTCGACGACGGCTCGCGCGTCGTGCTGCTGGTGCAAGACCGCGCGGGCTACGCCAACCTCTGCCGGTTGCTCAGCGCCGGGCGGCTGCGCTGCCCGAAGGGCGAAAGCCGGGTGACCTGGGAAGAGGTCTCCTCCCACGCGGCCGGCCTGATCGCGCTGTGGGGCGGCGAGGAGAGCAAGCTGCTCGCCCGGGCGGCGCCGGATTTCCTCGCGGCCAGGCTCAAGGCGGCCTTCGGCGATCGCCTCTACGCCTTGCTCACCCGCCACCTGCGCGCCGAAGACGTGGAAGCCGAGGCCCGCCTGCGCGAGCGGGCCGAGCGGTACGGCATCCCGGTCGTGGCGGCCACCGAGGTGCTTTACCATTCCGTGGCCCGCCGACCGCTGCAAGACGTGGTCACCTGCATCCGGCATGGCGTCACGCTGCACGCGGCCGGCCGCGCGCTCAGGCCCAACGCCGAGCACGGCCTGCTCGCCCCCGCGGCCTTCGCCGAGCGCTTCGCCGACGACGCGGCGGCGATCGCCCGCAGCGCCGAGATCGCCGCGCGCTGCACGTTCTCGCTCGCCGACCTGCGCTACCGCTACCCCTCGGAGATGCTGCCGGACGGCACCACGTCGGCCGAGCGGATGCGGGCGCTGGCGACCCAGGGGGCGCACGGGCGCTACGGCGCGATCATCCCCGACGACGTGGCCGCCCAGCTCGCCAGGGAGCTCGGCTTGATCGAGCGGCTCGACTACTGCGGCTACTTCCTCACGATGCACGACATCGTGGCCTTCTGCCATGCCCAGAACATCCTGTGCCAGGGCCGCGGCTCGGCGGCGAACTCGGTGGTGTGCTACTGCCTGGGCATCACGGCGGTGGATCCCGTGCGGATGGGGCTGCTCTTCGAGCGCTTCATCTCCGAGGAGCGCGCGGAGCCGCCTGACATCGATCTCGACATCGAGCACGAGCGCCGCGAGGAGGTGATCCAGCACGTCTATGACAAGTACGGGCGCACCCACGCGGCCATGGTGGCGGTGGTGATCTGCTACCGGCCGCGCTCGGCCGTCCGCGACGTCGGCAAGGCGCTGGGCCTGCCCGAGACGGAGCTCGGGCGCCTGGGCAAGATGCTGAGCCACTACGGCGGGCTCGACGCCGAGGCCATGCGCCAGGCGGAGCTCGACCCGGCGCTGCCGGTCCACGCGCTGCTGCTGGCGCTCGCAGGCGAGATCCTGGACTTCCCGCGCCACCTCTCGATCCACCCGGGCGGCTTCCTGCTCGGCCACGAGCCCGTGCACGACCTCGTGCCGATCGAGAACGGCACGATGGAAGCGCGCACGGTGATCCAGTGGGACAAGAACGACGTCGAGGCGCTCGGGCTCTTCAAGGTCGACCTGCTCGGCCTCGGCGCGCTCACGCACCTGCACCGCTGCTTCGACCTGCTGCGCACGCACTACGGGGTCGATCTCACGATGGCGACCGTGCCCGCCGACGACGCCGCCACCTACGAGATGCTCGGCAAGGGCGACACCGTGGGCGTCTTCCAGGTGGAGAGCCGGGCCCAGATGGCCATGCTGCCCCGCCTGCGCCCGCGCAACTACTACGACCTGGTCATCGAGATCAGCATCGTGCGGCCCGGCCCGATCACGGGCGGCATGGTGCACCCGTACCTGCGCCGCCGCAACGGCGAGGAGGACGTCGAGTACCCACATGAATGCCTGCGGCCGGTGCTCGAAAAGACCCTGGGCGTGCCGCTCTTCCAGGAGCAGGTCATGAAGCTCGCCGTCGTCGCGGCGGACTACACGCCGGGCGAGGCGGACCAGCTGCGCCGCGACATGGCGGCCTTCCGCAAGCATGGCCGCATCGACCGCCACCGCGAGCGATTGGTCGGCCGGATGATGGCGAAGGGCATCGATCACGCGTTCGCGGAGCGCGTGTTCAAGCAGATCGAGGGCTTCGGCGATTACGGCTTCCCCGAGGCCCACGCGGCGAGCTTCGCGCTGATCAGCTACGTGGGGTCGTGGCTGCGTCGCCACCACCTGGTCGCGTTCACCTGCTCGCTGCTGAATTCCCAGCCGATGGGCTTCTACACGCCCGCGACCATCATCGAGGACGCCCGGCGCCACGGCGTGGAGGTGCGGCCCGTCGACGTGCGGCGCAGCGCCTGGGACTGCACGCTCGAGCCTGGCTGCGGCGATTTCGCGATCCGGATGGGGCTGCGCTTCGTGAAGGGCCTGGGCGCGGCGGACGAGGCACTGATCCGGGAGGCCTTCGCCGCGCGGCCGGCGACCGAAGGGAAGCGAGGAACGGGCATCGAGACCCTGGAGGACTTCGTCTACGGCTCGGACCTCGATGAACGTGCGCTCGCAGGCCTGGCCGAGGCCGGCGCCTTCGACGGCTTCGGCGTGTCCCGGCGCCAGGCGCTGTGGGAGGTGCGCGGCTTCGCGCGCTGCGCGCCGCTGCCGCTCGCGCCGGACAACGAGGTCGCGCCCGCCTTCCGGTCGTTGTCCCTCTTCGAGACGATCAACTGGGATTACCAGCGCGTCGGTGCCAGCCCGCGCGGCCATCCGCTCGAGCCCCTGCGCCCGCTGCTGACGGCCCAGGGCCTGCCGGACGCCAGGACGGTGGCGAAGCTCGCGAACGGCAAGCGCGTGCGGTATGCGGGGGTGGTGATTTGCCGGCAACGCCCCGGCACGGCCTCGGGCGTGACGTTCATGACGCTGGAGGACGAGACCGGGTTCGTGAACTTGGTGATCTGGAGCCAGGTCTGGGAGAAGTTCAAGGTGATCGGCAAGACCGTGTCGTTGCTGGGGGTGAGCGGCAGGGTGCAGGAGCAGCACGGGGTGGTGCACCTGATCGCGGACCGGCTCTGGAAGCCGGACCTGGGAAACCAGCTCAATACCGCCGCCAGCCGCGATTTCCACTGACCGCCACCGAGGGAGATAGAATGGTTCGATGCTGACCCTCCTCGCCGCCCTGGCCACGCCCTGCCCCGATCTCCCCGCCGCCTGGGCCGCGATCGCGCGGCCGTTCCCCGGCCGGGTCGGCGCGGCTGTCGTCTGCCTCGAGACCGGCGCCGGCGCCTCGCGCCGCGGCGGTGAAGCCTTCCGCGCGCAGAGCATATACAAGATCCCGATCGCCATGGCCGCCCTGCGGGCCGCCGAGGGCCGGCGCTGGCCGCTCGGCCACCCGGTGAAGGTGACGGCCGCCGACGTCGTCCAGGGGCCTTTCGCGAGCCCGGCGCGCGACGCGTGGCGCACAGGCCGGCCGGACGTGCCGCTCGACGACCTGGTCCGCCACGCCATCAGCGTCAGCGACAACACGGCGTCCGACGTGCTGCTGCGCCTGGCCGGCGGGCCGGCCGGCGTGAACGCCTACACGGCCCGCCTGGGCCTGCGCGGCGTCGTGGTCGCCACGCCGCTCGCGCGCTTCGAGCCCGACCGCAACACGATCACGCCCGACGCCGCAGCGGCCCTGCTCGGCAAGCTCTGGCGGGGCGAAGGCATCTCCCCCGCGGGGCGGACGCTGCTGCTCGACGCGATGGCGCGCTGCAAGACCGGGCCCGCCCGGATCAAGGGGCTGCTGCCGCCCGGCACGCCGGTCGCGCACAAGACCGGCACCTCGGGCACCTGGGGCGGGCTGACGCTCGCCACCAACGACGTCGGCATCGTCACCCTGCCGGACGGCCGGCACCTCGCCGTCGCGACCTTCATCGCCGACGCGCGGGCCGATGAGCCGGCCTGCGAGCGGGCGATCGCCCGGATGGCCCGCGCCGCCTGGGAATGCTGGTCGGGCAAGCGCTAATCGCCGCTCGGCGGGCCATGGCCATCCCACCTGGGTACACCATGGTCCGACACCCCAGGAGGAGACATGGACGACGTCACGGTAGGCACGCGGCTCGCAGCCCGCTACGAAGTAATGGGCGCGCTCGGCCTGGGCGGCATGGGCGCCGTCTACCGCGTGCGCGATCTCGCATCCGCGGGCGAGGAGCTCGCCCTCAAGGTGATCCGCGTGCCGGGCGGCGTCACGCCGGAGCTGCGCCTGCGCTTCAAGCAGGAGTTCCTGGCGATGAGCAAGCTGCGCCACCCGAACACCATCACCGTGCACGACTACGGCCAGCTCGACGGCGCGACCCAGTACCTCACCATGGAGCTCGTGCCGGGCGACGAGCTCGCCGACCTCGTCGCGGCCGGCCCGCTCGCGATCGACCGCGCGCTCGGGTTGCTCGCCCAGCTGCTCCAGGCGCTCGGCTTCATCCATGCGCGGCTCTACGTGCATCGCGACATCAAGGCCCAGAACGTGCGGGTCGCGCCGGACGGCACGCTCAAGCTGATGGATTTCGGCCTCATGAGCCAGCTCGGCCTGCCGATCCAGGCGGGCCGCCTCTCGGGCTCGCCCGGCTACCTGCCGCCCGAGACCGTGCGCGGCGGCGTCGCGGACGCCTCGACAGACCTCTACGCCGTCGGCTGCCTCGCGTACGAGCTGCTGACCGGCCGCGTGCCGTTCGTCGGGCCGCTGATGGAGGTGGTGCGCGCGCACGCCAACCAGGCGCCCGAGCGCCCCTCGCGGCTGCGGGCGGACCTCCCCGAACGACTCGAGGCGATCGTGCTGCGCCTGCTCGCCAAGGACCAGCGCGCGCGCTACCAGAGCGCCGCCGAGGTGCTCGACGACCTCGCCGTCCTGACCGGGACGCGGGTCGCGGGGGCGAACCTCGAGCAGAAGCAGAGCTACCTCAAGAGCAGCGTGCTCGTCGGTCGCGACGCGGAGCTCGCGACGCTCGCGGCGGATTTCGCGCGCGCGCGGGCTGGTGATGGCTGCGCCGTGCTCGTGTCGGCGCCGGCCGGGGTCGGCAAGAGCCGCCTCGTCGAGGAGTTCCTGCTGCACACAAAGCTCGAAGACGCCGTGGTGCTCACGGGCCGTTGCCTGGAGAGCGGCCTCGCGCCGTACGAGCCGGCCACGCAGGCGTTGCGGCCCATGCTCGGGCGGCTCGACGAGGCCCGCCGCGCCGCGCTCAGGCCGCTCTTCCCCGATCTCGGCGGCGCCGACGGGCCCAGCCTGTCCGACGAGGATGCCCGGCTCGCCTTGCACGAGGCGGTCGGCGACGCGCTCGACGCGCTCGGCGAGCCCGTCGTGTTCGCGATCGAGGACCTCCACTGGGCGGACTCGCAGACCATCGCGCTGTTCAACCACCTGGCCCGCGGCGCGGCGGGCAAGCGGCGGCTCTGCCTCGCCGCTCTGCGCGGCGACGAGGTGCCCCAGGGCCACCCGGCCTGGATGGCCACTGATGAGGGCGTCGCGCGGCTGCTCGCGGTCGGTCCGCTCGCAGCCGAACAGACCGACGAGTTCCTACGCTCGTTGCTCGGCGAGATCGCGATCACCCAGGAGGTGAGCCGCGCGCTGCGTGACGCCGCGGGCGGCAACCCGTTCTTCCTCACAGAGCTGCTGCGGTTGATGCTCGAGCAGGGCGCGCTGCGCCACGCCGAGGGCGCCTGGCGTTTCCCCGCCTACACGTCGGCCCTCGAGCTGCCCGCGAGCATCGAGGCCACGGTGCTGCGGCGCGTCGCCGGCCTCAGCCCGGAGGCGGCGATGCTGGCCCGGGTGGCGGCCGTGGCGGGGCGCGCCCCGTCGCTCGAGCTGTTGCTCTGGGCGAGCGAGCTGTCCGAAGATGAGCTCTTCACCCGGCTCAACGAACTGGTGGAGCGCCAGTTCATCCTGCGCACCGAGACCGGCTGCGCCTTCCCGCACGACAAGGTCCGCGAGGCGCTCTACGGCCACCTCGAGGCCGAGGAGCGCCGCGCGATCCACCAGCGCTGCGCCGATTGGCTCGAGGTGGCCATGGGCGCGGATGACGAGGTGCTCTTCGATCTCGCCCACCATGCCGCGCTCGGCCGCGACCTCGAGCAGGCCCACCGCTTCCTGGCGGCGGCTGGCGATCAGGCGTACGCCCGCGGCGCGGAGATCGGCGCGGTGGACCTGTGGGCGAAGGCCGCCGAGGCGCTCGAGGCGCTCGGCGAGCCACCGACCTCGCCGCGCCTGCAGGCGCTCTGGCTCGCGATCGGCGAGGCGGCCTACGCCCTCGCACCCGGCTCGTCGATCCCGGCGCTCGAGAAGCTCGTCGCCGCCGAAGCCGCCAACCCGGCCGCGCCCGATGATCGGGCGGGCCGGCTGCGGCAGTTCATCCCGCTGCGCTACCTGACGATCGCCTACGGCCTCTCGGGCCAGCCCATGCGCAGCCTGGCGACCGCCGAGCGCACAGGCCGCATGCTGCCGGCGGATGAAACGGGCGCGCTCGACATCGTGCGCGAGACGGTCGTCTACGCCGCGCTCTTCACAAGCGGCCGGTACGACGAGCTCCGCGCCACCGCCACCCGAGTCGACGCGGCGATCGACCGGATCGGCCCGGAGAACCTGCCGGCCAGCCTGCAGGTTGCGCGCCTCACCACCGCGCTCCAGATGGTGTCCGGCGCTTTCCAGGGCATCCGCCCGTTGGACGGGGCGATCGCCCGCGCGTTCCGCATCGGCGCCGAGGTCGGCGATCCCGAGCCGCTGCTGCTGCTCTACCTGGCCGCGCTCTGGCCGGCCGTGACCGGCCGCGAGGACGAGGCGGAGCCGGCGCTCGACAGGCTCCAGCAGACTTGTCGCAGGCTCAACATGCCGCCGCATCCCTGGATGCTCTACGTCCGCCCCTTCCTGCTGTGGCAGCGAGGCGAGTTCGAGTCCGCGCGGGCGCTGCTCGCGCAGGGCCTGGCCTACCCGCACCTGGTGCACATGGACCTGCCGCGCCAGCTCATGATCGTGCTGGACGGCCAGGTGCAGCTCGACATGGGCGACGCGGCCGGCGCGCGCGAAGCGTTCGCCGCGGCGCTCGCGCGGGCCCGGGACCGGGGCATGGGCTACGTCGTGATCAAGGCGCTCACGGGCCTGGGCCGGGTCGCCCTCGTCACGGGCGACCTGACCGGCGCGCGCCAGGTGCTCGAGGAAGCCCGCGCGTTGGCCGCCGAGGGGCCGCTCCGCAACCCGCTGGAGGAGGCGACCCTCTGCCGCCTGCTCGGCGAGGTGGCGCTGCGCGCCAACGACCGCGTGGTCGCGAGGGCCATGCTCGGCCGGGCGCTCGCGATCGTCTCGGCGCCGGAGCAGGACAACCTGCTCCAGCAGGGCCTGACGCACCAGTCGCTGGGGGCGCTGCACCAGGCGGCGGCGGACCGTCCGGCGGCCGCCGCGGCCTTCCGCGAGGCCGGCGAGCGCTTCCACCGCCTGCGCAACCGGCATTTGCTGCACGGACTGAACCAGCGGCTCGACGCCCTGCTGACCGGCCCCGAAGCGGCGCCGGTGCCGGTGGAGGCCGCGCCGGAGGACCGCTGGATGGCGCTGCGATCGCTGCAGATGATGTAGCGGCCCGATGTAGCTATCCCTGGCACCCTTTCGCTCCCCTCGGTGGAGGGGAGCTCCCCCTCGAACCCACCCGGAGAGGGAAAGGGTTCTACAGGCGGAGCCACCACGACTCGGCCACCACCTCGCGGCCCAGCGCCGCCGCCGTGCGCGCCGAGGGCGCGTTGTCGCGGTGAATCGTCCCGAACAGCACCCCGTCGCCCGGCAGGCGCTCCAGCAGGTGGCGCTGCAGCGCCGGGCCCAGCCCGCGCCCGCGGAAAGGCGCTGCCAGGATCTCCTCCACCACCAGCCAGCCCGTGAGCCCGAGGTGCGACTCCGGCGCGGCCGCGATGACCCCGGCCCACTCGCCGCCCACGCGGGCCTCGAGCAGCAGCCCGGCCGCTTGCGCGCGCCCCAGCGTGGCCGCGTCTTCCAGCGTGACGTCGCGCGCCAGCGCGGGACAGGCGGCGTGGAACGCGGCGTAGGCCGCCTCGAGCTGGGGCCGGCAGGCCTGGTCCGTCACCGGCACGACGGCGAGATCCTCGAAGCGCGCCGGCCGCGGCCGGGCGCGCAGCTCGCTCGCCCGGCCGGCCCAGTAGGCCGCGTCCTGGTTTGCGCCCGGCCAGGCAGCGAAGTCGGGGCCGGCGGGCCCGAGGCGCCAGGCCCGCATGGCCCGTGGCCGGAACGGGGCGAAGGCCGCGGCCACGATCGGGGCGATCGCCGGCGAGACGGCGTGGTCCGCCAGCACCTCGACGAAGGGAAAGCCGAGGTCGCCGCCGCGGAAGCGAATGCCCGCCAGCAGGGTGCCCCCGGGTGCCGCCAGCCGCCGCGTCCGGTAGTCCGCGGCCGTGGTCCCCGGCGCCGGACAGGCCGCGTGGAACCGCGCCGCGAAATCGTCGTCCGCCAACCAGCCCCAGGGATCGGCGACGAAGGCCGCGAGCCCCGCGGCGAGCCCGTCTCCCGCGAGGCGCCGCAGCGTGGGCCCGGCCTGGGCCGCGAGTGCCTCGACGAAAGGCGCGGGCCCGCTCACCGCCACGCGATCCCCCAAAGCGTCAAGCCTCCAGGCTCGCGCGGATCGCGAGGGTGAGACGGATGGCGCCGTAGGACACCTCCTCGCCCAGGGCCTCGAAGATCGGCTTCATGCGATCGGCCTGGATCCGGGTCGCGGTGTCCAACACGCGGTCGTAGACCTCCCGCGGCACCCACGGCTCGGGGCCGGCCACGCCGACCTCCTGGATGAACTCCATCAGGTAGCCTTCGACCGTCGAGGCGGCGCGGCCGGTCGCCGCCGCCACCTCGTCGATGGTCCGGCCGGCCCGGAAGCCATCGAAAGCCGCTTCGCGTTGGCTATTCGCGCGAGCCTTCGCGGCCGCGCCGCGGAGACCGTCTTCCTCGCCGTCGTCCGACACGACGGCGCTGGGCGCGGCCAGCGGGAGCCCGGCGGGCGCGGGCGCCTGCGTCAGCCCGTGGGCAGCGGCCTGCTCGGCCAGCAACGCGAGCAGCGTCTCGCCGAACGACTCGGCCTTGCTGACGCCGATGCCCTTCACGCCCATCAGCGCGTGCATGCCGGCGGGTCGCAGGTGCGCGAGCTCGCGCAGCGTCGCGTCGTTGAGGATGACGTATGGCGGCACGCCGCGCTCGCGCGCGACCTCGCGGCGCCACTCGCGCAGGGCCTCGAAGATCGCCTCCTCGGCGGGCGCGAGGGTGATGCCGCCGGCCGCGGCCTTCTTCGAGCTCTTGGACTTGGGCGCCTCCTTGCGCGGCAGGTTCAGCCGGACCTGGCCGTCGCCCTTCATGAGGCGCCGGCCCTCCTCGGTCATGCTCAGCGTCAGGTACTCGCCCTCGCGCACCAGGAAGCCCTGGGTGATCAGCTGGTCGATCCAGTCCGAGATGTCGTTGACCGAGTAGGCTGATAGGAGCCCGTGGGTGGAGAGCTGGTCATGGCCGAGCTGGCGGATGCGCTCGGTGTTGGCGCCCTTGAGCACCTCGGCGACGTGGCGGGCGCCGAAGCGCTGCTGCACGCGGGCCACGCAGGAAAGGATCTTCTGCGACGTCACCACCGCGTCTTCCATCTCCGCATGTTCGTTGAGGCAGACGTCGCAGGCGCCGCAGTCTTCGTGCGGGAAGTCCTGGCCGAAGTAGTTCACCAGGAACCGGTGGCGGCAGGTGAGCGTGCGCGCGAATCGATACATCTCGGAGAGCTTGTTGTTCGCGAGCTGGTCGTACTCGCTCTGGGGCGCGCCCATGATGCGCTTCCAGGCCAGCAGGTCCTGTGCCGAATAGAACAGGATGCACTCGGCCTCGAGCCGATCGCGGCCCGCACGGCCGGCCTCCTGCTGGTAGTTTTCGATTGCTTTCGGCATCCCCGCGTGGATCACGAAACGCACGTTCGAGCGATCGATGCCCATGCCGAAGGCCACGGTGGCGACGACCAGGTCGACCCGCTCCGACGAGAACGCCTCCTGGTTGCGCTTGCGCACCTCCTGCGCGAGGCCGGCGTGGTACGGCACGGCCTTGTGGCCCTTCTTGCGCAGCGTCTCGGCCAGCGACTCGACTTCCTTGCGGCTGATGCAGTAGATGATGCCCGCCTCGCCCTTGTGGCGCGCGAGCACCTCCTCGACCTGGCCGATCATGTCGTTGCGGTAGGTCGCGCGGTACATCAAATTCGGGCGGTCGAAGGAGCCGACCACCTGGGCCGCGTCGCGCAGGTTGAGCGAGCGCACGATGTCGTCGCGCACCGCGGGCGTGGCGGTGGCGGTGAAGCCGTGGATGCCGACGCCCGGGAAGCGCCCGCGCAGCTCGCCGAGCAGCCGGTAGTCCGGCCGGTACTCGTGCCCCCACTGCGAGATGCAGTGCGCCTCGTCGATCGCGAAGAAGCTGATGGTGGCTTCCTCGAGCAGCTCCATCGCGAACCCGGCGCCGAGCCCTTCAGGGGAGACGTAGAGCAGCTTGAGCTCGCCCAGCCGCACCTTCCTGGCCACCTCGCGCTTCTCCTCGGCCGACAGCGACGAGTTCAGCGTGGCGGCAGCGATGCCGTTCGACACCAGCGAATCGACCTGGTCCTTCATCAGCGAGACCAGCGGCGACACGACGACCGCCATGCCGTCCATCCCGAGGGCCGGCAGCTGGTAGCACATCGATTTGCCGCCGCCGGTCGGCAGGATCACGAGCGAGTCGCGGTGGGCGAGCACGTGCGAGACGGCCTCCGCCTGGTCCGGCAGGTATTCCTCGTAGCCCCAGTAGCGGCGCATGGCGTCGCGCATCTGCTCGGCGAGAAGGGTATCGGTGCTGGCGTGCGTGGTCATCGGAACAGGGGCTCCTCACGGTTCGGGAACCTCCATTTTACCATCTCGGCCCTGGCTGCGGATCGCGAGAACGCTGATGACGGCACGCGCAGCGGCGTGGCACTCGGCCTCGATGCTTCGGGCCTGGGCCCGCGGTGTGAAGTTCGCTTCGAAACCGCCGGAGCTGGGGCTTTGTCTCCGGAGCTCGGGCCATTAGTATCCGGAGCTTGCGCCTGTTCGCCGCGAGGCGTCAAGCGGTCCTCCCATTTATGGCTTCCGCGGCGGTGCGGCTGGCCGTGTGCGGCCTTAGCCGACGACTCCGTCTCGGCCATGGATGGTCATGAGGGTGCAGGTCATGGAGGCGACGAGCTTCTCGGCGCCGTCGGCGATCGCGAAGGCCTGGCCCTCGGCGACCGTGATGGTGCGGCCCGGCTTGAGCACGCGGGCCACGAAGCGGAAGCGCTGGCCGCGTGCCGGGGCGAGCAGGTTGATCTTGAACTCGATCGACAGCACGCCCGCGCCCTCGGGCATCAGCGAGTAGGCCGCGTAGCCGCAGGCGCTGTCGAGCACCGTCGCGATCACGCCGGCGTGCAAGAAGCCGTGCTGCTGCGTGAGGCGCTCGTCGAACGGCATCATGATCTCGACCTCGCCTGGCACCGCGCGCGTGAGCTCGGCGCCGAAGGTCGCCATGACGCGCTGGAGCTCGAAGCTCTCGGCGACGCGGGGGTCGATGGTGGCGGGGACGGTCATCCAGGCGGGCTCCGGAAGGGGCGAAAGGGGGGCGGCGCCATCATAGCAGGCCTGGCCGGAACCAGCTGGATATGCTAGATTGGGGTGATTTCTGCCCTCATTTCCCACTCCGTCGAAGGGACGTCAGACCATGGATACGCACGCGGCCGAAGCCACGACGCTCACGGACAAGCCCAAGGACTTCATCCGCGAGATCGCCGAAGAAGACCTGCGCACCGGGAAGCACAAGGAAATCGTCACGCGCTTCCCGCCCGAGCCGAACGGCTACCTGCACATCGGCCATGCCAAGTCGATCTGCCTGAACTTCGGCATGGCCGCGGAGCTCGGCGGGCGTTGCCACTTGCGCTTCGACGACACCAACCCGGCCAAGGAAGAAATCGAGTACGTCGAGTCGATCCAGGCCGACGTGAAGTGGCTCGGCTTCGACTGGGGCGAACACCTGTACTTCGCCTCGGACTACTACGAGAAGCTCTACGATTACGCCGTCGAGCTGATCCAGAAGGGCCTGGCCTACGTCGAGAGCCTCTCGGCCGAGGAGATGCGCGCCCACCGCGGCACGCTCACCGAGCCCGGCAAGAACAGCCCCTACCGCGACCGCACGGTGGATGAGAACCTCGACCTCTTCAAGCGGATGCGGGCAGGCGAGTTCGCGGACGGGACCCATGTGCTGCGCGCGAAGATCGACATGGCGTCGCCGAACCTCAACCTGCGCGACCCCGCGCTGTACCGCATCAAGCAGGCCCACCACCACCGCACGGGCGACAACTGGTGCATCTACCCGATGTACGACTACGCCCACCCGATCTCGGACGCGCTCGAGGGCATCACGCACTCGATTTGCACGCTGGAGTTCGAGGCGCACCGGCCGCTCTACGACTGGGTGCTCGAGAACATCACGATCCCCTGCCATCCGCGCCAGATCGAGTTCGCGCGCCTCAACATCACCCACACGATGATGAGCAAGCGCAAGCTGCTCGAGCTCGTGAACACGAAGACCGTGAGCGGCTGGGACGACCCGCGCATGCCCACGATCGCCGGCATGCGCCGCCGCGGCTTCACGCCGCGCGCGCTGCGCAACTTCTGCCGCGAGATCGGCGTGACGAAGGCCAACAGCCTGGTCGAGTTCCAGATGCTCGAGTACTACGTCCGTGAGGACCTCAACGCCACCGCGAACCGCGTGATGGTGGTGCTGCGTCCGCTCAAGGTCACGATCGAGAACTACCCGGATGGGCAGGTCGAGTGGTTCGACGCCGACAACAACCCCGAAGACGCTTCGGCCGGCAAGCGCAAGGTGCCGTTTTCGAAGGTGCTCTACGTCGAGCGCGACGACTACATGGAGGAGCCCTCCAAGAAGTGGTTCCGCCTCGCGCCCGGCAGCGAGGTGCGTTTGAAGCACGCCTACTACATCCGGTGCACCGAGGCGATCAAGAATGACACAGGCGAGATCGTGGAGCTCAAATGCACCTACGACCCCGAGAGCCGGGGCGGCGGCACGCCCGACGGCCGGGTGATCAAGGGCACGCTGCAGTGGGTCTCGGCGGATCACGCGGTGCCCACCGAGGTGCGGCTCTACGATCAGCTCTTCACGGACCTCACGCCCACCCCCGAGAGCGAGGTCAACCCGAACTCGCTCGAGGCCCTCACGGGCAGCCTGGCCGAGCCGAGCCTCAAGGACGCGAAGCCCGGCGATCGGTTCCAGTTCCTGCGGATGGGCTACTTCTGCATGGACCGGGACACCTCGGGCGATCGCCTGGTCTTCAACCGCACGGCGACGCTCAAGGACACCTGGGGCAAGCTGGTCAAGAACGCGAAGGTCTAGACCTCGACCCCATCTTGCACCGCGGGCGCGCTTCGGCGCGCCCGTTGCAGCTTCGACCACTCCACGACCGAGATCAGCCCGTAGAACACAGGGCCGCAGAGCGACAGCCAGACCGCCCAGGCCGGGGTGTTCGGGTAGGTCGGCAGCATGCCGAGGCCCCACAAACACCAGGCGTAGCCGCCGGCGATCATGAAGAGCCGCCAGCGCTTGGGCGCGAGCGTCGGATACATGAACCCCACCGGCACCACCGACAGGAACGCGAGCACCAGCAGCATCGCCACGTTGAGCCAGTCCAGGCCAACCATGTGGTGGACGTAGCCGGCGTAGAAGGCCACGACGTTCCAGTAGGATGGGAAGCCGAGGAAGTAGCCGTCCGCCTCGTCCTTGGCCCCCACGTTCGAGAAGGCGAGCACGCTCCCGATCAGGGCCGGCGCCACCCAGAGCAGCCCGGGCTCGGGCACCCAGCCCATCTTCACGATCATCATCAGCGGGATGAAGGTGAAGGTGAGGAAGTCGATGATGTCGTCGATCTTGCGCCCGTCATACAACGGCGCGTTCTTCTTCACGTCGTAACGCCGCGCCAGCGTGCCGTCCGTCATGTCGACGAAGGTCGCGACCAACAGCCAGAAGAACACCCAGCGCGGGTCCGGGGCGTCTTTGAAGATCTCGAGCATGGCCAGCGCGGCGAACACGAGGCCGCTCGCCGTATAGACGTGGACGGAATAGGCCAGGATGCGGGTGCCCAGGGACACGGGTTCAGACATCGGTGGGTCGCGCTCCGCCTCAGGCCACCGGCTCCCGGTGCGCCTCGAGCATCTTCTGGGAAGCGGCATCGTACCGCAGGGCGAGGGCGATAGGGAAGTGGTCGGGCCCGAACAGGCCTTGATTCCAGGTGGCGTTTGCGTACGCTGGTGGTATTCTCTGCCACGCCAAGGGCGGGGAGGACCCTTCATGCGACACCACGCCAACAGACTCTGGCTCCCCTTGCTGGCCCTCGTGGCCGTGGGGTGTGGCGGCGCGCCGATCCCATGGCCGTCGCCCGGTGCCTCGCCGACGCCGGGGCCGGGCGTCACGCCCTCGCCCGCGCCGAGCGGCGGGCCCGATCGCCTCGCCGCCTGCGAGCCGCGGTTCGCCCGCTTCGACGCCGACGGCGATCGCCGCTGGCGGCCCACCGAGACGGCCCGCTGGCTGTACGAGTTCCCGCTCGTGCCGACCTACGGCCCCTGCGCGGTGCCCGGCCGCAACACCCCGCCAGGCGACCGCGCGGTGGCCCAGGCCGGCTCGGCGTCGAGCGGCACGGGCGTCGCCGAGCCCCAATGTCCGATCGCCGCGGACGTCGGCGTGATCGCCGCCCGCCTCGATCGCGACGGCGACGGCGCGCTTTCGCTCGCCGAGGCCTGCACCTTCGTCGGCGAGCAGGTGGCGTGCGAGGAACGTTTCACGGCCCACGACGCCAATCGCGACGGCACGGTCGACCTCGCCGAGTTCCTCGCGGCCAACCCGCCGCGGCCGGACAACCCGCTGATCGGCGCCCATCCGCCGGCCCCGGAGCTCGTGTTCAAGGCCCTGGACGCCGACGGCGACGGGAAGCTGACGCCCCAGGAGCTGTGCGCGTTCCAGCTGGTTCGCTTCACGGTCCCCACGAAGGCCGACCTGACCGGCAACTGGGCCTTCGGCAGCACCGGCGAGCCGCCCGCGGGACCGGTCTTCGGCGAGTGTCCGCCCGGCAACGGGCTGCGGCTCGGCCAGACGGGCGAGCAGGTGAACGGCGAGGAGCTGGTCTGCGGCGGCCCCTGCTACGTGCCGACCGAGCTCGCGGGCACCTATCGGGATGGCGCGCTCGCGTTGGTCGGCGTGGCGCCCCCCCCGGCCGAGGACGCCGGCCGGCGGATCACCTACGCGCTGCGCTTCGAGGCGCGCACGGGCCACCTGGTAGGCACGCGCGACGGCGCGCCATACTGGGCCGCGCCGTTCGTCAGGGTCGACGTCGAGAACGCGCCCTGCCCGCTCTGAGGCCCGCGCACCGGCGTCATTCCTCGCTGCTTTGAATGTTGGGGCACCCATGACACAATCAGGGTCGTCCAAGGAGGCGAGCCCGTGATCGAGTCGGCCGAGGTGATGATCCCCCTGGACCCGAGCGCGCGGCGCAAGCGGGTCGTCGTCGTCGGGGCGGGGTTCGGCGGCCTGAACGTCGCCAAGGGGCTCGGCGATCGCCCCGAGGTCGATCTGTTCGTGATCGATCGCCGCAACCACCACCTTTTCCAGCCCCTCCTTTATCAAGTGGCGACAGCCGGCCTCTCGCCGGCGGACATCGCCGTGCCGATCCGCGCGGAGCTCGCGTCCTACGGCAACGTCGAGGTCCACCTCGGCGAAGTCGATCGGGTGGACCTGGCGGGCAGCGTCATCCACGTCGGCGCGACGGGCATCGCGTACGACTACCTCGTGCTCGCGTGCGGCGCGACGCACAGCTACTTCGGCAAGCCCGAGTGGGAGGAGTTCGCGCCGGGCCTCAAGACCCTCGAGCAGGCCACCGAGATCCGCTTCCGCGTGCTCACGGCCTTCGAGATGGCCGAGAACGCGCTGGACGTGGCCGAGCGGGACGCCCACCTGACCTTCGTCGTGGTGGGCGGCGGGCCGACCGGCGTGGAGCTGGCGGGCGCCCTCGCCGAGATCAGCCGGACGGTGCTCGTGAAGGACTTCCGCCGCATCGATCCGCGCAAGACCCGCGTGCTGCTCGTCGAGGCCGGCCCGCGGATCCTCACGATGTTCTCGCCGGAGCTCTCGGCGCGGGCGGTCCGCGATCTCGAGGACCTCGGCGTCGAGGTGCTGACGAACACCAGGGTCGAGGACATCGACGCGCGCGGCGTGCAGGTGGCCGACCGGCGCATCGAGACGCGCACGGTGTTGTGGGCCGCGGGCGTCCAGCCGTCGGCGCTCAACCGGGCGCTCGGCACCGAGCTCGACCGCGTCGGCCGCGCGGTGGTGCGGCCCGACCTGAGCCTGGCGGCCGCGCCCAACGTCTTCGTGATCGGCGATCAGGCCGCGGCCGCGGGCGAGGACGGCAAGCCGCTGCCGGGCCTGGCCCCCGTCGCGATCCAGCAGGGCAAGGCGGTGGCCGCGAACATCCTGCGCGAGCTCCAGGGCCAGCCGCGCGAGCCCTTCAAGTACTTCGACAAGGGGCAGATGGCGACGATCGGCAAGAAGCGCGCCGTGCTCGAGGCCGGCTCGGTGAAGTTCGGCGGCCTGATCGCCTGGCTGGGCTGGCTTTTCGTGCATGTGCTCTACCTGATCGGCTTCCGCAACCGCGTCGCGGTGGTGAGCAGCTGGGCCTGGAGCTACCTGTTCTCCAAGCGCAACGCGCGGCTCATCGTCGGCAAGGCCTGGCGCTCCTACCCGACCGAGCCCGCGATCCGCGAGTCGCTGCCTCCAGGCCGCTGAGCCCGCCGTCGCCCGACCTTCCGGACGTTGGCCAGGCTGCGCCGGGTCGGTAGGATCGGAGGGAGAAGCGAGAGGAGAGTGCGATGAGCGGCGTGCGCATCCTGGCCATGGCCGGGGCCCTGAGGCGGGAGTCCTTCAACAAGAAGCTGCTGGCGGTGGCGGTCGAAGACCTGCGCACCAAGGGCGCCGAGGTCGACGTGCTCGACATGCATGAGATCGCCATGCCGCTCTATGATCAGGACGTCGAGGATTCGACTGGCCTGCCTGCCGGCGCCCTCGAGTTCAAGCGCCGGATCGGCCTCGCAGATGGGCTGTTGTTCGCGTGCCCCGAATACAATGCGTCGATCCCCGGGCCGTTCAAGAACGCCCTCGACTGGGCCTCGCGCGGCACGGACGATCCCTTGCGCGGCAAGATCGCGGCGCTCATGTCCGCCTCGCCCGGCCGTTTCGGCGGCATCCGCATGAACCCGCACCTGCGCGGGGTGATGCGCGCGGTGGGCGTCTTCGTGATCCACGAGCAGATCACGCTCGCGAGCGCCACCGAGGCCTTCACCCCGGACGGCAAGCTCGCTTCGGCCCACGTCGCGAAACAGGTCGACATGATGACGCGCTGCCTGATCGACGAAATCCGGCTCCGCAAGCTGGGGATCGAGCAGCTCCGGCTCACGATCTTTCCGGAGAGCGCGGGCGTCGAGTTGAAGCACTGAAGACGCGCGCGGCGGGCACGGTTGCGCGCGGGGGGGGCCGGGAACGCCTCGATTGACCTGGCGAGGGGCGTTCGTTAAGCTATGACCGGCCATCGCCGCACCCGACCGAGGGAAGTTCTTGACCACTCCCGACTCGCCGTCCCCCGCTGCCGACGTCCTGCCGGCGCGCTACGCGAACGTCAGCCTGCTGGGCGAGGGCGCCTTCGGTCGTGTCTACAGGGCCGAAGGGCCCGACCAGCGCTGGGTCGCGATCAAGGTGATGGCGCCGGAGGCGGCCGAGCGGCCCGAGGCGCAGTGGCAGTTCACCTCGGAGTACCGCAAGCTCGCGCGCCTGGCGCATCCGTCCTTCCCGGCCGCGGTGGATGAGGGGCGCACGCCGACCGGCGCCCCGTATTACGCCATGGCGCTCGTGGAAGGCGAGGCGCCGCGCGGCCCGCTGGCGGCCGCGGAGGTCGTCCGCGTGGTGACGGCGCTCGCCGAGGCGCTGAGCTACCTCCATGGCCTGGGCTTCGTGCATGGCGACCTGAAGCCCGAAAACCTGCGCCTCACGCCCGACGGTCGGCTGGTGGTGCTCGACGTGGGGCTGATGGCGCCGGTCGGCCAGCGCCGCGAGGCGATCGCCGGCACGCTCGAGTACCTAGCGCCCGAGGTCTTCCGCAAGGCGCCGATCGCCGTCGCGAGCGATCTCTACGCCCTCGGCTGCATCGCCTACGAGCTCTGGACCGGCGAGCCTCCCTTCGCCGGCCCGTCGACCACCCTCGTGCGGGCCCACCTGCAGAGCCCGCCGCCGCCCTTGACCGGCCGCACGCCGGACGGCGACGCCGCGCTCGCCGAACTCGTGATGGCCCTGCTCGCCAAGGAGCCGGCCGCGCGACCGGCGTCGGCTCGCGCGGTGCTCGTGGCGCTCGGCGCGGCCGAAGACGTCGGCGGCCCGGCTGGCCCCGGCCTCTCGGGCGGGCGCTTCGTCGGCCGCACGCCGGTGCTCGAGGCCTGGTCCGCGGCGCTGGGCGCGACTCGCCCGGCCTGGCTCGTGATCGCGGGCGAGAAGGGCCTCGGCCGCAGCCGCACGCTCGACGAATGCCGGCTCGCCACCCAGGTGGCGGGGCGCGCCTGGGTCGGGGCGGCCTGCGCCGGGGCGGGCGACGCGCCGGGCTCGCCCGTGCGCACGGTGGTCTCGCAGGCCCTCACGCTCTCGGGTGCTGCGCCCTCGGAGGCCACCGCGGCCTGGCTGAGCGGCACCTTGCCGTCGGCGCTGCGCGAGATGGAGCCGAACGCGCGCAAGGCCGCCCTGCTCGCCGCGGCCGCCGACGACCTGGCGGGCGCCGCGCGCGCCCTGGGCGGCCTGGCCGTCGGCCTCGACGACTGGCACCTGGCCGACAGCGCCAGCCAGGACTTCATCGACCAGCTGCGGCGCGTGCCGCCCGAGGCCGCGATCGCGTTCGCGCTGGCCCTCGACCCGACCGCGCTCACCGCCGAGCGGCTCGAGGCCCAGGCGGCCGATACCCGGCCGCTCACCCCGTTCACCGACGCGGAGGCCCTGGAGGCGATCGCGGCGCGGCTCGGTGCCGAGCCGCCACCCGACCTGGTGGCCGACCTCCAGGCGATCGCCCACGGCGCGCCGCTGCTGATCGATCTGCTGCTCGAGCACCTCGTCGCGAGCGGTCGGCTCGGGCGGGATGGCGCGGCCTGGCGGTACGAGGCCGCGGCCACGGGCGCAGGCGCCGGGCTGCCGAGCTCGCTCGCGGACCTGTGGCGCGAGCGCGTCGCGGCGCTGGACGGGCCGGCCCGC
>JAKFEW010000099.1:0-60459 GCA_036675505.1 Candidatus Sericytochromatia bacterium
GCGCGCGCCGCCTCTGCGCCGGTCCGGGCGGCCGCCGGCGCGCGCCTGCTCGCCGCCGACGCGACCGTCGAGGCGCTGATCCCGCCGGGGGCGCTCGACCGCGATGCGGCCGTGCGCATCGCCCGCGCGCCCGCGCCCGAGGGCGCGCCGGCGGGCGAAACGGCGCCGCTCGTGACGTTCACCGCCGATCTCGGCGGCGCGCGCCTCGCGGAAGGCCAGACCATCAAGGTGCGCGTCACGCTCGACGACGCCGCCGCGGCCCGGGCGACGGGGCTGCCACTCACAACCGACGCGCACCAGCGCGTTCAGCTGGAAGTCGTCCTGGCGGGGCCGTCGCTTCAGCCGGTGGACGCCGCGGCCACGGGCATCCGCCACACCATGACGGCGCCCCACGGCGGACTCGCCGGCACGGAAATCGCGTGCTTCCTGATCGCCGCCGCCAGGGCAGATGGAGCCACCCCACATGCGACCTTGCCCCCGGGCGCGCCGTCGTCGGGCCTGCCTTCGGCAGCGCCGGGCTGGTGGATGCTCCCGACGCCGAGCCCGACGCCTACTCCCACTCCCACTCCCACTCCTACAGCGACTTCCACTCCGACGCCTGCGTCGTCGGCGTCGATTACGCCCCGACCGAACGCGACCAACCCCACACTGTCATCCACGCCCGTCGGGACCCTCGCTGAGGTCGTGTTGGCCGGCCGGCGGGCCACGCTCTGGCTCTACGACGCTGGGGCGCAGGATGGCGATCGCGTCCAGGTCTTGCTCAACGGCGTTGTGCTGCCCGGCGCCGACGACCTCGTGCTCGAGAACGCCGGCCGCGCGCTGACGCTTACGCTCGCGCCGGGCGAGAACGAGCTGCGCATCGTCGCGTTGAACACCGGCACGGACGGGCCGAACACCGTCGAGGTGGAGCTCGTCGACGTGGCGATCACGACAGGCCCCAGCTGGCAGCTCGGCGAGCCGCTGCTCACCGGCGACGCGCTCACCTGGCGTGTGGTGGCGGGTCAGTAGGCCGGGCAGGCGGGCGCCCCCCATCGTGTCCACCAGGCCGGAGCCGGCAGGCGGGGTTCCCGGAGGGAGCCTTGGGAGGTGGGGGGCCGCGATAGCGGCCAGGGGCCCCTCCTAACTCAGCGACCGGAGGGAACCCCGCCGCACCGTCCCGGCCGTCATCCGAAGGGGGACCCATGCGAGGCACCTGGTGTGCCCAGAGCCCCCTCACCGCCCCTGCGGGGCACCTCTCCCCCGCCGGGGAGAGGGCGCGATTCTAGCGGGCCAGGCGGGAGTCGTGGCTGCCGGCGGGGAAGGTGTAGGTGCGGCCGCCGCCGAGGGCTTTGTACTGCTCCTGCGCGGCCTTCGACATCTCCTTGTCCGGGCTTAGCCGCAGGCAGCGGCCCAGCGCGTCGAGCGCGTCGGCGTTCTGGCCCTTCACGCGGTAGGCCTGGGCGAGGAAGAACCAGGCGGCCGCCTGGTGGGCGCCTGGGCGCTGGGCCGCGCACTTGAAGACCTCGACCGCGGCGTTCGGCTGGTACTGCCGGTAGTAGGCCTGGCCGAGCGTCAGCATCGCCTCCATGTTGTTGGGGTCATGTTCGACCGCCATGTGGAACGCCTCGAGCGCGAGCTGGCCGCGGGCCGACGTGTCGTACAGGTGGCCGAGCACGAACCAGGTCTGGCTCCAGTCCGGGTGCAGCTCGAGCGTGCGCTTGAGCTCCGCCTCGGCGTCCTTGAGCTGGTTGAGCGCGTAGTGGCAACAGGCCAGGTTGTGGCGGGCGTGGCCGTGCTTGGGATCGAGCTGGCAGAGGGCCTCGTAGTTGGCGCGCGCCTGCACGAGGTCGCCGAGCTCATGGAAGAGCGAGGCCAGGTTGAAAAGCATCTCCGGGTTGGTCGGCGCCAACGAGGTCGACTTCACGAAGGACGCCAACGCGCCTTCGAGGTCGTGCTGCCGGTAGCGGATGCGGCCGAGCTCGTAGTGGGCGTCGGCCCATTCCGGGTACTCCTGGGTCATCAGGATGAACTGGTCCTGGGCCTCGGCGAACTGGCCGAGGTCGAGGTAGGTCCGGCCCAGCAGGAAGCAGGTCTCGCGCTCCTTCGGGTTGAGCACCCAGGCGCGCTGCAACATCTTGATCGCGGCCGCGGCGTTGCCATGCTTGCAGTACGAACGGCCGAGCCGCTGGTAGGCCTCGACGCGCGACGGGTCGAGCGCGACCACGCGCAGGTAGCATTCCAGCGCCTGCTCTTCCTCGCCGAGCGCCTCGTAGCTCTCGCCGAGCCCGAACCAGGCGCCGGCGTGGTTGTTGTCGAGGTTGATCGCCTGCTGGAAAGCGGCGCCCGCCTCGCGGAAAGCCTTGAGGGCCATGTAGCGCACGCCCTGGCAGGCGTAGAGCTCCGCGTTGCCGAGCTCGGCCTCGAGGTCCTTGCCGAGGCTCTCCGCGGACAGGTAGCGGAAGTCGGGGTCCTTGTTCAGCGCCTTGAGCAGCTTCTCGGCGAGCGCCTCGGGCAGCTGGGGGTTCAGGTCGCGCGGGTTCGGCGGCTCCGCGTACAGCAAGTTGTGGGCCACCTCGGTGGCGTTCTGCGCCGCGAAGGGCAGCTGGCCGGTGAAGGTCTTGTAGAGGATCACGCCGGCGGCGAAGACGTCGGACCGGCCGTCGACCGAGGTGGCGTCGAGGAGCTGCTCGGGCGACATGTAGTTGAGCGTGCCGAGCATCATCTTCGACTGCGTGATGCCGGGGCCGTAGGAGCGGCGAGCCATGCCGAAGTCGGTCACCTTGAGCTGGCCGATCGGCGAGATGAGCAGGTTCGAGGGCTTGATATCGCGGTGGACCACGCCATGCTCGTGCATGTAGTGGAGCGCCTTGCAGAGCTGGGCGCCGAGCTCCAGGATGCGCGGCAGCGTCAGGTTCTTGCGCTCGATCTCGTCCTCGAGCAGCGAGTGCCACGAGTGGCCCGCCTGGTACTCCATGACGAGGTAGTGGCGCTCCCCCATCGCAGGCGTCTCGTCCGTCGCGGCGCGCGCCGGCTCCATACCGGCGTCGATCGCCGGCACGATGTTCGGGTGTTGGAGCGCCATGTGGATCTCGGCCTCGCGCTTGAAGCGCGCGATCTGCTCAGCCATCGACAGCCCGGACTCGGTCTCGCCGAGCATCTCCTTGATCGCGAGCAGCTGCTTCGTGCCGGGCGCCTGCGCGAGGAAGACGCGGCCCGTCAGCGAGCGCGTGATCTCGTTCAAGATCTCGTACTGGCCGATCTTTTCTGCGGCCTCACCCGGGCGCGACTGCGTCATTTGAGGGCGATCCTTTCTCGCGGCGACGGTGTCCGGCGGCCAAGCGACCTTCACAAACACAGGGCATTATGTTACCAGCTACCGGCCGATCAAACTTGTGACGCTGATCGCATTTTTGTAAACTTTTCCCCTGCTTGCTTGACCAGAACGCAGGCCGCATGGATCGTCGCAGCGACGGGGCTTCCAGGCAGGCGGGAGGCCGGATACGGCGTTATGACACGCAATGAAACGGCCCGCCTCCGAAGAGGCGGGCCGTGGTCCTGAAAAGCTGTGAGGATCAGGCGCCGAGGCGGTAGCCGAAGCCGCGCACCGTCTGCACGTACTTGGGCGAGGAAGGATCTTCCTCGATCTTCTCCCGCAGCCAGCGGATGTGCACGTCGACCGTCTTGGTGTCGCCGTAGAAGTCCAGGCCCCACACCTGCTCGAGCAGCTCTTCGCGGCTGAACACGCGGCCCGGCGTCGACATCAGCATCGCCAGGATCTTGAACTCCTTGGGCGAGAGCTCGACCACCCGCTCGCCCACCGTCACGCGGTGCTCCGACAGGTTGATCGTGAGGTCCTGGTGCTGGTAGACCTTGGCCTGCTTGGTGTCGCTGTCCGACGCCTTCGAGCGGCGAAGCAGCGCCTTGATGCGGGCGACCAGCTCGCGCAGCGAGAACGGCTTGATGAGGTAGTCGTCAGCACCGACCTCGAGGCCGATGACGCGGTCGATTTCCTCGCCCTTCGCGGTGAGCATGATGATCGGGACGTCGTTGTGCTCGCGGCGGAGCAGACGACACACCTCGAGGCCGCTGAGCTGCGGCAGCATGAGGTCGAGCACGATCAGGTTCGGCTTGGTCAGCTGAACCTGCTGGAGCGCTTCCTGGCCGTTGGAGGCCCGGACCACCTCGTAACCCTCCTGAAGGAGCGCATACTCGATGGATTCGACGATCATCTCCTCGTCATCGACCAGAAGAATCTTTTCGGCCATGGAACCTTTCCTCTTTCGGACCTTCCGGGGCGGGGTGCTACGAGCTAATGGAAGGTAATCCTCGTTACGGCTATCTTACCAACTTGCCCGAGGTTCTTAACCTGCATACTCCCATCGGCCTTAACCTTTGTCAAGGAAAACCTGTGTCCATGCGGCACGGCGTGCCGATCTCGACCGCAATTGTGTTATGTTAATCTATTATCGCGGGGTGAAGGACTTCACCTCGTCTTAGGCCGCAAGGCCCGCTCGCCCGCAAGCTCAGAAGGCCACCTGCGCGCGCAGGCCGAGCGTCTGGTTGAGCAGCCGCTGGTTCCACGGATCCACGTACGGATCGACGCGGTACTCCACCGAGAGGCGCCGGTTCAGGCGGAAGTTCATGCTGGCGTAGGTGCTGTCGTTGCCGGTGTTCGGGCTGGTGTCGTAGAGCTCGCCGGCCACCAGCCGGCTGCCCAGCGACAACCGCTCGAAGATCGGCCGCGTCTCGAGCGTCAGGGCCGGGCGGAAGCCGGCGAGGTCCACCAGGCTGGTCTTCTCGTAGTTCGAGACCAGCTCGAAGCGGAAGGTCTGGAGGTTGAGGATGTTGCGCAGGCGCAGCGTATAAGGCGAGACCAGCTCCTCGAGGTTGCTCGTGACGAAGCCGCCGACCTCCTTCACGATCACCTCGCCGCCGTCGAGCTTGCCGCTGAACGTGCCGGCGAGCACCTGCTTCTTCGAGAGGATGTCGAGCACCTCCTGCTCCGAGCGGATCGGCAGCGCCGTGAAGCGCATCTCCATCCGATCGAGCGAGCCGGTCACGTGGGCCAGGACGTCGACCGTCTCGTTCTCGGTGTAGTCGTAGACGGCCGTGCGCGCGCGGACGTCCAGGCGGCCGTTGAGGCCGGTGCGCCCGGATGCTGCGTCCTTGCCCAGGATGTCGGCCAGGATGTCGTCGCCGCCCACGTTCTCGCCCTGGAACTCGACGCGGCCCTCGGTGATCTTGAAGGGGTTGTTGAGCGGCCGGATCGTGCCGCTCTCGACGATCACCACGCCGCGCGGGCGGGGCGCGGCCAGCGTGCCGTCGATTTCCAGGTGGCCCTGGCGCTGCAGCGTGGTGACCGAAACGTCCATCAGCGCGTTGCGCACGTAAAGGCTCGGGCCGAGCACGACGTTCAGGCCGGCCAGCTTGAGCGCCGGCGGCGGGCTGGCGTCGGGATCGCGCGCGACCTGGTCGCGGATGGTCACGACGCCGTCCCAGAGCGCCACCTGGCCGCTCAGCGCGGGCGCGGTCGCGGTGCCCGTGAGCTTCATGTTGGCCTCGAGCATGCCGTTGAACGTGCCGTCCGGCGTGCGCATGCGGAACGGCCGCGCCAACGCCGTGAGGTTCAGCCTGGTCGGCACGAACTGGTCCCAGAGCACCTCGCCGAGCAGCTCGAAGCCGCCGCCGCCGTAGCGGCCTTTGAGCGTGCGGATGTCGACCTTCTCGTCGGTGATCGCCACGTCCGCCTCGAAGTCCTCGACCGGGCCGTCGAGGCCCTTGGCCTCGAAGCGCCCCTCGCGCAGGTCGAGACGCCCGACGAGCGACGGCTTGGCCATCGTGCCGCCGAGCTGGAGCGCGGCCACGCCCTTGCCGCCCAGCCAGCGGAAGCGATCCTGCGCGAACAGGTTCACGATGCCGAGGTTCGCGTCCTCGAGCTTGACCGCGAGGTCGAGCCGGGCGGCCGGCCCGCGCGCCCGATCATCCACCGGCAGCGAGCCCGCGATCGTCGCCTGTCGGCCTTCCTGGGTGACGGTGGCCTTGTCGATCCACAGCCGACCGCGCTCGAAGGCCACGTCGGCGCGGATCTCGTCGAAGGTGAGAGGGGCCAGGCCAGGGGCCGTGAAGCGGCCCGCGATCAGGGCGCCTTCGGCCTCGACGCGCGGCGCGACGAAGGGCCCGCGCAGGCGCACCTGGCCCTCGGCGCGGCCCGCGAGCTTCATTTGCCTGGCCGCGAGGACGCGATCCAACCAGCCGAGGTCGAGGCCGTGGGCGCGCACCACCAGGGTGTCATGGGGGCTGTCGGCGATCGAGCCGCCGGCCGTCAGGACCGAGCGCCCGCCCTCCTTCACCCGCGCCATGCCGACCTGCAGGCGCTCGGGGGTCGCGACCAGGCGCGCCTCGACCTCGTCGAGCTTGCGGCCGAGCACGCGCACGCCCTCGAGCTGCAGCTCGACGTCGGCCAGCGGCTTGCGCGGCGTGCCGGTGAGGCGCGCGTCGATCGAGACCTTGCCGCCCGCGTCCTCCCAGAAGGGCAGGACGGCCGCGCTGGGCGCGGACCTGGCCGCCGGGATCTTGCGGTAGGCCTGCCAGTGGGCGAGCTGGTCGCTGAAGGTCGCCAGGCCGCGCGCTTCGGGCAGCGTGCCGACGGTCGTCAGAGGGCCGAGTGCGGCCACCGGGCGCATCACCTGCGGCGCGACGCGTTCCATCACGGCGTCCCAGCGGACGGCGTCGAACAGGGTCGCGAGGTCCGCCCGGGTGGTGCGCACGCGCAGGTCGAAGGTCGGCTCCGCGGTCGGGTGGGATCGCGCAGGGAACGTCACGGTGCCGCTCGCGCGCACCTGCTCGCCCTTCTGGGTCCAGGTCGCGGGCATCAGCGCGACCTCGGTGGGCGTCATCATCACGCTCGCGCGCACGCGCTCGAGCTCGCCCCAGCCGGGGTGGCGGACGCGCGCGGCGGACAGCTGGCCGACCGCCTCGTAATGCTTGGCCCGCCCGGCGTAATCCAGCCGGCCGTTGGCGCGGCCGCGCAACGCGCGCCAGGCGGGCGGCAGCGACGTGACGGCCCCGAGGTCGAGATCCTGCAGGCGGATGTCGAAGCGCGTGAAGGCCTCTTCGGTAAGCTTGCCCGAGAAGGGCCGGTAGGTGCCGCTCGTGCGCACGACGCCCTTCAAGAAGCGCGCCGTGGCCTTGTCGATGTGCAACACGTTGTTCGCCAGGTGGCCCTCGGCCAGGCCGCGGTCGAAGGGCTCATGCCACACGGTGCCGGCCGGGATCTCGAACGCCAGCTTGCCCGTCCAGGTGGTCGGCACCTCGATGTCGCCCGCGAGCGTGCCGCGCCCGCGGGCCGTGCCCGTGATCGGCGCCTCGGGCGGCTCGGGATTGAGCGCGACCAGGGCTTGGAGGTCGCCCTCGGGCATGTCGAAGCGCATGGCGAAGGCGCCCGCGTCGGTGCCGTCCACCTCCACCTTCGCCCGCGTGCGGCCCCAGCGCAGCGTCCAGTCCGGGATGCGCCACTTGCCGCCGGTGGCCCGCCAGGTCAGCGAGCTCTCCTCGACGGGCTTCCCGTCGATCAGGCCGCCCGCCACCCGCGCCTTCACCTCGGCGACGTTCTTCGCGTCGGCGCCGGTGAGGGTGTAGGTGCCGTGCAAGCCGCCGTCGACGGCGAACATGAGCGGCTCCTCGAGGTAGTGATCGAGCAGCGGCGGCAGGCGCAACCCGTCGAAGGCGATGGCCACCTTGTAAGGCACGGGATCGTGCTCGCCCGGCGGCAGGCCGACGAAGGTCGTGCCGCGCAGGCGGCCACCCGCCACGTTGCCGGTGAACGAGGGGAGGTCGAGGCGCCCGATCGTGTAGCGGCCGTTGATCACGACGTCGGTGAGGGTCTCCTTGCCCCAGCGGCCCAGCGGCACCCGGCCGACCATGTCGACCACCGGGTCGGAGACCCGTCCCGTGACCTTGGCGATGAGCACGCCATGGCCGCCGAGCCCGAGATTCTTGATGCCGGGCCAGGGCGTCGACAGCTTCGCGAGGTCGATCGACGGGGCGATCGCCTCCATCGCGTACACCTGATCGGGATAGCCCAGGTAGGGCGCTGGCTTCATCAGCTCGCGCACCTCGCCGCGCACCAGGATCGGCATCCCGGCGAGCGTTCCCTGGATGTCCTGGAGCCGGGCGGCCCGCTGGTCGAAGGCGATGCGCCCGTGGACCCCCTCGAGCGGCACTGCCACGTTCTTGAGCCAGAGCTTGCCGCCGCGCAGGTCCGCCGTGCCCGAGAGCTTCAGCTCGTCGAGCATGAACGGGTCGCGCCAGGCCGCGTGGGCCACCACGTCGGCCTCGCCGGCGAGCATCTCGTACTCCGGGGCCCAGCCGAAGCGGTTGACCCAGTAGGGCAGGTCGAGGCCGTCGGCGCGCGCGTCGACGGCGCCGTTCAGGCCCTTGAGGTCGTACTTCACGTCGGCGCGCACCACGTCGGCCTCATGCATCGCCTGCAGCGAGAGCGCGAGGTCGAAGCCGCGCAAGGTGCCCGTGCCCGTCACGCGGCCGACCTCCACCTCGAACGGCTTGCGGGTCGAGGCGTCGCCGTACGACACCCGGCCGCCGTGGAAGACCAGATCCACGGGCGGCGCCGGCTGGGCCGGCGGGTCGTCGTGCGCCACCCGCATGCGCGGCTGGAGGTTCATCAGGCGGTCCTTCCGGACGCGAATTCGCACGTCCGGGTGGTAGATGTCCAGCCGGATCGGCGACGGCGCCTGGCCGAGGAAGCTCGCGATCGTGTAGCTCGCCTGGATCACCGGCACCGAGGCGATCACCTCGCTGCGCGGATCGGGCGTGCCGTGCACCTTCACGTCGTACAGCGAGAGGCCCGACCACCAGGTGCCGCGCACCTGGCCGACCTCGATGGCCATACCGGCGTTCTCGGAGGCCACGGCTTCGATCGTGCCGCGCAGGCCTTCGTTCACCTGCAGGCGGCTGCCGAACACCGCGACGCACGCGATGACGACCAGGGCCGTGACCACGAACAACAGGTATCGACCGAGCTTCAGCAGCCCGTTTATCGCGACCGTCACGAGAACTATGGACTAACCTTTCAGGCGGGCGTGATGCGGGTTTGCCGCCATTTCCTTTTACCCCTCCGCGGCGACTTCATCTTTGTATACTGAGACGATCGGCAGCCCCGTGAGTTCCCTGAGGCGCGCCTCCAGCTCCTTGGCCTGCTCGCGCGTCAGGTGCGCCAGCTCGACCGCCTGGTAGGGCGCGTTCTCGCGCTCGTGGTTGCCGCGGGCCTCGATGTACCACCCCCGCGGCACGGGGCGCAGCGGCGTGTTGAGCTGCACCTCGTCGGGGGCGATCTCGCGCAGGATCGCCGCGAAGTCCTCGATCTGCTTGTTGTTCACCGGCAGGAACATCGACTGGACGGCCAGGAAGCCCGGGTATTCCGCCCGCAGCGCCTTGATGCCCGCCACGATCGAGGCGAGCGTCACGCCCGCGACCGGGCGATCGACCATTTGGAGGGTCTTTTCGTCGGCCGCGTCGAGCTTGCAGAAGACCTTGTCGGCGTCGCGAAGGTCCGCCCGCACGGCCGGGTCGTTCAGCATGGTGGCGTTGGTCAGCACCATCACCGGCTTGCCCGTCCGGACCTTGATCGCGCGGATCGCCTCGCCGAGGTTCAGCGCCAGCGTCGGCTCACCGCTCCCGCTGAAGGTGATGATGTCCGCGCTTTGCCAGTCGCTCGCCTCGAGGTCCGCCATCACCTTCGCGGTGTCGATGTAGACCTTGCGCTCGGTGGTGGGCGTCTCGATCTTCCCGAGCTGGCAATACACGCAGCGGAAGGAGCAGATCGACGACGTGAAGAGCATATCGACGCCGAGCGACTGCCCGACGCGCCAGGAGCGCACAGGGCCGTAGACGGTGGAGGTGGGAAGGTTGGACATGCCTCGATTTTAGCAGACATGGCAGATCAGGCGCGGCCGACGGCCCCTTGGCCGCCGCTCCCTCGCCGACACCCTGACCGATGATATACCGCTGGTTCGGCATCGTAACGTCTGGTATACTTCGCGGCACGAGCCTCAACCCAGGACGCCCCAGATGTTGTCCCGACGCGAATTCCTCGCAGCGACCATCGGGTTGGCGGCCGGCGCCATGTTGCCGGCCTGCCGCCAACGCCGGCTGGCGCCCGCCAGCGGGGTCACGAGCGCGGAGCGCGCCGTATCGGCCGCACGCGCCTACACGGGCGGCACGCTGAACGTCGGGTGGGAGTCCGGCCCCCAGGCCGAGGACCTGCTGCGATTCAGCGGCCCGATGTGGGAGCGCCTCACCGGGATCCGGATCAACGTGGTCGAGATGGGCCGCCCTGCGGAGCAGTACCATCGTGTCCTCGCCGAACACCAGGCAGGCTCGGGAGCGTTGGATTGCGCCTCGGTGACGCCCGCCTGGATCCCGGACCTGGTGGAAGCCGGCGCCCTGGCGCCCCTGGAAGACTACATCGCGGCCTGGATGGCGCCCGGCGACCTCGAGGATTACCTGCCGTTGTACCGGTCGCTCGGCGAGTGGAACGGGCGCCGCTACGGGCTCTTCGACGACGGCGACGTCCTCCTGCTTTACTACCGGCGGGATCTCTTCGCGGACGCGGCGACCCAGCGGGCCTTCAAGGCCCGCCACGGTCGCCCGCTCGGCGATCCGCGGACTTACGATTGGCAGCAGCTCGTCGACGCCGCGCGGTTCTTCACCGAGCGGCATGCCCCCCGGCTCTACGGGATGGCCCCCTTCCACCGCGAGCTCGAGTGGTCGTGGTTCCAGACGATGCTGCGCACGACGGGTGGGACGTTCTTCGAGCCTGCCACCATGCGCCCCGGCGTGAACGGAGAAGCCGGCCGGCGGGCGTGGGCGAACCTGCTCGAGCTCCGCAAGGCGATGCCGCCGACCGGCGCCGAGTTCTCGACCTGGACGACCCTCACCACCTACCTCACGGGCAACGCGGCGATGGCCGTCTTCTGGCCGCCGATGGGGCGTTGGGCCGAAGGCTATGGCCGCGACGCGATCGAGGTGCGCGGCATCCCGCCCTCGCGGGTGGCCGGCAAGACGGGCTACGCGCTCTTGCCAGGTGGGGTCACGGCGATGGCGACGGGCTTCGCGCTGAGCGTCCTCACGGGCGCCCGCCGGCCCGAGCCCGCTTACCTGTTCGCCCAGTGGCTGACGAGCCCGGAGGTGAGCCTGCAACGCGTCATGCTGCCCTTCGCGCTGCGCGACCCCTACCGCCGCTCGCACTTCGACTCGGCCGTCTTCCGGGCCCGCTGGCCGAGCGCCCCCGCGTACCTCGATGCGTTGCGCGCCGGCGCCGACGCGGCTTTGCTCGATCTCACGATCCCTGGCGTCGTGGACTACGAAGAGGCCTTCTACCTGGCGCTGACGGACTTGCGCATGGGCCAGGCGCCTGCGCAGGCCCTCGATCGGCTCGCGGCCGCCTGGGAGGCCATCACCGATCGGCGGGGGCGCGATCGCCAGCGCGCGGCGTACGCCACGTTCCTGCAACTGCCGGGCGCCACGCCGCGGGGAGGCCCGCGATGACCCCCCGGCTCGGCCTGTTCCCGAAGCTGCTGATCGCCTTCACGCTCGTGTTGCTGCCCGTGCTCGGGCTGTTGGTCTCGAGCTACCGCACCAACCTCGCGAACCACGAGACCGCGATCCTGGAGGGCCAGACGCTCACCGCCCAGGCCGTGGCCGGTGAGATCGACGCGACGTTCGACGGGGCGTTCGGCCTGGCCTGGGCGATCGCCGGCAACCCGTTGGCGCGGGAAATGGACCCACGCCGGCTGGACCCGCTGCTCCGGCGCCTCGTCACCCAGTACCCGGCCTTCGAGGCCGTCGGTGTCTTCGACGCGCAGGGCCGGAACCGCGGCTACGGCCACCCGACGCTCTCGCCCGAGCCCAGGTTCTCGATCGGCGACAAGGCCCACTTCCGCGCCGCGATGTCGACCAACGCCGCGGCCATCTCGGCGGTCTTCCCGCTTCGCCGGCCAGCCGGGGTGATGGGGTTCGCGGCGGCGGTGCCGGTGCGCGACGAGCAGGGTCGGCCGATCGGGGTCGTTTCCGTTGGCGTGACGGCGGCCCAACTCGCCAAGCGCTTCGAAGAAGCGCGGCTGCAGCCCGGCCAGATCATCTCGCTGGCCGACCCGACCGGCCGGCTGGCGTTCCACACGACGCGGCGCTCGCTCACGCCGGCGGAGAGCGAGTCGTATCGCCAGCTCGCGCCACTGCGCTCGGCGCTGGCCGGGATACCGACCTCCGGCGCCTACCTCAGCCCGCTGACCAGCGAAGCCCGGCTGGGGGCCTTCGTGCCCACGCTGCGGAGCCAGTGGGCCGTCATCGTCGGCATTCCGCGCGAGGTGGCGCTGGCGCCGGCGCACGAGCGCTTGCGCCGCGACCTGCTGGCCTTCGGCGGGATCCTGCTGCTCAGCGGGGCGATCGCGGCCCTCCTCGGCCGCCTCCTCACGCGACCGATCCACGCGCTGGAAGAAGCGGCCCGCGCCCTCGGCCAGGGCGACCTGGGGCGCCGGGCCGGGATCGCGACGGGTGACGAGCTCGAACGGGTCGGCGCGGCCTTCGACGAGATGGCCGAGCGCCTCCAGGTCCGCGACGAGGCGCTGCGGGAGAGCGAGGCCCGCCTGCGCGCGCTGAGCGAGGATCTCGAGCGGCGCGTCGCCGAGCGCACGCGCCAGCTCGAGGCGCTCAACGCCGAGCTCGAGGGCAGCCGGGCCCAGCTCGAGGTCCAGTTCGCCCAGCTCAAGGCGCTCGACACCGTCAAGGGCAACTTCGTGAGCTCGGTGTCGCACGAGCTGCGCACGCCATTGACGAGCATCATGGGCTACGCGGAGTTCCTCGAAGACGGAGTCGCGGGGCCGCTCACCGAAGATCAGCGAGCCTTCGTCACCCAGATTCAGGCAGGCACGATCCGGCTCCAGACCCTGGTCGACGACCTGCTGGACTTCGCGCGCATCGACGCCGGCACGTTCAAGCTGCGGCTGGAGCACGCGGACCTGCGCAGCAAGGTGCTCGAGGCCGTCGAAAGCCTGCGACCCCAGGCCGAGACGAGCGGCTTGCGACTCAACGTCGTGGTGCCCGAGACGCCGGTCGAGCTCGACTTCGACGCGCAACGCGTCGGCCAGGTGGTGATCAACTTGCTCACGAACGCGATCAAGTTCACGCCGGCCGGCGGCACCGTGCGGCTCGCGCTGACGCAGGAGGCCGCGGGTGTACGCTGCGAGGTGGCGGACTCGGGCGTGGGCATCGCCGCAGAGGACGTGCCCCGCCTGTTCCAACGCTTCAGCCAGGTGGGCGTCCAGCACCGCGGCACAGGGCTCGGGCTCTCGATCAGCAAGTCGCTGGTCGAGGCCCATGGCGGCGAGATCGGCGTGCGCAGCGCGCCGGGTGAGGGCTCGACCTTCTGGTTCACCCTACCCGCGAGCCCGACCGGCTCATTCGGCGGCGAGATCGCCGCGTAGCCCGTCGATCAGCGCCAGGAGGTCCTCGACGCTCGGCATGCCATCCGTCACGACGCGCACCACGCCATGGCCGTCGATCACCACCGTCCGCCGCTTGAAGAACGGCAGGAGGCCTTTCGCGCCGTAAGGCTTCGCGACCTCGGCGCTCGGGTCGGCGAGCAGCGGGAAGCGCAGCTGGAGCTTGTCCGCGAAGCGCGCATGCGATTTCACCGAGTTGTGGCTGACACCCAGCACCTGGGTGTGGCAGGCCTCGAAGCGGTCGAGCGCTTCGTTGAAGGCCTGCAGCTCATGCCGTCACCCGGGGGTGTCGTCCTCCGGGTAGAACGCCAGGATCACGCGCTTCTGGCCGCGGAAGGTCGCCAGGTCGACGGTCGTGCCGTCCTGCGCCTGGAGCTTGAACGGCGGCGCGGCATGCCCGAGCAGCCGCTCGGTTTTGCTGCTGAACATCAGAGACCCTCCTCAACTGTTGAGCCGCCGGCGCTACTTGATGAGCCGCCGGCGCTAGCTGACGAGCCGCCGGCGTTTTTCGAATCCACTGGGAGCTCGCCCTCCCGCGCGGCCTTGTAGGCGTCGCGCGCCTGCTCGACGATCGCGAGCGGGAAGGCCCCGGCATCGACGCCCATGAGCAGGCCCGCCCGGTGCTTGAAGAGCAGCTCGCCGGCGAAGGCCTCGCCGTTGCGGCCCACCAGCACGCGCTCGAGATTGGTGCACTTGTCGGCGACGATCGCCGTCGCCCGCGCGACCGCGAGGCGCAGCTCGACCGCCAGCGCCGCCTCCACGGAAGGCACCAGCAGCTCGCCGGCCTTGCGGCGCGGCACGGACTTCGCGGCCAGGCGCGTCGCCAGGTTTCGGTAGGCGTCGAGCGGGGAGTAGATGTTGCGCCGCAGCTGCTCGCCGGCCGGCGAGCGCCGGCGCAGCGCCTCGCCCGCGGCGCGCCCCAGGGTGGCGAGCGTGCGGTGGTATTGATCGCGCGACTTCTTCACATGGCGCTCACGCACGAGGTCGCCCACGGCCTGCATGACGCCGGGCAGCCACTCGCCTTCGCGGCCCACGCCGATCGCCTGCAGCACGCCGAGCAGCCCGCGGCCGCCCAGCCCCATGATCGAAGGCTCGCCGTCCGGCGGCGGCCCGACCGGGAAGCCGCCCGGCATCAGCGCCTCGATCGGGAGCAACGCCGCGACGTCGGCCGGCCGCTCGGCGTTCAACGCGCCCATGAACGAGTAGAAGCCGAGCTCCTCCTGGTGGCTCGCCAGGCGGTCCATGAGCGCGACGGCCGCATCCATGCCGGCCGTGCCCGAGGGTGCCGCGAGCCGAGGCATCGTGCCGCGCAGGCACACCGCGGTGGCGAGCTCGAGCACCATCTGCTTCGCCATCACGGGGTTGCCTTGCAACATCGCCACGGCGTGCTCGAGCTCGAGCAGGCCGAGCGGCCCCGCCCCGCCGATGCGCTCGCGCAGCTCGCCTTGCAGATCGCCTTCGCCGTTCAGCTCGACGTGGATCGTGGCGAGCGAGACCGGCTGGCCGCCATCCCAGAACAATGGCTGGCGCAGGGCCGCGCGCAGGCGCTTGCGGGCGCGCGCGGCGTAGGTCCAGGTGGCGATCGCGGGCGTGGTGACCGCCGCGGTCTCGAGCAACAAGTAAAAGGGATCCATGTCCGCCAACGCGTTTCGTGCAACCCGACGAAGGACGTCGGGGCGAGGGGCCCTACGATGGGTCCGGCCCCAGTATACCCCCTCCGGAGGTTCCGCCATGGGACGTCGCCACGTTGTCGCCCTGCTCACCGCCACCGCCGCCGCCAGCCTGCTCTCGGGCGCTGCCGCCGCGGCCCACGCCGATCCCTGGGCGATCCGCGGCCCGGTGGACGCGCGCTTCGCCTTCGGCTTCCAGGCCGTGCCGAAGTTCGACGAGGCGAAGGGCCACGGCGCCTGGACCGGTAGCCGCACGCGCGGCCTCGCGCTGCACCGCGCGCTCGGCGTGCAGGTCAGCCGCGAGGGCTTCATCTGGCGCCATTTCGAGCCCGAAGCCGGGCGCCGATCCGGCCAGGCGGATTTCGACGACGCCGTGAACCGCCTCGCCGCGGCCGGCATCGCCGTGCAGGCGATGGTGACGGAGACGCCGCGGTGGGCCAGCAGTTCGCCGGTCGCCGGGGCGGACGCGGCGACCTGGAAGTTCGCGCCGCCGCATGGCCTCGACGCCCCCACCTTCACCGACGGCACGGACGAGCCGGGCCCCGGCAAGCGCGCCAACCGCGACAACGTCTGGGCGACCTCGCTCGAACACATGGTGCGCCGCTACAAGGGCAAGGTCCGCTATTGGCAGATGTGGAACGAGCCGGACTACCCCAGGGGCGACCAGGGGCGCGACTACACCGACCGCCGGCGCTCGTGGAACGGCTCGCTGAACGACTACGTGCGCCTCCTGCGGGTGGGCTGGGCGATCGTGAAGGCCAACGACCCGCAGGCCCAGGTGGTGACCGGCGGCATCGGCTTCGCCGGCTACCTCGACGCGATGCTGGCCGCGGGCGCCGGCCGCTGGTTCGATCAGGTGGACTTCCATGCCTACGGCTGGCCCGGCTCGGACAAGGCGCTCGGCGAGTTCGTGCGTGTCCACGACGAGCTGCGCGGCGTGCTCGACCGTCACGGCCTGAGCGACAAGCGGCTGATCTGTTCGGAGACCGGCTACTCCGCGAATGAACCCGCGGTCCAGGCCGCGTACGCCGCCAAGCTCTATCCCACGGCGCTGGCGCTCGGGGTCGAGACCACCATGTGGTACGCCAACGTCAACCCGAGCTGGCGCCAGATGGGCCTGGTCGACTGGCGCACGCTCACCCAGAAAACGCCCGGCTGGTGGGCCTATCGCACGGCCGCGACGGCGCTCGGCGGCGCGAAGCGGGTCGAGCCGCTGGGCGTGCCCGGCGCGCGCGGCTTCCGCTTCGCCCGCGCGGACGGCCGCGGCGTGGTCGTGGCCTGGGCGCCGGAGCGCAAGGTCGACCGCCCGCTGGCGGCCGCCATCCCGCTATCGCCAGGCAGCTGGCGCGTGCGCGACATGCTCGGGCGCGACCGGGGCACCGCGAGCGGCACGGCGCGGCTCGCGCTCACGGCCGAGCCGGTCTGGCTCGAGGCCGACCCCGCGCGGGCCTATGCGACGATGGCGGAGAACCGGCCCCTCGCGCGGCCGGGGCTGGCGATCGCCACCGCCGTCGCCGACTCCGCCAACCTCCAGGTGGGCGGCGCGGGCGCGGCGATCGACCTCGACCCGGACAGCCAGTGGGCCTGCGGGCAGCGCGGCCAGCGCTCGGCCTGGCTGCGCCTCGACCTCGCGCAGCCCGCCGCCGTCCAGGCCGTGAAGCTCAAGACCGGGCCCACGCCCGCCGGCACCTGGCTCGACGTCGAGGTCTCCACGGATGGTGCGACCTTCACGCCCGCCCTCACGCGGGCGCGCGTCGAAAGCTGGAAGATGGCCACGCTCACGCTGCCCGCGCCGACCCGCGCGCGCGCCGTGCGCCTGGCCTGGCGCAACCCGGAAGGGCGGTCCGCGGCTTTCGGCGTGTTCGAGGTGGAGGTGCACGGCCGCCGTTGAGCGGCGAATCCCCGGGCGGGGTGCTTAAGCAGATCTTTACGGAACCCGTGATACCAACCGGGTAAGTTAGCATCGAGGCCGTATCGCTCGGCTTCGATTCGCGTGCCTGCGCACGCACCCGGGAGGTCGCCCATGCCCTCTGGCCGCACGCCTGCTCGCCGCCCGCTCACGGCCCTGCTCCTGGCCGTCGCCATGGTGTCGGGCTGCCAGGGCGGCGGTCCGCTCACCGCGACCAACCGGCCGGGCGCCAACGAGGGTCGCATCTCCAGCGACGCCTGGGGCAACGTGAACATCGCGCTCGGCGGGCGCAACTTCCGCATCAAGGCCGCGGACCTCAAGCCGATCGGCGACGTCTCGGTGCAGGCGGGCGGCAAGTTCTACACCCTGCGCGAAGGCCGCTTCGCGATGCCCGAGCACGCGCTGCGGGAGGTCAAGGAGAACAGCCGCGCCTTCTTCCGCGTCTTCGTCTCGGGCTACGTGCCCAAGCAGGTCTGGATCGGCCAGGCGGACGACGACGTCATGCTCTCGCCGCAGCGCGCGCTCGCGGTCTCGTTCGGGATGGGCCCGCTCGGCGGCGAGCTCAGGGCGAAGGACAGCTCCGTGGCGATCAAGGTGCCCACGGGCATGCTCGAGAAGCCTGGCACGAAGGTCGCCCTCAGCGGCTACCAGCCCGAAATCAGGCCGGAGGACACCGAGATCGCGGTGGCCGAGCGGAACGGCTTCCTCGCCAAGGTGCGCGCCAAGGCGGGCCGCGCCTACGCGCTCGTGCAGGCCACGGCCTGCGAGGATGCCGACGATCCGTTGCCCTGCCCGCCGCCGACCGAGAGCCTGGGGCTCATGATGACCGTCGACGGGCCGATGAAGCCCGGCCAGATGACCGCGACCATCGACCTCGCCGCCTACCTGCGCGGCTGGGACGGCCAGGGCCAGCCGCCGTGGGTGTCGCACCCGGGTGACTGGACGCCTGAGCAGGCGGCGCAGGCCAGGTCGGCGGACAAGATCCTCCGCACGTACGGCCGCATGAAGAGCCACGGCAACGGCCAATCCTACGAGGAAGTCATGGCTGCGGAGTATGGCGTGCAGGTGCGCGACGGCAAGCTCATCTTCACCGTGAACGTGGGCGTGGACGACACGGTGGACGGCTTCGTCCGCACGGACGTCGAAGGCGTCTCGTTGCTCGGCGTGAAGCTCGAGTTCACGGCGGTCAGCTCGCTGAACCAGTCCTTGCCGGCGGCCGCGATGCCGCCCGCGATGATCCAGGCGGCGCCCGGCGCCGCCACCCGCCCGATGGTGGACGCCGCCAGCCTGATCGGCCTGGATGGGGCATCGCTGGTGGGCATGGACGCCGCCAGCCTGATCGGCCTCGACGGCGCCTCGCTCGTGAACCAGCAGACCGCCACCCTGATCGGCGCCGACGGCGCCAGCCTGATCGGCCTCGACGGCGGCAGCCTGATCGGCCTGGATGGGGCGTCGTTGGTGGGTATGGACGCCGCCAGCCTGATCGGCCTCGATGGCGCCAGCCTGATCGGCCTCGACGGCGCCAGCCTGATCGGCAACGACGCGGGCTCGCTGGCCGGCGGCGTGCAGGTGCCCTTCGCGCCCAACCAGGCCAAGTATGCCGTTCAGGCGTACGAAGAAAACGTCCTGGACGGCGGCTCCGTCCGGCTGCTCGATTGGGACGGCACCTACCTCTCGGCCGCCGTGCCGATCCAGCCCAGCGGCTGGTACGTGATGCACGGGCTTCCGGCCACCAAGCCGTTCTTCCTCGTCGAGGCGACGGTGGGCGCGTACAAGCTCTACGCGGTGGCGATCGCGCCGGGCAAGAAGCTCACCTCGGTCCGCATCGACGCCGCCACGACCGTGGTCGCGGCGGGCATCTGGGACGCCGTGCGGCGCGGCCGGATCGACCCGACGAAGATGTACCTGCCGAAGTACAACCGGCTCGTGGCCAAGGCCAAGGCGGCGCTCACGCAAGCGCCGGCCCAGGCCGCCGTCACGGTGCTAGACCCCACGCTGGTCCAGCCGAACCCGCCGGCGCTCGCCGCCGCGAGCGCGCTGGGGCTGCTCGCGCAGATCCTGGGCGTGGTGGTCGGCGTCCTCATCCCGGCGCCGCAGGCAGCACCGCCCCCGGCCAGCTATGCGGGGCTGCAGATGTCGACCTGGGGTTCCGGCGTCACGCTGCCGCGCGACATCGTGGCCAACGTCAGCGGCACGAAGGGCTACATCACCACTGGCACCCAGGAGGTGTACCTCGATCAGGGGGCCGGCCTGAACGCCTGGATCACCAACTCCGAGCGGCCCGCGGGCCCAGCCCTGCCCAACTACCGGGGCATCGCGGGCGATACCGGCAACGTCTACATCGCGGACGCGGCCAACAACGCGATCATCGTCTACAAGCACAACAAGACCGACCTGAAGGTCTATCGGATGGCCACCGCCACCAAGACCCTCGACCCCCATGGCGTCGTGGTGGCCTCGGACGGCACGATCTGGTTCACGTCCTACGGCTTCGATTGCATCGGCTACTTCCGGCCGGGCCTCGACACGCAGCCGACGCTGCTCGGCGAAGGCGGCACGACGTTCAGCCGCCCGGAGGGCATCGCGATCGCGCCGAACGGCGAGGTCTACGTCGCGGATACGGGCAACCACCGCATCGTGAAGCTGGCCATCGACGGGCGGGTCATGGCCGTGGCCGCCGGCATCCAGACCGACCCGACGCCCACCGTCGTCGCCGGCTCGCCGACCGCGACCGCCGGCCGCGCGGACGGCTTGCCCGGCGCGTTCGCCGAGCCCACCGACATCGAGTTCGACGGCTCGGGCAACCTGGTGGTCGTCGACAGGAACAACCACGCCATCCGCATCGTTCGCCCCGACGGCACGGTGGAGACGCTGGCGGGCAGCGGGACGCCCGGCAACCAGAACGGCGCGAACGCGTTGGCGGCCACGTTCAACTCGCCAGGCGGCATCGGCCTCGACAAGTTCGGGGCGCTCATCGTCGCGGACACGAACAACAACCTGATCCGCGCGTCGCTGATCCCTTAGCCGCTCCCCTGGTGGGCGTGGAACGCGCGCAGCCAGCCGACGAAGGCCACGGCGCGGTCGGCCGGCACCAGCGGCAGCGAGAAGCCGATCACGTCCCCGGCCATCACCCGCGCGCGCTCCGCGCTCGCCAGGAACGCCGTCCGGTCGTCCTCCGCCAGCGTGGCGACCAGCGCCGCGAGCGTCTCGCGCGCGCCGTCCGCCAGCGCGCCGGCCTCGGGGCCATAGGGCCTCGCCGCGGCGAGGCCGAAGCGCGCCAGCGCGTCCACCAGCTTCGCATCCGTCTGGCCGCCCAGCACCTGCATCGTGCGGAAGTGCGCCTCCGCGTCCGGCCCGCGCGTCGCGAGCGCGAGCTCGCCGAGCAACCCGCAGAGCAAGGCGTTCTGGTACTTGGTGCCGATCGCCTGGCCGATCGCGAGGCCCTCCTCGGCGTCCTCGCGCGCCCCTTCGTAGGAACCCTGCGCCATCGCCACCAGCGCGCGCGCCCGCAGCGCACGCACCTGCATGCCCTTCGCCAGCGAGGTCGTGGAAGCCTGCAAGGCCAGGTCCGCGCGCCAGCTCGCGTCTTCGAGCTCGCCGCGCTGCGCGTGGATCTCCGCCATCAGGGCGTTTAGGCGCGTCTCGGGCTCCGCGTTGCCGGTCTCGTCGATCATCGCGCGCAGCGCCTTGCCGGCGGCGAGCGCCTCGTCGAGCCGGCCGAGCTCGAGCAACGCCTCGACCTGGTATTGCAAGATGAGCGCCTCGATGTACTTGTTCTTGATGTCGCGCGTGATCGTGAGCGCCTGGTCGAAGCGCTTCGCGACGTCGTCGCCCTGGCCGATCAACACCGAGGCGAGCGCCGCGAGGGCGATCGCGTAGCCGTGCGTGAAGCGGATGACGTACTTGGCCGAGAGCTCCTCGGCCTCGAGCGCGCGGACGTGGGCCTCGCGCTGGTTGCCGAGATCGAGCGCCGTGATCGCGAGGTTGATCACCGCGACCACCTCGTCCGACCGCGAGCCGGCCTCATAGCTGAGGGTGCGCGTGTGCGTGAACGACTTCCAGGCGTCGAGGTGGTCGCCGAGCTGGTTCTGGGCGTTGCCGAGCAGGTTGTACGAGTTGATCAGGCCGAGCTTGTCGCCGGTCTCCTGCAACAACGCCAACGACCGATCGAGCTGCTCGATGCCTTGCGGGATCTTCGAGGGATCCGACGAGGCCACGAGGAAGTAGCCGGCCAACGCGAAGGCCGAGCCCATGATCGTGAGATCGCCGGACGCCTCGGCCATCTCGACGGCGCGCGAGGCGAGCGCCAAAGCCTCGGGCAGCTTGCCCATGAAGAAGTTGACGCGGCCCACCACCAGCAGCGAGCGGCTGACGTTGTACTCGTCGCCCGCGGCCTCGCTGATCATCACCGCGCGGGTGCCATACTCGAGCGCCACCGGGTACTCGGCGGTCACGGTGCAGGCCTTGGCCTGCGAGGCCAGCAGCCGGCCCAGATCGCGCTGCAGCCCGAGCTCCTCGGCGAGGTCGATCGCCTCGGCCAGCACCTCCTTGGCGTCCTTGGCGCGACCCGCGCCGCGGCGCACGTCGCCCAGGGCCTGCAGGTAGCTGAGCAGCTGGCGGCGCCAGCGCTGTCCGGGCTCGAGCCGCAGCAGCGCGAGGCCTTCGGTCAGGAAGTGCTCGGCGTCGGCGAGCGCGAAGAGGGCGGCGGACCGGTTGCCGGCCTCGAGCGCGTAGAGGATCGCCTTGTCGGTCGCGCCGGCGCGCAAGCTGTGGGTCGCGAGGGCGTTGATGTCTTCGAGCGCGATGTCGACCGGCCGCATGCCGTGGAAGCGCTCCTCGAGCGCCACGACCACGGCGGCGTGGACCTGCGCGCGCGTCTCGGGCGGCAGCATGTCGTATAGCTGGCGCTGGAGCTGGGCCTGCGCGAAGCGGTAGGCGCCGCCCTCGTTCGTGACCAGGACCTGGGCCATCTCGAGGGCCTGGAGGGCGTCGAAGAGCTCGTCGTCGCGCCACCCCGCGACGATCTTGAGCTCGTCGATCCGGAAGCTGTCGCCCATGACGGCGGCCGTGCGTGCGAGGTCGCGGGCCGGCTCGCTCAGGGCGTCGAGCTTGCGCAGCAGCAGGGCGCCGAGGTCGTGGGGCAGGTGCTCGGGCGTGAGCTCGAGCTGCGTGTTCCACTTGCCCTTCGTCGCGACGAGCACGCCCTCGCGCACGAGATGCTCGAGCAGGCGCTCGACCATGAACGGGTTGCCGCCCGCGAAGTCCGACACCTGGCGCATGAACGAAGCGCCGACGTCCTCGGCGCCGAGCATCGCCGTGACCATCCGCCAGAGGCCGCGCGGATCGAGCGGGCCGATCTCGAGGTGTTGCGCGCGGGCGAGCCAGGCGGGCGCAGGCGCAGGCAACTGACGGCTGGTGACGATTGTGAGCAGCGGCGCGTCCGTGACGTTGCGCAAGGTGAAATCGAGCAACTCGCTGGAGAGCGCGTCGGCGCGGTGCCAGTCCTCGAGCACGAGCACCAGGCCGCGGCGGGTCGCCACCTCGCGGAGGAGGGTCGCGATCGCGTCTTGCAGCCGCAGCTTCTCGCGGCTGGGCGGATCGAGGTCCGGCGCGGGCGGCACGGCGAGCTCGGGCAGCAGCTTCACGAGCACCGGCGCGAGGCGCCCGAGCGTGTCGGCCGCATGGGCGCGCGCCATCGGCATCAGCTTGCGCAGCGCTTCCACGAACGGGCCGTAGGGCATCGCCGCCCGCTCGGGCGTGAGGCCCGAGATGAAGAGCACGTCCTCGAGCTGGGTGCGGAACCGCAGCTCCTCCATCAGGCGGCTCTTGCCGATGCCGCCTTCGCCCGAAACCAGGTAGGCGCCGGCGGCCTTGCCCGCGGCGAGGTCGGGCAGGTGCCCGGCCAACGTTTCCATCGGCTCGTCGCGGCCCACCATCGGCGCGCTGAGCAAGTTGCCGCCGATGCCGGCCGGCACCTCGACGCCGAGATCCTCGAGGGCCTCGTAGGCCGACTGGTAGCGGTCGATCGCGTCCTTCGCGAGCAAGCGCATGACGATCGCCTCGAGCGACGGATCCAGGCCTTTCACCAGCGAGCCGAGCGGCGGCGGCGGCGTCGACACGTGGGCGCGCAGGATCTCCATCACCTGGGTGCTGACGAAAGGCGGCCGCCCGGCCAGCATCTCGTAGGCGAGGCAGCCCACCGAGTACAGGTCCGCGCGGCGGTCGACCGGGCCGCGTTTCACGATTTCGGGCGCCAGGTAGGCCAGCGTGCCGCGGATCGGCGCGCCCGAGCGGCCGGCGACCTCCATCAGGCCGTAGTCCATCAGCTTGAGCGTGCCGTCCGGCTTCACGCGGACGTTGTCGCTCTTGATGTCGCAGTGAACGTAGCCCAGCTGGTGGACGTAGCCGAGCGCGAGCAGCAGCTGCGCGAGCACGGGCCGCACGGCGTCGGCCGTCATCGGCAGGATCTCGTTCAGGCCGTGGCCCGGCACCAGCTCCATGGTGAGGAACGGCGCGCCATCGGGCAGCTGGCCGTAGTCGTACACCGCGCAGCAGTTCGGGTGGCGCAGCTGCGCCATCACCCGGAACTCCTGTTTCAGCTGGAGGAACGACTTCTCGCTCGCCTCCACCTGGCGGGAGAGCACCTTCATGGCCAGGGCCTGGCCGGTGGTGCCATCTTCGACCAAATACACCATGCCCATCGCACCCTCGCCGAGGGGTTGAAGGACCTTGTAACGGTTATCGAGGAGCTCGGTGGTCATCAAGGGTCGAACAGCGGAGTAGCGCGGCTCGGGGGCCGGACGAGTCCTTCTTACCCAGCTGGGCGTGAACCAATCGCCGCGCGGGCGGGACGCGGGTCCGGGCCGTTGCCGCGCGGAGCGGCCAGGCGTATAATCGGGTCTGCCTGCACCTATCCGGAGGGGCCCTGTGTCGACGAAGACCCATGCCATCGGCGAGCTGAACTTCATCAGCGGGCTGCCCATCAGCTGGCCGTTCGCGCACGGCCTGCTCGATGCAGGCGGCGCCCGCCGGGTCGGCGGCAAGCCCGGCGAGCTCGACGAGCTGATGGCGCGGGGCGAGCTCGACGGCGGCCCGATCTCGACGCTCGAGTACATCCGCCGGCGGGACCGCTACAACCTCGTGCCCAACGTCTCGGTCAGCGCCTGGGGCCGCGTCGGCAGCGCCGTGCTGTTCAGCCACGGCTCGTTCGCGAAGTTGGGCGGCGAGACGATCGCGCTGCCGAAGTACGGCGGAACGGCGAACGCGCTCATCCAGTGGCTGCTGCACCGCATGTTCGGCGTCCAGGCCCAATACGTCGAGGTCGAGGGCTCGCTCGACGAGTTGCTCGAACGCTTTCCGGCCGTGCTGGAGATCGGCGATCGCGCGGTCCAGGCCGCGCGCCGCGACGAGACGCATCTCCAGCTCGATCTCGGCGAGGCCTGGTGGCACATCATGAAAACGCCGGTCGTCACCAGCGTGTGGGCCGTGCAGCGATCGCTGCCGGAAGAGGACCAGCGGGCGCTGGCCGAGCTCTTCACGCGCGCGAAGGAGATCGGCCTGCAACACCTCCCGGAGGTGGTGGCCGAGGCCAGCGCGCGCATGTCGGTGCCGACCAGCGAGGTCGAGGCCTACTACGCGCTGCTGAACTACGAGCTCACCCCGGTCCACGAGCAGAGCATCCGCCTGCTCGCCGAGGACCTCGCCGAAGTGAGCCTTTTGGCCTGATCCGCCGAGCTAATCTTCGCCGCGGATTTCCTGGACGATGCCGTCCTTCACGATGATTTGCGGGTTCGCGAGCTTCGCGTAGATGTGGTCGCCCACCTTCACGTCGACGAAGTTGTCGACGTTGCCCTGGATGAACTCGCTGCCGATGTCGAGCTTGCCGATCATGTCGAGCTTGGCGAGCAGCTCGGCCTTCTGCGCCTTGATGCGCTGGCGCTGTTCCTCGATCTGGGCCTTGATGTTCTCGAGCTCGGCGCCGGAGGCCCCGCGCTTCTCGAAATCCGTCAGCGCGCGCTTGCCCTGGAACTCGAGCTGCTGCGCTTCCATGTCCATCTGCTGGAGCCCGGCCTGGAGCTCGGCGGTGGCCTGCTGGCGGAACTGCTCCGTCACGATGGCCACGATGGTCACCTGGCGGCGGAGGGAGATGGATTGCATACGGGGACTCCTTGGTCGTGCGGCGATGTGTGGCGGTTCATTCTAGAAGGGGCCCCGAGGGCTGTCAAACGAGCGCCCCCGGCCGGGGGCCGGGGGCGCTTCGTGCGTTTGGGGTGACTAGCGCCGATCGCGATCGTCGGTGCGGGTCTCGCGGTCGATCTTGTGGCCGAGCTGGCCGAGCTGTTCCTGGACCTCGCCGGCGGCCTGCTTCGCCTTGCCTTTCAGCTGCTCGGACCGGTCACCGACCATCTCGCCGGTGAACTCCTGGATTTTGCCTGCGATCTTCTTCTTCTTGCCCTCGATTTCCCAATCCTTCGCCATCTCAGACCTCCTTGGTGGGACCTGTTCCCTGAGGTCAGCATGACGCTGGATCAGGAGACGCACAACGTCCCCCCGCCGGCCTGACGAAGGGCTCGACAGACTGAAACGCAGGCGCCTAAAGGGCCCGCGTCGTGACTTCGACGTCGTCGGCGGCAACCGCGGACTGGTGCGTGAAGGACTGGGTCTGGCCGGGCGCCAGCGAGGCGATCGCCACGTACTCGCTCTGGACGACGCCGCCGCTCTTCTTGAAGCGAATCATGATCTCGCCCGACAGCGCCGCCGCGCCGCGGTTGGTGACCTGGCCGGTCACCTTGAGCTTGCGCCACAGGAAGCCGGCCTTCTTCTTCTGGAGGTCGCCGACCTTGAGCTGGGCGTGGACGTCGCAGCCGGCGAGCGCCTCGCAGGCGCCGGGCTGGGCCGCGGCCATGGGGCCGACCATCGCCGGGCCGATCGGGACCGAAGGCTGCGCGTCGAGCGGCAGCTGCGCCTCCACGTTGCGCGGCGCCGTCGAGGGCGCAGGCGGCAAGGGGCCCACCGCCGTGACCCGGCCGCACCCGGCGAGCGCCAGGGTGGTGAGCAGGATCGCGCCGATAAGCCGCGTGGGGGGCCGGGACATGGCTGTGCTCCGTGAGGTGAGGGGAATCGTTAGTAACCGCCGCCGTAGCCGCCGCCGGTCGAGCCGCCGTAGCCACCGCCCGTGCTGCCGCCGTAGCCACCACCGTAGCTCCCGCCGGTGCTGCCGCCGTAGCCGCCCGTGGAGCCACCGTAGCCGCCACCATAGCTGCCGCCGGTGCCGCCGCCGTAACCCGAGCCGCCGCCATAGCCGCCGGCCGACTGGCCGGGCTGCGAGGTCACCGAGACCTGGACGTCGTCGGCCGACTTCTTCGACGTGACCGTGAAGCTGTGGGACTGGCCGGGCGCGAGATCGGTGACGAACTCGGTCTGCGTCTCGACGACCTTGCCCTTCTTGGTGAAGCTGATCTGCACCTCGCCCGACAGGACGGCCTGGCTGGGGTTCTGGACCTGGCCGGTCACGACGAGCTTCTTCCAGAACAGGATGCCCTTGGAGGTCTTGTCGAGGCCGCCGACTTTCAGCTCGCCGGTCCCGGGGACCGGAACGCCCGTGGGGTAGCCGCCGTAGGTGCCGCCACCGGTCGCGCCGCCGTAGCCGCCGCCGTAGCTGCCCCCCGTGCTGCCGCCGTAGCCGCCGCCGTAGCTCCCGCCGGTGCTGCCGCCGTACGGGTCGGAGCCGTAGCTGCCGCCGGTCGAGCCACCGTAGGGGTCCGAGCCGTAGGGATCGGTCCCGTAAGGGTCGGTCGCGTAGGGGTCGTAGCCGTTCGGCGTGCCACCGCCGCAGCCGGTGGTCAGAAGGGCGAGCGTCGTCATGCCGGCGAAGGCGATGCGCACGAGCTTCTGGTTCATCATCGGTCCAACCTCCTGGATCGGGAACGGGCGGGGCCACCAGGGCCTGATTTGGTTATCCGGCGAGCCCGGGGGAAATGACGTTAAGCTTGCGATAAAGATCGTTTAATGTGGCCTGGCATCAACGGATTGGGCCTCACTTATCACATCACTTGACAGCACCACACTAAGGATCTACATTTTTCCCAGAAGGAAGCAAAAGGAGGATCCGATGCGCCTCGACAAGTTCACGATCAAGGCCCAGGAGGCCGTGCAGGCCTGCCAGGAGATCGCGGACCGCCACGGCCACCAGATGATCGAGCCGGAGCACATGATGCTCGCGTTGCTGAACCAGCGCGAAGGCGTGGTGCGGCCGCTGCTCAAGAAGCTCGAGGTCAACCCGGACGCGCTCGCGGCGGGCCTCGAGGAGGATCTCGCCCGCCTGCCCAAGGTGCAGGGCGTGACCGGCAGCCAGTACCTGTCGCCGGCGCTCAAGATCGCGCTGGATCTGGCCTGGAAAGAGGCCCAGCGCCTCAAGGACGAGTACGTCTCGACCGAGCACATGTTGATCGCGATCGCCGACGAGTCCGTGAAGTCGAAGGCCACCGAGCGCCTCACGACGATGGGCGTCACCAAGGAGCGGCTCTTCCAGGTGCTGCAGAGCGTGCGCGGCACCCAGCGCGTCACCGACCAGAACCCCGAGGACAAGTACCAGGCGCTGCAGCGCTACGGCCGCGACCTCACCACCCAGGCGCGCCTCGGCAAGCTCGACCCCGTGATCGGCCGCGACCAGGAGATCCGCCGGGTGATCCAGGTGCTGTCCCGCCGCACGAAGAACAACCCGGTGCTGATCGGCGAGCCGGGCGTCGGCAAGACGGCGATCGCCGAGGGCCTCGCCCAGCGCATCATCACGGGCGACGTGCCCGAGGGCCTCAAGGACAAGCGCGTGGTCGCGCTCGACATGGGCGCGCTGATCGCCGGCGCGAAGTTCCGCGGCGAGTTCGAGGACCGCCTCAAGGCCGTGCTCAAGGAGATCTCGGATTCCGACGGCCAGGTCGTCCTCTTCATCGACGAGCTGCACACCCTGGTCGGCGCGGGCGCCGGCGAGGGGGCGATGGACGCCGCCAACCTCCTCAAGCCCGCGCTCGCGCGCGGCGAGCTGCGCGCTGTCGGCGCGACCACGCTCGACGAGTTTCGCAAGCACATCGAAAAGGACGCCGCGCTCGAGCGGCGCTTCCAGCCCGTGCTGGTCGGCGAGCCCAACGTGGCCGACGCCATCTCGATCCTGCGCGGCCTCAAGGAGCGCTACGAGGTCCACCACGGCGTGAAGATCCTCGACTCCGCGCTCGTGGCCGCGGCCGTGCTCTCGCACCGCTACATCGCGGACCGCTTCTTGCCGGACAAGGCGATCGACCTGATCGACGAGGCGGCGAGCCGCCTGCGCATCGAGATCGACTCGCTGCCCACCGAGCTCGACGAGCTCGAGCGGCGGCTCCGCCAGCTCGAGATCGAACGCGCGGCGCTCGGCAAGGACCCGGAAGACGCCGGGGCCCGCGATCGCCTCGCCACGATCGAGAAGGACATTGCCACCATCACGGTCGAGCGCGACACGCTGCGCGCCCGCTGGGAGCAGGAAAAAGAGCACATCGGCGGCATCTCGCAGGTGAAGGAGCGCATCGAGGACTCCAAGACCCGCGCGGCCAAGGCCGAGCGCGAGGGCGACCTCGCGCGCGCCGCCGAGCTGCGCTACGGCACGCTGATCGCGCTGCAGAAGGAGTTCGACGAGCGCACGACCGCGCTCGCCGAGCTCCAGAAGAAGGGCAAGCTGCTCAAGCAGGAGGTCGACGAGGAGGACGTCGCCGAGGTCGTCTCGAAGTGGACCGGCATCCCGGTCTCGAAGATGCTCGAGGGCGAGGTCGAGAAGCTGCTCAAGATGGAGGATCGGCTCGGCGCCCGCGTCGTCGGGCAGCGTGAGGCGATCGAGGTCGTCTCGAACGCCGTGCGGCGCGCGCGCGCGGGCATCCAGGACCCCAACCGCCCGATCGGCTCGTTCATCTTCCTGGGCCCGACCGGCGTCGGCAAGACCGAGCTCGCGCGCGCCCTCGCGGGCTTCCTCTTCGACAACGACCAGGCGATGGTGCGGCTCGACATGTCCGAGTACATGGACAAGCACAACGTCAGCCGCCTGGTGGGCGCGCCCCCCGGCTACGTCGGCTACGAGGAGGGCGGCCAGCTCACCGAGGCCGTGCGCCGGCGGCCCTACAGCGTGATCCTCTTCGACGAGATCGAGAAGGCCCACCCCGACGTCTTCAACATGCTGTTGCAGATCCTCGACGACGGCCGCCTGACGGACAGCCAGGGCCGCACCGTCGATTTCAAGAACACGGCGATCATCATGACGAGCAACCTGGGCGCGCAGCACATCCAGGATGCCGCGGGCCAGGACACCGACCTGGTGCGCGAGCGCGTGATGGAGGCCCTGCGCGGCCACTTCCGCCCGGAGTTCCTCAACCGCGTCGACGACGTGATCATCTTCCACGCGCTGACGATGGCCGAGATCAAGACGATCGTGGACCTCCAGCTCGCCTCGCTCGACAAGCGGCTGGCCGAGCGCAAGGTGGCCCTCGAGCTCAGCGAGGAAGCCAAGGAGTGGCTCGCCCGCGCCGGCTACGACCCGCTCTACGGCGCCCGGCCGCTCAAACGCGCCGTGCAGACCCACGTGCTGAACCCGCTGGCGCTCGCGTTGCTCGAAGGGCGGTTCAAGGCCGGCGATCGGGTGCGGGCGGAGGTTGTGAACGACGCGCTGACCTTCAAGACGGCAGGCCGCCTGGCCGAGGCCGCAACCTAGGGTTTCGGGACGTTCGAGCCGGGGTAGGTCATGTGGTAAGGCCGCTCGTCACATGGGTTAAGAGCGGGTGAACCTGGCCTCCCCGGAGGGCGCGTGACCCAGGGCATTTCGGACAAGCTGAGCCAGGCGCTCGGCGCGACGCCTCGCAAGCGCCGCGCGGAGCCTGCCGGCGCGCCTGCGCCCGTGGTCGCCGGCGGGGCCGCCGATGGCCTCGCCCTCTCGCCCGCCTCTGGCCCGCTCCAGAAGCTGCTCGCCGGCCAGGAGCCCACGATCGCCGAGTGGCCCGGTCTGGCGAGCCAGCTGGCCCGGCTGAGCGCCGGCGAGCTGCTCACGCTCAACAACCGCCTCGCCCAGACCGGCGCCCGGATCGCGCTGGTGGGCGACGCGCGCCTCGTCCTCTACCGCACCGCCGACGTGACCGTGGCGGTGGACCCCACACGGGGCCGCATCCGGCGGGCCGAGGGCACGCGGGTCGAGCTCTACGACGGCGCGCGCCCGGCCGGTACGATGGTGGCGCTCGACGGCCGCATCACGATCACCAACGGGCGGAACGTGCAGGTCTGGCACGGGCGCAGCGGGCAGGGGGCCGAGAACGGCAGGCTGGTCACCATCCCGGCGGCCCCGGCCGTGCCCGGCGAGGCGGCGCGCCAGCCCTGGGGCATCCCGCCGCGCAACCAGTTCCGGCTGCCGCGGTATCAGGAGGGCCAGGCCTCGGCCGCGTACGTCGCGCAGGTCGACGAGGCGGTGGTGCGGGCGGGCGGCAAGGTCGTCGTGCCGGCGGATGCGAACATGCCGGACACGGACTGGACCAACTGCTTCTCCTACGCGCTCACGAAGGGCACAGGCGACCTCGCCGACCCGTTCGCGCGCAACGCCATGCCGCGCTGGCTGCAGTCGCCCATGTACCAGCTCGCGATGCGCGGCTGGGGCCGCGTCGCGGACACCCAGCGCGTCCACCCGGGCGACCTCGTGATATACCGCGACGAGCAGGGCGCGCCATCGCACGCGGGCGTGGTGCGGGCCGTGGACGAGACCGGCAACCCCACCTGGATCGAGAGCAAGTTCGGCGCCTGGGGCATCTACCTGCACCGGCCGCACGACGTCCACCCGGCCTACGGCACGCCGGCCGACTTCTACCGCCGCCCATGACCCGCGACCTGCTCGCGATCGTCGCCCAGCTCCACGAGGAGCACGAGATCGCGCCACCCGCCGCGATGCTGAGCGACGCCAGCGCCCACTACGACCGCGAGGTGGCGCGGTTGGTCGCGTCGCGCGACAAGGCGGTCATTCAGGCGCTGCTGGCGCGGGCGAACGACACCCGCGAGGTGTTGAAGGCCATCCCGCCGTACCTGCCGGTCGAGGGGGGCTACGGCAAGCTCTGGGGCCGCGTGACGGTGGGCGACAAGGCGCGCTTCGCGCTCGGGCGGCTGCTGGGCGACCGGCTGGCGGGGGAGGCGATCGCGGGCGGGGCCGGCTGGTGGCAGGCGCATGGCGCCGCGCTCAAGTGGGACCCCAGGATTTCCAGATTTACCAGGTAACCTCGCCCGTCCGGGGCGATATGCCGATCTATTGGCAGGCTGAGAGCGGCCACGCCAGCCGGTTTACGCACCTGTTAGCTTTGCTCGACGAGGCCGAGGCGAAGTCGGGAGGCCGTTTGCATGCCGACCGCATCGTGGCGGTGGCCGGCGTGGGCTGTACCGTCGGCCTCGTGCGCCGCTTGAACGACGCGAAATGCGACTTCAACACGTTGTCCTCGCACATCGCAGAGCTCTCCAAGGGCCGGAAGCTCGACGATTAGACACCACCTCGCACGGCATGCGCTTTGCCGAGGACAATGGCAAGCGAGTCCCCTCAGTAAACCATCGGCAAAACATGTTAGTGGGTCGAAAATCAGGGGTATTATCTCCCAAGCAACCGACAGTTGAACGGGAGGATGGACGCGCTTGAACTTCGGACATGCAAGCAGGGGGCTCTTCGCCAGGTTTGTCACCGCCACCACCAGCGTGGCGCTGCTCGCATCGTGCGGCCTTTGGCCCGGTGCCGCTCAGCAACCTGTCGGCCAGGCGCTTGAAGCCGGCACCAAGGCGACCGAAGTCAAGCGGGACATGCGTCCGTACATGATCCGATTCACCCGGAGCTACAAGCTCCTGGGCGTAAACGATGCCACGCCGCAAGATGCGGTATTGGCTGCGGCGGCGCCGATCGAATGGTGGGCGGATGGCAGCGTCAGAAAGTACCACATCGCGCAATTCCTCGACCTCGGAGGTGTTCGGGTTTTGCCGGACTACACCTCCTTCCGCTGGTACTGGGACACGGATGTCGTCGATGACGGCGGCAAGGTCGACTGGAACGGGTTCGCCTCCTTCTTCACGGTGATGAACCTGCCGGAAAACGCGGTGAACCCGAGTGGCGAACTGAACTGGGGATACACCGAGGTCAAGAGCTATCACTTCAATGTGAATGGCGTAACCGCCACCTATGCATCGGCCTACCCTGCCTTCGGCAATGCCATGGGCAGCATCGGTTGGAAGGGGTTCGCAAGCTCCGAACATGCCGGTCTCTTCAAGCCGGGTGTGAACAACTTCAACGCCACGGCCGATGCCTACGGCGACTTCTCCGCCAACGACTGGCTCCGATGGAATACGAACTATAAGTCGCAGCCTGCTCTGTGCGCCTGGCTGAACCTCACCTGGGACACGCCCGACCCGAGTACTTCGAGCGGTGGCACAGGCGGTACCGGCTCTCCTGCGCCGAGTGCTTCGCCTTCCGACGGGTCCGGTTCGGGCTCAGGTGGCGATCCGAATGGCTCTCCCTCTCCTGGTAGTTCCGGTGACCCGAACGGTACGCCTGGGCCCGGTAGCTCTGGTGATCCCAATGGCTCGCCCTCGCCGGGTAGTTCCGGAGACCCGAACGGTTCGCCCTCGCCCGGTACAAGTAGCCCTTCGCCTAGCCCCTCTGGCTCTGGAACGCCCGGTACGGGGGGAGACGGTACCGGTGGTACTGGCGGTGATGGCTCTGGCGGCGGTACCGGCGGGACAGGAGGTTCCGAGGGAGGAACATCTCCCTTGCCGTCGACGAATCCGACAACAACGCCGACGTCAACTCCACAGCCCTCACCAACGCCAACCCACATCCCGACGCCCACTCCGAAGCCTAGCAAAACGCCACTCAGCTTCGATGCAGAGGCCGCATTTCCACCTCTAACGGAGCGTAACACAATAAATGTTAGAGCCGAAGGAAGTTGGACCCTGAGTGTCGACTATTGGGGAACGATTGCAACGGGTTCTGGAAACACCACGATTGACTGGGACGGCGTCGTTAATAGAGGTACTGAGGACGAGTTTTCTCTTGAAGATGATCAATACACCCTGCGACTTCGAAATGATTCACTTTCCGAAGGTGTCGACGCTGAAGTCTACATTTTTGGAATAACAATCAGTGGAGGTGGGGGAGGAAAGGGCGACGCAGCGGCTGCTGGCGCAAAGTACGTCTGGAAACTCTTCATTGATGGCGTAAAGGTAATTTCCTCCAAACCTGGAAATGCCAAGAAGGCCGCTGATGCCGCAAAGATCAGCGCGGTAGCGGCAAAGCTAGCATTGGCGACGAAAAGCGTCCTCAATGGAGCGACATTAGAAAAAGCGAGTAGTTCTACTATTTTCCGGAAGGCCGGTGGTTACACACAGGCACAGAAAGAGTTCACGATTTTCATCAATCGTGTTGGGGGTGGAACTTGGAAACCAATTGGGAGCCCAAAGGGACCAGCAGAGATGGCGTCATTCATCGATGGCACCAACGTGATCGTCCGTTCATTTAGTTCTGGTCCAACCGGTGGGCCTACACTTGAAATACAAGTTTCATCGGTACTGAAACCCTTGATAAAGTCCATTTCGGGCACGAACGTAATCAAGATCAGGTACTGAATTGGTTTGCGTGAAAATGCGACGGCAAAAAAGGTTCGCGTTCCTGGTGGCATTGACCCGGAGATCCTGGAGAACGCTATCCCTTGACTGGTGTCGCATTTTCACGAAATGGTATGGGTGCAGATCTTTCAGAATGACGGTCGAGCGTCAAGCTGTGCATCGGCATAGTTCCTCGCGTTCCCGTCGCTCGGGCCGCTTGAAGGGGATGATGGTGGCGTATTGGCTGGTGTGGTTGCGCTCCAGTTCCCTGACCTCGTGGAAGGTCCAGTAGGCGTCGAAGTCGCCGCTGGACTTGAGCGCGCGCAGCTTCAGCACCGACTCCGCGCCCGGCAGGCTCCATCGCGCGCCCGTCACGTCCATCCGGTCCTTGATGAGGTGGCGACACGCGCCCTCGATGACGCCGGTGGCAATCGGGAAGCCGTGGCGCAGAAAGCGGTCGTAGCGCAGGTATTCGCGATGGCTGTGCAGGTAGCCGGCGCACGTATCGACCGCCTTGCGCGCGGCCTTGGAGAGCCCGCGCTTCGTGGCGGACCGGCGCATCCCGGCGGCGACCAGCCCGCTCTCGCCCTTGAGGATGCGCAACAGCCGCTCCGTGACCCACGCCTCGGCCTCATGCGTGCTGGGCGTCTGGAACGCCGCGACGGCCTTCCAGAGGTACTCGAGCACGTGGATGACGTCGAGCACGATCGTCAGCCGCACGCCGATGGTCGCAGCGCGCTCCTTCATCAGCCGAATCTGGGTGTGGTTGCCGTCGGTCAGGCAGACCTAGGTTTTCTTGCCGGCCGGGTCCTGGCGAAACGCCTCCTCGAACATCTCGACCACGACCTGCTCGATGGGCCGCTCCAGGCTCGCCCAGACACGCTTCCCGACCGGTCGAGGCGCGGGCTTCCGCTCGCCGGGCGTCGGCACCGCCACCTCGCGGGGCGTGCGCGGGTGCTTGTCGATGGTGTAGACCGCGGCGACGGTGGCTATGCGCTTGGAATTGCGCTTCTCGCCGGGGCTGAGCCGCTTCATGCGCTTGTGCTTGGTGGCCTGGGCCTTCTTGCGGGTGGCGGCCTTAAGGTCCTCGACGCGCATCACCACGCCCTTGCCGTCCAGGCTCATCACCACCAGCGCACCGGGCTTGTCCGCGATCTCGGCCTTGGCCTCGTAGAACGCCTCGAAGTCGTGGGCCGCTCGCCGGGCCAGTTCCTCGGCCTGCCGCTTGGGCACGGACGCCGCCGTGGTCGCGGAGAGCGTCGCGACGGCCGCGTCGAACGACCCCATCGCGGCCGCTTCTGCCACGCGGCGGTGGGCGCCGAACGAGTACCGCTCGACCGGCAGGTTCAGCTCGCCATCGAGCGGATGCAAGCTCTCCATGCCGCGCTGGCCGTGCCCCAGGCGCGAGACCTCAACCGTGCCGAAGAGGGTCTCCAGCGGGCGGCAGTGGCGGCGACGATAGGTGCGCGCGATGCTGTCGCGCCCGACGAGCGCCGTGCTCGGCGGGGTCTCCCGCTCGGCACGCAGCGCCAGGTGATCCTGGAAGAGCAACCGCAGGATCTCCTTCCCGTCGACGTCCAGGACCGACTCGACGCCCGAATGACTCATGCCGAGAGCCTCGTCGGATTCGAGACGATGGCACAGGGCCTCGAATTTTGCCCTGGGTGCCGTCCACCGCTTTTCAAGCGTCCTCTCCTGTGGTTCCATCATTTGGGAGCCCTCTTCGGGGTGTTATGTTGTGTAGCAACTCATAACTACCGGAGAGGCCCCATTTCTTCAAGCGGCGCGGGACGCCGGACCCGCATCACGCCTCACGCAGCGCGTCGTTCCAAAAGAGCCGCACCCAAGTCCTTTAGTGATCACGTATCGGGTATTGGTGAAAAAAATGACACTACTTGACGATTCAATCATTAGCAGCAACGCAGCCTTCGAGATAATCGAGAAGTACGTAGGCTCAGACGGCCTTCTGCAGGAAAGCGCGTTGGTTAAGAATGCGTGGTCTTCTGTGATTTTACCGGGTCACCTTTTTGGGAATCGAGAAATGGCGCAAGAGATATCTAGCGCGATCTCAAAATTGGAAATTCGTGATTTTATTGCCTTGAATGTTGACACTGCGACGCGCGATTGTACAACAGGGTATCTGATAACCTCAAACGCCACAGAGGTTTTCGAGTTTGGAAAGAGTCACAGTTATCTCAGCCAGTTGTTTACAACCGCGAATGAATCATTTGTTATTCTTTTCGGAACAGAGGATTATTATATTGCGGCGGGACCGTCTGATTTCGTTAAATCTATCTGTGGAGGCGACATCAATGCAGCCACAGAAAGATTTACTGAATTTGCCCTAGCTTCAATGCATATTAGTGGAGAAACTGAAGCACTTCTAGAATTGCAAAAGCGTTTCACCATTCGTTAGAGAGCTAATAATTCGCGGTTACGATTGAGTGCCTGCCCTTCATCATACGTACACGTCTTACGCAGGGTCGCCCGACTGGCATAAATTTGCGGGGGGGCCCATTACTTTTTACGGGAAATTCCGGTGACATCGGAAGAATTGCTACGGAAGTTCAACCTGGCCGGTGCTACCTTGGAATTCGATTGGCAAGTGAATTGTCTCGAATACTCTAATAGCTTCGAACAAGTAGTCAGGGAGAATATTCTTGAGATTGATGACTTAATCCTTGCGGACACATTGATTCGAGAGAGCAGCTCTTTCAAGAAGAAGATCGAAAATGAAACGCTACTCAGGCTGTACGACAAATGGCGAGATTGCAATGAGGGTATTGCCGATGACTTTAGAGGGGCAATAATTCAAAGTCTTTCCAAACAGCCGAGTGCAAAGATTGGGGAATGGGCAGCTGATAAAATTCTCGACAAGAGCCTTGGAGGTGAAAGGTATTTCATGGCGGAGCTGATCGCCAGGGCTCTTCCCGTTGAGAGATCGACCCAGTTGTTAATGGAATTTTACCTTGAAATGCCGTATGCGGCAGTTGCCGCATTGAGCATTAAGGGTGGTCGCGAAGCTAGAGAGTTTCTTGCAAATCAATCGCTGATTGACGACAAGGATCTAAAAAAGGACATTCTCAAAGCAATTTCCAAGATCGACAAGCGGATCGGTATGCCTACGTGAATGCACGTCTTACGCAGGGCCGCCCGAAAGGGCGGCCCTGGCCCGTTCTTGGGGTAGGGCGACACCTTCCTATTGTTACATAAATGGCAGTTGAAATAATGAACACCAGGCCAGAAATTGATCTCACTGAGTCGGAGAAAAATTTCATAAGCGATTTTTACCGAATGAGAGGTTCAAACCTTGAAAACCTGGAGCACGATCTGCATGTTTGGGAGAGTTTTTCCAGCCGTTTGGAAGGTGGCTACGGCCTTCACCAGTGCGACTGGGTCAACTCTCTAGATTATCGCAACGTGCTTGGAGAGTTGATTCAGAAAGGTCCAGAAGGGGCCAGGATTAAAATAGCCACCGTGGTGGAGGAGATAGATGAAAAGTTTTTCGCAGCAACACAGCCAACGAAGCGTGACCTCCCATGGGCGGCTAACTATCACTTTGCAAAATGGGCGGTCCGAGTTCCTCTGAAGTTCAACGACCAAGATTTCAAGAATTATCTTGAAAGTAATGGTTATCTTTAGGCAGGATGTTGAAAATCGTCACAGCCTCCACATCGTCGCGACCTACGCTCGCAGCGGTCAAGGTTCGTCTGCTCTCCTAGCGTTTATACGCCTCCCAATCCTCCACCGTGAGCCCCAAGCCGGCCAACTTCTCCGCCAACTCCCCCGTCGTCCGCGGCCGCAACGCCGCCCAGGCCGCGACCCGCGCCAACGCCGCCCGACGCGCACCGTCTGGCGGCTCCTCCGCCGGCACAGGCGACACCCAGCCCTCAGGCGGCGCCTCCAGCCACTCCCAGCCCGTCCAGTGGTGCGAGGGCACGGCGACCCCGCCTGCGAGTTGCACGCGCACGTCGTTCACATCCAACACCGTGAACAGAGCCCCCGACGCCTTCTCGCGCGCCCACTTCGTTCCGTCCGGCGGTCGCACGGCCGCCGCTGCAGCTTCGGCGAACGGCAGCGCCCGCTGCACCACCTCGGGCGGCATGCCCCAGTGCTCCTGCAACGTCCGCGCGAGCCATAGCATGGGCTGGGCGACAGGGCCGCGCACGCGCGCCGCGTCCAGGGCGTCCAGCGCCCAACGCACGCGGTCGGGGCCATACCGCGCGGCGAGGTCGAGATCGAGCCCGACCGTCTTCACGCGGTCGATCACGTCCGGCGTGAGCGGGGCGATCGGGCCAGCGTCTGGCTCCGGGCCGTTGGCCCAGTCGAGGAACAGCCCCAGGATCTCGCCCAGCTGCAGGGCACCGCACGCGCCGTGGAACTGCGCCTCGTCGCGGAAGGCCACGACCCAGTCTGCGTCGTCGCGGAACCGTTCGACCCGCTCGAACGGCCGGCCGGCCACAGCCGTATCGACCAGATCGACGTCGAGCTGCCAGCCCGGATTGTCGAGCGATTGCAGCCTCACGCCGAAGCGATGTTCCCATTCCCCGTCGCATTGCGCCGCGTACCAGGCCTGCAAACCCGTCAACGCCTGCTCCACCCGATCCTCCCAGTGTGCTTTAATAAACGTCCCATGCCCTTGATCAACTGGTACCCGGGCCACATCGCCAAGGCCCAAAATTCCCTCAAAGAGAAGCTCAAGCTGATCGACTTCGTGCTCGAGCTCGTCGACGCGCGCGTGCCCGAGGGCTCGCGCTTCGACGTGACGCGCCAGCTGCTCGGCGACAAGCCCCGCGTGCTGGTCTTCACGAAGGCGGACCTCGCGAACCCGGCCCGCACGCGCGCCTGGCTCAAGCATTACCAGGAGGCGGGCCAGCCGGCCGTGATCCTGAACGCCCAGACGGGCCAGGGCCTGAACGTGTTGCAGAAGCTGCTGCTGGCCGAGGCGGAGAAGGTGACCGCCAAGATGATCGCCCGCGGCCGCCTGCCGCGCGCCAGCCGCGTGATGGTGGTCGGCCTTCCCAACGTGGGCAAATCGTCGCTGATCAACAAGCTCGCGCGCAAACGCACGGCGGCGGTCGGCGACAAGCCGGGCATCACGCGCAACGTGCGCTGGATCAAGCTCGGCAAGTCGCTCGAGCTGCTGGACACGCCGGGCATCATCCCGCCCAAGCTCGACGACCAGGACCTGGCCCTCAAGCTCGCGATGATCGGCTCGGTCAGCACCGAGGCCTATGACCCGGTCCTGGTGGCCCCGGCGGCGATCGAGCTGCTCACCCGCGTCGCGCCCGATACGCTGGCGCAATTGCCCGAGCCTTCCGTCGAGGGCTTCGCGCGCAAACGCGGCATCATCCAGCCCGGCGGGGCGCCGGACCTGCCGAAGGCCGCGCGCATGTTCATGCACGACCTGCGCGGCGGCGTCCTCGGCGCCGTCACCCTCGATCCCCCGCCCACGCGCGTCGGCATACCAGCCGACGCCCAGACGACCGAGATCGAAGAGCTCGAAGAGATCGAAGAGCTCGAAGAGATCGAAGAAGTCGAAGCCATTGAAGTAGGCGATGACACCGAAGCAGGCGATGACACCGAAGTAGGCGATGGCACCGAAGCAGGCGATGAGCTCGAATCCAGCAACGCTCCCGCCGACAGCGAGCCCCCACCGACCGATGGCTGAGCGGCCCTGGCTCGACATCTCGCTCGCGCTCGGCCCGAAGACGCCCGTTTACCCGGGCGATCCGGCCATCGAGCTCGAGACGGTCATGTCGCTCGAGAACGACGCCTGCCACGTCAGCCGCCTGCGCCTGGGCTCGCACAGCGGCACGCACGTCGACGCGCCGGCCCACTTCGTCCGCGGCGGCGCCACGCTCGCCGAGATCCCGCTGGCGCGCTGGAACGGCCCCGCCTGGGTGATCGAAGTGGTCGCCGAGGGGGCGATCGACGCCGAGCACCTGCTCGAGGCCTGGCCGTCGCACGGCTTCGTCGAGCGCGTGCTGCTCAAGACGCCGAACAGCGCACGCTGGGGCACGCCCGAGGGCGGCGAGGTCTGGCAGGCGCTCACGCCCGAGGCCGCGGAGTGGCTGGTCGGCCTCGGCGTGCGCCTCATCGGCATCGACGCGCTCTCGATCGAGCAGGACGACTCGGGCGGTTTCCCGGTCCACCACACCCTGCTGGGCGCGGGTTGCCTGATCGTCGAGGGGCTGGATCTGCGGGGCGTGGTTCCCGGCTACTACGAGCTGACCTGCCTGCCGCTCAAGCTGGAGGCCCCAGACGGTGCCCCCGCCCGGGCCGCGCTGCGGCCGCTCTGAGAGGCTGCGGGCATGAGCGCACCTTTCACCTACGGCAAGCCCACCGACGACCGCGAGGTCGCAGCCTTCCACCACATCCTCACGCAATCGTTCGGGGTGCCGCCCGACGCTTCGCGCAGCCCGGGCCTGGAGGAGGGCGTCGCGAACCTCCGGCTGGTGCGCCGCACCGGCCGCGTCGTGGGCGGCCTCGCGATCCAGCCGTGCGGCCAGTACTTCGGCGGCCGCTCCGTGCCGATGGGCGGCGTGCGCATCGTGGGCATCGCCCCGGACGTGCGCGGCGCCGGCGCAGGCAGGTTCCTGATGGACGCCTGCGTGCGCGAACACCGCGAGCGCGGCTGGGCGATCTCGACGCTGTTTCCCTCCACCCGTGCGCTCTACCGGCGCTCGGGCTACGAGGTCGCGGGCGCCTGGCCGACCTGGCGGCTGCCCCTGAACGGCGAGGGCGCCGACGAAAACCGGGAGGAGAAGGGCCTCACGCTGCGCGCGTTCGATCTCGGCGACGCCGCCGCGATGGCGGCCATCCGCAAGCTCTACGACCTGCACGCGCGCCGCGCGGAGGGGCACCTCGACCGCAGCGATTGGTACTGGGCGCGCGTCTTCCGCCAGATCGCCGGCGACGGGGCGGGCAACCTCGTCTACGCGTACCTGCTGGAAGGCCCGGCCGGCCCTGAAGGCTACGTGATCTACACCCAGCCCAGCGGCGGCAGCCGCCGCTACCGGCTCAAGGTGCGCGACTGGGTCGCTGCCACCCCCGCCGCCCGCCGGCGGCTGCTGGGCTTCTTCGCGGCCCACCGCACGCTCGCGGATCAGGTCGAGCTGCATGCGGCGCCCAACGACCCGCTGCTCGTGGCGGGCGAGGAGCCGCGCATGACGCCCGCCGTCGACCATCCCTGGATGCTGCGCATCGCGGACGTGCAGGCGGCGCTGGAGGCCCGCGGCTGGCCCGCGGGCTTCGCCTGCGAGCTCCGCATCGCGGTGCAGGACCCGTTGGTCCCGGAAAACGAGCGCCCGATCGTGCTCACCATCGAGGCGGGCCGCGCCGCGGTGCGCCTGGGGGCCAATTCGACGATTCACGTGGACATCCGCGGGCTGGCGGCCATGTACAGCGGCTACCTGGATCCGCATGCCGTGCGCGGCCTGGGTCTGTTGGACGCTTCGGACGCCGACCTGGCCCTGCTGCGCACCGCGTTCGCCGGCCCCACGCCCTGGCTCCCCGAGATTTTCTAAATGAAAAGGGTGCTCCTTTCGGCGCACCCTTTCGATTCAAAGTTGTCTTACGAGGCCTTCTTGGGATAGACCTTGCCCGTCGCCGGATTCCGGCGCACCCCCGGCGGAAGCGGCTGGGGCATCCGGCGCACGCGGCGCTTGACCTTCCGGCGCCGCCGCACGTCCTGCAGGCGCACCAGCGAGAGCACCGAGGCCGCCAACATGCCGGGGAAGAACCACGAGGTGAGGGTCTCCCAGGGCGAAGAGGCCACCGGCACCGAGGCCGCGGCGACCAGCGGGACCGTCTGGAGCACCCGCTCGCCCTGGCGGACGATCAGCTGGCCGACCGGCTGGTTCTCGTTGACAGGCGCGATCAGCTCGTCGGGGAGCTGCCAGACCTGCTGGAGCGAGCTCTTGTCGACGCTGCCGCGCGGCAGGCAGACAGTGACGTCACGCGGCGCGATCACCTCCACCATCCGGCTGCCGCCGGCCTGGATCGGCACCGTGCCCACGATCTCGCCCTTCTTGGCGACGACCACGTTCTCGAAGTGCTCGAGGCCATAGGCCAGGAGGTTCTGCGAGTCCTGCCAGAGGTCGGGCGAGGCCAGCGTGGCCTGCATGACCTGCCGGCCATCGCGCTTGGCGGAGCCGACGAAGCAGCGGCCGGCGGCCAGGGTGAAGCCGGTCTTGCCGCCCGTCGCGTAGGGATAGTTCCATAGCAGCTTGTTGTGGTTCTTGAGCGTGCGGCCTTCGGCCTTGCCCTGGCCGGGGATCTTCTTCCACTTCGTCTCGGCGACTTCGTTCCAGGCCGGCTGCTTGGTGGCCTCGCGCAGCAGGATGGCGAGGTCGTAGGCCGACGAGTAGTGGTTCTCGGTCGGCAGGCCATGCGGGTTGTTGAAGTGGGTGTCCTTGAGGCCGAGCTGCTGGGCCTTCTTGTTCATCATCTCGACGAAGCGGGCCTCGGAGCCTGCGCCGAGGAACTCGGCGACCGCCGTGCTGGCGTCGTTGCCCGAGCTGAGCAACACGCCGTAAGTGAGGTCGCGCAGCTTGAGCTTCTCGCCCTTCTTGAGGTAGATCGTCGACTCGCCGATCGAGGCGGCGCGCTCGCTGATCGTCACGTACTCGTCCAGGCGCCCGCTCTCGATGCAGAGCAGGCTGGTCATGATCTTGGTCGTGCTGGCAGGCGCGCGGCGGGCATGCGAGTTCTTCTCGAACAGCACCTGGCCCGAATCGGCGTCGATCACGACGGCCGCGAGGGCCTTCACGGCCGGCGCGGCGGGATAGACGGGTGCGGCGGCGGCTGGCGAGGCTGCAATACAGCCGAGCAGGCCCACGGCGCACGTGGCGATGACCTTGCTCAATGACACGACGAACCTCCGATGGAAGGCCACGGGACGAAGCCGACCTCCAGGCAACCAACCCTCGAAACCGAGAGCATTACAGGGTTTATACCCGTTGTTGCCGGAAAACTGACGGCCCGTCCAGAACGGACGAGCGACCATTCGCTATTCTAACGCGAAGCGAGCGGGCGGGGACTCATCATAGAAAACGATGACCCTTGGCCGATGTGACCTAACACACCGCACATAACACGCGAAAGCCGTTCCGTGGCCCGATACGCCGCTTCGCGCCTCCGGGCCGATTCCCGCGTTCTGCGGCGGTGGCTACGGGTAGATCCGGGTCAACATCCGCGCGAACGGAATCGTCTCGCGCACGTGCTCCAGCCCGCAGATCCAGGCCACCGTGCGCTCGAGGCCGATGCCGAAGCCGCTGTGCGGCACCGAGCCATACCGCCGCACGTCGAGGTACCACTCGAGCGGCTCCTTCGGGATGTCGTGCTCTTCCATCTTCCTTTCGAGCGTCGCCAGATCGTCGATGCGCTGCGACCCGCCGATGATCTCGCCGTAGCCTTCCGGCGCGAGCAGGTCGGCGCACAGCACGACCTCTTCGCGCTCGGGATCCGGCTTCATGTAGAAAGCCTTCACCTTCGTCGGGTAATGCGTCACGAACACCGGCTTGTCGAAGGACTCGGCGAGCGCGGTCTCGTCGGGCGCGCCGAAGTCGTCGCCCCATTCCACCTTCTGGCCCTTCTCGGCCAGGATCCGCAGGGCCTCGTCGTAGGTGATGCGCGGGAAGGGCGCCTTCACGTTCTCGAGGCGCGCCACGTCGCGCTCGAGGAGCTCGACCAGCTCCTGGCGGTGCTTCGCGAGCACGGTCTGGATGACGTGCTCGAGCATCTGCTCTTGCACCTCCAGGTTGCCCTGGAGGTCCACGTAGGCCATCTCGGGCTCGAGCATCCAGAACTCGGTCAGGTGCCGGCGGGTCTTCGACTTCTCGGCACGGAAGGTCGGGCCGAAGCAATACACCTTGCCGAGCGCCATCGCCGCGGCTTCCATGTAGAGCTGGCCGCTCTGCGACAGGAACGCGGGGTCACCGAAGTAGTCGGTCTCGAAGAGCGTCGACGTGCCCTCGCAGGCCGCCGGCGTGAGGATCGGCGCGTCGATGAGGGTGAAGCCGCGATCGTCGAAGAAGCCGCGCAGGGCCTGGATGATCGTGTGGCGGATGCGCATGATCGCCGCCTGGCGCGGCGTGCGCAGCCAGAGGTGGCGGTGGCTCATCAGGAAGTCGACGCCATGCTCCTTGTGGGAGATCGGGTATTCCGTCTCGACCACGTGGACCGGGGTGACCCCCGTCGCCGAAATCTCGAAGCCGCCCGGCGCGCGGTCATCGGCCCGGACCAGGCCGCGCACCTTCACGCTCGATTCCTGCGTGAGCGCGGCGGCGCCGTCCCAGGTGGCCTCGTCGACCTCCTTCTTCACGACCACGGCCTGCACCGTCCCCGAGCCGTCACGCAGGATCAGGAACTGGATCTTGCCGCTGGACCGCTTGTTGTACAGCCAGCCGCGCAGCTCGACCTCGGCGCCGACGTGATCGGCGAGGCGGGCGATGGTGGTGACGGGCACGTCGGAGGTGGTGGTCATGGAGCGTCCTCGCAGAAGCGACCAGGGGGGCCTGAGGCCGCCCATGCTACCATGCCGCCTGTGCGACCTTCATACCGACTCATGCTCGCTTTCCTCGCCACCTTGCCCCTGACCGGCTGTTACCTCTTGAAGCAGGGGGCGGGCCAGGCGGACCTGCTTTGGCGCCGTACGCCGGTCAGCACGGTGATGAACGATCCGAAGTCCGACGCCGCGCTGCGCGACAAGCTCGCGCTGATCCAGGCGGCCAAGGCCTACGCGGAGCGCGAGATCGGCCTGCGCCAGACGCCCAACTACGACGACCTCGTGAAGCTCGATCGCGACGCGGTCACGTACGTCGTCTCAGCGGCGCCGAAGGACAAGCTCGAGCCCTACCTGTGGTGGTTCCCGATCATCGGCCACGTGCCCTACAAGGGCTTCTTCGACCGCGCGGACGCCGTGTCGGAGCAAGAATCCTTGAAGGCGGCGGGCTACGACACGATCCTGCGCGGCGTGCCCGCCTTCAGCACCCTCGGTTGGCTGCCGGATCCTGTCTATTCGCCGTTCCTGGGCTACGAGCCGCACACGCTGGCGAACATTGTGATCCACGAGACCACCCACGCGACGCTCTACCTGGCCGGCCAGGCCGCGTTCAACGAGGGCTTCGCGACCTTCGTGGGCAACCAGGGCGCCCAGGATTTCTTCGCGAAGACGCGCGGCAAGGACTCCGCCGCATTCAAGGCTTCGGTCGCCACGGTGAACGACAACGCCGTCTTCACGGACTTCGTCCAGGAGGTCTCGGCGAAGCTCGACGACCTCTACGCGAGCGACAGGCCGCGCGACGCGAAGATCGCCGAGCGCGAAGCCGTGTTCGCCTGGGCCAAGACGCGCTTCGAGCAGCATTACCAGCCCCGGATGAACGGCCACCAGTTCCGCCACTTCCCGGGCTCGGCCTTCAACAACGCGTCGCTGATCTCCTACCGGACGTACTACAACCGCCTCGACCGGTTCCAGCAGGCCCATGAGCGGCTCGGCGGCGACCTCCGCCAGACGGTCGCCTGGTTCAAGGACACGGTCGCCAGGGAGGCCGATCCCCAGGCGTTCCTGGATACCTGGCTGCGCACGCCCGCGGCTGGTCGCTGACGAACTGAACGGCGAATTTTCGGCAGGCCCGCCTTCCAGCCGAGCCGGCGCCGCCGATCCACGATGGGACCGACCAGCACTGCTGTGAAGGAGGTCGCCATGCGCACGTCCGTTGGCCGGGGTCCGTTCATCCGCGGGGCCGCGCTCGCCACGCTGGCGTTCCTGGCCGCCTGCACTGCTCCCGCCCATCCATGGGCTCCGCAGCATCAGCCCGTCCGTGGGCAAGCCACCACGCCTGCGCCCCCCGGGCCGCCGGCGATCGGCGACGTGAACGACGCCGATCGCCTGCACCTGCTCGCGATCGGCAACCTGCCGATCGCCACGATCGCCGTCGACAGCACCGCCAGCGGGCTTCCGGCCACGCGGATGCTCGACGCCGACCTCGCGACCCAGTGGGCGAACGGCGGCTACCGGAACGCCACGAGCTGGGCCGTGGCGGGCCTCGCGGCCAGCGCGAAGCTCTCGAGCATCACGATCAAGACCCCGCCGAACGCCGGCACCTTCGACATCCAGGTGTCCGGCACGGGCACGACCTGGACGACCGTGCGCTCGGGCCTCTTCAACACGACCTGGAACCCGGAGGTGAAGGCGCTGCCTGCGGGCACGACCGGGCGGTACCTGCGCGTCTTCTGGCGCAACCGCGCCACCAGCCCGCTGGCGCACTTCTCGATCTACCACCTGCGGGTGACGGGCGAGGCGACGACCGCGTCCCCGGCGCCGAGCTCGCCGACGCCGACGCCGGTGAAGACGCCAACCCCGACGCCCACGCCCACGAGCTCGACCGGCCTGATCTGCCCGAGCGCCACGCCGGCGCCCGGCGGCGGCACGACCTGCTACCCGGCGGGGACCGTGTTCGTGACCGGCAACGTGCGCGTCACGGTCGGCAAGGGCGGCGTGTTCACGCCGAACCACGTCTACATCCGGCCAGGGGCGACGACGACGATCGTCAACATCGATACGTCCCCGCACACGTTCACGGGGTTCAACGGCGCGACCTACAACTCGGGCCCGATCCCGCCGGGCGGGTCGATCACGAAGTCGTGGACCCACCCGGGCACGTGGTACTTCCACGACATCCTGACGTCCAACCCGCCGACCTTCGCGCTGACGGACGTGCCGTACTAAACGCTTGCCCTTACTCCGGCAGGGGGGCCGCGGCGTCGAAGATCGTCACGCCGTCCAGAATCGGCGCCGCAGCGCCGCCCTTGGGCGCGCGCGCGACCAGCACGAGGTGGCCGGGGCGCTGCTTGAGGGCCGTCAGGTCGAACTCGAGCGGCGCGTCGTCGGCGACGTCCTCGGCCTCGATAGGCGCGAGCAGGATCTCCTCCGTGAACGCGCCATGCTCGGTCTCCCAGACCGCCTTGAGCGCCACGGACTCGCCCTTGAAGGCCAGCCGCAGGCGCGGCTCGGCGCTCGTGCCGAGGTCGATCTCCGAGCGGGTCTTGATCCACAGCGAGCGGCGGGCGCGGCTGGTGGCGAGCACCACCGTGTCGTCGTCCGACCGGGCGTCGGCGTCCGGCTGGCCGAGGCCGCGGGACACCCAGGCGGCGAGGCCGTCCTCGAACGAATCCTGGAACAGCACCTTGACCTCGGGGGTGGGCGCGATCGCCGCCGCGAGGTCCGAAAGGCCCGGAATCATGAACCCGAGTTCGGGCGCCGGGGGCTCGGCGTCAGCCTTCGCGGCCGCGACCGTCGGGTCGACGAGCGCCACGTCGGCGGAGGCCGGGGCGGCCTGGTGCTGAGCGACGACCGGCTCGGTGCTGGGTACTTCGACGGCCTTCGCGGCGGCTTCCGCGGCGGCCGGGGTCACGGCCCCCGGAGCGGCAAGCTTGACGGCCTCGGCCGTTGCGGCGCCCGCCACTGCGGCGGTCGGCGGGGACGCTGCGTCGCCCGACTTCTGATCCACGAGCGCCATGGCCCTGGGATCGGTGGCGAGCCTGGGGTCGGACGCGGTGGCGACGGCCGTCAACGCGCTCATCGCGCGTTTGTCGCCGCTGGCCGCGAGGTGCTTCGCATAAGGCGCCACGGCGCGCAAATCGATCGCCGAAGCCTGGCCCGGCACGCGGCCGGCACAGCCCGTCGAAACGGACATGATGCCCAGCATCGCGATACATCCAGTAACGGAAGTCCGCCGGTCCATGGAACCCCTCCCGCGCGTCGCGCTGACGACGATGCCACCATTCATCGTATCAAGCCCCATTACCCGACCCCCTCACCGCTGTCACATAAAACATGTGACGTTGGTCACATGGCCCAGCGAACCTGGTCACATGAAACGATGACGACGCAGCGCGTCAGGTTGTTCCCTTCTTCGCGCGAGCGGCTTCAGCCAAGGCGTTGAGCCGCGATGCGGGCCCGGTGGTCGAGCAGCCCGTACACACGTCGGCCGGGCGGTCGAGGAAAAAGTGGCCGGCGTCCTCGAGCATCTCGAGGTAGCGGTCCGCCATCCCGCGCGTGATGCCGAACGCCTCCGCGACGCGGAAGTTCGTGGCGCCGGGGTTTTCGTTCACGTAGGAGACGATTCGCTCGAGCATGGACTCTCGTTCTTTTCGTTATGTCAGGCAAAATCCGGGCAAACCAACGCCGCAGCGGATCTGGGGCCGGTGATGACCGTTACGGCAGCGCCGGGCCTGGCCGGGTATTGTATACCCGATGCGACGCGCCGCGTTTCCCCTGCTCCTGGTATCTACCCTGGCGCTCGCCGGCTGCTTCCCGCGCATGGCGCAGTACGGCGACGACCCAAATCCCGGACCGCAAGCCGATCCGGGGGTGGCCGGCTTCGACCCTGCGCGCTCGGCCATTCCGGTCGAGCGCCTGTCGGTCTTCATCATGATGCACAACCCCTACCTGACGGCCACGGACGTCAAGCGCCAGGCGGAGGCGATCGCCCGCCAGGCCGGCACCCACGGCGTGCCGGTCCACCTCGTCGTCTCGCTGATTGCGACCGAGTCGAGCTTCAACCCGCGCGCGGTCTCGCCGGTCGGCGCGCAGGGGCTCGGCCAGCTGATGCCGGCCACCGCCAAGGACATGGGGATTTCCGATCCGTTCGACGTGGAACAGAATGTCTATGCGACCACCCGGTATCTGGCCTGGCTGGGGAAAGTCTGGGAGAAGCACCCCAGCCGCTGGGAGCTCGTCCTGGCCTCCTACCTGGCGGGGGTGGGAACCGTCACCAAGCAGGTCAAGACCGGACGAAAGCTCACGGCCGAGCAGGACGCCTACGTCCGCAAGATTTTCCGCCTGTCTGCGAAGGTCTAGCTCTGGGTATAGGGAATGTAGGCGCGGCGTGCCTTTCGGCCACCGCGGACGACCTGGGAGGTGATGTTTCTCGATGGACTTCAGTAGCCATGAGCCGCAGGCGTCAGGTCCCTTCGACCTGTGGATTCCCGGTGAAGACGGTCAACCGGTGGACGTTTCCAGCCAGCAGGCGATCAACCAGGCCATCCTGCTGGCGCTGCGCACCTCGGACGCCGAGGTCGCGCGGGTCGTCACGCACCTGGTCGACCTCGGACAGTTCTACCAGGCCGCGCGCGGCCTCGAGATCGTGGCGCAGCACAAGCTCGGGCTCGATTTCACGGGCGACGAGCTCGTGAACTACGAAATCACGGGCTTCGGCTCGTTCCACCAGGTCATCTACGACCTCCTGCGCGCGGGGGCGCTTTACCACCGCTCAGGCCGGCAGCGTACGGGGCGAGCGGCTATCCGGCGCGCGCTGCTGTTCGTCGAGGAGGCTATAAGGAATATCAATGGGCTGGACCGGGTAGATAACGGGGAGATGGCGTGCCTCGGCATCGCCTTCGAGCTTGCCGGTCACTGTTGCGTCGCTCTCGAAGACGCCGATGGCCTGGATTACTACCGCGCTGCCCAAAGATACTGGAGCCAGGCCGCCCGGATGCGGCCGGAAGCCATCCTCCAATGGGCCCATCACCCCGTGACCCAGACCGTGATCCGATGCCTCGGGCCGGTCGTCGAAATCCGGCCGGCGGACCGCGCCGTCCGCGACGACCTCTTCGCTACGGACTACACCACGCGAATCGATACCGCCAAGCGGCTGCTCGCATAGGATTAGGAGCCTTCGTTGGACAACCTCTGGGAAGAGGACCTCTATGAGCTTCTCGGCGTCGACGAATCGGCCACGCCCGAGGAAGTCAAGAAGGCCTACAAGAAGCTCGCCATCGAGCTCCACCCCGACCGCTTCCCGGACGATGCGGCCAAGCGGGAGGAAGCCACGCACCGCTTCGGCAAGATCACGAACGCCTACAACGTCCTGAAGGACGAAGAAGAGCGCGCCGAATACGACTTCGCCCGCCGCCTCGGCTTCGCCGGGGCCAGCGGCCCGGCGCCCGGCGGAGGCGCCAAGGCGACGGGCGGGGCGGCCGCGAGCGCGGCCGGCGGGGGGAAGGTCCCGACCGCGCCCATGGAGGACGATACAGGCGTCAGCGACGCCCGCAGGAACCAGGCGCAGAACCAGTTCGACCTCGGCAAGATCGCCCACAAGGCCAAGAGCTGGGCCAAGGCCATCCAGCACTACAAGGAAGCCGCCCGCCTCGACCCCCACGTCGCGGATTACCCGGCCTATCTCGGCCTCGCCTACACGCAACAGGGCCTCAAGACGCCGGCCCAGAAGGCCTTCGAGCAGGCCTACAAGCTGGACAAGAAGCATTCGGTGCTCAAGGAGCACTACACAGCGCCCGGCGAGAAGAGCAAGGGCAAGGACGCCAAGGCCGGCGGCGGCGGCCTGTTCGCCACGATCATGGCGCTGTTCGGCGGCGGCAAGAAGGACGACGGCAAGGGCAAAAAGGGCGCCAAGGGCAAGGACGCCAAGGGCAAGAAGGGCGCCCCCGGCAAGAAGACCGCGGGCAAGCGCTGAGGCAGGGCGAGCGCCCCGCCTGTCGCGTTACTGGCGCAGCGTGCCAGAACGCATGATTGAAACGATTAGCCAGATCGCCATCAGCGCCGACACGACGAAGATGCCCAGGCTGACCACCGGGTAGCCGAAGACCTTGTAGGTGGTCGGCGCGTGCATGACGATCGCCGCGCCGAGGATCATCGACGAGACCAGCAGCGAGAAGCTGATCTTGTTGCCGATCACCGCCAGCGTCCGGTTGACTTGCTCCGTGCCGATGACGTTGTGCTCGAAGCGCAACCGCCCGGCGTTGACCTGCGTGAGGATGTCGTCGAGCTGGCGCGGCGTGCGCACGGCGATGTTACGCCAATCGATCGCCGTGCGGGCCAGTTCCTGGCGGTTCAGCTGGGCGAAGAACTGGTCCGTCATCGTCTGCATGATGAACGGCTCGGCGACCTTGATAAGCATGTACTCGTCGTCGAGCTGGCGGTTGATGCCCTCGATCGTCACGAACACACGCGCCATCATGAGGAAGCTGGGAGGCATCCGCACGCGGTACTGCACCATCAGGTTGAGGATCTGCTGGAGCAGCTGGCCGACCTCGACCTCCTTGATCGGCTTACCGAGCACGGAGCGCAGCAGGTGATCGAGCTCCGTCGCGAGCGCGTGGCGATCGATGTTGCGGCTCGGCTGACCGTATTCGAGGATGCGCTCGGTGGCGCGCGCCGCGTCGAACTGGACGATCGCGAGCAGGAAGTCGATCAACAAATCACGCGAGCGCGGGTCGATGCGGCCGACCATGCCGAAGTCGATGATCACGAGCTCCGGCCGGTTCAGTTTCCAGTCCCAGCGCACCATGATGTTGCCGGGGTGCGGGTCGGCGTGGAAGAAGCCGTCCACGAAGATCTGCTGGAGGAACACGTTCGTGATGGTCTGGGCGAGCAGCTTCTTCTGCTCGTCCGTCAGGTTGAGCGTCGCCGGGGCGCCGGGGGTCGCGACGTAGCTGGGGAAGAGCGTCGAGATCTTCGCGCCGTCGACGAACTCCAGCGTCAGCATGCGGTGGCTCGAGAAATCCCAGAACACCTTGGGCGTCGAGACCTGCTTGGCGTAGTGCTTCTTGAGCGCGTGGCCGATGATCTCGGTGTTCGTGCCCTCGCGCGTGAAGTCCATCTCGCCGCGGATGACGCCCGAGAACTCCTCGACGATCTCCTGCAGGTTGTAGAAACGCGCCCACTCGAAGTTCTTGGCGAGCGTGCGGGCGAAGTCGCGCAGCAGGCCGAGGTCGGCCTCGACCGTGCCGTCGACGCCAGGCCGCTGCAGCTTCACGATCACCTTGCTCGGCTGCTTGGTGATCGGGTCGAGGACCTTGGCGGTGTAGACCTGGCCGATGCTGCCCGCCGCGAGCGGCAGCGGCTCGAAGTCGATGAAGATTTCACGGGCCGAGCGCGCCTCGGGCTCACCGAGGTTGCGCGCGCGGATCTTGCCGTTCCACTCGTCGAGCAGCACCGGCTCCATGAGCGCCCAGTCGATCGCCGTGACCTTCTCCTGGAGCTTCGAGAGCTCCTGGATGTAGGCCGGCGGCAGCAGGTCCGCGCGCGTCGACATCACCTGGCCGAGCTTCACGAAGGTGGGGCCGAGCTCCTCGAGCACCACGCGCACGACGTGCGGCAGCGGGAGCTTGAGCTCGACCTCTTCGCCCTGGTCGGTGACGTTCTTGGCCGTGACGCTGTACTTCGAGAGCCGCCCGCGCAACGTCGCCGGGAGGAAGTCCACCAGGCTCAGCTGGTACAACAACGTGTCCAGGCCGTGCTTGAAGAGGATCGAAGCGATTTCGGAGCGGCGCTGGGCGGCGGTGGGCGTGACGATCGGGGGTCTGAGTTCGGCCATATCGAGCCCTATTTACCCACACAGAGCGGGCGCTGGCCAGGAGGCCAGCGCCCGCGGGGCACGAATCGGGCTAGACGGACGCGTAGCGCTTCGCGTCGAGCGCGTCGAGCAAGATCTGCGCGCCCTCGACCGAGCAGGCCGCGAAGACGGTCGTCACGTCGACGTCGAGCTCGGTGGCGAGCTCCTGGAACACCGCGCGACGCTTGGCCTGACGCCGGTGATACCGCAGCCGCGCGACCGCGTCGTCGGGCTGGAAGCGCTCGACGGTCTCCTCGACCGACATCTCGAGGTGCTGGGCGAGCTCGTGGTAGACCTCATCGTAGGTCGTATCGATCTCGGGGCAAACGAAAGTCATCATGTTACGCATGCGCGGCTCTCCTGAAGGTCGGGTTATGAATTTAACCACACATTAATCTTATAGCGCGAGGGGGTGAAATCTTGCGCGTCGCTCCTAACATTTTCCGGGTATATTCATAACGCTTGGTTGACAGCGCGTTCGCTGTCCGGCTTGAGGGAGGGATCGGAATGCCCGTCGAGAATTCGCTGCCCAAAACGGTGCCGCCGCCGCCCCCGCCTCCGCCACCGCCGCCGCCGCCGCCGCCCGAGGCGATCGCGCCGCCTGCGCCGGCCCCTGCGGCGCCGCCCCCGCCGGACACCACCGCCGCGGCCGTCGCTGCGAGCACGAACGCCGCGAACGGCGAGCTCGGCGACGTGCCCTGGGCCGCTGAAGACGCGGAGATCCAGCGGGGCCAGACGATCCAGGCGATCGTCGACAAGAGCAGCCAGGAGACCAAGAATTTCCTGGAGGGCGTCGCGAAGCCCAACCTCTCCCCGGCGGCCTACAAGACGCTCGAGAATCTCGCTCAAGCGGGCATGCTCGACGCGATCGACCCCACCTGGGGCAACCTGCGCGACTCCGTCGCCACGCTGCTGGCCGATTCCGACAAGACCGGCATCGACATCGCGAGCGCGGTGATCGAGCAGATCGGCAACCCGAATGGCCAGATCTGGCAGGGCCAGCCGAATTCCTGCGTGGCGGCGACCGCGCAGAAGGCGATGGCGATCACCAACCCGGCCCAGTACTTCCGCATGGCGACCGACCTGATTCGCCACGGCGAGAGCCGGCTGCCCAATGGCGACACGGTGAAGCTCAGCCAGGCGAACCGCACCTGGATCGACGGCGAGGGGCTCGCCAACGACAAGAAGATGGACCTGATGGTCCAGGCATCCTTGATGGATTACGCCAACGGCGACGCCGACTTCGACATCGGCAACGACGTCTCGCGCAAGGCCAACGGCGACATCACCGAGTACAAGGGCCTCAACTTCGACCAGGCCAAGAACCTCAACCAGGCGCTGCTCGGTGCGCCCACGATGGACCGCACCTCCGGTGAAAGCCGTTACAACATGCTGACCCGCAAGAACTTCATGAATGAACGCGAGGGCGCCGACTTCGAGGACCCGAGCGCGATGGTTGTCGACACCATCGCGCCTGCGCTCTCCCGCGCGAAGGGCGCCGGCCAGCCCGGCGTCTTCGTGCCGATCCGCACGCCCGAAGGCCAGGAACACATGGTGCTGGTGCGCGACATCGATCCGACGACCGATGCGGTCACCTACATGGACGCCAATGGCGATCCGCGGACCACGAGCAAGCTCGAGTTCGGCGACATGGTCGCGAAGCGCCACGGCGACGACGGCGGCATCGGCGGCGGCGGCAGTTACAGCACGGGCAGGTCCACGTCCGGCAGCCGCGGCGGTCGCGGCTAGCACGAACACGAAATCCCTTAGCGGACACTTAGGACCAGCTTTTCCCCGGCTCGGCGATGATCAACGCGGAGCCGAGCCCGGAGGAGAGCGAGATGGGATTCGACGTTCGCGCGTCACGGTTGTTCAGTTTCATGGTGCAGGCGGCGGGAAACGCCGCCGCGGCGCGCCCGGCCGCCGCCGCGCCCGCGGCCCCGGCACCCGCCGCCTTCGGCCGCGACACGTTCAGGGCCTCGCCGCCCGTGCGTGCCCTGGTGGGCCCTGTGCCACTCGAAGGCTACGACGACGCCAAGCTGCGCAACCCGGCGCACCAGACCACCAAGTACAAGTTCGGCCGCGTGGCGTCGCACCACGCGCTCACCCACGTGAAGAACCACGCCGACGCCGAGGCGCTGCTGCGCGCGATGCTGCCCGAGCTCAAGGACGCCGGCATGATCGTCAAGGACGTGAAGGGCGACAAGATCCTCGTCACCACCGAGATCGGTGACGAGTGGGTCGACGTGGTCCGCGGCGCCGGCTCGGGCAACCCCGGCTGGTGGTGGGGCTCCGACGGCATCGCCGTCTCGCCGGCGGCGCCCGGACCGGCCTCGCCCGTCCCAGCGGCGCCTCCGCTGCCTCCGCCACCGCCACCACCGCCCGCACCGGCCCCGCCGCCGCTGCCCGCGCCCGTGCCGGGCGCACCAGCCGCGCCGGGCGAGCTCTCGGCCGCCGAGCGCGAGGTCTGCCGCCGGGCAGGCGCCGCACCGTCCCGCCGGAACTACGACATGGTCGTCGACGAGGCCCAGGCCTACGAGGCCCAGAACGCTCTCGGCCCCGGCTCGGCCCAGCCGCGGTTCACGCGCGAGTTGCAGGCCTGGCTCACCGATTATGGTTACCCCGTGCCCGTGACCGGCGCCTTCGACCAGGCCACCATCGACGCGGTGCTGAAGTTCAAGCGCGAGAAAGGCCCCAAGAGCCTCTGGACGCGTGTCGACGGCGCGCCCGGCGCTTTCCCTTTCATCGACGAGGCCACCAAGGCCATGTTCATGCAACAGGTCGAAAAGCGCCTCGGGATCGGCAGCGGCCACTGGGACGACCTGGGCATCTTCCGGCCTTCCCCCGAGTGGAAGGCGGCACTCGCGATGATGCACGCCTGGTGCTACCACCCGGAGCTGCGGCAGCCCGGTTGGGAAAACAAGCTGCCCACCGTCATGGCCGAGCGCCGCAGCAAGGTCCCGTTCGTCGTGGGGCACCTGCCCGACGGTCGCCCGATCGGTGTGTATGCGCCGGCCTGACGGGTTTGCCGCGCCGACGCGATGATTTCACGTGGCGGACGCGTTGCCGTCCGGGTACAACCACAACAAGAAGATTCAGCCAACGAGGAGGTCCGACATGATTCGAAACACCGATAGCCTGCGCGGCACCGGAGGCCTGAGGGGCACGGGCGGCCTGGGCGCCGAAGCCCTGGGTCGCAAGCCCGCCGAGCTCGTGCGGCCGGTCTCGAACAGCGAGTACGTCAAGGGGCTCTACAAGGAGCTGCTGGGCCGCGAGCCGGACCTCGACGGTTTCCATTCGCACATGAAAGCGCTCGAGAAGGGCAAGACGTCGCGCGAGCAGCTCCGCGACGGGTTCATGGACAGCCCTGAGTTCAAAGAGCGGCTGACCAAGCTCAACAAGATGGAAGCGGACGCCAACGCGGCCGCGACGGGCGGCGCTTCGTCCCAGGCCTTCCTCGGCGGCGGCGCCGTGCCGCTCCCGCCGGGTGCTGCGGGCGCCGCCGGTGCCCCGGCTGCGGCCGGCGGACGGCTGCCGAATGGCCTCGCCACGGACCGCAAGACCTTCCCAGTCGGCCCCGTGCCGCTCGAAGGCTACGACGGCGGCAAGCTGAACAACCCGGCGCACCAGACCGTGAAGTACCAGTTCGGCCGCGTCGCCTCCAACTATCCGCTCGATTCGGTGAAGGACCACGCCGGCGCGCAGGCGCTGCTCGAGAAGATGGTGCCTGACCTCAAGGCCGCCGGCCTGAACATCAAGGGCGTGAACCGCGACAAGATCCTCGTCGAGACCGAGCTTGGCGATGAGTGGGTCGACGTCGTGCGCGGCGCCGGCGGCGGCAACCCCGGCTGGTGGTGGGGCTCCGAGGGCAAGGCTGTGCCGGGCACCGCGAAGACGCCCGGCGCCCCCGGCGGGCCGGTGGTCAACGGCCCTGCGGCCGCCGATCCCGGCACGCCGCTCGCCACCGTGCCGCTGACGGCCGCGATGAAGGCCGCCGCCGACGAGATTCTGGCGGGCAACCCGGGGCTCAAGAGCAACCCGGGCGCACTGACCAAGGCGGTCGCGGCCTACGTCAAGGATCGGAACCTGGTCGCCATGCCGGTCGGCGACGACCGCCCGCAGATGTACAAGGTCATGACCGAGGTCATCGGCATCATCCGCTCGATGGGCGTCGACGCTTACCGCGTGGTCAACCACCCCAGCCGCCCGGAAGGCGACCCCGGCCGCTACGGCTCGGACGCCCTGGTCCTCAACGGCCAGATCTTCGACGTCTACCGCGCGTTCGGCGAAGCCAGCGAGCCCGTGGACCAGATGGTCGGGCCCTGGAACCAGGAGCGGGCGAGGGGGCTTCGCGAGTAAGGAGGGTTCCCTGTGGAAATCCGTCCCGGCGCACAGGCCCCGATCGGGGCTCCCGACGCCCTTCGTCAAGCCGCTCGCACGGCACCGATGGAGGCGCCGGACCCGGGACGGGCGGCGCCCGGTCCTCAGCCCGGCATGCCGGGCTACGACGAAGGCCCGTATTCGCTCGTCGGCGACGAAGGCGATTACGGCGGCATGCCCTGGGATGCGGCGCCCGCGGCGTCACGCAACGAGCCACTCTTCGCGCGCGCGGCCGAGCTCGGAATGCCGCCCGAGGGCGTGGATCTCATGCGCAGGCTGGAGGGCACCGGCAAGCTCGATTGGTCCAGCGGCGGCAGCGAGACCCTCGGCGAGCAGATCGTCTGGCGGCTCGAGAACCGCTTCGTCGACGCCGACGTCGCCCAGGTGCTGATGGGGCAGATCCTCGACCCGGACACGAACATCAAGCAAATCGGCCCGAGCACTTGCGCGGCCGCCACCGCCCAGAAGGCGATGGCCCTGAATGATCCCGGGCTGTACTTCGTGACAGCGGCCGACATGGTCCGCGGCGGCGGCGGCAACCTGCCCGACGGCAGCCAGGCGGTCGTGAGCGAGGCGAACCGGACGTACATCAAGGGCGCCGGCTTCGGGCCCGAGGCGCGGGTCGATGCCACCGTCCAGGCGGCGTTGATGGACTTCGCGAATGGCGTCGATGGTTACGATCTGGCCCGGGACAAGTCGCTCAAGGCCGATGGCGCCACCTATGACGGGCTGGGCCAGCAGGCCGTCACCCGGCTGAACCGGGCGACGCTGCGGGCGCCCACCCTCGACCCGAGCGCGGCGCTCGCGGACTTCCAGGCACGCCTCGACGAGGGCCGGCACCAGCGCTCTTACGACCATTCGATCGATGGGTCGGGGCAGCAAGATGAGGTGCCGACGTTCATGGAAGTGGTGATGGAACACCTGCGGGGATCCCGCGAGAAGAGCTTCCCCGGCGTGTTCGTGCCGATGCGGACGCCGGACGGGGCCCACATGACGATGGTGAAGGACGTCGACGAGAAGAAGCGCACGGTGTCGGTCATCGACGCCACCGGCGCGCCACGCTCGCTGACGTTCGATCAGTTCGTCGCCCAGGTGTCGTTCGCACCGACGGACGGTGACGGCGGCATCGGCGCCTGGAGCGGCTACGGGACGAGCTACGGCGCGAGCGGCGGGCGCCGCTGAAGTCGCTAAGGCAGAAACGCCAGCCCGTAAGCCACCAGCGCCGCGGCCAGCGGTAGGGCCGCCGTCGGGTCCGTCTCGTCGGCGCGCGGCGCGTCCATGTAGACGATCTCTGCCCCCGCTGGCACGGCCCAGACAGTGCGCAGGCCCAGCGCCTGCACGCTCGCGCGCTCGCGCCACTCCTCGGCAGACGCGACGTCGAGGATCGCGATCGGCGTGCCGCTCGCGGCGACATGGTCCACCACGCCGCGGCTGACGGCGCCGAAATCCGGCGTCGCCGCGGCGCGCGTCGCCTCGCTCGTCGCCCAGCCGTCGCCCGCGCGCGCCAGCCAATAGGCGGTATCCGCACCCACGGCCGCCCGGGCCGCTTCGAGGAGGCGGCCGCGGCGCGCGGTAGGCGACAACGCTACGAGGGCGAGCGCCAGGTCGGCGCAGGCGCGCGCGACCTGGGCCTCCGCGCGGGCCTGGGCGGCCTCGCGCAGGCGGGCGATCGCCGCCGCCGCGACCGTCGCGAGCACGCGCAACAGCGCGAGGTCGCCCGGCGCGAGCGTCGGCTCCGGGTTCGCGCGGTCCATGTAGAGCACGCCGAGCGTCCGGTCCGGCACGGCGAGCGGCACGGCCACCACGGTGCGCAAGGCCAGCGCCATGACGCTCGCGGCCTCGCGCCAGGTCGGGTCGTCGATGGCGTCCGCGACGTAGACGGGCTCGCCGGTGAAGAGCGCACGGCTGGCGATCGAGGCGCTGAAGCCTTCGGCGAGCTCGGCCTCGTCGCCGATGCCCCAGGTGACCGCGCGCTTGAGGCGGCCATCCTCATAGGCGAGCAGGTAGCCACGCTCGGCGCCCATCAGGCCCATCGCGCCCTGCAGGGCGATCGCGCCGATCGTTTCCTCGTCGGCCGCACCGGCCAGATCCTCGATCACGTCGGCGAGGCCCTGCGGATCGATCATGCCCGCGCCCGGGGGGGGCGCGGCGCTCGGCGCTGCCGGCGGCTCGGGCCAGCCGAGCGTGCGCCAGAAGGCGATGCGCGCCGACTCGTCCGCCGCATCGAGCCAGCCCGCAAGCGCGGGGCGAACGACCGCGAGCGCGTCGGCGGCGGCGGCGCCGTCGCCCAGGCGTGCCAGCACGCCAGCGGCCTCGGCGAGCGCGAACGGGTTCGGGCCTGCCGGTTCGCTGGCCGCCCGCACGGCCGCCGCGGCATGGACGGTGGCCGCGCCGCTGTCCCCGGCGGCCTCCGCGAGCCGCGCGGCGAGCGCCTGGTCGGCGGCCAGGTGCCAGGGTGATTCCCACTCGGTCGCAATCTCGCGGGCCCGCTCGACATGGCGCCCCGCTTCTTCGAAGCGCCGCGCGTCCAGCGCCACCCGGGCGGCAACCCGGCGCGCCTGGTGTGCGGCCACGCGATTCGGCGCGTCGAGCAAGGGCAAGACGGCGGTTTCGGCGCCGGCCGGGTCGCCGATCTGCCACGCCCGCTCCGCGGCCAGCGCGCCGGCGCGCAGCTCCGCCTCGGCATGGTGGGTGCTCGCGCCGAGGGCGCCAAGGCGCGCCACGTGCGCCTCCGCGGCGGCGGCATCGCCCGTGAGCACGGCGAGATCGAGCGCGTAGAGCCGGACATGCTCCTCCAGGTACGCGTTGGTGATCGCCTCCGCGAGCGCGAGGCCCTCGGCGATCAGCATGCCCGCCCGCCCCACGTCGCCGGCCCGCCAGGCCGCCTGGGCCTCGACCGCCCGCGCGGCGCCCAGCACGTAGCGCCGCCCCACGGCCTCGGCGCGGCGAGCGACGTCGGCCGCGATGCGCCCGGCCTCGTCCAGCCTGCCGCGCTCGCCGAGCGTGAGCGCGAGGTTGAGATCGGCCATGATCACCTCGGACGCGTCGGCGTGGCCGCGGGCGAGCGAGCCGAACGCCCGGAACGATGCCGAGGCGGCCGCGAGATCGCCCACGGCCAGGTTGGCGTTGCCGAGGTTGTCGAGCGCCTGTCCCTGCGTGACGCGGTCGCCGGCGGCCCGGGCGATCGCGAGGCCCTCTTCGAGCACGGCCCGCGCCTCGGCCGCGCGCGCGGGATCGTTCATCACGATGATCAGGCCGCGCAACACGAGCGCCTGCGCGCGCATCACGGGGCTCCCCGCGGCCTCGGCCTCGGCCGCCGCGCGGCTGCACCAGGTGTCCGCGCCGGCGGCATCGCCGCGCAGCAGGAGCATGCGCGCGAGCGATACGGCTGAGCGGGCCCGCTGGGCCGGCTCACCGGCGCGCGCGGCGGCCGCGTCGGCGGCTTCGTAGGCCGCGGCCGCCTCGGGATACGCGCCGCGCATCTGGCGGCCCTTGGCGAAGCCGATCCGAGCCCGCGCCTCGGCGCCCGCGTCACCGGCCGCGACCGCGAGCTCCACGACGGCCTCGTAGCGCGCGGTGGCGTCGTCGACGCGATCGGCGAGGCGCAGCGACTCGGCCAGCGGCAGCAGGACCGCGAGCCGCGCCGCGGCGGGGGCGTCTTGCTCGAGGCGCGCCTCGGCGGCCTCGAGCAAGACGAGGGCCTCGCGCGCGCCGCCGGCCGCGAGGGCCAGCCGGCCGGCCTCGGCGGCGAGCGCGCCGGCATCGGGGAGTTCGACGGCGAGCGCGAGCCGGGCTGCGGCGAAGATCTCCGGGGCCGCGAGGAGCGCGGCCACCCAGTGTGTGGCCCAGGCGCGCCGCTCATCGGCGCCCACGCCCTCCGCCGCCGGGCCCGCCGCTTCGGGCGCCGCCAGGCGCAAGCGCCCGGCCAGCTCGCGCGCGAGCCCCGCAACCTGCAATTGTTCCGCCGCTTCCGCGAGCGCGCCCGCGGGCATCGCCAACGCGGCGGCGATCGCGGAAGC
>JAKFEW010000087.1:0-2601 GCA_036675505.1 Candidatus Sericytochromatia bacterium
GGATCGCGACAACGATGGGGTGGGCTGCGAGTAGTTCCATCACTTGGTTGCGGCGCGCATCGGCGCGGAGTACACGTGGATCATCGCGACCCGAGGAGATGACCATGCGCCCCCTGTCCCTGCTGCTGATGTCGCTTGCCTTTGCCGTCGGCCTGGTCGCGGCCGAAGACGAACCCGCTGCGGCGGAAACCGCGGCGCCCGCGGCGGAGGCCGCACCTGCCGCCGAGGCTGCACCTGCAGCGGAGCCCGCGCCCGCCGCCCAGGCTGCGCCTGCGGCGGAACCGGCACCGGCCGCCGAAGCGGCCCCCGCACCCGCGTCCACCGGCGTCGCCCCCGGCGATGCCGACGCGCTGCGGGCGATGTTCCGGGCCAGCGCTGCCGAGACGCTGATGGGCACCGCGATGGAGGAGCACGCCGCGCGCCTGCTCGCGCTGCTGCAGGAGTGGGGCGACCGCCCCTACGCCGATGTGCTGGCGACCACCGACTCGTCGGCGGTCACCTCGACGCAGGGGCTGCTCGAATTCGCCGGGGCGTCGCGGTCGAAGTATCCGCGGACGTTCGCGACGAAGGCGAAGTAACGCGCTGAGGCTCTGCCCGCGGTTCAGCGCAGCGTCTTGGCCTGCGGAACCTTCTTCGCGGCCGCCTTGACGGGCGGCCGCGGCGAGGCTGCAAGCGGCGACCGCGGCGATGCCGCCTTCTTCGTCCGTGGTTTCGCGGCGGGCTTCGACACCGCGAGGGTCATCGTGACGCCCAGCGCCCCCATCACCTTGCGCACGGTCGAAAATCGCGGCTGCGCGCCGGGTGCCAGCGCCTTGTACAGGCTCTCGCGGCCCAGGCCCGTCGCCTTCGCGACCTCGGCCATGCCACGCGCGCGCGCCGCCGTCTGCAATGCGCTCTGGAAGAATTCGTCGCTGCCCGATTCAAGCGCGTCGGCGAGGAAGACGGCGATCATTTCCTCGCTGTGCAGGTGGTCGGCTGGATCGAACGGCGTGGTCTTCAGCGTGTGCCGGCTCATTTCGATGTTCTCCGGAGGTGCATCGCCATCTTCTTCGCCCTTTCGATGTCGGCGCGCTGGGTCGCCTTGTCGCCGCCGCACAACAGCAGCACCGTCGTGCTTTCGATCCGCGTGAAATAGACGCGGTAGCCCGGCCCGCGGTCGATCCGGAGTTCGCTTACGCCGGAACCGACCGGCCTCACGTCGCCGAAGTGGCCTTCCTGGAGGCGGGCCAGCCTGGCGAGGATCACCGCGGCCGCCGCCCGGTCGCGCAGGCCGTCGAGCCAGCGGGCGAAGCGTTCGGTTTTATGTAGCGCGAGCATACTCCGACTGTATCCGCGGGGATACAGCGGCAATATCGGAGGATGGCCGGTGGCCCTGTCGGACGCTTGCTTCCCGGCCGGTCACCTTTCCCGGCGATGCATCGGCGGGGCTGGGGCGGGTGCTTCCAACACCGTTGAATCCATTTGACTCATCCGTGAGCCACCGGGACTCATCGATGAGTCTTTTTTCCTCATGACCGAGCCTGCAGGGCCTCACCGACAAGTCTTTTCCGCTCACGGGTGAGCCCCCCGGGCCTCACGCATCAGTCTCCGGGGTTCATCGCCGAGCCCCGGCGTGTCACCGGCAAGCCGGTGAGCCTCATCGATGACCCTCCGCCGGCTCAGCGATGAGTCTCGACGGTTCATGGGTGATTCTCCGGGGCTCATCGGGGAAACCGAAGCCCGTTCGGCGCCCGGATCAGCTCCCGTCGCTCTGCCTTGCCTTCCCCATGCCCGCCCGCGCGTGGCTGCCGTGGTCGATCTGCGCTTCGCCCTGCGGGTCGGCCTCGGCGGCCTGGCGGTTGGCGTCGCGCTGGGCGGCCAAACGCTGGTCGGTGCGGTCGTCGTCGAGGTCGGTGTCGTGGCGGCCGTCGTCGCGGGGGCGGGCGGCCTGTTCGTTCTGCGGGCGCGAGGCCTGCTGATTGTCGAGGGCGGCGCGTTCGTCGCTGCGGGTGTCGGGCGTGTCGCCGCGGGTGGGATTCCGTTCGTGGGTCATGCGGGGTTCTCCTCGTAGCGGGGGCTCACTCGTTGTCGTTGCGGGCGGTCTTGCCGCCTTCCTGGCCGTGGTTCTTCAGCTGCTGCTGCTTTTCGTCGCCGCCACCGCGCTGCTTGTCCTTGTTGCCTTCCTGGCGGTTGCCGCCGGCGCCGCGTTCGCCGGTGACGTCGAGGCGGTTGCTGCGGTCGTCGGGCTGCACGCCGCGGCGCTGGCCGGGCTGGTCGTCGCCGGGCTGGCCGCCCTGCTGGAGATTTCCTTCGTCGAGCTGTTGGCCGCCGGTGCGGGGGGCGGTGGTGTCGCCGCGGGACTTCTTCGCGTCGTGCTTGGTCATGGGGGGTCTCCGGATCGCGCCGGCGATCGCCGGCTTTCCGACCGTGCCGCGGCGGGCGTGGGTCTGCCGTGAGCGGCGCCGGCCGCGATGAAAAGTTTTCCGGTGCGCGCATCCGCCGCGGCCGGCCGGCTACGATCGCGCATGGTCAAACGCTCGCTGCTGCTCGCCGTGCTCGCCTCGCCGCTGTTCGTGCCGGTCAGCTGCACGTCGGTGATGCTGCCGGTGGCGCACGGGCTGT
>JAKFEW010000057.1:0-14225 GCA_036675505.1 Candidatus Sericytochromatia bacterium
TCAAGCATCTAAAACGAGAAAGACAGGAAGGCGAAGTATTCGGCGGATCGTACTGCGGCTCACGCCGCGCGGCGATTCCCCTGCCAGCTAAAGCAGGCAGTCCCCTCGCCGCATTTTTATGGGCTCGGCGACGGCTGGCGCGTCGAAGGCGGCGATCGCCAGCATGGCGACGATCAGGGCGGCGGTCGGACGGGTAACCAAGGGGAAGTCCTCGCAGGACGACGGCCCCTGCGAGCAGGGGCCGTCGGGGAAACCGAGCGTTAGCGCGACCAGGTGATCGACCAGGGGCCCCACTCGCCGTTCGCGCCCTTGGCGTGCACCCAGACCGGACGGCGGGCGCCGTCGGCCGCGGGGAGCGAGGCCTTGCCGCCGGCCACGGCGAGCGACAGGCCGGTGCCGGGGGCGCCGGGGGCGCCGATGAAGGCCTCGGCGGTCGTCGCGCCGGGGGCGGCGAACGTGCCCGGGCCGCGGTTCGACGCGAGCTTGATCTCGGGGCCGAAGACCTGGCCGGGGCGATCCGCGACCTTCATCGCGTGCAGCATCAGCGGGCGGTTCTTCTCCCAGAAGCCGGGCAGCTTCGAGTACGAAGGCATGAAGCCGTCACTCCACGAGCCCACCTCGACCGTGTACGAGAGCGCGCCGAGCTTGGCGAAGGCCCAGTCCACGTCGTCGCCGCCGTTCAGGTACATCTCGCAGCCCTGGTAGGCGTCGTAGCCGGACTTCTCGCCCAGCTGCTTGCCGAGCGCCGCCAGGCGGGCGTCGTTCGGCTTCTCGTCCTTGTGGTCCCAGGGCCACATGATGCAGTTCGAGAACGAGTGGTAGGTGAGGTATACGACCGGCTTGTGCTTGGTCAGCTGGTCGCGCATCGCCTGCGTCTCGGGCTCCGAGAAGGCCTTCGAGCCGTGGAAGGTGTCCGACTCCGGCGCGCCGCTGCTGCCGACGGTCGCCCAGGCGATGTCGTAGTTGCGGTTGAGGTCGACGCCGACGCGGCGCTTGCCGCCGGTCTCGTTGTTGGCGTTCTTGCGCCAGTCGGTGCCGGTCACGGCACGGGTGTGCGCGTCCGGGTTGACCAGCGGGATGATCCAGATCTCGCGGGTGTCGACGATCGCCGTGGCCTCGGCGTCGACGCCGTAGCCGTCCACGAGGTGCTCGGCCATCTTGAGCGTCAGCTCGGGCGTCACGATCTCGCGCGCGTGGTGGCAGCCGGCGATCGTCACGTTCGGCTTCACGCCGCCCTTGGTGATCCGCAGCGCGTAGATGTCGCGCTTGGCCTTGCCGGCCGTGGTCTCCCAGCTGTCGCCGATGTCGTGCAGCGTGGCGAACTCGGGGTGCTTGGCCGCGAGTTCGCGCATCCGCGCCACGATCTGGTCGTAGTTCTTGTAGCCCTTGTCGGCACGGAAGACGCTCTGGCGGGTCGGCCACTCGACGTCCATGCCGAGCGACTGCGCGACCTTCGCCTGCGCCGCGGTGAGCTTGCCCTTCACCTTGTGGGCCTTCACGTCGACCGACCAGAGGTCGAAGCCGGCGTCCACCAGCTTGGTGAGGCGATCGCGGTCGCGGTAGTGCACGACGGCCTCGCGCTGCTCGCTGTCCGAGGAGAAGGCCACCGCAGACCAGCCCCGCACGAACTCGGGCTGCATGGCCGGGCGGTTCGCGATGGCGCCGCAACCGGCAACCAGGAGCATCGCGGCGGTAGTCAGCGCGGCGACGCTGCCGGCGGAACGAAGGGACGAGCGCTTCAAGGCAAGTATCCTCTACCAGGGGGTGGGCAAGTGGGTTAAGTATAGCTTAAGACCAGCTTAACTTACAAGCCCCTGGCTAAGAATATCCCTGATCAGCCGATCAGCCTTCGTTCAGGCTTCGATCAGCCCGAGCAGCTCGGCAGTCTCCACGCCCAGCCCCGTGGCCATCGCCCGCAGCGTCGCCGGCCCGGGTACCAGGCCGGCCTCGATGTCGTCGAGGTCGGTCGGCGCGATGCGGCAGCGGCGCGCGAGCTCGAGCCGCGAGAGGCCGAGCTCGGTCCCTTTCTCCCGCAGGTAGGCGGCGAGCCGGTTCTTCGGCCGGGCCGCCTCGGCGGCCGCGCGCGCGTGTTTCGCCTGCACGCTCGCGACGATCGCGGCGATCGCGGACTGCGGCCCCATGAGGGCCGGCGGCGTGCCCGACTGGCCCTCGCCGGCGGCCGCGGCCACGATCGGTGGGCGCGCGTGGTCGACGTCGCGCCTGGAGATCCGCATCCGCTCGATCTTGATCAGCGCGGCGATCTGGGCCTCGGTGAGGCCGCCATGGCCCGCCTCGAGCTCACGGTAACTCGCCGGATCCATCTGGATCGCCCTGGCGACGTCGACCGGCGTCATCTCCGCCGCGAGGCGGCGGACCTTGAGCCATTCACCGAAATTCGAGGGATCTTTGGGTGGCATCGGCCCAGTTTAGCGCACGATTCAGCGGACGAAAATCGGGTTGGCGATCGCCGTCATGCTCCAGGGCAGCTTCGGGAACTTCCGCAACTCGGCGCGCACGTAATCCGCACCGGGCTTCAGCGTCACGGTGAACGGCACGCTGGCGTCGTCGCTGCCGACGTCGCCCACGGCCACGCGGCCCGCCGCTGTGTAGAGCACGACCTTCTTGCCGTTGCCGCCGAGCACCCGCGCGCGCACGGTGAGCTTGCCCGAGGCCGGACGCGCCACCTCGTCGCCGATCATCGCCTCGTACACGCCGTCGCCGTCGGCGTCGGCCTCGAGGTAGACCCGCCCGCTGGTGGGCGACTGCGTGATGGTGACCCGGCCCTGGCGGATGCCGGCCAGGATGCCCGCCTGATCGGGCGTCTCGGTGAAGACCATGTTCACGTTGCGCGCGATGTCGTCGTACCACTGGCCGTGGTTGTCCGTGCCCGACACGGCGGTGAGCTTGCGGCCGTCGCGCAGGGCGTCGTCCCACCAGGCGAGCGCCTTGTCGTTCTGGATGAACGGCTTCGCGCGGTACCACCAGCCGTTCCAGACCTCGACCGCATGGGCCCGCTTGTCCGGCTTGGGCTGCGCCCACATGTTGTTCTTGGTGAAGGGGTGGTTGATCACGATCGTCGCGTCGCGGCGGGTCGCCTCGCCGAGCATGTCGTCGAGGCCGTGCCCCGTGCGGATGCCCTCGTCGCCCTGCATGCCGAGCAAGCCGGCGTGACCGACGACCTCTTCGCCCTTCTCGCGGAAGGCGTTCCATTCCATGCCCTTCACCATGATCAGGCCGGGCGGCGGGGCCTGGAACTCGTGCGAGCTGGTGCCGCGCATCGTGTTGTGGTCGGTCAATGCGAAGGCGTCGAGGTTGCGCAGGTAGGCTTCCTGCTGCATCACCGTGAGCGGCTTCTTGCCGTCCCAGTAGGTCGAATGGTTGTGGTTCGAGAAGGCGAGCCAGGCGCCCTTGCGGCCAGCCGGCGCCGGCTGCGGCGCGCGCTTGCGGAAGGGGAAGTGATCGTCGCCGTCGAGGTTCTCGGCCTTCTCCTCGCCGAAGACCGCGTGGCCTTCCACGTCGTCGCCGTGGCCGTGCCGCGGGACGCCATTCGTGCCCGGCGCCGTGCCCTTCGCGCAGCCCGCGAGCACCAGCACCGCGGCCGCGATCGCCCAGACGCTTCGTTGCATCTTCATCCGCCCACTCCTAACTCCAAACCAACCTTTGGTTTCGAGAAGGTTATAGATTCGCCGGTCGGCGGGCTGACGTAAAAGTACCGTTAAGATACGAGGCGGGGCTTCCGCACGCCTTTTTGGGGAATAGTGATGAGCGTACAGGCTTGGGATTGTTGACGTTGAGGTTGAGGTAGCTGGCATGAAGACGAAGCTGTTCGGTTGGGTTTTGGCGGGCCTGGTCGCCCTGGGCGCGACGGCGCAGCCGGCGTCGGCCTACGACTACTACGCGAAGTACGATTACTCCAACTACAACTACGACCCGTACTACAACGCCAACTACGGCGCGCCCTACTACGGCGGCAACACCGGCAACCGCAACTACGGGAACTACAACTACGGGAACTATAACTACGGGAACGGCGGCACCTACAACTACGGCAACTACGACTACCGCCACGCCAACTACGGCCACGTCAACCCCGGCGCCCAAGGTTGGGGCTACGGCTACGCGGCGCCGACCTACGCCTGGAAAGGCCGCTCCACGATCGCCGTGACGCGTCCGATCGGCTTCCACGTCGAGCCCAGCGCCTCCGCCCCGATCTACGGCTGGTTGGACCCCGGCACGCGGCTCACCGTGCTCGGCCGCGGCGAGGGCTGGGCCAAGGTCCGCTCGAAGTGGGGCACCATCGGCTTCATCCCGGAAGCCACGTACTAGCCTCTCGAACCGACCGCCCCGAGCCGCCGCTCGGGGCGGTTCGCGTTTTCGGGGGCCGGGGCGGTGGGTCCTTGCCACCCGATGCCGCCTCGCGTATCGTGGTCGCCCGCTCCCCCCTCACGCCCCGGAAGGAGGCCCCATGGCCGCCCCCCGCCAGATCTTCGTCAACATCGTCGTCAGCGACCTGCCGCGTTCGAAGACATTCTTCGAAAAACTCGGCTTCACGTTCAATCCGCAGTTCACCAACGACGAGGCGGCCGCCATGGTCGTCAACGACGATGCGTTCTTCATGATCCACACGCCCGTGAGCATGCAACGCTTCACGCCTAAACCGCCCTGCGACCTCTCGACCCATCTCGGCGCAATTTACGCCTTCTCGGTAAACAGCCGCGCGGAGGTGGACCAGATCGCCGACCTGGCGCAGGCGGCCGGCGGCAAGCAAGCCGCCGACCCGCAGGACATGGGCTTCATGTACTACCGCAGCTTCCTGGACCCGGACGGCCATTACTGGGAGGTACTCTGGATGGACCCGGCGGCGGTCCAGCCGCAGGCCTAGCCGCTCGGTGTCGAAGTAAAGGGGCCACCTCCCGGCCGGAGGTGGCCCCTGATATTCCGGCCGCTACTCGGCCGAGGGCACGCCGGCCGGCGTTCCGCCGAGTTCGGGCAGGGCCTCGGTGGAGACCGTCTTGCGCTGCGGCGTGTCCCACTTCACGTTCCAGACCAGGCGCAGCTTCTCGAGCGTCCAGATCAGGTAGGTGGTGAGGTCGATCTCGTACCAGACCAGCCCCTGCGGCGCGCGGGTCTGGCTCGCATGGTGGTTGTTGTGCCAGCCCTCGCCCAGCGCGAGCAGGCCGATCAGCCAGAAGTTGCGGCTCTGATCGCTGGTCTCGGTGGTCCGGTAGCCGAACATGTGGCACAGCGAGTTCACGGACCACGTGACGTGGTAGACCGCGATCATCGGCACGTAGAGGCACCAGAGCATGCCGCCGAAGCCGAGCAGGGCGGTCAGCGCGACGGCCATCGCGAGATGAGGCAGGAAGAACGTCCAGCGGTAGATGAACCACTTGAGGTATGGCTGGGTGGTCTCGACGTCGCGGGCCAGCGAGCGCATCTCGGCGTCGGCTTCCTTCGCGTCGACGAAGATCCAGCCCATGTGCGAGAAGAAGAAGCCGTCGACGACCGGGCTGTGGACGTCGCCCGCGTGATCGGACTTCTGGTGGTGACGCCGGTGGTGGGCCACCCAGTTGACCGGATCGCCTTGCTGGCCCACCGACGAGCCGAGGAAGCACAAGAACTTGATCCAGTTGGTCGTGTCGAACGCGCGGTGCGTGAGGTGGCGGTGCAGGTAGAACGTGGTCGCGAAGCCCATCCACAGGTACATGGCGACCATGATCGGGAGGTAACGCGCCTCGAAGGGAAAGGCGAAGGCGGAAAGCGCGAGCAGGTGATAGCCGCTGAGGAACGCGACGACGAGCCAGTTGATCTTCGGGTAGCGGGACATACGCGTCCTCCTTTTTTCCGCGATGGCTGCAAGTTCGCTTCACCGCGCACTCACACCGCCTCAACCATACTGGAACCCGCGCCAGAAGTCTGTCATAGGTGCGTCATGCAACCAGCGGTCAAGTCATGGTTGCGTAAAAGGTGGGAAGTAAGAAATGATAAAATGAACCCATGCCGACCGAAGCGCCTGTTCGAGAGACCCCCGTCCACGTCGATGAGCCGACGTTCACCGTCCATTGGCTGCCGCCGCACAAGGTGGTGGTCCACAACAACGACCACAACTCCTTCGACGAGGTGATCGGGATCCTGATGCGGGCGGTGCCGGGCCTGGATATGGTGCAGGCGATCGGCCTGACCTACGAGATCCACCTCACGGGCGCCGCCGTCGTCTTCTGCGGAGACGTCGAGCAGGCCGAGGAGTGCGCCCGGACGATCCGCGCGATCGGCATCAAGGTGACGGTCGAGCCGGATGAATGAGCGGGCCGGTTAGAACCGTCCCTGAATCGGGCAAGCTACCCACGGTCGGTGGACCCCGAGCCGGGAGGTATTTCGCGTGTTTTTGAACCGTTTCACCCCGCAAGAACGCAAGGGCTTCCTCGAACTTTCCTTGCTGGGCGTCCGCGCCGACGACTGCATCACCACCGAAGAGGTGCAGTTCGTCGAGGAGTTGCGCCTCGGCCTGGGCATCACGGAAGAAGACTTCATCAACCACATCCTCGCCGACCCCCGGCTGGAGGATGCGGTGAGCGCCTTCGAGACCGACGAGGCGCGCCGGCTGGCATACCTCGAGCTGGTCGCGCTCACGTACGTCGACGGCCAGTTCGATCCGGCCGAGAGCAACTTCCTGCGCCAGGTGCAGTCGGCGTTCAGCATCGACGAGTCGTCGGCCGTGGCCTGCCACGAGTGGGCGCGCCGCCTGATGAAGCTCCGCGAAGACGCGCAGACGCTCACGCAGGGCAAGGTGCTGCCGGCGGTCTAGGCGCGCCGCCTCAATCGGTATCCGCTGCGGATCCGACGGCCGCCCCGGGGCGTTTCAATGGATCATATGGAACGACCCTCCGACCTCCCACCGGTGCCGAAGCGGCCCCCCGCCGCTCCCACGAGCGAGGCGGCCGAGGCGCTGCTCGCAATGGGACTCGTGACGCGCCGGCACATCCAGCAAGCCCTCGCGGACGCGCCCGGCGTGCCGCCGGAGCAAGCGCTCGTGGACCTCGGGGTCGTGTCGGCGGGCGAGGTCGCGGACGCCCTGGCGCTGGTGCGCGACCTGGCGGTCGCCACGGACCTCGAATCCTTCCCCTTCGATCCCGGGCTACTGGCGCCCCTGCCGGCGCCGTTCGCGATGCGCAACCAGATCGTGCCATTGCGGCTGGTCGGGCGGCGCCTCGTCGTCGCGATCGCCGCGGGGGCGCCGAACTCCCCGGCGCAGACGGCGGTGTTGGAGCGGATCGCTACTTTGACCGGGCACGCCGTCACGGCCTGGCCGATCGAGGCGGAGCGCCTCCGACGGGCGTGCCGGATGCTTTACGACCCGCACTCGCTGCGGGGTGCGATGGCGCGGGCGATGGAGCGCGGTCAACCGGAGCACGAGGTCTTCGCCGTCGACGAGCGCCAGCCCACGGACGCGCCGATCATCGACCTCGTGAACGACCTCCTGGCCCGGGCGATCGAGGCGGGTGCCAGCGACGTGCACATCGCCCCCCTGGAACACGAGACGATCGCGCGGTTCCGCGTCGACGGCATCCTGCGCGACGAACTGCACATCCCGGCGGCGATCGCACCGGCCGTCGTCACCCGCTTGAAGCTCGTCGCCGAGCTGAACATCACCGAGCGTCGCCACCCACAGGACGGCCGCTTCACGATCACGCGTGGCGCGCAGCCGATCGACGTCCGCATCGCCACCACGCCCACCCGCTGGGGCGAGCTGGTGGTCATGCGCCTGCTGCGCCCGCTGGCGCTCAGCGAGGGGCTCGGCGATCTCGGCTTCATGCCGGCGGATCTCACGCGCTTCAAGCGCCTCGCGGCGTCCCCGAACGGCATCTTGCTGGTCACCGGCCCGACCGGCAGCGGGAAGTCGACCACGCTCTTCACGGCGCTCTCCTCGTTCGATCGCGTGAAGCGTCACGTCGTCACGATCGAGGACCCGATCGAGTACAGCATCGACCGCGTGATGCAGATCCAGGTCAACGCGCCGATCGGCCTCACGTTCGCCGCCGCGCTGCGCAGCATCCTGCGGCTCGACCCCAACGTGATCCTGATCGGCGAGATCCGTGACGCCGAAACCCTCGAGATCGCCATGCACGCGGCGATGACCGGCCACCTCGTGCTGTCCACGCTCCACGCCAACGACGCGCTCACGACGTTCCCGCGCATGGCGGAGCTCGGCGCCACCAGCCGGCAGATCGCGAGCTGCCTGCTGGGCGTGGTCGCGCAACGCCTCATGCGGCGCGTCTGCGAAGGCTGCGCGCGCACGTACGAGCCCGACGCCGACGAGCGCGAGTTGCTCGGCCTCGCGACCGGCGCCGCTGCGTCGCTCCGGCGCGGCGCGGGCTGCCAGGCCTGCGGCGGGACCGGCTACAAGGGGCGGATCGGCGTCTACGAAATCCTCGCGCTCGACGACGAGATCGCGCAGGGCCTGACCGACGTCGTGAGCATCCCGACGCTCCGTGGGCTCGCGCGCGAAAGCGGCATGACGACGATGTGGGACGACGCGCGCGCGAAGGCGCTCGCCGGCCTGACGACCGTCGAGGAGCTCGAGCGCGTCGTGCGGAAGGCCTGACCCGGGGACGTCAGGCCGGGGACGCGTAGTAAGGCCCGAAGGCCTCGTCGCAGCCGGCGGCGAAGGCGAAAGCCGCAGCGGCGGCGGAGGTGACGTCGGCGGCCACGACCTTGATCCCGAGGCCCCGGCCCAGGGCGATCGCGGCATGCATGATGGCCGCCGAGCCTCGCTCGACGCTCGCACGGTCGACGATGGTGGCGTCGATGCACAGCGCCTCCAGCGGAAGGTCGGCGATCGCCATCGGCGCCAGCGCCTCGCGTCCGCACCCGTCGACCGCGAGGCCGATGCCGAGCGCGTGCAGGCGGCCGAGCGTCCGCGCGGCGGCCTCGCCATACCGCGTGAGCGCGGCGGACGGCACCACCAGCCGCAGCTGCGCCGGCACCACGCCAGCGGCCGCCAGCTCCGCGCGGCAGGTGGCGACCAACGCGTCGGCCCGCAAGGGGGAAAGCTGGCCGGGGAACAGCGTCACCGATGCGCGTCGGGCCGGCCGGCCTGCGGGCGCCTCGGCACCGAGGCGCCCGCAGGCCGCGCCGATCGCCCAGGCACCGATGTCATGTTCGAGGGCACAATCCGCGGCGACGGCGGCAATCTCCTCCGGGGTGGCCAGGTCCCCGAGCGACCCGGGCCACCGCAGGCGGGCGTGCCAGCCGAGCTTCGAGCCCTGCGGCAAGCCGACCCATGGCTCGAGCGCGAGCGCGAACGTCTGCCCGGCCGCCGCCGCGCGGAGGCCCGCTTCGAGCACCTGGCGCCGGCGCACGGCCTCGTCGAGCGCCGGCGAATAGAAGCGCAGGGCGTTCCGCCCCATCCGCTTGGCCTGGTAGAGCGCGAGGTCGGCGTCGCGCATCAGCTGCGCGGCGTCGGCGCCGTCGTGCGGGAAGAGCGCCACGCCGACGCTGATCGACACGTTCAGCGTGAGCCCGGCCACCTCGAAGGGCTGCGCCATCAGCTCGAGCAGCTTGCGGGCGAGCGAGCCGGCCTCGTCGGTCGAGTGCAGGTCGGCCTGCACGACAGCGAACTCGTCGCCGCTCAGGCGGCCGATGGTGTCGGTTTCGCGCGTCGAGCGCGCGAGGCGCGCTCCGATCGCCTGCAGCAAGGCGTCGCCCACCGGGTGGCCGTAGGTGTCGTTGATGAGCTTGAAGCGGTCGAGATCGAGGAAATGCACGGCGACCATGCCGCCCGCTCGCCGCGCGCGCGCGAGCGCTTCCTGCAGGCGCGCGAAGAACAACGCCCGGTTCGGCAAGCCCGTGAGCCCGTCGTGGAGGGCCTCGTGTCGGATGCGCATGCGCTCCTGCGCCTCGGCCGACACATCCTGGAGCACGGCGATCACGCCGTCTTCCGGGTGGCCCTCGCCGGGCAACGGCGTGAGCGTGGCATGCACCGTCACCTCGCGGCCGTCCGGCGCGACGAGCGGCAGCTCGCCTTCCCAGGGTCTTCCCGCGTCGCTCACGGCGACGATCGCGGCGGTGAGCGCGCGTCCACCGTCGCAGGCCGGCAGGCCGCCCGCGGCGGACGCCCCACCCACCAGCTGGCGCAGCGCCTCATTCGCCCAGGTGACCCGGCCCGTGTGGTCGGTGACCGCGAGGGCCGCCCCGGAGGCCGCCACCGCGCGGGCGAAGGCCATGGCCCCCGCCGGCCGGGCAGGGGGTCCGGGCAGCGCGGGCTCGGCAGGCGGCTTGGGCATGAGGACCTCCGGGGGGAGTGGCCATCGCAGGCTTCCAGGTACCACGGTAGCGCCCCACGGCCCGCCGCCCATCGGGAGAAAACGCAGATCGGCGTGACGTCGGTGTTTCGGCGATCTCGCTGCGGCGATCAGTCGGCGATGCGGTACCCCCGGGCGAAGACGTCGAGGCAGGCGTCGACGGCGTCAGCGTCGTAGCGGGTGCCGCGGCCGGCGCCGATCTCGGCGAGCGCGGCCTCGATGCCGAGCGCCGCCCGATATGGCCGGTGCGAGGCCATCGCCTCGACCGTGTCGGCGATCGCGAGGATGCGCGCCTCGAGCAGGATCGCGTCGCCCGCGAGGCCGCGCGGGTAGCCCTCGCCGCCCAGGCGTTCGTGGTGCTGGTAGACGATCTCGGCGATCGGCCAGGGGAAGTCGATGCCCTTCAAGATGTCGTAGCCCACCTGCGGATGGACCTTGACGAAGGCGAACTCGAGCTCTGAGAGGCGTCCCGGGCGGGCCAGGATCTCCTGCGGCACCTGGATCTTGCCGATGTCGTGGACCATCGCCGCCAGGTGCAGCCCGTGGACCCGGTCCTCGCACAGGCCCATCCGGAGGGCGATCGCCTGACAGAGGTCCGCGACCCGTTGCTGGTGCCCGGCCGTGTAGGGGTCGCGCACCTCCATCGTCGCCACGATCGCCCGCACGACCTCGTGCAACGCCTGCTGCAGGCGCGCCATGTGGCGCTCGCGGTCGACGACCGCCGCGTCGCGCTCGGCGCTCGTCCGGAGCGCCCTGAGGCCGTAGGCCAGGTTGTGGGAGAGCCGCTCGAGCATGGCCACCTCCTGGTCCACGAAGTCCTCGCGCGCCGCGGCCAGCGTGAGGCAGCCCACGACCTCGTCGCCCACGGCGAGCGGGAAGGCCGCGACCGAGGCGAGCCCCATCCCCTGGGCGACGCCGGGCCACGCCAAGGCCGGGAGTTCGTTCGGCAACCGCGGGCTGACCCTCACCTGGCCCTCGCGGGCGGCCGTGCCGGAGGGCCCGAGCCCGAGACCTTCCGCGCGCCAGGTCAAGGTCAGCTCTCGCAGCTCCGCCGCGGCGGCGCCGTCGGCGGCCGCGACCCGGAGCGTGCGGCGCTCATCGTGCTCCTTGATGCCGATCCAGGCCAACCGGAAGCCGCCCACATCGGCCATGATCCGGCAGACCTCCACCATCAGGTCCGCTTCCGACTCAGCACGGATCACGGCTTCGTTGACCTCGCTCAGGGTGCGCAGCGCGCGGTTGACCGCCGCGAGCTCCTCCTGCGTGCGCTTGAGCGAGGTCACGTCCGTCATGCACCCGACCACCTCGACGGGCTCGCCGTTCGCACCGCGGGACACGATCAAGTTGTCCTGGACCCAATAGACGGTCGAGCCGTCACGGTGCCGCATCCTGTACTCGGACCGGAAGCGGTCCTGGTGCCGCAGCTCCCGCGCGAGGTCCGCCTGCACGCGGGCCCGATCGTCTTCCAGGGTCAGCCGGGCCCACAGCCCCGGGTCCGCCAGGAAGTCGGCGGCCGGGTAGCCCAGCAAGGCCTCGACCGACGGGCTGACGAAGGTGCTGACGAAGTCTGGCAGCGTGGCCTTGTACAGGACGTCGGGCACGGTCTCGACGACGCTCGCGAGGAACGCCTCGCGGGCCCGCAGCGACGCCTCGGCCCGCCGCCGCTCGAGGTGGTTCGTGAGCATCTCGGCGACGGTCTCGAGCATACCGCGCTCGTCGGCCAGGAACGGACCGTCGAACGCGGCCGGGCGTTCGGCCAGGTAGGCGACCTCGAGCTTGCCCGCACCGGCCGCGCCGCCCACCGCAACGCCCATGATCCAGGCCGAGTCGCGCCAGTTGGCCGTGAGCGCCGCGTGCCCACCGACGAAGAGGCGGGCCGCCGCGACATCCGCATGCCGCATGGCGGCCGGCAGCGCCTCGACGACGGCCTGGAAAACGGCTTCGATCGGGCGGTCGCCGTCTTGCAGCAGCACCGAGATCCGCCGTAGCGTGGACAGCTCATCGACCCGCTCGGCCAGGTCCTGGACCAGGCGCCGGTTTTCCTGCTGGGCGAGCGTGATCTCGGTGACGTCCTGGATGGTACCGCGCACCGATTCCGTCCGCTCCTCGGCTTCGAGCGTGAAGAACAGGACGGTTTCGACGTAGCGGATCGCGCCGCTCGGCACCCGGATGCGGTAGGTGAACTTCACCGGCCCGGCCGCAGTCAGGGCACTGGCGAGCGCCGCTTCCACCCGGCCCCGATCCTCGGGGTCGATCAGCGCCACAAACGCCTCGTACGACGGCACGCCGAGCGCGGGGTCGCGCTCGAAGAGGCGGAACACCTCATCGGTCCACCTGCTCCGACCGGCAACCGGATCGAACTCCCACGCCCCCATTCGGGCGAGCCGCTGGGCCTCGAGCAGGCGCTCGGTGAGCTCCCAGCGCGCCGCCTCCGCCGCCCTGCGCCCGCTGATGTCCCGGAGGATCGCGATCCCGTGCGGCCGGCCCTGCAACACGATGCAGGAAAGCGCCAACTCGAACGGGTAGCGCGTGTTGTCCTTCCGGAGCCCCTCGCTTTCGAACGCCGGGCGTGGTGGGCAGCCCGCCGCGATCGACGCCAGGTAATCCTCGGCGACGGCCGCGCGCGCCGCGGGCGGGATGACGATCTCCCAGAACCGCCGCCCCAGGACCTCGGCGGCGCCGAAGCCGAACATGCGCTCGGCCGCGGCGTTCCAGTAGGTAATCGCCCCGTCCGGGCCGGCGACGCAGAGGCCGTCGGCGATGTTGTCGCCCAGCAGCCGCAGCAGCTCGTCGCGTTCGTGCAGCTGCGTCGGCCCGGCGAGGGGCGTGGCGGGGTGGCTGGCGGGAGCGGGTGAAGTGTCCATGGCGTATTCCTTCAGGCCTGGGCATCGGGGAGCTTGAACCAGAACGCCGACTCCAAGCAGGCCGCCACGACGGCGACCTGGGGTGCGATCGAGGTCTTCTGGTCGCTTCCCTTCCACGATGCGGCCAGCGCCCCTGAACTGTATCCGTAATTACGCGGGATATCCTCGGTCGAGACCGGAATGACGAGGCGGACAGACTCAGCCTGAGGACGTCCGCGCTCCCCAGCCCGCCGGCGTCGCCGGCTCGAGCCGTCCCCCGATCACGCGCACCACGGTGCCGGGCCGCGCCCAGCGCGCGAGCGCCTCGATGTCCTCGTTCGAGAACCGCACGCAGCCCCGCGTCCCGGCGGTCCCGATGCTCGTAGGGTCGCTCGTGCCATGCAGGCCGTACGGCGGGCGATCGAGCGCGATCCAGCGGGTGCCGAGCGGGTTCGTCGGATCCTGGCTGAACGGCGGCCGCATCTGCCCGCGTCCGACGAACGGCGGGTCGGCCACGACGGCCATGACCTTGAAGGTGCCCAACGGCGTGTCACGGTCCCGCGCGCCCACCGCCACCGCGAGCCGCGCCGTCTCGCGACCGACCTCGCGCACGGAGGCCTTGCGGTCGGCGAGCGAGATGACGATCTCGCGGGCCGGCGGGATGCGGCCGGGCGCAGAGGACCGGGCATCGTCCGGCACGCGGGGATCGGCGGGCGGCGGTGGCGGCGCCGGCGTCGCGTCGGGTGAAAAGGCGTTCGGGTCGGTGCCGGGCGGCGGATCGATCGGCGCGTCGGGTGACAGGTCACGCGGGTCGATGCCGGGCGCCGGGTTGATCGGTGCGTCAGGTGAAAGGTCGTTCGGGTCTGTGCCGGGCGGAGGATTGATCGGCGCGTCGGGCGAGAAGTCACGCAGGTCGATGCCGGGCGCCGGATCGATCGCCCCCGTCGGGTCGATCGCCGGCGCCGGCGCGATGGCGGCCGCGGCGTGAGGTGCCCGCGGCGCGACCGGCTGCAGGCCGCGAGGCGCGCCGGCCGCCGGCCCTCCGAGCTCACCGGGCTTGCCGGGCTCGGGCTCGGGCTCG
>JAKFEW010000078.1:0-14201 GCA_036675505.1 Candidatus Sericytochromatia bacterium
GGCCACCGACAGCTCGCGGCCGTCGTTGAGGCTGGTCAGGATCGCCTCGATCGCCTTCGCGCCGAAGCCGCTGATCTTCTTCGCCAGGCCGAGCGCGTTCTTCACGACGTCGCCTTCCGGCACGACCTTGTTGACCAGGCCGATGCGGTAGGCCTCCTGGGCCGTGATCGTGTCGGCCGCGAGGATCAGCTCGGTGGCCTTCGCCCAGCCCACCACGCGCGGCAGGCGGACCGTGCCGCCGAAGCCGGGCATGATGCCCAGGTTGATCTCGACCAGGCCGAGCTTGGCGCGGTCCGAGGCGATGCGGATGTGGCACGCGAGCGCGAGCTCGAGGCCGCCGCCGAGCGCCACGCCGTTGATCGCGGCGATCACGGGCTTCTTCAAGTTCTCGAGCTTCGAGAAGACCTTCTGGCCCTGGGTCACGAGGTCCTTGGCCTGCTCGGGGCCGCTGATCGCGCCGATCTCGTTGATGTCGGCGCCGGCCACGAAGGCCATGCCGTTGCCGGTCAGGACGACGGCCTTGATCTCCGGGTTGTTGGCGACGTGCTCGACGAGGGCGTCGAGCTCGGCCATGACGGGCGAGCTGAGTGCGTTGACGGGCGCGTGGTCGATCGTGACGACGGCGACCTTGTCTTCCAGGCGCAGCTTGATGTACTGCTGGCTCAATGCGGTCGTGGTGGACATATTTCTAGGCTCCTCTCTAATCGCTAAACGGTCTCGAGCTCGCCCGAGTGCTCCTTGAAGCCCTTGCGGGTCTTCACGCCCAGGTGGCCGGCGCGCACCTTGCGCTTGAGCAAGGGCGCGGGGCGGAAGCGCTCGCCGAGCTCCTTCTGGAGCTCCTCGAGCTTGGCGACGACCACGTCGAGGCCGATCTCGTCGGCCAGCTGCAGCGGGCCCTTGGGGCCGCTCTTGTCGGCCATGCCGGCGCCGGCCATCATCGCGATGTCGATGTCGTTGGGGCTCGCGACCTTCTCCTGGAGCGCGTAGGCCGCCTCGTTGATCATGGGCAGGATCAGGCGCTCGAAGCTGAACGAGGTGCCCTTGATGCCGGTCTCGGCCTGGACCTCGGCGATCGCCTTGGCCGTGAAGCCCTCGTCGCCCTCGCCGTGCACGTAGAAGCCGGCGCCGGTCTTGTGGCCCCAGCGCTTCGCGGCGTACAGCTTGTCGACCAGCAGCGCCGGCGCCATGCGCACGCCGTACTCGTCGTGCAGGATGTGCTGCACGTGGTAGCAGACGTCCACGCCGAGCATGTCGGCGAGGAAGAACGGGCCCATCGGCATGCCGCGCCCGGTGACGGCGGCGTCGATCTCCTCCATCGTGGCCGCGCCTTCCTGGGCGGCGAGCACGGCCTCGTTGAAGAAGGGCATCAGCAGGCGGTTCACGAGGAAGCCCGCGCACTCCTCGACGCGCACGGGCAGCTTGCGCAGGCTGCTCGTGAAGTCGATCGTGTCGTTGATGGTGTCTTCGGAGGTGTCGAGGCCGGGGATGACCTCGACGAGCTTCATGACCGGCGCGGGGTTGAAGAAGTGCATGCCGATCACCTTGTCGGGCCGCTTCGTGGCGGCGCCGAGCTCGGAGATCGAGAGCGCGGAGGTGTTCGAGGCCAGGATGCAGCTCGCCGGGCAGACCTCGTCGAGCTCCTTGAAGACCTGCTTCTTGATGTCCATCCGCTCGGTGACGGCCTCGATCACGATGTCGACGTCGTCGAAGCCGTCGTAGCTGGTGGTGCCCGAGATGAGCATCATCTTCTGATCCATCTCGTTCTGGGTCATCTTGCCCTTGGACACGCGCGAGGCGTAGACCTGGCGAGCGGCCTCGATGCCCTTGTCGACGGCGTCCTGGTTGACGTCCTTGATGATCACGGGCAGGCCCGAGAACGAGATGACCTGGGCGATGCCGCCGCCCATGGTGCCGCCGCCGATGATCGCGGCCTTATAGATGTAAGCCATGGTTCCTCCTAGGCCTTCTCGTAGGCGATCGCGGCGCCCATGCCGCCGCCGACGCACAGACTGGCGATGCCCTTTTTCGCGCCTTCGCGGCGCGCCATTTCCTTGAGCAGCGTGATGCTGAGGCGCACGCCGGTGGCGCCGATCGGGTGCCCGAGGGCGATCGCGCCGCCGTTGACGTTCACCTTCTCCATCGGCAGGCCCCACATGCGGTCGCAGGCGAGGACCTGGGCCGCGAAGGCCTCGTTGATCTCGAAGAGGTCGACGTCCTCCTTCTGCCAGCCGAGCTTGGCGAGCAGCTGGGGGATCGCGTAGGCCGGGCCGAGGCCCATGCGCTCGGGCTCGAGGCCCGAGAACATATAGCCCTTGATCGTGGCGAGCGGCTTGAGGCCGAGCTGCTCGGCCTTCTCCTTGCTCATGATCAACATGGCCGCGGCCGCGTCGTTCATCGGGCAGGAGTTGCCGGGCGTGACGGTGCCGCCCTCCTTGAAGATGGTCGGGTACATGCCGAGCATCTGCGGGTTGATCGCGGGGTTGATGCCCTCGTCCTGGCTGAACGCCTCGGGCGCGACGGCCTTGCCGGCGGCCTTCTTGGGCACCATGACGGTCATCGTCTCGTCCTTGAACTTCTGCTCGCGCGTGGCGCGGAAGGCCTTCTTGTGGCTCTCGGTGGCGTACTTGTCCTGCTCCTCGCGGGTGATGCCGAACTCCTCGACGAGGTTCTCGGCGGTCGCGCCCATCAGCTGGTTGCAGACCGGATCGTTCAGGCCCTCCCAGAGCGTGTCGATCAGCTGCGAGTGGCGCAGGCGCTTGCCGAAGCGCATGTCGCGGTTGATGAAGGGCGCCTGGCTCATCGCCTCGGTGCCGCCCACGATCGCGACGTCGATGTCGCCCATCGCGACGGCCTGGTAGCCGCTCACGATCGCCTGGATGCCCGAGGCGCAGTTGCGGTGCACGGTGAAGGCCGGGGCCTCCTTGGGGATGCCCGCGTTCAGCGCGATCACGCGCGCCACGTTGGGGGCGTCCGAGCCCTGGGCCGCGCAGCCGAAGACCACCTCGCCGACCTCCTTGGGGTCGATCTTCGTGCGCTCGAGCAGCTCCTTCACGACCATGCGGCCGAGCTCCTGGGCCGACAGGTCCTTGAGCGCCCCACCGAAGGTCCCGACGGGGGTACGAACGCCATCAATGACGACGACTTCTCTCACTTCAAACACTCTCTTTCCTACCGCGCATCCGCGCGGGCCGGGTGGGTGGGTGGGGCGCCTGGCAGACCAAGGGCCTGCAGGTCCGGGCCCTTGGGCCCGAGCAGCTCCGCGTCGAGCGCCTCGTCGCGGAGCAAGCCCTCCACGAAGGCGATTTCCTCCGCGTTGAGCTTGGCGTGGTAACGGATCAGCGCGCGGCGGAAGCGGTCGAGCCCCTGCGAGGGGATCGTCTCCATCTCCGCCAGGCTTTCGCGGTTCTCGCGCAGGAACTTGAGGCGCTGCAGCAGCAGCACCTCGCGGGCTTCCCGCTCGAGGTAGCGGAAGAAGATCAGCCGCAGCGTGAACTTGTGCGGATCCGAGATCTCGGTGGGCGAGGCGACCTCGCGCATCATCGCGAGGAAGCTGGCCTCGCCCGCGGGCGTGAGGGCGTAGACGTGCTTCGCCGGGCCCTTGCCGTCGCGGATCGTCTGCTTGGTGAGCTCACCGCGCCGCTCCAGGCGGCGCAGGGCCGGGTAGAGCGTGCCGTAGCTCAGCTGCCAGATGTGGCCGACGATGAACGACAGGTAATGGCGGAGCTCGTAGCCGTGCATCGGCTGCTCCTTCAAGACGCCCAGGATCGCCAGTTCGAGCAACGTCGCTCTCCAAAACCAGGGGGCCGCCCCGTCGCGACCGGTATATCGATACACAATAACTATATCGATCGGAGATACTATATGCCGAAACGATATACGTGGCAAGGGGGGCTCGGCGAAAATCCCCCTACCGCCGGCGCCAGGCCGTTTGCGAAGCAATTCTTAATGAAGGAACTTTACAGCGGTTCGATTTCATGGGGTACTGGGCAGCCGAGCCCTGCGATGGCCCGGAAGAGGAGATATTGAGATGAAGCAAAACATTTTAGGTCCCCTGGTCGGCATCGCCCTGATCACCGCGACCCTGGCCGCTTGCCAGACGCCGAACGCCGGCAAGCCCGGGACCCCCACGGGCACGGCGTCGCCCGGCGCAGCGGCAACCGCCTCGCCGAAGGCCACCGCCTCGCCGACGGCCACCGCATCACCGACGGCCACCGCCTCGCCCACCGCGACCATGTCGCCGAGCCCCACCGCCACCGGCACGCCCGTGGCGATGGCGCTGTCCTTCGCGGCCGACCTGATGGCCTCGAACGAATCGCCTTCGATCACCCTCGCCGCGGGCGCGGGCGGTGCGTCGGCCGCGAAGCTGAGCCCCGACGGCCAGACGCTCATGGTCGAGGCCTGGACCAGCGGGCTCACGGGCGACATCACAGGCGCGCACATCCACGCCGGCGCCGCCGGCACGAACGGGCCGGTCGTGAAGGGCCTCACGCTGAGCGACGACAAGCGCTCGGCGAAGGTCACCTGGACCATGGGCGCCGGCGAAGGGATGATGACCGCCGAGAACGTCGCCGCGCTCAAGGCCGGCACCCTGTACGTGAACGTCCACACCACCGCCAACCCGAACGGCGAAGTGCGCGGCCAGCTGATGCTGACGGGCTGGGCCTTCCTCGCGAACCTCACGGGCGCGAACCAGGAGCCCGCCGTGACCACCACCGCGAACGGCTCCGCCTGGCTGACGCTCAGCGAGAACCGCCAGACCGCGATGGTGAAGGTCTACACCAGCGGCCTTTCGGGCGACATCACGGGCGCCCACGTCCACAGCGGCGTGGCCAAGGAGAACGGCGCCGTGGTCAAGGGCCTCGACGTGAGCGCCGACAAGCGCTCGGCGTCGGTCACCTGGACCGCCGGCACGGGCGAGGGCATGCTCACGCCCGCGCTGATCGACGATCTCGTCGCGGGCAAGCTGTACGTGAACGTGCACACGGCGGCCAACCCGAACGGCGAGGTCCGCGGCCAGCTGATGATGCCGTAACCGGCCGGATGAAGGCCCGCTCCGCCTGTCGGCGGGGCGGGCCTGTTTCGTTGTAGGCCTTGATCAGTTGTCCGGCGCACCCGCGTCGCGGTAGGCCTCGAGGGTCGCGATTTCGGACGCGCTCAGGCTGCCGGACGCGTTGAGCGGCATGCGGCCGGCCTTGATCGCCGTGACCATCTCGCCGATCTTGCGCTTCACCACCGCATGTTGCGGATTCTGGGCGGCGTCGAAGTACTGGTACTCGCGGGGCGCGATGCCGCCCGGCAGGTGGCAGGCGATGCAGTGGGCGCGCAGGATCGGCACGACGTCGGTCCTGAACGAGACGGCGGCGGGCGGGGAGCTGGTGGGCGACGGGCCGGGACTCGCCTGCGCGGGCACCGGCGTGTTCGTGGGCCCAGGGGCGGGGCTCGGGCCGGCGGTCGGGCTCGCTGTGGGCGAGGCCCCCGCCACGGGCTTGGCTGCCGGCGACGGCGTGCATGCAGCGAGCGCGAGGGTCATGAACAGAACGGGCTTGAGCGAACGCATGAACGACACCTCCTCGTTGGGTCGGGCAGTATATCCGACCCCGGCCCCGGCCGCCAGCTGACCCGAAGGCCCGGCCGGCAGCCCCAGGTGGCGGATTACGCCACCTGGGGCTGTATTCGGCAACATGAAGTTTAGTTACTGATTTCCATAAAATATCTTAAGTTGTATGTCGGGTGGGTACCCTCGTGGTGTTCGCTGTCGATTATTTTTGGAGCTGACTCAAGCCAGAATTCTTGACAATCAACCGAAGCAATCGATCTCCATCGCACATTCAGTGTATATGTGCCAGCCGACATCGGCGTGAATGAAATTGTTCTCGAACGGCAATAAACTAAGGGAGCGCAACCTCCCTTACCTAGACCAGCATCCGAGCCGATGCGTCCCCAGAATGAAACGCTTTTGTTCGCTTCATCAACTTCGGCCCCTGCGTCAGGAAATGTCCCGCATGAGTCACCAACGGATACCCACAATTGAATTTCGACCGGTTGACCTTTTCGGCCGGTTTTAGGGGCAACCAAGTCATTCAGTATCAATGGCGAAATAATGCTTGGGGAGGATGATGGTTTAGTCGTTTGCATTACACTGGGTGCTGTAAGCACGGCAACCGATGGAGCAGCAGACATTGGTGTTGCCGGCAAGGTGCTCGGTGGCGCCGTATCTAAATTAGTCGGAGCATAGCAACCTTGAGACACCAGCAGCCAGATAAGGGCCGGTGCATGTTTTGCTGTTGTCATTCTCCCTCCTGTGATTGAATCAACATGATATTACCTGCACCTAACAAAACCCTGATCCCAGCTTGTTGCGACGGATGAGAATACAGCCCAATCTGAGGAACGCGCAGGGGATGACGGCCCGTTGTTCGTTGCGAATCTTGAGGCACCGGTAGGCGCACTAATTTTCCTTGTTTGGTAATTTGGCGCCACTGCCCGATTCCAGCCCTCATATTCGACCCCGGCTGACCCGAAGGCCCGGCCGGCGGGTACAAGCGAGCCGTGTCGTTTTCTTCCCCCTGGGCCGGGGCTTTCGGCCTGCAGACCTTCGTCCGCTGCGTGCCCGACGCGCTGCCGGAAGCCTGTGTCCAGGCGATCCACGCGGCGATCATGGGCTCGCGCTGGGTCGCCGACAACCAGCTGAACGAGCCGTTTCAGGGCACCTACGGCTTCTCGCTCACCTTCCGGCGCGACGCGCTCGGCGAGGTGCTCACGATGTTCCCAGCGTTCGAGCCGTACCTCGCGGCCACGCTCTTGCCGGGCTGCGACGCCTTCGTGCTCAACCCGCTCTTGATCGCGGACGGGCGCGGCGTCGGCCCCCACACCGACCAGAGCCTCTCGCCCTACGACGCGGCGATCGGCTGCCCGGCCGCGGTGAGCGTGTTCTACGTGCAGGTGCCGGCGGGGCTCGTGGGCGGTGAGCTCAGGCTCAGCCAGTTCGGCCAGCCGGTCGCGACCGTGGTGCCCACGCCGCGCACGCTGGTGACCTTCCGCGGCGACCTCTCGCACCGCGTGACCCCTGTGGAAGGTGGTGCGCCGGGGATCGCATCGGCCCGCATCAGCCTGGTGGTGGAGCAGTACCAGCTGCCCCCCGCCGCGGGGAAGCACGTGCCGCGCCTCGTGATCACCTCCCGCGCCGGGCTCGAGGCGCGCGTGTGAACGAGCTCGTCCTCGCGCACCACTTCGCCCACCCGCTCGCGGAGGTGTTCCAGGCCTGCACCGAGCCCGAGCAGGCCCGCCGCTGGTGGGGCGCGCCGCCCGGCTACCGGCGCGTCGGCACCACCGGCACGCTCGCGCCCGGCGCGAAGTTCCGCATGGACATCCGCGGGGCCACAGGCGAGCGGGTGGTGCTGATCGGCCAGCTGCGCGAGGTGACCCAGGACCGCTCGCTCACGGTCGCCACGCGCTGGAGCGGCGGCCCGCTCGATGGCCGCACGACCACGGTGGTGCTGACCTTCGCGGCCGAGGGGGCCGGCACGCGCCTCGACCTGCGCCACGGCCCGTTCGACGAGGACCGGCTGCTGGAGGGCCACCGCGCGTACTGGCAGCATGCCTTCGGCCGGCTCGCGCGCGTGCTGGCCGGCGAGACCCTGCCATGTTTCGAGGAGCTGCTCGAGGAGTCGCGCGCCTTCCAGGACCCGCTCGGCGTGGCCGCTTACGCGGTGCTCGCGGGCCTGCGCGCGGCCGGGGCGCCGGCCGAAACGATCGCCCAGGTCGAGGCCACGCTCTACACCCACCTCGCCGCGCTGAGCGCCGAGCCCTACGGCATGCTCGCGGACGTGCTCCGCGCGCGGCTCTCGCCCGAAGTATGACGCCGAGCACGTGTCCAACGGCTGCTCGGTAGGCTATGATGGGTCCTCACAGCCCGAGGACCCGTCATGCCCCGCTTCAAGCCCGTCCCCCTCGCCTTATCGGCCCTGCTGCTGGCCGCGGCGCCGGCGGCCGCGCAGGAGCCCGACGACCTCGGCGATCTGCTGAAAAAGAACCTGACGCTCGAGCAGGAGGTCACCACGGCCACGCGCTCGGCGCGCAAGGCCGGCCTCGCGCCCGCCTCGGTGGTGGTCGTGACCGACGAGGACATCGCGGTCCGCGGCTACACCGACATCGAGCAGGTGCTGCACGACCTGCCGGGCTTCGACTTCGCGCGCGGCTACGGCGACGAGTGGTCCACGATCTACATGCGCGGCTACCGCTCGAGCAACTCGGACCACTTCGTCTTCATGGTCGACGGCATCATCGAGAACGACCTGTGGAAGAGCAACGCCTACATCGGCCCACAGTACCCGTTGTCCGACGTGAAGCGCATCGAGGTGACCTATGGCCCGGCCTCCGCGCTCTACGGGCCGAACGCCAGCCAGGGCATCATCCACGTGATCACGAAGAGCGGCGAGGAACTGGCCGGCGGCCAGACCTACGCGGGCGTCGGCTCGCTCGGCACGGCCTTCGTGGATACGACCATCGGCACGGTGGCGGGCGGCACGGACCTCACGGTCACGGCGCGCGGCTTCTCGCAGGCCGGCCGCACGGACGTGGGCCGTTTCCCGGACTTCGACTACGCCGATGCGCGGCCGGGCTACACGGCGATCGCCCCCGGCTTCGCGAACTACAAGCGGGACGGCGCGCTGCGCTTCAAGCTCGGCCACGGCGGCTGGACCTTCGGCGGCTCGACCTGGCGCCGCGAGGACGCCCCGGGCTTCTGGTACAACGATCGCGCCGCGGCCGTGAACAACGGCGCGAACTGGACCCCTGTGATGAGCCACGTCTACGGCCGCTACCGCGGGCGCCTGGCCGACAACGTGACCTGGGCGAGCCTGCTGCAGTACCGCAACCACAAGATCGACGGCGGCTCGCTCGGCGTCGACTGGGACGAGACCAGCCAGAACTGGGTGCGCACCTATTTCAGCACGGTCTCCAAGGAGTTCTGGGCCAACCAGCAGCTCGAGGTGAACTTGCTCCCAGGCCTCGACGTGATCGGCGGGCTCGACCTCGCCAACGGCGACTTCCAGGGCAACTACGTCACGGGCACGCAGTCCTTCCCGGAGGAGAGCGGCAGGGTCAGCCAGGCGCCCGGCGAGCCGCCGCTGCCTGGCGCCGGCAACGTCTACGACATCACGCGCGCCGCGGCCTACGGCCAGGGCACCTGGACGCCGATCGACCCGCTCCAGTTCACGATCGGCGCCCGCTACGACTACCGCATCCTGCGCAACCAGCCGGCCTACGGCGGCCTGGGCGGCGTGTTCTCGCCGCGCCTCGGCGCCGTATGGGCGCCGAACGACACCTGGACCTTGAAGGCGCTGTACGCCACGGGCTTCATCGACCCCGACAACTTCACGGCCTTCTCGACGGCGCCCGGCCGCACGCTGCGCGCCGTCGACCTGCGCCCCGAGAAGCTGCAGAGCGGCGAGGTGGCGATCGGCCAGAAGCTCTCCGAGACGCTGCAGCACGAGGTGGCGGGCTACCTGAACGACTACGACGACACCTTCGGCCAGCTGCAGGTGCCCGACCCCGCGCGGCCGGGCCAGACCACCGGCCAGAACCGCAACTTCGGCGGGCGCACGATCAAAGGCGCCGAGTACCGCCTCAACTGGACGCCCTGGCCCGGCGTGAAGACCTGGGCCAACTACACCTTCGCCGACCCGCAGAACGATCCGGGCCAGCCCGTGACCGGCGACATCGCCGCGCACAAGGGCAACCTCGGCGCTTCTACCAGGCTCGGCGACTGGCGCGGCAGCCTGCGCGCCAACCTGGTCGGCGCCAGGCCCACGATCGACTCGAACCCCGTGAAGGTGATCGCGCCGTACGCCGTCCTGAACGCCTCGCTCGGCAAGACGAACCTGGGCCTCGCGGGCGTCAGCGCCGACTTGATCGTCAACAACCTGCTCGACGCCGAGTACTATGATCCAGGGGTCCGCACGGCGACCGGCATCTACGCGTCGCAGCTGCCCCAGAACGGGCGGACCGTCATGGTGAGGCTGGGTTATGAGTTCTAGAGTCGTCTTCCGATCGGCGCTCGCGCTCGCGGGCGCGCTCCTCGTGGGCCTGCCCGTGCCCTTCGTCACGGCGCCTGCGCGCGCGGCGTCGTTGCCGGCGCAGTTCCAGGCCGGCCTGCTCGTGCGCATGCTGCCGTACGACAAGACGCTCGCCGAGCGCACCGACAGCATGCGCGTGGGCGTGCTCTACGCGCCCGGCAACGCGGACTCCGAGGCGGCGGCGGCCGCGCTGGTCGCGCAGATCGGCAAGGTCGCGCCGGGCAAGCGGATCCAGGGCAAGCCGCTCGAGGCGGACAAGCTGCCGTTCGGCGGCAAGGCCGACCTCGAGGCGCGCCACAAGCAGGAGGCCTTCGCCGTGCTGTTCCTGTCGCCGGGCCTCGGCCCCCAGACCGCCCAGATCGTGCAGGTGGCGCGCGGCCACGGCATCTTGACCGTCGGCTCGCTGCGCCAGAACGTGAAGGCGGGCGCCGCCGTGGCGCTGGTGGCCGAGGGCGACAACCCGAAGATCGTCGTGAACGTGGCGGCGTCCCAGGCGACCGGCGCGGCCTTCTCGAGCGCGTTCCTCTCGCTCGCGGAGATCATGAACTAGCCGTTCAGCGGCGAGCGAGGCTTGTAAGCCCTCGCTCGTCCGCCTAGAATGGTGGTTCCGCCCCCAAGCTCCGGAGACGCCCTTGCCCCTCGCGCGCCCCGCCCCGAACGCCGCCGGTCCGGCTGCGGCGCTGCGGCGCATCCTCGGGCTCGAGCCCGGCGAGGGCCCGAAGGTCGCGCGCTTCACCGCCGCGATGGCGCTGATCGACGGCGGCCTCGTGATCGGCGTCAGCGCCGCCGACGCGCTCTTCCTCAAGACCGTGGGGCCCGAGGGCCTGCCGTGGGTGTACGTGGCGGCGGCGCTCGTGGCGGTGCTCTACCTGCCCGCGAACGCCTGGCTCGGCGCGCGCTTCGGCCGGGCGCGCACGCTCGACGCCACGCTCGTGGTGGTGGCCGCGGGCAACCTGGCCGCCCTCGCGGGCTTCGCGCTCGCGCCCGCCGACACGGGCGCCGCCGTCGCCGTGGCCTACGCCGTGAAGATCTGGAACGCGCTCTGGTGGATCGCGCTCTTCAACCTCTTCTGGAACTTCGCCGAGGACTACTTCACGCTCGCCGACGGCAAGCGCCTGTTCTCGATCCTGGCCGGCGGCGGCGCGCTCGGCGCGGTGGTGGCAGGCCTCGCCGTGGGCCTCTTCACGCGCGTGGCGCCCGTCGAGCAGCTCTTCTTCGTCTGGTCCGTCACGGCGCTCGCGACGCTGCCGTTGCTCAGGGCGATCCGGCGGGAGCACCGGCCGATCGGCGTGCCGATCGAGACGGCCGGGATGAACGGGCTCAAGCAAGCCGTCGCGGCGCTGCGCAGCTCGCCCTACGTGCGCATGCTCTCGGCGCTCATGCTCGCCGGGATGGCGGCCTACGTGGTCGCGGACTTCCTGACGATGAAGATCGTGGCGCGCGAGCCCGACGCCGGGCAGGTGGCCGCGTTGCTCGGCGCGATGTTCGCGGGCTTCAACGCCTGGGTGCTGGCCGTCAACTTCCTGCTCTTCAACCGCCTCGTGCGGCGGATCGGCGTGCTCGGCGTCGCGGCGCTGACGCCGCCGGTCTACTTGATCGGCTTCCTCGCCGTGTGGGCGGTGGCCGACCTGCCGGCGGCGCTCCTGCTCGCGCTGGCCTACCGCGGCTGCGTGCCCGCCGTGCAGGCGAACGCCCAGGCGCTGCTCTTCAACGCGGTGCCCGCGTTCGTCCGCAAGGACCTGCGCGTGCTGTTGAAGGGCGTGCTCGAGCAGCTGATGATGGGCGCGACAGCGCTCGCGCTGATCGGCGCCGCGCCGGCGCTCGGCACGAGCGGCACGGCCCTGTTGGGCGCGGCGATCGCCGCCGCCTGCCTGCTCCTGGTCTGGCGGCTCGCGCCGCTCTACGGCGACGCCGTGGCCGAGGCGCTGCGCAGCGATCGCCTCGATCTCACGCGCGGCGAGGCCGCCCTCGACGACCTGGTGGCCGGCGGCCTCACCACCTCCGCGCGCGACGGCCTGGCTGCCCGCGTGCGGGCCGCGGCGCCCGATGAGGCGGTCGAGGCGCTGCGGCTGCTCTGGCTCGCCGACCGCGAGGCCGCCGCGGCCACGCTCGTGGCCGCGCTGACGCACCGCCCCGCGGACGCCGACGCCTTCGCGCCGCTGCTCGCGGAGCTCCTGCCCACCGGCAACGACGCCCTGATCCGCCACCTCGGCGACTGGCTCGAGCAGGCCGACCTGCGCCGCACGCCCGGCCTCGCCCAGGTGCTCGCGGACCACCACCTGGTGCGCCCGCGCGAGCTCACGGCCTGGCTCTCCGCCGGCGACCCGGCCGCCCGCGCGGCCGCGGCGGGCGCGCTGTTGCGCGGCGCGCCCGTGGCCGAGATCGCCCAGGCGCTGCGCACGGTCGAGGCGCAGCTCGGCGGGGTGGCCATCGAGCAGCGGCTCGCGCTCCAGGCGATCGGCCGCGCCGGCGATCGGCGCCTCACGCCGGTCGTGGCGCGCTTCCTCGCCGAGCCCGAGCCCGACCTGCGCCACGCCGCCGTCGAGGCGCTCGCCCGGCTGGCCTCGCCGGAAGACGATCGGCTGACTTCGCGCCTGCTCGCGCTCGCGGCCGAGCCCGGCGGCAGGCTGGCCGCCCTCGCGGCGCTCGCGGCGATCCGCGACCCCGCCGCGGTGCGGCCGCTGCTCGCGCTCGCGGGCGATCTGGGGCCCGCCGAGCGGCGCCGCGTGGCGCGCCTGATCGCCGCCCTCGGGCCTGTGGCGATGCCCACCGTGGCGTCGGCGGCGCTCGACCCCGCGCTGCCGTACGCCGGCCGCATCGAAGCCGTCTGGGCGCTCGCGGCGCTCGCGCCCGGGCACCTGGCGCGCCTCTGGCCGGCGCTCGTGACGGCCGAGACCCGGCGCGGGCTCGCCGCGCGCGATCTCGCAGCCTCGCTCGCTGGCGAGCCGGGACCCGGCGACGCTGTCTTGATGCGGGTCTACGCCGAGCGGCCCGGGTCCGCGCTGGAGCTGATGCTCCACGTGCTCGCGGCCGCCGGCCGCCTGCCGGGCGCCGAGATGGTGAGCGCGTCGCTGCGCTCGGCCGACTCGCGCCGGCGCGGCGAGGCGCTCGAGGCCGTCGAGCTGAGCCTGCCGCGGCGCCTCTTCCGGCCGCTCGCGCCGCTGCTCGGCCTGGGCGACGCGCCGGCCGCAAGAACGCCCCCCGCGGACGTGCGCGCGGGCGCGCTCGCGGCCGACGACCCGCTCGAGCTCGCCGCGGCGATCCAGGCGACCTGGGACGCGGCGGCGGAGCACGCGGCCCTGCGCATCCGCGAGGCCGCACGCCGGCACCCGGCCGAGCTCGTGAAGGCGACCGCCGTGCCGCTTTTGACGCGCCGCGAGGCAGGCCACGGCGGGTCCGGCCCGACGCCGGTGGAGCTCGTCGCGGCGCTGGCCGGCGCCTCGCCGTTCGCGGACCTGCCGCTGCCGGCGCTCACGCTGCTCGCGCGCGCGGCGCGGATCGGCGCGACGCCGGACGGCCCGGTCTACGTGGCGGCGACCCGCGCGGACGGCACCTACGTGGTGACCGCGGGCGCCGCGCGCGGCGAGGCCCGCGCCTGGGGCCCCGGCGAGAGCTTCGGCGCGGGCGGCGCCTTCGGCCGGCCGGTGCGCGGCGAGACCGTGATCGGCGAGGCGCTCACCTACGTCTTCGTGCCCGACGAGGCGATCCGCCAGGCCGCGCTCACCTGGCCGGACGCCGCGATGGCGTTGCTCGCCGCCCGCTGGCGGCCCGAAGGCGGTGCCGCATGACCGGCGAGGCCCCGCACGCCTCGCCCGCGCTGCGCGCCGTGGCGCTCGGCGCGCTCGGCATGGCCCTGTTGGCGGTGGCGACGCAGACCGCCTGGGAAGGCCGCTCGCGCCTCACGGCCCATGCCGCGGACGCCGCGGAGCGCCGCATCGCGACGACGGCCGCGGCGATGGCCGGCGCGCTCGGCGGCGTGGCCAGCCAGCGGACGAGCCCGGCCGCGGTGGCCCGCGCGGCGGGCGCCGGCCAGGACCTGGCCGAGGTGCGCCTGGGCCGCCCCGACGAGGAGGAGGGCTTCTGGGAGGTCGCGAGCGACGACCGCGGCGGCCCCTGGCACGCCCC
>JAKFEW010000086.1:0-57993 GCA_036675505.1 Candidatus Sericytochromatia bacterium
ATCACCCGTTCCGAGCCAGGCCCGTCATGTGATCGCTTTCGGTTGGAATCGCTGATCGGTTTCCGTTGGAATCAGTGATCGCTTTGCGTCGGAATCGGTGATCGCCTTGGCTCGGAATACGCACGCATACCCAAAGGTAAAATTGATGAGAATCGGTCCAACGCTTGAATTAGGGGTTGGGCCGCGATTCTATCGGGGTTGCATCGAGCACTTCTGTGAAGAAGGGCGAGGCTCGGCAACGCTGGAAACCGACTGCTACCGCACAGATATGCACATCTATGCCGGTGCAAGTGGAGGTCCAGTGTTTAATCGGAGAGGAAACCAAGGTGCCGTCTTCGCAGTTAACAGCAGCGCATTTAACACAATGCCTGACGTTTCCTTTATCACCCCACTCTACCTCGCCCGAGAAATGCCAATCCCAACGATCTACCTAAACATGGACGAGCACACTACGCTTGCTGATTTGATTCGTTTGGGAATCGTCAAGGATGTTTCATTTCAAGGATAATTTTGCCTTGAAGTGTCGCTTCTTCGTCCAGCGGTCTGGTGGCAGCCAAGCCAGGAGGCAATCAGCCTTTCAGGGCGGTTACGTACACAAACTGAGCACGCATCTTGACTCGCCCTAGCAGCTGAAAGCCTGCACCCTCGATCAAATCGATAAGCACCTCACGGTCTGGCCACCTTGACGCTGGTTCGGCGATCTTGAGGTAACCCCCGAACCTGAGCAGTCGATAGGCCTCGACCAGATAGTCGCGGACGTTGATGCCCATGAGCGAGAGCGAGAAGATCGCCACGTCTAGCAACTCTGGCTCTAAGCCTGTGTTCGCCATATCACAAGCGACCACGTGCTCGGAAACTGCGACGTGGTCGAACGAGTACACCTTGTTGGGCACATCCGTTGCCAACAGGGCCTCACCACAGCCAAAATCGCCCACTATCCAGTCAGGACGCTTTGAAACCCATGCCGCGAGTACCTCATAGGGCACTTCTGACCACCGTGCGCGGGCTTCTCTGTAGAGCGTATGATAAAGGTACCACTCCTCCGGCTGGGATTTTAGACGTTCGTGATTCGTGGCGCTCTTCGAGCTATTAAATCTTGCATTCATCTGGGAGAAGTCGCCGAAACGGCGCGCAACAAGGCTTTTCACGTCCTCAGGCAGCGGAACCCTCAAGGAGCTTCTCTCGATCGTGTGAACGGTACCAGCTTCGACGCGTTCAATCCACGAGTCCAATGCCTTCTTTGCCTGGGCCAACATTACCGCCGGCGGCGCTAGGTTGCCCTCTGGGATGAGGCCATCGACAGCAGCATCGGCGAGGGTCTTCTTGTACAAGATCCGTTCCCAACGTTGAATGTCCCAGGACCATCGTTCGACCTCACTCTGCAGGACGACCTGCGGAACAATGACATCGATGTCCCTAAACTTCGAGCCCTGGCGATAAATGCGGCCAACCAACTGCTCATAGCCGGCACTGGTCCACGGAAGAGTCGCAACGACGAGGCGATCACACACATACTGCAGGCCATCCACGCCGGTGCCGATTGTGCTCGATCCAATGAGCACATCAACCTCCCTGCGTTTGAAGCGCTCTAGGCCACTCTTGTCCTCGCCTGTGAATTCGGCGAACGTATGCCCCGCGGCCGACAGCGCCCTTCGCAACTCCGGCACGATCGTTTCGACATAGTGAGTATAGACCAGTGTGCCTGGCTTTACGTGCTCCAAGATAGTTTCAATCTTTGCGCGCAATAGGATGCTCTCGATCGCTAGAACGTCACCCTTCTTAACTTCTTGAAGCTCACGAACGAAGTCGCCGCCAGACACCTCAATACACTTTGTTTCGACAACCTGCTCGTATATCGGACGATATCGAACGCCGTGAAGAATCAACTTTTCGTGCACTGCGATCGCATTTGAGACTGACGGTGCTGTTTTCAGTTCATCAAACACGACGCCCGTCACCATCTCGAGCAGGCTCACTGCCTCAACAAGGTCATTAATGACCGGCGTTGCGCTCATCCCCAGCACCCGCAGTTCAGGATTCCGTTCCGCAGCCAGGGACAGCAATCCATTGATCACTGTGCGGCGCTTACTTGCCTTCTCACCTCGCTGCTTTGCGGTATGGACTTCATCAATGATGATGCAGTCAATTTGATGCCTTACCGCCAATTCTCGCACCATTGATGCAGAATAAGGCTGTTGAAACGCCTCGAAATTCAGAAGCAAGTAGGTATTTTTACCAGCCTCGACATCAATAGCCCCTCGCTCCTTCACAATGACCGTGCTGTCGGGAAACGCGGTCAAAACCTCGCGTTTCCAGCCCTCCAACGTGTTATTGAGCGCGATTACGACTGTAAGTCGTGCATTGGATACTCGACTAGCAAGTATGGCGGCTAGCGTCTTCCCGGCTCCCGTCCCCGACCAGTTACCAAGGCGTCCCTCCGATAGAAGGCGGAAGGCTACCAGTCGTTGCATCAGGTTTGGCTGTACAAGGTTTCCGGCAATGTTGAAGGAGTAGCCTGCAGGCAGGTTCATCTGCTGTGCGCCTTGAAGCTGTGCGAGGAAACGCTCACGGACGACTCTCCCGTACTCCCCAACCGCCTCGCCGCTTGTCTCGGCTTCTATGTCGATAGATTCGTCAGACAGGCGTATCGCCCATAGTTTTCCGACGGCCTTGGCGATGAAGAACTCGATGGCCTCCTCATCGGCTGTGGCATACAAGGAGGCAAGCGAGTCCACGGCCTTAAGCGCATCAGCGGGCCGGAGCCCCGGAAGGTCTGCCGACGCCTCTTCATGGGTCGGAAGAACATCATTGTCGATAGGACCTTCCGTCGGATTAGCCGGAGTGGTTTCGACTATTTGATCGATTATCTCCGTGAGCATCTGCTCAGCATCGCCGGCCGGCAGCGACGCCAGTTTCAGGATTCTGCCGATCAAATGGCGCTTACTATTCGCACTATTTCCGCCAGCGAAAATCAGTCCGTTCTGACGCATGATGGCGTACAACTCGGCCGGGTCCAAGTAACGCAATACGGGGACTAACGCTCGAACAAAGGAAAGGATGGCGTTTCGATTCCATACGTTGGCGACACCCAGCCAATCGCCCCACCCGAGCCAGCCTGACTGGCGATACACATGATCGGGCGCTACAGGCATATCCTGCGGCTTCTCTGGCCCCGCAGCCCACAAGCCCCATTCGTCCTTACTGGACAGCTTCAAAGCGTGAGCAAAGGCCCGAGCATCTGGGAATGAACGGTAGACTCGCTGTGTGACAGCGATGTATCCCGTTCCAAGCCAATCACCCCAGCCACACCAGCCGTGGTCCTTGAATACTCCCTCTGGATTGGCGGGGATGTCTTTCGGTCGGGCCGCTGTCTTCGCCCATTCCCGCCACTCCTTGCCCGATTTTAGGTCAAGCGAGCGTGCAAACAGGCGGGCGTCCTCGAAGTTGCGGTACTCTCTCAGGCGGTTGGAGATCCAGCCTGTTCCGAGCCAATCCCCCCAACCTTGCCAGCCCTTGCCCTTGTAAGCTGCGCTCGGCGTTCCTGGTATATCGTTGGGTAGAGAGTTTTCGCGGACCCACAGGACCCATTCGTTACGCGATTTAAGGCCAAGTTCCCTCGCGAAGCTGCGAGCCGCCTCAAACGGCAAATAGCTTCGCTCCCTGACGGATATCGCACCCGTCCCAAGCCACTCGCCCCAAGAGTTCCACCCATCGTCCCGGTACGTCTTTTCCGGGGAGCTCGGCACGCCGGCCGGTCGATGACCTGCCTTTACCCATGCGAACCACTCCGTCCGACTCTTGAGTCCTGCGGCTCTGACGAGAATTTTGGCCTCTTCATATGGCAGGAAGTCTCGTTGACCTGGTGTCTTAGAGCTTTTTCCAAGGAATTCGCCCCACGTCACCCACCCCTTCGAAGCGTAGGCACTGTCCGGATTGGAAGGAATTCCGATTGGGCGTTCGCCCGACCTCACCCATGCGAGCCATTCGGACTGCGTTCGAATTCCTTTGTCTCGCGCAAGCAGGCGAGCTTCGTCATAGGTAACCAAATGACCACGCCTCGGGGGCGTACCTAGCCAATCATTCCAACCACTCCAACCTGCCTTGGCGTACACTCGATCCGGCCAGTTCGGAATGTGCGTGATACCGCCGTTCTCAGCACACCACCGGACCCAGTCCTTTTGCCCTCCGAGCTTTAGTGATCTTGCGAAGTCTCGGGCCTCAGTAAACGAGCGGTACTCTTTCTTCGCATTGGCAACTCGCAGTGTGCCTAGCCAGTCGCCCGCGTTCACCCAACCTCTGCCCTTGTACGTGTTCTGAGGCGAGCTAGGAATACTCAGCGGCCGCTCAGGGCTCCGGGCCCAAGCCTTGAACTCTTCCATAGACTTTAGATTGAGGCGGCGCACGATTTCCCGAGAATCTTCGTACGAGAGAAGCTCTCTATCAGCATTGGCAATGAATCCGGTGCCAAGCCAGTCGCCCCAACTATGCCAGCCATTGCCCTTGTAATAGGCATACGGCGCGGCTGGAATATCACTTGGTCGCCTGCCAGATTGCGCCCACTTTCGCCAGTTTTCCTGATTCCTCAACCCTAAGCCGTGCACGTATGAGCGAGCCGTCTCAAAGTCTCGGTACGAAATCGCCCCAGGTCCCAAATTTCCTGTACCGAGCCAGTCGCCCCATCCACTCCAACCCGCCTTGGCGTACACGTGGCCCGGGGAGGACGGAATATCAGCAGGTTTGGAGTCGGTCTTGCTCCACTCGGCCCAGTCCTTCTGACCTCGAAATCCAAGCTGTCGCGCGAATTCTCGCGCCTCATCGAAGTTGCGATAGACCCGCTTTTGGGGGGCGATACTGTCTGTCCCAATCCAGTCCCCGAAGCTTTGCCATCCATCGTTCTTGTAGGTCGCATGCGGCGCAGCTGGGATGTCTAGCGGCCGATCTTCCGATTTGGCCCATGCCTTCCAGCTGTGCATGCTCGTAAGCCCCAGGCTGCGAACATACTTCCGAGCATCTTCAAAGCTACGAAACACTCGATCTGCTTGGGCTACGTTGCCAGTTCCCAGCCAATCGCCCCAGCCCGCCCATCCTTCATCGCGATAAACGTCCACTGGTTGTGCAGGAATGTCGGCGGGCTTTTCGCCACTCTTCACCCAAGCCCGCCAATCGGCACCTGACCTAAAGCCGAGCCTCCGAGCGAAGGCACGAGCATCCCCGAAGGAACGATACGCTTGCTTATTCCCGAGCCAGTCACTCCAACCCTTCCAGCCTCTGTCCTTGTAGGCCTGCGCCGGGTTTCCAGGAATGTTGGCAGGTCGGTTGCCCGCCTTAGACCAGGCCATCCAGACGGTGACACTCCGAAGTCCAAGACCTCGAGCAAAGGCCCTCGCTTCTTCAAAGGGCAAATATCTACCGTTCGCGACAGCTGCCGCCGGCATCGCTCGTGTCCCCCCTTCCCCACTTACTTGCGTATCGACGTTCGGCGTAAGCCTCACTGGTCGAGCTTTAATCTCCTCGGACCTCATGCCAAGGGCTCGGCCGGGTACCCATGCTTACCATAGTTCATGACGTGACCCTGAAATCCCAAGGCCTTAAGAAGTGCCTTGTTCACAATCGTCAGAAACGCGCCTCTGGCGTCCACTAGCGCCTGAAACGTCATAACTTAAGAATGACGCCCTGATGGATCGCTTCATTCCTTAGCTTGAGAACCTTCTTTTCTTCCGGCGTTAGATTCAAGTCTAGCGTTCGAAGGAACTCTGAGAATTTATGCGCATTGCCCGTGTCGTTGATAAACTTAAGCTTCCCGACCAATCGACTTGTCTGATCGCCGCTAAAATGCTGGCTAAGTAGCCCAGTTGCACAGGTCTCTATGTTAGAGACGACACGCGAAAACTTAGCGGCGTCCACGACATGGAGGTCAAACTTGACAGCATTCGCCTTGATGTAGTGAAACATCAACATGTCGAAAGCAATCGAAAGTAATGCTATCGACATATCCTGTGCGACGCGACCCGAAGTGATTATGTAGTCAACGACCTGCGACAGGTGAAGTTTTTCTCCCTGTTCAAGGAACACAGGCAGCATGCTCTCAAACGAAGCAGGCATGTCGTTAAGGTACATGCCCTCCTTTCGAAGCGTCGCGTCGGGGTGGGGATTCTCCCAGGAGACTGGCACCCAGCGACGCGTTTTCCCGCCTCGTTCCTCCATAGCTAGGGTTCGTTTTAACAAGCGTCCCTTACTGTCGAACTGCTCCTCAGCAACGATGCGAACCCAGTCGCCGAAGAAATAGGAAAGCATCGTGATCAATGATGGGCGGAACCTCTCTCCTATCTTCTCCGCCATCCGAATCTCGAACACGACCGAGCAGATTTCCGGATCCTCGCTCAAGCGGGTCAATCTGATTGAATGCCCTTCGTAGGCAAACTCCGTAGAATTCCGAGCGCCCCAGCCTCCTCGTGTCGTAGCGTGAGGTAAGAAGCTGCTTGCGGCATCCCGGAGGATAAGTCGTTCGTATATCGGCTCGCCTTGACGAATCTCCTCCTCATAGGACTCGAACGAAACATCAGCAGAACAGGCACGCCCAATCGCGGCGAAGAAGTACGCCAATCCTGACGGGACGGATACGAGCGCCCCGGTTAGCCGGCACTTTCTGTTGGACCGGGTGCCAATCACCTCTCCATAATGATTCTGAGGAATCACCTCTCCCAAATTGGTAGATGACCCTATGGCGAACTCCAGCGGCTGACCCTCCGAACCAGGCTTCCGCTCAAGTTGGTCTACCACCAAGTTGTGAATCGTAGCTCGCGACCCGCCGACGGCGCTCCAAGTCAGGAGACAGCTATCGCCAACGCCCTTTAGTTCAAACGTATCAAGTCTTGGGGCCTCGATTTGGATGCGCCGGCGCAAGGCGAAGTATTTACTTGCGATCTCCTGCAGCAAGGTATCACAAGGTTTGCGCCTGCCCATGTCCCCATTTACCTTCCAGCGAGGAGCGCTCTAGCTCCGAGCCCCAGTATCCACCCGCGACCATCAGCCAGCGCAGTCGACTCGTCGGTATGGTCGGCATCACGTACATTGAATCGGACGATCGACAAACAACCGATCGTCCGCCACATACCCCCTGGCCTGAGGCGTACCACGGGCAACTCGCGCCTAGCAATCGTGCGCCGGGTTGTGTCCCGTAAGGTGGTGTAAATCCCGGCCGGCCGCTTGAAGAAAGCGCCGCCGTCATGGTCTTTCCGTTATTGCGAGTAACTGGAAAGGATGACCCTGACAGCGACACAGCACAGCATGACGGTCGGCGACCTCGTCGGCAAGATCCTCGGTGAAGGAAATCCGGACTTCTTGAAGCAGGCCCTCATGACCCTGGTGGACCAGTTCATGACCGTGGAGGTCGACCAGATCGTCGGCGCCGGCAAGGGCGAGCGCACCGATGGGCGCAGCAACTACCGGAACGGCACCCGTCCGCGGCGCTGGGACACCCGGGTGGGCACCTTGGATCTCGCCATCCCCAAACTGCGCAAGGGCGCGTACTTCCCCAGCTTCCTCGAGCCCAGGCGGCGGGCAGAGCAGGCGTTCGTGAGCATCATCCAGGAGGCTTACGTCCACGGCGTGAGCACCCGCAAGGTCGAGGACCTGGTCCAGGCAATGGGGGTCGACAACCTCTCCAAGAGCGAGGTCAGCCGCATCTGCCAGGGCCTCGACGAGCAGGTCGAAGCCTTCCGGCAGCGCCCCCTGACCCGGCGCTACCCCTACCTCTGGCTGGACGCCACCCACCTCAAAGTCCGCGAAGGCGGGCGCGTGACGTCCAACGCGGTCGTGGTGGCCTACGCCCTGAACGACGACGGCTACCGCGAGTTGGTGGGCGTGGACGCCGGCTGCGCCGAGAGCGAAAGCTTCTGGCTGGAGTTCCTGCGCAGCCTGGTCGCCCGTGGGCTGACCGGCGTCCAGCTCGTCGTCAGCGATGCCCACGCCGGCCTCACCAAGGCCATCCGGGCGGTGTTCGCCGGCGCCGCGTGGCAACGCTGCACCGTCCACTTCATGCGCAACGTCCAGGCCAAGGTCCCCAAGAGCGCCCAGGCGATGGTGACGGCGGCGGTCAGGACGATCTTCCTGCAGCCCGACCGCGCGAGCGCGGACGCCCAGCTGAACCACATCGCCGACATGCTGGCCCCGCGCTATCCCGACGTGAGCCGGATGCTGCTCGATGCCCAAGAGGACGTGCTCGCCCACTTCGCGTTCCCGCCGCTGCACCGCAGCAAGATCCGCTCGACGAACCTCCTGGAGCGCCTGAACCGCGAAATCGCTCGCCGTGCAGACGTGGTGGGCATCTTCCCCAATCGAGCGGCGCTGCTGCGGCTCGTGACGATGGTCCTGGTCGAGCAGCATGACGAATGGCAGGCGGAACGACGCTACCTCAGCCTCGAAGCTCTCGCCCCGATCCTTCAAGCGACCTTCCCCTCCACGCTGCCCCACAAGGCGGCGATTCTGCCCGAACCGATGACGGCCTGAACCCCCACCTGGAAAGACTCAAGCCGATTTACACCACTACCTGGGACTTGACCTCGCTCAGCTCGTAGAGCGCGATCAGGTGCGTCAGCTCAGCGTTGTCGAAGGTGGTATCCACATATTACATAAACCGATTTCCGGTCCAAAACTTAAGCAACTCGAAGGCCAAACTTCGCGGGACGTCGAAACGCCGATCGTCATCACCCGCTCGATTGGTTGGTGTACCTCTCGGGAATAGCTGTCGGTGCGGGCCCATGGGCGCCAACGGCCCAGCAACCGTTCCGGGGGCAACGATGACGGATAAGCTTGAGCCTGTTCTCGCACGCGACGGCCACCCCATGGCCCCCGCGCTCGGCGGCGATAGAACGACCGGCAAAGACGTCGATGCGCGGGCCTTGAAGATCCTCTTCAAGACGTTTTGGACCGCCGAGGGATGGCGCAATCCCCCGGAAACACCTCCCGCCGACCTGGAGTACGCGATCGCCGCGGGCACCATGTTCGCCCCGCGCGACCTCACGCACGACGAGCTGGTGGCCGACCTAGCCCACACCTGCGCCAGGCTTGGTCCCCGGGAAGTAGGCGCGGCCTTCGTCGCCAGTCTCGGCAGCAGGCGGCTGGACCTTCGCTCGGCCTTGGGCTCATACGTCATCTGGCGGCACCTGCCGAGCCACCGCAAGGAGCCGAGCACGAGCGTATCCTGCGACCAATGCCCTTGCAGGGACTACCGCCACCAGCGCCACCACGAGCTTAACGGGCTCAACTTCGAACGCCACAAGTGGGGCGGCGTGCGCCACATGGACCCGGTATACGCGTGGCTGGACCTATCCGAGTTGGAGGCCACGGCGCGCCCGGCTCCAACCGATGGCGACTACGAGATTTTGCGGGCAATCTTGCGGGCCGCCTGCGATGCCCCCATCGGCGCACGGCCCGGCGTCCTGGAGAAGGCGTTGGCGCCCGTGCTCAAATCCAACCAGGCCGAGCGCCAGGTGCTGATCCAGGTGCTGGCCTATGCCGGCGTTTTGGACTGCGCGCCGTGTAGCGCGGCGCTTAATTTGCGATCGCACGGCGCTTGATTTGAGATCGCGATCCAACTGGATCGCGGGATCGGGCGCGTGATCTGAACAAGCCGATCACGCGCCCGATATCGCGCGTTTTCCTTGTATCTATGCGGCTTTCAAGGTACAATGAAGGGGTGTTGAGCGCCGGTTGTACGGTAGCTCCACGGCAGCGTGCTCAGGCCGGGCACGGCTCCCACATCGGCGTGCGCACATCCCACCAGCAGGCCTTCGCGCCGTACCAAGCGGCCACGATGGTCGCACAGGCCTCGAGCGAGGGGAAGGGGCCGAAGACGGTCTGCATCTCGTCGGGCTGGTCGGCGGCCGGCTGCGGCTGGAGCACCCAGTGGCCGCCGGCCGCGTCGATCGCCACGGCAAAGTGATGGCTGAGGTGCCAGGGATCGGCGTAGTAGCTGACGATGACGGCCTTCCAGCCCTGCCGGCCGAGCACGTAGTCCACGGCTTGAGCGTGGGCCATCGCCCATCCGTCGCAGTCGTCGCCGCCGCGGGCGAGGAGCTGGACCGGGGGGTAGACGACGTCCCACAGCTGGAAGGCGGGGTCCGGGACCCAGTGCCACCGCTTGCGGAACACCGCGGCCGCCTCGAAGACGGTCCGGCAGCCGTCGAGCGCCAGGCCGTGAGCCTTGAGGGCGTCGTTGACCGGCACGGCCCAGGCTGGCCCTGCCACCTCGGCGGAGGTCGAGTACTTCAAGCCGGCCTGGAGCCACAGGCGGGCGGCGGGGTCAAAGAGCTGCTGGAGCATCAGTTGCGCACCGCCAGGACGCGGTAGGTGCCAGCCACAGGCGTAAGACTCCCCGCCGTCATGTTACCGAACCGAACGGCCAGCGTGTTCGCGGCACTCACGCGCGCGCCGGCGAGCACGAGCCCGTCGCCGAAGGACGCGGGCGGGTTCACGACCACGGTGTCAGTGGTCGCCAAGCCGGTGACCGTGAAGGTCTGCTCGGCGGACGTGTCGGCGGTGACGGCGGTCGGCGTCAGGCTCGGGGTGTAGAGGGATACCTTGGTGACCGCGGTGCCGCTGCCGATCGTCGCCTGCGTCGTCGAGAGCGTGCCGAGCAGCGCCAGGTTGCCCGTCGCGGACAACGTCGCGGCGTTGGACCCGCCACCGTTCACGGTGTCACGGACCGTGAGCCCACCAGGAACGTCCAGGAGCGCCGCGCCGGTGGCGGAATCCCAGAGCATCTGAGCCTTCAGCGTCGCGCCGGAGTATGCGATGGGCCAGTACTGGTAGCGGTCGGTGGACTGCGTGGAGATCTTGCCGCCGTAGGTCCCGCCCGAACCGAGCCCCTGGGCGAACGTCGCGTTGAGGAACGGCTGCGAGATGTTGCCGTTGAAGGTCTGAGCCGCCGAGAAGGAGTTAGCGGCGTTCTTGAGCGGCACGTTGGAGGAGAGGGCCGAATCGGGCACCGACGCAGCCGTGATGCTCGCGCCGGACATCACCGGCGGGTCCGCGAACGTCACGACGCCCGAGACCGAGCCGGCGCGCTGCATCACCGACCAATTCGCGCTGACGTCGCCGCCCGTGTTGCTCGCCGCCGTGGCTGCGGTCGCGCTGGCGCTGGAACCAGCTGCCGCCTTGAACCCCACGCCACCGTTGCTACGGGCCACGCAGGCGACGAGGCTGTTGTTGGCAGCCGTCGAAGCGCTGATGTCGAAGCCGTCGCCGGTGTTCGACACCGACGCGATGTTCGACAGGCGGTTGTAGGAGGCGTTGGCCTGGATCGTGACGCCGTCACCGCCAGAAGACGTGATGTTGCCGCCGCTCACGGCGTTGTTCTCGCTCGTCGAGCCGATCACGAGGCCAACGCTGGAGGGGCCATTGACCGACAGGCCCGTGATGGTGTTCCCGGTGCAGTCGCCGTCGAGCTGCACGCCGTAGGCCAGCTTGTTGGTGCCGGTGGTGATGAGCAACCCGTTGAACGTGTTGCGGTCGCAGTTTGAGAGGTACGCACCGGAAGCGCCGGCCGCGACGCAGGCATAGGTCTCGATCAGCGTGTTGGTGAAGACGTTTCCGTTCGAGCTGGCCGCCGAGATGGCGCTCGCTCGCGTCCCGTAGATGTGCATGTCATCGAAGCGGCCGACGCCGACGCCGATGCTGCTCGTGCTGGAAACGAGCGTCAGCCCGGTCCAGCCCCCGTCGTTCACGAATCCGGCTACGCTCGGGTTGAGCGTGTCGCGCATCTCGATGCCCGTGGTGAGCACGTACGACGTCGTGTTGAGGCCCGCGGTGCGCACGTTCTTGAACGTCGGCTCCACCGCGTAGTCGCAGAGGATGAAGGGCTTGAGCGCCGCCAGCGACGTCGTGCCGTAGATGCCGAACGAGAGGTTCTTCACATAGGCATTGAGAAGCTGGGTGCTCGTGCCGCGGTTGCCGATGATGCCGAGACAATAACCGATGCTTTCGGCATCGGCCTGCGTGCCGTCCCAGCTCAGGACCGAGCCGTTCTCCGAGGCGCCCTCGAGCGTGATGCCCTTCTTCATGAGGAGGCCGCCCTTGGTCCGGTACTGACCGGCCGGGAGCTTCACGGTGACACCATAGAGGATGCCGGTCCCGCCCTTGATCGAGTCGGCGTAATCAATAGCGGCCTGAATCGCCGTGGTGTCGTCCGTCGCATCGTTCGGCGTGGCGCCGAAGTTCCGAACGTCCACCTCGATGTTGGTCTTCGCGACGGCGCAGCCCTGGAGCGCGGAGGGCCCGAACAGCGAAGCGGCGAGGAAGGCCGAGGCCAGGATGGTCTTGATGAGCTTCATCTTCGTGCCCTTTCGCTAGAAAATCTGGAACCAGTCGTAGGCGCCGTTGGCGAGCTTCACGCCGATGTAGACCGCATCGGCGACACCGGCGGCGCCTTCGACGCGGACAAGCCGGCCGCGGTCGCCGGCAACCGCGGCCGGCAGAGGCGTCACCGCGGGAATGACCCTGCCGGTGTCGATCTGGTCTTTGAGGTAGACCGTGCGGTTGGCGAGTTGCTTGGCCTGGAGGTTGTCGATACCGTCCGCGCCGGCCTCCACCGGATCGGTCAGCTCGAGCTGGTAGATGCCAGCCTCCCAGGTTGCTTCTTCGGGCAGATTGGGCATCGCGGCCTCCTCAGAACAGAATGGTCCAGGTGCCCTCGAGATCGACGTCAGAGTCCTTCTCGATGGCGCCTGAGCTGCGGATCTTGCGGGAGAAGAGGGTATCGTCCGTGCAGAGCAGGCCGAACTCCCGAATGGAGAGGCCGTTGGCCTCCAGGTTGGTCAACGTCCACGTCCACTGGATCTTGCCGGTGGCCGGGTACGTCTTCACGCCCAGCGCCTTCACGAAGGCGCCGGTCAGCTCGGTGTCCGCGCCCGCGGGCGCCGCACCGTTCGTGCCGAAGCCGATACGGTCGAGCGTCTTGCCGGCGCCGTCGCCGCCGAGTAGGAGCGCCATCGCGTCGCGCGCGCCGTTGACGATGAGGTTCTCCTCTAGCACGGCCTCGACGACGATGCCGTTCCGGCGGACGCGGTACTCGAGGATGCCGGCCTGCGGCAGGCGGTCGGAGAAGATCATCAGAAGGCCTCCACGAAGGTGGCGCCGCGGTAGGTCGCGCCGTTGTGCTGGCGGAGCCCGTCGTGGCGGGTGCGGTAGCGGATGGTGCGGGTGGCGTAGTCGGTGCCCGGGTCGTGCGCCACGGCGCCGTCGTGGCGCAGCGTGCCATCACGACGGACCGCGTATTGCCCGTACTCAGCGAAGCGCGGCTTGACCGTGACCAGCAGCTCCTCGGCCGAGGTGACGGTGTCCGTGAGCCGCGAGCGGAAACCCAGGTGCTGGAGCCACGAGCGCAGGTTCTTGTAGGCGTTCACGCCGCCGGCGATGAGGTCGCGCGCGCCCGTGCTCAGGCCCTGGGCCTCGGCCAGCTCGACGAGCACGCGGAAGAGCGCCCACTGGTTGGTCGGCGTGCCGTGGTAATCCGTGCGGTCGTGGTTCCAGGTGCCGTCGCGGTAGCGCTTCGCCGGCCGCTCGGTGATCGCCACGTCTGGGTAGCCAACCGCCTTGATGGCCTCCTTGACGGCCCACGGCGTTCCCTTGTAGAGATGCAGCTCGAGCGCCTTCTTGATGAGCGCGCGCCGATCGTCAGCCGTCGACGTCAGGAGCCAGCCGTCGTAGCCCAGGACGCTGAACTGCTCGGCCAAGTGGGGGAGGAGGTCCTCCTGCGCCAGGTCGACCAGGTAGACGAGCAGCTGCTCGGTCGGCATCGCGCCGAACGTCACGGCCAGGTGCGCGACCATCCGCGAGCGCTCGTCGCGGTAGCCGGCGGGGATGAGGCGGTCGTCAGCCATCGGCCACCCCCGTGGAGTTCACGGTGATGCTCGTGACGTTGGCGAACTGCGCCCGCGTGAGCACCTGGTGGGCGACGCCGCCGAGCGTGGCGCGGTAGACGCCGGCCACGTTCATGGCGATTGCCTCGATGCGCTCGGGCACGATGTCCATGCCGAGCTTGCTGCGCAGTAGGTTCGCGTAGGCCTCGAGCTGCGCCTCGACCTCGGCCAGTGCCGACGGGGCGTCCGCGTCGGTGTAGAAGAGGAGGTCCAGCTCCCAGTCGCTGTCGACCGCGGTCGGCGCGAGGGCGCTGACGAGGTCGGTGAGCGGGCGGATCTTGTCGTCGTTGAGGTACTCCTCGACCTGGTCGAGCAGCTCGCCGGAGGGTGCGCCGTCGGCGGTCAGGACGTAGACCGAGACCTCGCCCGGCGCCGGCGTCACTGCCGAGACGTCGATGATCGCGGCGCTGGCCTTGAGGGCGTGGAAGCGGTAGGCCTCGACAGGGCCTGCGGTCGAGTAGCCCTCGGGCGCCAGGATGATGCGCTCGCGGTAGGCGTCGTCGTCCTCGACCGCCGCGCCGCCGGCGCTGGTGGTGGTGTTCGCGGCCCCGGCCACGTGGGCGATCGGGTCCATCAGCGTGGCGACCTGGCCCGCCAGGTAGCCGTTGCCGAGCGTGCCAGCCGTCTGGGCCACAGCGATCACGTCGCCCGTGGTGTCGCCCGCCGCGATGGTCAGGGCCTCCTTGGTCGCGAAGATGACCTTGCCGTCCGCGGACTTCACGCGCGTGCCCGTGGGGATGAGCACGTCGAAGGCCTGGGCGGCGACGAGCGTGAAGCGCAGCGTCGTGAGCGCGAACTCGGCGTCGAGGCGCGGCACGCCCTTGAGCGCGCCCAGGTGGTCGAGCATCGGGAACTTCGCGTAGCGGACCAGGTTCTGCTTGCCGGCCTCCTGGACCTTCACGCGCTCGAGCGAGGTGAGGTACGCCATCACGCGGATCCACACGCGCTCTTGCTGCGCGGGCTGGAGCGGGCGGCCGAGGAAGTCCTCGGCGGCCGCGACCATCTCGGCCTCGAGTGCGACCGGGTCGCGGTCGATGAAGTTGGGTTCGGGCAGGGACGTGCTCACACGCGCACCCTCGTCGCCTGGATGGCGGCCGCGAGCGCGCCCGCCGGCCGCCAGGTGACCTCAAGTTCCCAGGCCTCGCCGGTCCACCGCGGCGTCACCTTCTCCACGACCGCACGCGGCTCCCACAGGCGGATGGCCTCGTGCGCGTCGCGGATCATCGCGGGCACGGCCACGTTGACCGGCGCGTCGATGTTCAGGTAGACGTCCGAGCCGAACTCGGGCTCGTGCGGCACGCTGCCGCGCGGCGTCGTGATGATGCCGCGGATGCACTGGTTCACGTCCTCGACGTCCTCGACGACGGCGCCCAGCTCGCCGAGCTTGGGCTGCCAGTTCACCGTGAGGAGGGCGTCGATCGACACGGGCTCCGCCATGGGCTACCCCCCCACCTGGACGGGCACGTTGCCCATCGCGATGGTCGCGCCGCACGAGAGCGCGTCGCCCTGGCGCGCGACGGGCTTGCCGTTCGCGAACACGGTGCCCGAGCCCGCGATGATGGTGGCCGCGCCGTGGAAGGGGCACGTTGCCGAATCGCCGAAGCGCGCGACCGGCGCGGCGCCGCTCTTCACGTTCGGCGAGCCCGCGGTGATGACGCCGCCGTGGCTGGTGGGGTCGCCCTGGCGGGCGATGGCGGGCATCGGCGCGTCCTCAGTTCAGGTTCACGGTCGCGCCCTTGACGTCGACCGTGCCCGTGGCTTCCAGCTTCGCGTTGCCCGTGACCTTGACCTCGGCGTCGCCCTTGAGCTCCGCCGTGAGCTTCTTGGTCTCGCGGTCGTAGGTGAGCTTCGTGCCGTCCTTGAACTGCCGCGTCCAGTGCTGCTCGGCGCCTTCCGGCGGCGGCGCGGCTTCGGTGTAGGTCGAGCAAAGCACTACGCCGCTCTCACCGTTGTCGCTCATCAGGCACGCCACCGGCTCGCCGACGGCCAGCGGATCGTACTCGACATCGTCCTTCGTGCGGGCGTAGCCGACGGGGATCCAGGGCGACACGATGCCGTCCTGGTCGGGGAAGACCACGCGGGCCTTGCCCTTGGCGAACTCCTGGACAGTGCCGAAGCGCAGCTCAACCGGGCACACAGGACACCTCGCAATCGACGTCCCAGCCGCCGCCGCGCGTGAGCACGTGGCGGGCCTCCTTGATCTGGTAAAGGCCGTTCAAACGGTCCATATCGGTCAGCTCCAGGTTGTTGCCGCTCACGAGCCGCCGGTCGCCCTCGAGCTTGATGGTCCCCTCGATCGAGCCGCCCTTCGACCGCCGAAGCGCCGCCTGGGCAATCGTCTCGGCGTGAGCCGGACTCTCGGCGCGGTCCTTGAGCTTGAGCGTATTGGCCTTTGAGCCGGCAGCAGCAGCCCCCACCGTGTGCTCGTTGAGCTTCCCGGTGGCGGGGTCGTGGTAGGACACCGTGACCGCACTGTAGACCCCGACCGCCTTCGGCCGTAATGAATACTCCTTAATCAAGACGCGAGGGACGACGAGCACCGCCGGCCTACGGTCGAGCGCAGCGAGCTCGTGGAAGACGAGCTGCTTGCCCTTCACGCTGAAGACGTAGCCCCAGCTCCGCGCGACCCGCGCGAGGAAGGCCAAGTCGTCCTCGTTGTTCTGCGTGATGCGCGCGTGCTTGAGGGTGCCGATGTCGCCGACCACGGTGTAGCCGTGCCGCTTCGCCACGGCCTCGGCGATGTCGCGCAGCGACTGGTCGTCGTAGCCCACGGCCCGCTTGGTGCGACTGTCGGAGGTGACGCCCGCGGCGAGGCCCTTGAGCGTCACCATGTCCGGCGGCCCGCGGAACTCGGGCTCGTCCAACGTGAACTCGCCGCACGGCAGCGGGGCCTCGCCTTCCCACCCGATCTGGACGTTGAGCCCCGAGCCCAGCTCGGGGAACCAACCAGCGCGCCAGCGGCCAGCGGCGTCCTCGAGCTCGAGCTCGAGCTCGTCGCTCTCGCCCTGGAGCTTGTCCGTGTAGGTGATCGACGTGACGAAGGGCGTGATCGCCGCGGTGATGTCGCGGTGGTCGTACTCGATGACGAAGGACGGCTTGCGGACGGCGGCTACTGCTTCCACGGCGGCAGGTCCTCGGTGGCGGTGGCCGCGGGCGGGTCGATGAGCGGGATGGCGACCCTGGTGCCGGCGGCGATGAACGGCTTGATGGGGATGTGCGCGTTGGCGGCGATGATCCGCTCGTAACCGTACGGGTCGCCGTAGTAGCGATACGCCAGCGCGTCCCAGCGGTCGCCCTCGGTGGCGACGTGCTCGAGGTACTCCATCGTCACGACCTCACGACCTCGGTGACCGGCACCTCACCGGGGAACATCGTCGGCTTGGGCGTGAACGGCGGCGTGCCCTTCTTCGGCTTGGCGCCGGGCTTCGGGGCCGTCGCGGGCTTGCCCTTCGCCGTCGGCTTCGCGGGTGCTTTCACCGCCGGCGCCGCCGCCACGGCCCGCTTGCGCGAGGTGACGAGCGGCTCGGGGTCGACGTACTCCTTGAGCTGGACACGCACGACCATGTAGAGCAGCGTGCCGTCGGGCCGGGTGTGCTGCCACGTCTTCACGATCTCGGTCACGACGAACTTCCCGAGGTACGTGCCGTCGCCGAAGGTCAGGGACTGCGCCTGCTTGCGGGCCGCGACCTCGCGCATCTTCTCGACCGACGCCGCCGGGTCGCACCAGTAGTGGTGGAACACCATGTCGAGCGTGTAGACGTCGAGCGCATCGCCGATGGCCTGGAGGCCGGGCTTGCCCTCGACGTGAGGCTGCTCGACGAAGTCGAACTTGTGCGTCCCCTCGAGCCCCGTGAAGTACTCGCGGCGCTCGAACGCCAGGTAGCCGAGCTGGCAGTACATGGGCGCCTACCCCCCGAACTTCGAGCGGTCGCGGGAGGCCGTCGCGTCCTTCACCATCTTCACCAGCTCGTGCTTCATGCCGGCGAGCTGCGCCTTGATGTCGGCCTCGACCCCGGGCGCTGCGCCCCGGGCATCGACGGTCGGCGCGAAGTGGATCGAGACGCCACCGCCGCGGGCGGCCGCGCCGGCCACGGCCGGCGAGAGGGCGCCGCGCACTGCGGGCACCGCGGAGACCGGCGGAAGGACGCTCCGAACCGCAGGCAACGCGGCCGCCCGCGCAGCGCCCGCGACCTGGGTCATGACCTTGACGAGCGGAGCGGGCCTCACGCTCGCCGCGATCGTCTCGACAAGCTTGATGCGGTGGATGTCGCGCAGCGGGCCGGCCTTCGCCGGGCTGAACGGCCAGTAGGCTCGGACGCCGGCGGCCACCTTCTGCATCTGGGCGTAGACCTTCGCCGCGCCGGCGGAGATGCCGTTGGCGAGCGAGGACATCATGTTGGCCGCGCCGATCGCCATCTTGTTCGCGAGCCCGCCGATCGCGTTGACCATCCCGGCGATGACCAGGCCGAACCGCCGGCCCATCTTCTCGGCCCCGCCGCCCACGTCGTCGACGGGCTTGAGCAGGGCGGCGAGCCAGCGCCCGACCGCGCGAAGGGGGCCGAGCACCGGCGCGACCGCGGCGGCCATCTTCGCGAAGGCGGGCCCCACGGCCTTCGACACGGGCCCGAGGCCCTCCACGAAGCCACGCCACAGCCCACGGAAGAAGCCCGAGATGGGCTTCCAGTACTTGTAGACGAGCACGGCCGCGGTGGCGAGCGCCGCGATGGCGAGCCCCTGGGGCGTGAAGAGCATGGTGGTGGCGAAGAGCCGGGCAGCCACCGCCGCCGCCCGCAGGCCACCGACCACGCGACCGACGAGAGCGCCGCCCATCGCGCGCAGGCCGCCGGCGGTCAGCAGGCTCGTGCGCGCGGCCGCGAGCTGCGCGCCGACCCAGCGCGGGATGAGCGCCAGGCCGAGGGCCAGCTGCACCCGCAGGCTGGCGAACGCCAGACCGATGCGCGCCGGCCAGCCGGCGGCGGCTGCGAAGACGCCGGTGGGGAAGCGCAAGCCGGCGAAGCGCGCTCCAAGCGTCACGATACCTTGGCCGACCCTGGCGACCACCGGCGCGGCCGTAGTCGCCGCGCCAGCGATCGACGTGAGGCCGCCGCTGACGAACGCGACGCCCGCGCCGATCGTGCCGATCGCGAGGGCCGCACCGCCGACGACGGTCGCGACGGCGGCGAAGGCGGCCACGCCGAGCATGATCTGCCGGGTAAGTGCCGGGTGGGCCTTCGCCCAGTTGCCGATGCTCTCCGAGACGCCGTTGAAGTAGTTGGCGAGCGCCTTGAGCTCCGGCGCGAGCGCGCCGCCGAAGACCGCCAGCGCGTTCTCGGCGGTGCCCAGGAGAGACTCCCAGACGTTGCCGAGCGTGCCGAGCGCGAGGGCCACGCGCTGGTTGAGGTCTGCCTGCTGCTTCATCGCGGCGGTCATCTTCTGGTAGCCGGCCACGCCCTGGGTCGCCATGATGGAGGCCACGTCGCCGGCGCCGCCGGTGCCGAAGAGGCCCGACAGCAGGCCGCTGCGCATCACCGGCGTCAGCTTCTGGAGCTTGTCGAACTGGGCGATCATGTTGGTGACGCCCTTGAACTGCCCGGTCTTCTTGTCCACGAAGTCGAGGCTGACCCCGTACTTCGCGAGCTCCTTGTTGGCGGCGCCGATCTTCTTGAGGTCGAGCGTCGCCTTGATGACGTCCGCGAGCCCGCTGCCGGCCTCCTCGCCCGACTTGCCCGTCTTGATCATCATGCCGACCAGCGGCGCGAGGTCGTTGGCGGCCCCCAGGCCCTGGATGCGGAGGGTTTGAAGGGTCGGTGCGACCTTCGAGAACGCGAACCGCATCTCGCCGAGCTGGACGCCGAGGTGGGCCGTCCGCTGGATGGTGTCGGCGAACTTGATCATGTCGCCGTCCGCGATGCCGAGCGCCTCCTTGAACTTCGCCATCGCCACGGCCGAGTCCTGGAACGTCACGCCGAGCGGCTTGAGCACGACGCCCAGGTTGGCGGAGGCGGCGAGCACGCCGCCCGCGATGCTCTTCTCGGTGACGCCCAGGCTCTTGAGGCTCGAGGCCATCGCGTAGAAGTCCGCGGTGGTGCCGGGCAGCCGGTTGCCGAGCGCCAGGGCCTGCTTGTCGATCGCGGCGAACATCGTCGAGATCTGCCCGTTGCTCTGCATCAGCGTCGACTTGAGCTGGGTCTGGGCATCCTCGAGCGTCATGAACGCGCGGATCGGGGCGGCCAGCGTGGCGCCCGCGGCCGCGCCCACCGCCAGCGAGCCCGCGCCGAAGCTGCGCATCGCGGTGCTCGCCGCGCTCACCCTCTCCTGGAACTGCCGGAACTGCCGCGCGGCGCCCGACGTCGCGGCCTGGACGACCTTCGACATTTCGTCGAAGGCCTTCAAGGTGACGGCGACGGTCAGGCCGCTGGGCAGCATGCGGGGCTCCTGGATCGGCTTGACCTGGCCAGGCTCGTCGTCGAGCGCGACCAGGCCAAGCCGGGTGGTGGGGGTCAGGGGTGGGGTGGAAGCTCAGGGGTCGGCGGGCGTGTGCAGCGTGATGAAGAGCTGCTCGGCCTGGTCGCACCAGAAGGCGAGCTCGGCGAGGTCCATCGCGTGGATCTCCGCGTGGCTCCAGCTGAAGACGTGCGCTAGGAGGGCGATGTGCTGGGCGCCCGGGTAGGGCCCACCTGCTTCTGCACCGCCTTCGAGAGCACGAGCACGTCGGCGAGCGGCATCGCCGCCAGGTCGTCAGGCAGGATCTTCGCGCCGTCGACGGTGCTCAGGACGCAGGCCATCACGAGGTCGGGATCGTCGTTCGGGCCCATCAGGCGCTGGGCGGCGCGCAGATCCTCGCCGATGCCGCGCCGCACCGCGAACGGCTTGCCGGACGGCAGCTTGTCGCCCTCGGGCTCGGCGTTGAGGCCGAGCTCGCTCATCAGGTCGATCACGTCGAACATGTCGAGCTTGAGGGCGGCGGCCACGTCCAGCTCGGCGCCGTCGACCTTGACGAGGATCGAGATGAGCGCGAAGGGGACGTCGTCCTCGGTCTCGGCCATCTTCCGCGCGATGGCGAGGTCGGCGCCGGTGCCGGCGCGCAGCGTCGCCGCCGCGCCGGACGGCAGAGTCCGCGGGGTAACCGCAGGGGGCTGCGGCGCGGGCGGGGCGGCCTGGGGGATGGTCGGCTGGGTCTCGGTCGTCACGGCCTAGCCCCCCAGGTTCTGGTTGAACTGCGCCACGACGTCGACGCCGTCCACCTTGTAGATGTTGGCGTAGAAGTCGACCTCGACGACGTCCTTGCCGTCGATGCTGAGCTTGTAGTAGCTCACGGCGAGTTCGCTCTCGCGCTCGACCGGGTCGCCCGCCTTCCAGGTGCCGCCCGGGAACTTCTTGAAGGTGCCCGTGACGAGCGCGACGACCGGCACCTGGGCCGTGCGGCCGGCCGCGCCCCAGGTCTCGAGGCTGCCCCGGAACTGGAGGCTGTTGGCCTTGTACGGGTCGCCCTCCGCCTTCATGACGTCGGGGTACATGCTGGTCCACTTGATGGTGCAGCTCATCTTGTCGAGCCCGGCCGGCAGCTCGACGGTGCCGATCATGCCGAGGCCCTTGTGGTCGGCCATCTTCTGCATGACGTCGGGCAGCTTGACCTCTTCGGCCTTGCCGCAGTGGTTCGTGCCGTTGACGAAGACGTTGCAGTTCGTGATCTTGTTGACGTTGACGCTCGGCATCTATCAGCCTCCCAGCAGGACCGACAGCAGCTCTGAGTTGAGGACGGCCTTGAAGGTCGTCCGCTCGTTCGGCACCGGCGGCATGAACTCGTAACGGTAGGTGGGGTTGCCCGCGGCGAGGTTGGTGAGCGGGTTGTCGGCCGGGTCCACCCAGCACCGGCCCTCGATCAGCCAGCCCGCGCCGATCTTCTCGCGCATGAAGCCGTTCACGTCGGCCACGATCTGGTCCATCAGCGCGAGGGTGAGCGGCTTGTCCTTGTGCTGGAGCTGCGCCGCCGCGATGCTGTCCTCGATGATGTCGGCCGTGCGCCGCACGCTGATGAAGTTGTTGACCGACGTGACCGTGGGGTAGGCCGCGGAGCGGTTGCCCCAGATGCGCAGCCCGCCCTCGTTCAGGTAGGTCGTGATGCCCTGCTCGTTCAGCAGCTGGGCCTCGGTCGTCGGGTCGTCGATGGCCCCCGTGATGAGGCGCTCGACGCCGACCACGCCCTGGAGCTGCATGTTCGAGGGCGACCAGTGTGGGCCGCCCCGCGCCAGGTCCTGCGCCGCGATGGCGCCCGCCATGAACTGGCTGTACGGCTGGTCGGTGGGGTCGCCTGCGGGCCCCGCGGCCTTGAGGTAGGGGAAGAGCAGGAAGTCGCGCTCGGACGCGCTGTTGAAGACGTGGCCGATGCCCGTGCGCCCGGCGAGCGCCGCCGCCACCGTCGAGCCGTACGGCGCGTCGATCAGCGAGATGGCGCGGAGCTTGTTCGCGAGCGTCCGCATCGCGGCGGTGACCGTCGCGCTGTTCGAGAAGCCCGGGGCGAGGAGGAGGCGGGGCTGGAAGCCGAACTTCGCCTTCGCATCGAGCCAGGCCTGCATGCCGGAGCGCACGCCAGCGCCGCTGGTCGTGCCGATGATGTCGGCGGCGACGACCTCGGCGGGGTCCGGCGCCGGGGTCTCGTTCAGGTGGACGTCGGGGTCGAAGACGTTGACGACCACCACGATGCCCGTGCCGAAGGCGCGGATCGCCTTGAGAGCGGCCGGGATGGAGTAGCCCGCGGTGTCCGCGCCGAAGTACTTCGCGTCGTCGGCCGCGTTGGTGCAGACGATGGGCTCGTTGATCGTCGCGTCGTCGGGGTCGTCCAGGTCCTGGATGGGCGCGGTGCCCACCAGGCCGATCACCGAGGTCCGCAGCGAGCGGATCGGGATGGGGCCCGCGAGGTACTCGAAGGTCTCGACGCCGTGCAGGAAGCTCATCTACTTGCCACCCTTCTTCTTCGCCGTGGGCGCCTTGTCGGCGGCCGCCACGGGCTTGAGGTGTCCCAGCTCGACCAGGCACTTCACGTGCGCGTCGTCCGCCGGCAGCTCGAGCTCGCGGCCGGGGCGCAGCATCACGTCGCGCACGTCCGGCACCTCGGCGGGCTCGCCGGCGAGCTCGCCGGGCTTGGTGCCGAACGTGAGCGCCGCGCCGGTCGTCGGCCCGTGGTACGTGAAGCGCGCCAGCGCGCTCGACTTCTCGGGAGACGCCGGCGGCGCCGGCGTCGTGGTGGTGGGGGTGGGGTCGGTCACGGTTCTTCCTCCGGGTAGGGCGAGTCGGTCACGTCGCCGGTTGCGAGGTCCACGGTCCAGGCTTCTTGCTGGGTGTCGTTGATGAAGGTGCCGTCGGTGTAGCCCGCCTCGTCGTCCTCTGGCACCGTCTCGACGTGGGGGAAAGAGGTGGCCCAGGTCGTCACATAGACCCAGGTGCCGGGCGGGTTCGGGACGTACTGCTCGTCGAGCGGGCGCATCGGGTCGGCGCCCTGGGGACGGTGGCCGGTGAGCCGGACGCGGACCGCGTCCAGGAGGGCCAGGACGCCGGCCTCGCCGCGGAGCTTGTGGCTGACGACCGTGACCTCGAACTGGGGGCGCTGCTCCTGGACGACGGCGCCCAGGCCGCGCGGCTCGCCGAACTGGCTGCCCTTGTAAGCGACGAGGACGGCGGCGCCGCGGTTGGTGGGGAGCTTGTCGTAGTCCTCGAACTTGTCCGGGAAGTGGTCGACGAGGGCCTTCGGGAAGGCGGGCTTGAGGTGGTCGACGATGGCCTGCTGGACCGCGTCGATGCCCATCACCAGTCCCTCAGACTGCGGTGAGTGAGGCGGTTGCAGGCCTCGGTGATCTGGACGCCGCCGGCCGGCGCGGGCGGCGCGTCCTGCTCCGCCGTGATGCCGAGCGCCGCGCGGCCCGCGGACACGTCCTTGAGGAACGCGACGGCGGCCTTGTAGCGCTCGCCCACCGCGTCGCTCGCGCGCTCCTTCCAGAGGCGGTAGCGGGCGATGTCGCAGGCGATGGGCAGCAGGATCCGCGGGACCTCGGCGAGCGGCAGGCTGTACCGCGTGGAGAGGTAGCTGTTGATCTCCGCGTCCGCGTCAGCCAGGGCGTCGGCCATCACGCTCGCCACGATCTCGGTGGTCTCGGGATCGTTGAGCGCGGTGGCCTCGACCATCTCGCTCTCGCCGAAGCGAGAGACCATGTCGGCCTGGCTGGCGTACGTGGGCACGGGCTACGCCTTGAGCTCGTCGCGGGCGGCCAGGATCGCCTTGGCGGTCGCCGGGCCGATGCCCTTGATCTGCGTGAGGTCGTCGGCCGCTTTGTCGGCGAGCTGCTCGACGAAGCGGATGCCCGCCGCCTCGAGCGGCTCGCGCCCGGGGAAGGTCTCGGGAAGGGGGGTGCCCTCGCCGCCGGCGCCGCCAACGGGCGGGCCCTGCGGGGCAGGCGCCGCGGGAGCGAACGTGCCGCCGATGACGCCGTACGGCCGCAGCTCCGCGGCGGTCCGCTCGTCGAGGGTGATCGTCTGGCCGGGCGCGTAGCGCTTGCCGTCGTACTTGAGGGGCTCGAGGACCTGGAAGCTGGGCACGGTGGCTCTCCTGGTTGAGCGGGAGGGCGGAGCGGGGGCGATGATGGTGAGGAGCCCCGCCCGTCCCGCGAGGGTGGGGCTATGCCGGCGACGTGATGAGGTAGCCGGACGTGATGCCCGTGAGCAGGGCCGCGCGCTCGAAGAAGGTCGGGTAGACCCAGCTCCGGGTGCTCGGGTCGTAGTACGGCTTCTCGACCAGCGGGTTGCCGCGCAGCACGTACGTGTAGCCGAAGCTCGGTCGCGCCATGTTGTGGCTGTTCGCCGTCTGCGGCACGTACGCCAGGACGGCGAAGTTGCCCCAGACGTCGGAGAGCTCGCCGGCGTCGTTCGACTTCACGGCCTTGCCGACGATGACCTTGTCGAGCTCGAAGAGGCGGGCGAGGAGCTCCGCGGTCACGACCTTGTCCGAGGTGTACTTCACCCGCTCGACGATCTTCTCGTGCTCGCACAGGGCGTTGAACACCGCCGGGCCGATCACCATCACGTTCGGGTACATGCCGGTGCTCGCGCGGACGGCTTCCTTGCCCTCGCGGACGTCGGGAATCGGAGTGCCGGTGCTGACGGACCACTTGTCGGCGCCCGCGAGCGTGACCTTGTGGTCGTTGTCGTAGTTCGCCGCGGTGGTCGCGAGCGTGGCCTGCTCGTCCTCGAGCTGGAGCCGGAGCGAGTCCATCGTCAGCTCGACGGCGCCCTTGCCGAGGTCGATGCCGGGGCCTGCCTGGGCCTCTTCCAGGACCTCGACGGGCACCTGGCCCTCGAGCGCGGCCTGGGTGAGCGCGTAGTCCTTGCCGGTGTAGCCGTAGCTGACGCGCTTGACGGCGGCTCCGGGCGCGCGGCTGGCGTTGTAGAGCTTGAAGCTCTCCTTGCCGAACTCGATGCGCTTGCCGCCGCGAGCGCCGACGATGACCTCCGGGAAGAGGTTCCGGCCGATGAGCTCGGCGTTGACGTAGCCGGTCGCGGCCGCGGTGAGGATGGGGTCGACGACCCGGGCCTGGGTGGGGTTCATACGCATGGTGGGGGCCTCCTAGCGCAAGCGGACTTCGATGAACTCGCCGGCGCCAGCGGCGGCCTCGAGCGCATCAGCGAAGACGTACTGCGGCAGGATGCCGCCGGTGATGGCGCCCTGGGTGAGGATGTCACCGTTGGCGGCCGAGCTGGTGACGGCGACGGCGCCGGCGTCGACGGTCGGATCCGCGACCGCGAGCGTGGCGGCGGGGACGGCCCGGCCGTTGGCGTCGACGCGCAGCGCGTCGCCCTTGGCGATGGCGCCGCCCGACTCGACGATGGCCGTGCCGGCCGTGGTGACCGCGCCGTGCGTGTCGTCGGCGATGTCGGTCTCGGCGATGCCGAGCACCTTCTGGCCGGCGACGGTCGCCTGGGCGCCGTCGTAGCCGACGGCCCGGCAGGCGGTGATCGCGCCGGCAGCGAGGACGGTGAGGGTGAGGAGCGCGTGCGCTTGGCGGCTCATTTACTTGCCTCCCACGGCCTTGTAAGCCGTCACGATGTCGGTACCGGGGTGCTTGGCCTGGTAGGCCGTGGCCTTCGCGTAGAGGTCCGCGTCCTCGCGCTCGACCGTGAAGCCAGGCGGTGCCGCGAAGGCGGGGGCCTGGGTGGTCGGCGCCTGGTCGACCGGGACCTTGCCGATCTCGCCGAGCTCGACGACCTGGGGCTGGCCGGCGAGGTACGCCTGGAAGGCGACGAGGCTCGGCTGGCTGACCTTCGAGTCGCCCTGCGAGAACTCGACTGTCGCGGACTTCGGCAGCGAGGCCATGAAGCCGACGAGGAAGTCCTTGTGCGCCGGAAGCGCCTTGCCCTCGCCGATCAGCTTGTCGACGAAGGCGCTGAACGAGGCGCGGTCGAGCTCCGCCTCGCGGACAGCGAGCTGCTGCTCGCGCTTGGCGAGGTCGTCAGCGCTCGGCGCGGTCGCCGGAGGCGCGGGGGGCGTGGCCGGCGGGGTAGCTGGCAGGTGGGCGGGGGTGGTCATGGGGTCCTCCGTGGCGGGACGCGGCGCGGTGTACGCGGGGGAGGGAGCCGCGTCGAGCTCCCGGGCCGCTTCCAGTTCGATGTTGGAGACGAGGTAGTTGGGCAGCACCTGGTCGGCCACCTCGAGCCCGCGGTCGCCGATCAGCCAGTCACGCAGCCGGCGGAGCGCGTCCGCGAGGCTGAGGCCGACGACGGAGAACGCGGGCGCCGAGAACTCGACCAGGCCGGCGGTGTCGGCCGCGAAGGCGGCGGGCCTGAGGCCCTGGACGCCAGGCGCCGCAGCACCCAGGAACCCGATGTGCTCGGGGTACCAGGCGCCGGGGACCGGGTTGTTCGGCGCTTCGGGCCGGAACCAGCGGATCGAGACCTTCTTGTAGCGGCCCGCGTTCACCTCGGCGGCGAAGGCCGGATCCACCTGGTGCGGGATAGCGAGCAGCTTGCCGTCCTTGAACTCGAAGCGCTCCGCCCAGCCGAAGGCCGGGTTGTTGATCTTCGGGTGGCCGATGACGATCGGCGCCTCGTGCTTGGCGGGGTCGTAGACCTCCGCCGCCTTGCGCAGGTCGGCCTCGCTGTACTCGATGGTCTCGCCGTTGTTCGCCGTCCAGCGGCCAGGCTTGAAGACCTCGATAGGCTTGGGGGTGGTGGTCGGGTCTGGCATGGCGCAATCCTCGCACCGCCCGCCACGGCCCCTTTATTAAGGGCCTTCAAAAGTTCGCGCGAATGATCCCGAGGTGGGATCGCCGACCGCGATTCCAGCCGCGAGCTCGCCGAGCTGCTCGGCGATCATGGCCAGATGGGGATCGCCCCCAACGTGCCGCACCTCATCCTGGCCATTTACTGGCCATTTAAAATCGATTTTGGGGGGCCCCGACGTATCTCTGGACCCCCCAGGTATTTCAGGGGCCTTCCTGGGCCTCCTGCGCGATCCGGCTCCGCGCCCTACAGCGAGAGAACTGCTGGCGAGCCGAAGCCGCCGCTCGGCACTTTCAGCTTCAAGTCCTTGGATCCTGGCGGGACGTCGAAGACGATCGTCACCCGCTTCTCGAGACCCGGCTGGACTTCGGTCAGCAAGAACTCTGCCGTCTTGTCGCCGGACATCGCGAGCGCGGTGCCGCCCTCCGAGCTGGTGCGGAACTCACGACCGGCCGTGTCCAGTATGCTCATCTGCGACGCGCCGATGGTCCGGGTCTCCTTGGAGTCGTTGCGAACGATCATGCGCACGATCAGGAACTCGCCGTCGGCGGTCTCGTTCACGAACTCGTTCCCGAGCTTCTTGCGGCGCTCGAGCTTCTCCACGATGTGGAGGGTCTCGTCCACGAGCGCGGCCTTGACCGTCCGGGCCCCGAGCTTCACCGAGACGATGTTTTCTTCCTCAGCGGGGGCGGCCGCCTGGGAGGTCGCAGCAGACTTGCCGCTGCCGGCATCCTTCTCCCCGCTCACCCCCTTCATCACGCCGCCGAGGAACGCCAGGCCCACCGGGATACCGATGAACACGAACAGGCAGCCGCCAAAGAGCTTGCCGACGACAGAGCCCTTCTTCTTCTTCGCTTCCTTCTCGGCCTGCTCGCGCGCTTCGATCCGCGCCCGCTCTTCGGCCAGAATACGCTCCTTGTCTTCATCCGAGATCGACACCAGATCCTCCTTCTACAACCGGCTCCCCGACCACACCACGCGGCCGACGACCCAGAATCCATCGCCCTTGTCGCCCTTGACGACCTGGGGCTCGTAGGCCGCGTTGTCGCTCACGACCTTGATCGAGCCGTCGAGCAGGAACTGCAAGCGCTTCACCATCACCCGGCCGCCAACATTGATGACGTAGATCCCGTCGTCGTTCGCGCGCTCCTGGAGCACTTCGACCAGGAGCAAGTCGCCGTCGCGGATGCTCGGCTTCATGCTGTCGCCCTTCGCCTGGACCACCACCGCGCGCTGCGGGTCGATGCCCAGCTCGCGCCGCAGCCAGCTCTTCTTGAAGAGCAGGAAGTCAACGATCTCTTCGGTCGGGAGCAGCACGGCGTCACCGGCGGCGGCCATCACGTCGACACGGGGGATTGGGGCGTACTCGTTGAGGTCCATCGGAGAAGCGCCCTGTATCCAGCTGGATACAGCTTCACCTGCCCCCCCCGGTGGCCGCATCGAGCCGGTGCCGTCGAGCAGCCAGTATGGGTCGACGCCCGCGGCGCGAGCGAACGCCAGCAAGCGGTCGCGGCTGGGCTCAGAGTCGCCAGCCGCCCACTTTCGAATTGTGCCTTCGGAGACGCCAGCCTCCTTCGCCAGGGCGTTGACGCTCTTCACCGAGCTGCAAACCGCCTGTACGCGCCCGCGGAAGTCGAGCGAATCCTGGACGACCCGCTTCAGCTTTCGCTCCCGGTCCTTTGGAGAATCGCCGCCAGGCGTGGCATCAGGCATCGTCGGCCTGCAAGTCGTGATCTGAAAGTACGAAAGATCGCATTTTTCGCTTGTACTGCTCGTATATTTGTGCGAAACTTCTAATAGTTGTTCTAGCAACACATACCCTCGCCTGCTCTGGATGTGACCAATGCACCCTCAGCTTATCCTCGCCGAACTCAAGATCCGCGGCACGTCGCTTGCGACGGTCGCCCGTGAGGCCGGCGTCACCTACAGCACCGCCTACTCGGTGCTCCTGGGGCAGCGCTCGCGCCGCGTCGAGACGCGCATCGCGCAGTCGCTCGGCAAGACCGTCGAGGAGGTCTTCCCGAACCGCTACCCCCAGGCCCTGGCGGAGTAGCGCATGCAGACGCACCTCAGCGCCCGCGAGATCGCGGACCTCAAGGTCCCCGGCCTTCCGGCCTCGGTTCGCCGCATCCAGCTCAAGGCACAGGCCGAGGGTTGGGCGTCGCGGCGCCGAGGTAAGGTTGGCGGCGAACTCGAGTTCGCCCTGGCCTCCCTTCCGACGGCGGCCCAAGAGCACATCCGCGCCGTGCTCGCGGCCGCCTCGGAGCAGTGCAACATGCACAACGATGCTGTATCCAGCTGGATACAGGACGAGGCCAAGACCGAAACCGCCGCGCCCACCGCCGCCAGCGAAGTCGCAGCTGCCAAGTGGGAGCAGGCGGCGCGCGAGCAGCGCACCCGTGAGGAAGGCCTCAAGGCCGCGGTCTCGCTCAACGCCAAGGAGCAGCGCCGCGTCAGCGCGAAGCTGCATATCCTCCAGGCCTTCGAGCTCTTCCACCGCACGCACCTCCCGCCGATCGGCTTGACCTCTGCGACGTTCCTCTTCGAGCGGGCCTACAACGCCGGCACCGTGCCGGTCGATCCGCTTGCCCGCGAGGTCCACCCGGTGATCAGCCGTGCCTCCCTCTGCCGCTGGCGCACCGCGCTGCGCGCCGAAGGGCTGCCGGGCCTGCGTGGCAAGTACGGCGCGCGCAAGGGCTCGGGAACGATCGACTCGCAGCCGAAGCTTCGCGACTTCATCCTGGGCCGCATCACGCACGCGCCGCACCTGCGCATGGCGAGCCTGCTCGAGGACATCACCGCGCGCTTCCGCAACGACGTGACGATCAGCATCCCGTCGCCCCGTGCCCTCGAGCGCTGGGTCACGGCGTGGAAGCGCGAGAACGAGCAGCAGCACACCTACAACACCGACCCCGACGCCTGGAAGAGCCGCTTCATGTCGGCCGTCGGCTCCTCGTCGGAGAAGGTCACGGCGCCGAACGAGCTCTGGGAGATCGACTCGAGCCCCGCGGACGTCATGCTCGTCGACGGCCGCCACAACCTCGTGGCCGTCATCGACGTCTACACGCGCCGGCTCAAGGTGCTCGTCTCGAAGACGTCGAAGGCCGAGACCGTCGGCCTCACGCTCCGCCGCGCGCTCATCGACTGGGGCGTGCCGACGGCCCTCAAGACCGACAACGGCAAGGACTACACGTCGATGCACGTCCACATGTTCTTGCGGGCGCTCGACGTCCGCCAGGACCTGTGCCTGCCCTTCACGCCGGAAGGCAAGCCGCACGTCGAGCGCGCCTTCGGCACGCTCACCCGTGACCTGTCGGAGCGGCTCGAGGGCTACATCGGCCACAACGTGGCCGACCGCAAGGCGATCGAGAACCGGCTGTCATTCGCGCAGCGCCTCGAGAAGAGCGGCGACGTGGTCCCGGTCAAGCTCAGCGCCGCCGAGCTGCAAGCCATCATCGACGAGTGGGTGGAGAACAAGTACCACCAGGCGCCGCACGCGGGCCTCGACGGCCTCACGCCGCTCCAGGTCCTGGCCGCGTGGTCCGGTCCGCCGGTCCGCCGCATCAGCGACGAGCGTGCCCTGGACATGCTGCTCGCGCCGACCGATGGCGACGGGCTGCGCACGGTCCAGAAGAAGGGCATCCGCGTCGGCGGCGCCTGGTACCTGGCCCCCAACCACGAGCTCGTGGGCTACGAGCGCCAGCGCGTGCAGGTCCGCCATGACCCGCGCGACATGGGCAAGGTCGCCGTCTACGGCGGGCCCGACATGGGGTTCATCTGCACGGCCGTCTGCGCCGAGCTGCTCGGCGTCGACCGCGCCGAGTACGCCGCCACCAACCGCGCGATGCAGAAGAAGCTCATGCGTGAGGGCCTGGCCCACGGCAAGCGGCTCGTCAAGGAGCTGCGCACCGGCGACATCATCGGCGAGCTGCGCGGGCACTGGGCGAAGCGCGACGGGCGCCTGCTGGCCTTCCCCGGCCAGGAGGTCGAACACGACACCCCGGAGCTGCGCGCGGCCCTCGCCGCCGCGCACGACCGCGACGCGGCGCCCGCTGCCGTCCAGCCGCACGACGAGGAGACCCTCGCCGCCGGCGCCTACATCACCGACTTTGTCGCGGAGCGCGAGCGGCTGCTCGACACCGAGGAGCCCATCCACCGCTTCATGCGCCTCGCCGAGCGCCTCAAGGGCGGCGGCCAGGTGGACGAGGACGAGGCGCGCTTCATGCGCCACTTCGAGACGACTCGCGAGTACCGCGGGTGGCTGATGGTCCAGGAGGCCGCAGCCGACCAGACCGAGACCCAGGCTTAGCTTGAGCCAAAGGAAAGGGGCCCCGGGCTGTACCCCGAGACCCCAGTGACAAGAACGTCAGGAGGAATCATGAAACGGATCATCGCCCCAGTCAAGAACGTCGCGGCCCTCGGCGGCGCGTACAACGCCCTCGCCGAACGGGACCTCGGCGTGCCCGGCATCGGGCTCGTCCACGGCTTCACCGGCGCGGGCAAGTCCACGGCCGTCACGCTGCTCATCAACCGCAACAACGGCGTCTTCGTGCGCGCCTCGGCTGTCTGGACGCCCAACACGATGCTCGCCGCGCTCGTCCACGAGCTCGGCGGCCAGCCGGGCGGCAACAACGCTCGGATGCTCGGCTACATCGTCGAGCAGCTCGCGCGCGAGGCGCGCCCGATCTTCGTCGACGAGGCGGACTACCTGCTGTCCAACATCAAGATGCTCGAGACCCTGCGCGACATCCACGACACGACCCAGGTGCCACTCGTGATCATCGGGATGGACGGCATCCAGCGCCGCATCACCACGCGGCCGCAGTTTAGCCGTCGCATCACGCAGTGGGTGGAGTTCAAGCCGCTCGACCTGGCCGACACCCGGACGCTCATCGACAGCGTCTGCGAGGTGACCATCACCGACGACCTGGCCGGCAAGCTGCACCACGCGGCCGGCGGCTCGATCGGCCTGATGACGGTCGGTCTCGCCCGCATCGAAGCGGTCGCGAAGGGCCAGGGCTGGGACAAGGTCGACGCGAAGGCCTGGGGGAACAAGCAGTTCTTCCTCAGCCGCGCGCCGAAGAGCTGACGCTCGGAGGGGGTCGGGTATGCCTGGCATCAAGGGGCAGATGCGGAAGACGCCGACGACGGGGGCACGCGCACGGGCTTGGACCTCCATGCGCATCCTCCGGCGCTTCACCATCGCCGACATCATGGCGACCGCGGAGATCCCGCGGCAGAACGCCAGCAAGTACCTCGTCGCGCTCGAGAAGGCGGGCTTCCTCGCCCGCGAGAGCGACAACGTTAGCGGCCGTCCGGGCTCGCTGATCATCTACCGCCTGGCCCGCAACACCGGGCCGGACGCGCCGATCGTCGACCAGAAGACCGGCGACGTCAGGGACTGCAACACCAACAAGTGGTACGCGCCAGGTGGCGCGGAGAAGGCGGCGCCGCCCGTCTCGAAGGAGGTCTCGTGAAGACCTGGCGCGACGAGCTGGCCGCCGAGTGCGAGCGGACCAGCCAGGCCCGCACGGCCAAGCGCCTCGGCGTCTCGGCGTCGATGGTCAACCAGGTGCTGCGCGGCGTCTACAAGGCCGATACCAGCCAGCTCGAGGCGCGCGTGCGCGGCGAGCTGATGGCCGAGCACGTCCAGTGCCCGGTCGCAGGCGAGATCACGACCCGGCTGTGCCAGGACATCCAGCGCCAGCCGTTCGCCGCCACCAACCCCATGCGCTTCGAGCTGTACTGCGCCTGCCGCAACGGCTGCTCGAACAGCCACATCAAGGAGGGACGCTAGTGGACGCCCACCTGCCGAGCGATCATTTCGCCGGCGTCGACAAGATGATCGCCTGCTCGGGCGGCGTCACGCCGCTCCCGCTGCTGAACCTGGGCGACACCTGGGAGCTCTTCGAGACCGAGGATCTGCGGCGCTGGGAGAACGTCTACCGGCGCAAGCTCGCCGAGGACCAGGCCGCGCTCCGCACGGCCGCCATGAACCACCTGCGCTCGCGCAACACGCTCTCGGCCATCGACCGCGAGCTCACCCGGCGCCACCAGCAAGGCGCGAAGGAGGCCTGATGCTGCCCGGAAACAAGGACCTGATCGCCGGCCTGCAAGAGGCGATCCGCACCGTCGAGCGCTTCGACCAGCAGGGCGTCGAGGTGCCTGGCGGCTTCGTCGTGGTCGACGATGAGCCGTGGTTCACGGGCCCGGTCTCGCGCGCCCAGATCGGCACCGGCCCCTCGTTGCCGTTCGGCTCGACGTCGAAGGTGGTGCCCGCCAGCCAGAAGGGCGGCCGCTGATGAAGATGAGCCAGGACGCCCAGGCCACGGGCGAGTGGGCCGCGCGCTGCGTGGCGCTCACCGAGGACCTCCTCGCGATGACGCGCACCGCCGCCGGCCTGGCCGTCAGCAACGGCTTCCTGCGTGCCCAGGCGGCGGACTTCCCGCGAGACCTCAACGAGGTCGGCGATGCCTTGTTCGAGCTGGGTGAGACGGAGGGCCGCAAGGCTGCCGGTGCCGACGTCAACTCGTTCGTCGACGTGCTGGAGGACGTCGAGCGCAACTACGAGCAGCAGATCCAGCAGCTCCAAGCCGAGCGCGACCAGCTGCTGGTTGAGCGCGACGACTGGAAGACCCAGTTCGACCTCTCCGACGCGAACTGCACCGACCTGGCCGCGAAGCTGGCCGAGCTGAGCCGGGAGTGGGGGGACCAGTCCGCCAAGATCATGGAGCTCGAGCAGCGGCTCGCCGAGCGCCCGGTTACCTGTCCCGAGTGCTCCGCTTCGCTCGTGCCCCAGGCCGTGCTCGAGGAGCCCGCCGAGGATGCCGCGCCGGACGAGCCGCACGGCGTGCGGAAGGCCTGCAAGACCTGCCGCACCAAGTTCATCGCCGTTCCGCCGAACCGCAAGTACTGCGACGCCTGCAAGGCGCCGAAGAAGGGAGAGCCCAAGTGATGGAGCAAGCCTGCGAGTTGGCGCTCGCGGAGGTCCACGACAACCCGTTGCAGCCGCGCCTCGCGATGAACGACGAGGTCGTCGCCGGCGCCCGCGTCGCCATCGAGAACGCCGGCGGACGCTACCCGGTCTCGATGGCGATCACGGTGCGGCCACGCGAGGCCGGCGGCTACGAGATCATCGCGGGCCACCACCGCACGCGCGCCGCGCGAGAGGCCGGGGTCGCGACCATCTGGGCCTACGTCGAGCTGCTCGACGACCGGGCCGCTGCGCTCGCCCTCGCCGCCACGAACAACCAGGCCGAGATGACGCCCCTCGAGCACGCGCGGCACGCCATCTGGCTGATGGAGAACCACGCCGTCTCGATGGCCGAGTACGCGCGGCTGGTGGGCCGCAACGAAGCGACGATCTCGCGCGCCGTCCAGGCCTACCGTGTGATCGCCGATCATGGCGGTCCGACCGGCCCCAACGCCGCGGTCTCGATCGGCGCCCTCGCGGCGCTCTCCCGCGTGGCTGACCCGGCGCAGCGCGCGGCGCTGATCTACCAGTTCCGCACGCGCCGGACCACCGAAGGCCAGGCCACCGAAGTCCTCGCCCACCTTCGCGCGGGCGTGCCGATGCGCGACGCGTTCCGGCGAGCGGAGGCGCCCGCCGACGAGAAGCCCGCCGCCTTGCCTGGCGCGCGCACCGGCAGCTCGGGCACGCAGGCGCAGAGCAGCGACGCCAATGCCGTCGCGGCGGCGCGCCTCAACAGCGAGCTTATCGACTCCTACGAGTGGACCCTGGCCCTCTACCAGGCACGCTCGGAGGAGCTCGAGAAGCTTGTGGGCGACCTCAAGGGGCCGGCGAAGGAGGCCTTCCTGACGAACGTGGCGGCCCGCCACCGGCAGCTCGTGGCGGAGCTCAAGAAGGACAAGGATCGCCTCCTCAAGAAGCCGGGCAGCGGCACCGCCCAGCCGGCGTGCGGGACCTGCGAGCACGGGCGCGCCAGCGCCTTCGAGAAGATCGGCTTCAAGTGCGCCGTGGGCCGCCTGGACCAGTGCCTCCCGCTGACGGAGCGCCGCTGCTGGGTCGAGCGCGAAGAGAGCGAGGCGAGCGCGTGAGCTCCGCCAGCAAGTACTTCCCGGGCGAGTTCGAGGCGCTCGAAGCCGAGCTGTGCGGCGCCTTCCCGATCTCGTTCGACCGGCTGCCGCCCGTGAAGCGGGAGCGGCTCAAGGCCTGGCTGGCCTTCCCGATCGAGCAGCGTCGCTCGGCCTACGAGGCCGTGAAGGACACCGCCAGCTACCCGATCGCGATGGCGCTGGACCGCCTGCGCAACCCCGCGAAGTACGCCCCGAAGCCCGCCCGCAAGCCGGCCGCAGTCGCCCAGGCCCGCACCTTCGACGCCATCGCCGCCTTCCTCGACGACGATGAAGCTCCCGCCGCGTCGCGCGACGACGGAGGACTAGATGCCCGCTAAGGCCCACCTGCTCAAGACCGAGCCCGAGCACTTCGCCGCCGTCCGCGATGGTCGCAAGACGTTCGAGGTCCGCAGCACCGCCGATCGGCGGTTCAAGCTGCGCGACTACCTCGACCTGCGCGAGTGGGACCCTGCCGCCGGCCAGCTCACCGGCGAGCGCCTCGTGGTGCGCGTGGTCTACATGCTGGAGGGCGAGCCCTTCTTGCCTCCCGGTCTGGCCGTGATGGGGATCGAAAGGTTCACCGGCCAGGAGGAACGTGACGTGCTTGGCGCGCTGGCGGCTTTCGGCGAGTACGCCGAGCCGTTCCGTCCCTCATGCAAGGACGACGAGCCGTGACGAAGCGCGAATGGGCGGAGTGCGCGACCATCCTCGCGACCTTCTACCCCCACAACTTCAAGCTGGGAGACGGCGCCGGCGACGACGAGGCCGCGCAGCAGCGCGCCAAGGGCCAGATGATGCTCTGGTACCAGGCCCTGGCCGACCTGCCCGGCGACCGCGTCACTGCGGCGGTCTGGTCGATGGTGCGCACGCAGCCGGCCTTCCCGAGCGTGGCGGACATCCGCCGCCTCGCCGAGGGTCAGGCCGACGCTGCCGCCGAAGCCTGGCATCGGGCGCTGGTGCTCTCGCGGCACTACGCGGCGCCGGAGCACCAGCCGTTCCGCACCTACGGCAGCAAGCTCTTCGTGAAGGACGGCAAGCTGCACCGAGAGTCCGACGGGAAGCCCTGCGCCGAAGAGCTGGACCTCAAGGCCGAGGACCCCGTGCTGATGAAGACGATCACCGCGATGGGCGGTCTCGCCCGGATGGCCTTCGGCACCCAGAACACCGAGACACTCCGCGCCCAGTTCCTGAAGATCTACGCCGGCTTCGCGGCCGAGCGCCAGCGCCAGGCCACCTACAAGGCCCTCGGCGTTGACGCCACGCCGCTCAGCCTCGCGCCCGGCCGATCGGCCGAGCACCCCGCGTCCCTGGCCGAGCTGGTCGGGACGTTCGCCCCCATCCCAACCACCACCCAGGAGGACAAGACCCGATGAGCAACACCCCCGACACCCTGAACGGCGAGATCCTGGCCGGCCTGCACCGCGCCGTCGACCTCGTGAACTTCGCGAACGTGGCCGGCCAGAAGCTCAAGGCCGTGAAGGTCTCGAACGGCGAGCCGCTGCTGATCTTCGCGGACTCGAACGACACCGCGCCCACGCGGCGCTGAGGTGGCGCCGTGAAGTTCTACGTCGCAACCCGCCTCGAGCGCGCCGCGCGCGCGGAGCTCGTCGCGCTCCACCTCACGCTCGCCGGCCACGATGTCACCTATCCCTGGTGGCAGCATGGCGCCGTCGGGCGCGAGGGCTCGGAGCGCCTGATCCAGGTCTCGATCCTCGAAGCCCAGGGCGTGCTCACCGCCGACGCGGTGATCGTGCTGCTTCCCGGCGGGCGCGGCACGCATGCCGAGCTCGGCATCGCCTTGGGCGCCGGCAAGCCGATCATCGTCTTCGACGAGACGGCCGAGGCCTTCCAGCTCACCGATGCCACGTGCGCCTTCTACTGGCACCCGTTGGTCCACCAGCTCCGCGGCGACCTGGGGCGGCCCCAGGACCGCGAGATGCTCGTCCACCAGGCCGTGGGCGTGGTCGAGGACCACCGCGCCGGCCGGCACGGCAGCGGGGCCTACGGGCACGCCGCCGCGATCGCGGCCCGTCTCGCCAGCGGCCCGGCCGCGTAACCGACGACGGGAGGACCACCGATGCAGCCCAAGCCCCAAACCCCGGAGGACCGCCGCCGCGCGGACCTCGCCAAGATCCACGTGGCGAAGAAGGAGCTGGGCCTGAGCGACGAGAACTACCGCGCCTTGCTCCAGGGCCTGTGCGGCGTGAAGTCGGCGAAGGACCTGGACTTCATGGGACGGCAGAAGCTGCTCATCAAGCTCCAGTCGCTCGGCTGGAAGCCAGCGCCGGCGGCCGGCAAGCCGGGGCGGAAGCCCTGGAAGCCCGCGGCCGGCTCGCAGGGCAGTAAGATCCTCGCGCTTTGGTTGGAGCTGAAGCGCAAGGGCAAGCTCCACACGCCGACCGACGAGGCGCTCTTCGACTTCGTGAAGGACATGTCGGGCGTCGAGCACCCGGACTGGCTCACCGCCGCCCAGGCCAACGACGTGATCGAGGGCCTGAAGGCCTGGCTCGGGAGGTGAGCGTGGTCGACGAAGCCGAGGAGCTTCCCGAGCTGTTCAGCCACCTGGCCGCCATCGTCATGGAGGTCGCCCACGAGCACGGCCTGGAAGAGCCGATGGCGACGGCCGCCGGCTGGGCGGTCGTGCAGCGGTTCAAGGCCGACTTCCGCGGCCAGCAGGTCTACGTGCCCAAGGGGCACATGGCCGAGCTCGCCGCCCGCAACGCCGCCATCTACGAAGCCTGGCGCCTGGGCGTGCGCGCCGACGTGCTCGCGCGCCGGCACGGCATCGCCCTCCAGCACGTTTACACCATCGTCAACCGGGAGAAGGCCCGCCCCGAGAACCAGATGAAAGGACTCTTCGATGACCTCAGACCCTGACGCCAGGCCAGACGGCGGCCCGCGTTTCGCCACCTTGCTCGAGCAGATGGCCGCCTGGCACCGCGAGCAGCTCGCCAAGAACCAGCCCGACACCACGCAGCACCAGCCCCCCACCAGCGCCGAACGGCGCGTGCCCCCGCCCCAGGCGTAGCCGGAGAAGACCGTGACCAACCAAGCCCTCGCCATCATCGACACCACCGCCACCGCCGTGCCGCTCAGCAAGCCGGAGCAGAAGAAGCTCTTCCAGCTCGAGCAGCAGATCGAGCTCAGCAAGAAGAAGTTCTTCTACGACGTCGGCATGGCGCTCGCCACCATCAACCACGAGCGCCTCTACCGCGAGACGCACGACAGCTTCGAGGCCTACGTCGAGGAGAAGCACGAGTTCCGCCGCGACCGCGCGTACAAGCTCATCCGCGCGGTCGAGGTGGCGGAGAACCTGAACCGGCTGGCGAGCGGGTACCCGTCGCCGACGGCGGAGTTCCAGGTGCGCGAGCTCGCGGAGTTCACGCCCGAGGAGCAGGCCGCCATCTGGAAGGAGGCCTGCGACCGCGCCGCGCTCGAGCCCGGCAAGGCGCCGCCGGCATCGATGGTGCAGCAGATTGCCGATGAGCGGCGCGCGGCGCTCGACGGCGCGGACGCCGGCCGCAAGAAGAGCAAGGCCAAGAAGGGCGCGCCCACGCCCGAGACCAACGACGAGGACGAGGACCAGGACGACGAGGCCAACGAGTTCACCTCGGACGACCTCTTCACGCCGGAGCTCTACGCCGCCGCAGTGCGCGACGTGCTCGGCCACATCGAGCTCGACCCCGCGTCGTGCGACGAGGCCAACGAGGTCGTCCAGGCCGAGCGCATCTTCACGATCGAGGAGGACGGCCTGGCGCAGGAGTGGGACTGCGAGACGCTGTACCTGAACCCGCCGTACAGCCGGGGCAACGTCGATCGCTTCGTCGCGCGTGTGCTCGAGGCCTACGACAACGGCGAGATCCGGCGCGGCGCGGTCCTGTGCGTGAACGCCAGCACGGGCACGAGCTGGTTCCCGCCGCTCTTCAAGTTCCCGTGCTGCTTCGTGAAGGGCCGCATCCCCTTCCGCAAGTCGAAGGCGATGGCGGAGGCGATGGAGGCGAAGGCGAAGGCGGAGGGCAAGACGGTGCCCCGGAACGGCAACTACGACAGCGTCTTCGTCTACCTCGGCCGCGCCCCCTGGGACTTCGTCGAGCGCTTCAAGGAGTTCGGCACGATCGTCACCGAGCTCAACGTCCCGACGTAGCCCACAACCACCAGCCACCACCAGCGACCCGGCCCCAAGATGGGGCCGGGTCTTCTCTTTTAAGGTGCCTTCATACGGGGGGCTGACGCCCCTGCTCCACGATCGTGAGCATCGAACGTCCCCGGACTGGAAGGAACCGCCCATGCTCACCCGCAACGACCTGTTCCCGAACCACGTGCAGCTCGCCGCCCAGGCGAGCGAGCGCGCCAACGGGATCCCCGCCTGCGTGACGCTCGCCCAGTGGGCGCACGAATCGGGCTATGGCCGGTACAGCATGGGCCTCGCGCACAACCCGTTCGGCATCAAGTGGCCGGGTCCCAAGTCGGGCCTCAAGTACGTGGTGATGCGCACCTGGGAGGTTATCCGAGGGAAGCGCGTCACGATCGACGCCCGGTTCACGGCGTTCCCGTCGCTCGAGGCGGCCTTCAAGTTCCACGGCAAGATGCTCGCGAGGCCCGACGGCTACTACGCCCGCGCCTACCCGCTGCGCAAGTCGTGGCGCGCCTATGTCGAGGCGATCGCGCCCATCTACGCGACCGACCCGAAGTACGCCGAGCTGATCATCGCCATCATCGAGCGCTGGAAGCTCTACGAGCTGAACCTGCCGACCAAGGCGCCCAACCAGTTCCCGGTGCCCTGAGCCCCGCCCGACCGAAAGGAGCGCCCCCATGCGCCGCCACCTCCCGCTTCTCGTCCTCGCAGCGACCGCCTTCCTGGCCCTGGCTGGGCCGGCGCTCGCCATCCCTGCCCCGCTGCCCCAGGGTGCGACGCCCTACCCTTCGGCGTTGCCCACCGCGTTCGCCACCCTGGGGCCCGGGGCTACTCTGCCCGCCGACGCCGGCTGGCTGGGCGCCGCTTCGGCGGCGCTCGGCTGGGGCGCATGGGTGCTCGCCCACTGGCGCGAGCTCGGCGAGCTGATCGCCCTCATCGTCGCCCTCGTCACCGCCATCCGCACCTACCAGTGGAACCAGCTCGTGAAGCTCGCCGGCCAGCTCACCTTCTCCGTCGCCACGCTCACGAACTTCGACAACGACGCGAAGCGGCGCGTGGCTGAGCGCGAGCTGTACCAGAAGGCGCCGGCGATCGCGCGGGCCTGGTTCACCGAGGAGCAGTTCGCGCTCGCCGTCGAGACGGGCTGGAAGCTCATCGCCAAGCCCAGGCTCGAGGCGAAGGCGTAGCCGATGGACTTGCAGGTCTTCGTCTTCTTCGGGGGCCTGCTGGCCCTCTGGAGCGGCATCATCATCGCCACGCTCAAGTGGATGCTCGACAAGAGCGACCGCCACATGGGCGAGCGCCTGGAGCTGCTCAACAAGCACATCGAGACCTTCCGCTCCGACGTCCACAAGCTGGAGCTGGAGGTCGAGAGGGTCAAGCGCGAAGCCGTCGAGCGCTTCGTGCCGCGCGAGGACTGGATCCAGTTTGGGATCGCGATGGAAGGCAAGCTCGACAGGGTTGTGAGGAAGATCGATGCCGCCGTCCGATGAAATCCAGCTCGACCGCCACATCCGCGAAGAGGCGCGGTGGCTCATCCTGCGCACGCTGTACATGGCGCGTCCCGTGGGTGCGCCCGAGTCGATCATCCTGCGCGGCCTCACGGGCGCGGACCTTCCCGTGACCACGACCAACGTGCGCAACGAGCTGCAATACCTCGCCGACAAGAGCCTGATCGTCCTCGACATCAAGCGCCGCAGCGGCTGGCTCGCGAAGCTCAGCGCCTACGGCGTCGACGTCTGCGAGTACGCGAAGGACGCGCCAGTCGGCATCCTCCGTCCCGACGAGGCGTAGGCCATGGCGCGCCGCAGCAACGTGGACCTGCTGCCGGAGGACGTCCGCAAGTGGCTCGACAAGGCCCTCATCGACCGCTCGTTCAGCGGTTACGAGGCCCTTGCCGACGAGCTTGCGGACCGCGGCTTCACCATCAGCAAGTCGGCCCTCCACCGCCACGGCCAGCGGTTCGAGGAGTTCCTCGGCAAGGTGCGCGAGGGCGCGCACCGCGCCGCCGCGATCGCCGAGGCCCTGCCCGACGACGCCGGCCAGGTCGGCGACGCGCTCACGCAGATGCTCCAGACCCAGATTATGGACGTGGTCGTGGAGATGAACGTGAAGCCGGACGACGTGAAGTTCACCGACCTCATCCAGGCCGTCGCGAAGCTCAACGCCTCGAGCGTCCAGCAGAAGCAGTGGGCCGCGAAGGTGAAGTCCCAGACGCGGGAGGCCGCCAAGGCCGTGGCCGAGGTCGCGCGCCAGGGCGGGCTCACGCCCGAGACCGTCGAGGCCATCCGCTCGAAGATCCTGGGCATCACGTCATGAGCGCCCCGCCCGTCCTGCTGCCGTACCAACAGCGCTGGGTCGCGGACACGGCGGCCGTGCGGGTCGTCGAGAAGAGCCGCCGCGTCGGCCTCTCGTGGGGGATGGCTTGCGAATCCGCTCTGACCGCCGCCGCCCAGGACGGCATGGACACCTGGTATGTCGGCTACAACAAGGACATGGCCCAGGAGTTCATCCGCGACGTCGGGGACTGGGCCCGCGCCTACGGCTACGCCGTGAGCGAGATGGAGACCTACGAAGAGGTCTTCGTCGACGGCAACGACACGCAGGCGATCCTCGCCTTCCGCGTGACCTTCGCCTCGGGCTTCCGCGTCACCGCGCTCAGCTCGCGGCCGAGCAACCTGCGCGGCAAGCAGGGCCTGGTCGTCATCGACGAGGCCGCCTTCCACCACGACCTCGAGGATCTGCTCAAGGCCGCGATGGCGCTCATCATCTGGGGCGGGCGCGTGTGCGTGATCAGCACGCACTACGGCGTCGACAACCCCTTCAACGAGCTGATCGAAGACATCCGCGCCGGCAAGGTCCCGTACAGCCTCCACCGCATCACGCTCGACGACGCCCTGGCGGACGGGCTCTACCAGCGCATCTGCCTCACCACGAAGCGGACCTGGACCGCCGAGGCCGAGGCCGCCTGGCGCGAGTCCATCATCAGCATCTACCGAGCCAACGCGGACGAGGAGCTGTTCTGCATCCCGAGCCAGTCGGGCGGCCGCTACCTCTCGCGCGCCCTGGTCGAGTCGCGGATGGTCGACGCGCCGGTGCTCCGGCTCTCCCTGCCCAACGGCTTCGAGCAGCTCGGCGAGGTCATCCGATTCGAGCAGGTACAGGCCTGGCTCGAGCAGTACGTGGCGCCGCTACTGGCCCAGCTCGACCCGGCAGAGCGGCACTACTTCGGCGAGGACTTCGGCCGTACGGGGGACCTGTCGGTTCAGGTACCGATGGCGGAGGGCCAGGGCCTCAAGCGCCGCGTCCCCTTCCTCGTCGAGCTGCGCAACGTGCCCTTCAAGCAGCAGGAGCAGATCGCCTTCTTCATCATCGACCGCCTGCCGAACTTCATGGCGGGCGCGTTCGACGCCCGCGGCAACGGCCAGTACCTGGCGGAGGTCTCGGCCCAGCGCTACGGCTACACGCGCATCGTCCAGGTGATGCTCTCGGAGAGCTGGTACCGCGACGAGATGCCCCGCTACAAGGCCGCGCTCGAGGACGCGAAGCTGGAGCTGCCGAAGGACGCGGATCTGCTCGCGGACCACGGCTGCATCCAGGTAGTGAAGGGCGTGCCCAAGATCCCGGACAACGTCCACACCAAGGGCGCCGACGGCGGCCAGCGCCACGGCGACGCCGCGATGGGCTGCGTGCTCGCGTGGCACGCGAGCAACCGCGACGTCGCGCCGATCGAGTTCCAGTCGACCGGCCTGCGCACCGGCTTCAACACGGCGGACTACCTCGGCGGCCTGGGCGGCCACCGCGACATGGCGGGCTACTGACATGACGGATCACATCTACCTGAACTTCGCGGCCTCGGCCGCTGAACCGACGGCGGCCGAGCGCGGCGAGCTGCTCGGCGAGGTGGCGTCGCTCACCCGCGACATCAACCCGCGCAGCTACAACGGCATCCTGGCGATGGACGACGACACGCTGGCGACACGCGGCGCCGGCAAGGGGCTGCGCATCTACGACGAGCTCGAGCGCGACGGCCACGCCTACAGCGTCCTCCAGAAGCGCAGGATGGCGGTGATCGCTCGCGACTGGACGGTCAACGCAGCGAGCGACAGCCCCATCGACCAGGAGGCGGCCGACGTGGTCCGCGCCCAGCTCGGCGGCGGCCGCTTCGACCAGCTCACGCTCGGCCTGCTCGACGCCACGCTCAAGGGCTACGCCGTGGCCGAGGTCATGTGGGCGGTCGAGGACGGCAGGCTCGTCTTCAAGAAGGTCATCGACCGCGACCAGCGGCGCTTCGTCTTCACGACGGAGGCCGAGCTACGGATGCTCGTGCCCGAGAATATGATCACGGGCGTCGAGCTGCCGGCGCGGAAGTTCATCCGGCACAGCTTCGGCGCGAAGGACGGCAACCCGTACGGCCTGGGCCTCGGCACGCGGCTGTTCTGGTACGTCTGGTTCAAGCGCCAGGTGCTCGCCAACTGGCTGATCTTCACCGACAAGTTCGCGAGCCCGACGGCCGTGGGCGAGTACCCGCCGGGCACACCGAAGGCCGAGCAGGACAAGCTTCTGCGCGCCGCCGCCGCGCTCTCCCAGGAGACCGCGGTGACCATCCCGCAGGGCCTGGTGCTCAAGCTGCTCGAGGCGAGCCGCACGGGCAGCGTCGACGCCTACGAGCGGTTCCTCAGCTACTGCGACCAGATGATCAGCGAGGTCGTGCTGGGCGAGTCGCTCACGACCTCGGGCGGCAAGAACGGCAGCCGGGCCCTCGGCGAGGTCCACAACGAGGTGCGCTTGGAGCTGGTCAAGGCGGACGCCGACCTGCTCTCCGACACGCTGAACGACACGATCGTGCGCTGGATCGTCGAGCTGAACCTGCCCGGCGCGAAGCCGCCCACCGTCTACCGCATCTTCCCCGAGGACCTCGACGCGCGGGCCGAGCGCGACGGCAAGATCATGAAGCTGGGCTTCCAGCCGACGGAGGAGTACGTCCGGCAGACCTACGGCGACGGATGGGAGCGCCGCCCGGCGCCGGTCCCCGCCGCCCCAGACGCCGGTACGCCGCCGGAGTTCGCCGCGCCCCCCGACGCAGACCCCGCCGACCTCATCGGCGCGCAGGCCCAGGGCGCCGCGCCGCGCGCGATGGGCACACTCGTCGACCCGATCCGCGAGCTGGTCAACCGGGCGCCCTCGCTCGAGGCCCTGCGCGACGGCCTGATGGGGCTGTACCCGAAGCTCGAGAGCGCCGCGTTCAGCACGCTCATGCAGAAGGCGCTCACGACCGCGCACCTGGCCGGCCGCCACGAAGTGCTCGAAGGGCTCTGAGGTGGTGACCGATGGCCGCTGAGGTCTACGGCTCGCTGCCGTTCGACGAGCAGATCGCCTTCTTCCGCGAGAAGGTGAGCTTGCCGTCGCAGGCGTGGAACGACCTCTGGCAGGGCATGCACGCCCGCGCCTTCGTCGTGGCCGGCGCCACCAAGGCCGAGCTCCTGGCCGACCTGCGCGGCGCGATCGACAAGGCGATCGCCGAGGGCACCACGCTCGAGGAGTTCCGCCGCGACTTCGACGGGATCGTGGAGAAGCACGGCTGGAGCTACAAGGGCGGCCGCGGATGGCGCACGCGCGTCATGCTCGAGACCAACATCCGCACGAGCTACCAGGCCGGGCGCTACAAGCAGATGACCGACCCGGACACGCTGCGCGAGCGGCCATTCTGGGAGTACAGGCACCGCGACAGCGCCCACCCGCGGCCGCTCCACGTGAAGTGGGACGGCACGGTGCTGCCAGCCGACCACCCGTGGTGGCTGACGCACTACGGGCCGAACGGCTGGGGCTGCAAATGCACGGTGGGCGCGCTCTCCCGCGACGACCTGGAGGACCTCGGGAAGAGCGGGCCGGACGAGGCGCCCGACGACGGGACCTACACCTGGACCGACCGCCGCAGCGGCGAGGTCCACGAGGTGCCCAACGGCATCGATCCGGGCTGGGCGTACAACGTGGGCGAGGCGGCCTGGGGGCGGCCGATGGTCGAGCAGGCCCTCGAGCGCCACGCCGCCGAGGGCGCCGGCGCCTGGGAGCGCCTCACCCCGGGCGACTGGCGGTCGGCCGAGCGGCCCGCGCGGCTCGCGCCGACCCAGCTCCCGGCCATCCGGCCGACCGACGGAAGCGGCTGGGAGCGCGCCGCGTCCGAGCGCGCGATGCTGATGACCGGCGGCGACCATGTCTACCGCGTCGGCGCCTGGGATGTGCCGGTGCTGGTCAACGGCCCGGCGCTCGCCGCGCGTGTCGAGGCGCAAGACGCCTTCTACCTCTCGCTCCTGCCAGTCGCGCTCACCAAGCCCGACGAGGTCTGGCTCGCCTTCGAGCGGCTGCTCGACACGGGCAAGGTGGTGATGCGGATCCGCGCCGTGAAGGCGGTGCGCGTAGGGACCGAGAGCCGCGTGGCCGTCGCGACCGCCGGCGAGGGCGGCGCGATCGAGCGCTGGGAGGTGCTCGAGGCCGACGACTTAGACGGCATCAACGCCGCCCGCGTCGGCGAGCTGGTGGGCGCGCCATGAAGACCTCGCCGACGAACCGCCCCGCCCGCTGCCCCCGCTGCAACGAGCGCCTGCCGGCGCCCGAGTCGGGCCTGGCCCACCGCTGCCCGCGCCCGCCGTACCCGAAGCGCCGCCACCCCAACACGCGCCCGCCGGGCCGGAGGTAGTACCATGGCGGTGTGGACGAGCAGATCGGCATCGCAAGGTGGACAACGAAGCGCGGCGGCGACCGCGTCGCCGTGGTCCGCGCACCGTCGCCGTGGGGCCGCTGGGTCCTCACCGGCGCGCAGCTCGTGCGCGGCCTGGTCGTCGACAATCACGGCCGCGTCTGGCCGACCGTCGAGGCCGCAGGCGGGGTGGCCGCTGTGCCCATCGCCGATGGCCGCGTGGCGGCGTCCTACGCCAGGACCTGAGCACCGGGTCGGAGGCCGCCGATGAGCGGCGTGCGCGTCGAGGTCACCGTCGACGACCGGCAGCTCCGGGCGGTGATGTCCCAGCTGCTCGCTCGCGGCCGGGACCTCGAGCCGGCGTTCAAGTCGATCGGCGAGATGATGCTGCGCTCGACCGACCAGCGCTTCAAGAACCAGGTCGATCCGGAGGGCGCGCCGTGGCTGCCGATCGACCCGGAATGGCGCGACGAGAAGCGGCGCCGCGGGCACATCCAGAAGATCCTCCAGATGCGCGGCAGGCTGCGCGGGTCGATCGCGTACAAGGCCAGCAACGACCGTGTAGCGGTCGGCAGCAACGTGGTCTACGCGGCCATCCATCAGCTCGGCGGCGACATCGACCAGCCGCGCCGGACGCAGTCGATCGCCTTCACCCGGAAGGGCAAGTTCGCGAGCGCCAAGCAGGTCGCCAAGAAGCCGTCGAAGATCACCCACAAGGAGGTGTCGATCCGTGCCCGCACGATCCACATGCCGGCGCGGCCGTACCTGGGCCTCTCGTCGCAGGACCGCGAGCGGGTGAGCACGATCCTGACGCGGCACCTGAGCGGTGGCCGGTGATGATCCGGCAGGCGAGGGATCACTCTTTCGGGAAGAGTGATCGAGCAAGCGATCCTTCTTCGCCAAGAGTGATCGCGATCGATCTCAAATCAAGTGGTGCGATCAACCTTCGCCCGCTATCCCGGAACGTCCCACGTGGTGCCGCCTCATCCCGGATCGAGCGAGGGATCACTCTTGTCTCAAACTAGGTGACGGGTCACACCACTTCTTCGGCGAGGCGGCCCTGGACTAGCAGCCTAGCCCCATCCTAGCCCCGGCAAAAAACTAGCGGGCCCCCAAAACTGGGAACCCGCTTTGTTAGAGTGGCCTCGGCCAGAATCGAACTGGCGACACTGCGATTTTCAATCGCATGCTCTACCAACTGAGCTACAAGGCCTCGTTGAGTAGACAGGATTCTAGCAGACCGCCGCCCCGAACGCAAGGCGGCCCCCACCGGCCCGGCGTTCCGGCTACAATACACCCACCCTGATCCGCGGCCTCAACCACCTCACTCTCGCTCGCCGTCCGTTGGGCCGAGGGCGTCACCTACTTCGGAGCGAACGACGATGCGACGTGAAGACCTGATCGGGTTCCTGGCCGCCGGCGGCCAGGCGAAGTACCTGTTCTTCTGGGGCCACACGCCCCCGGCCGACGAAAGCGTGAGCAAGAGCTGCCTGAGCCAGTGGTGGCACGCGCCCTTCACGGTCGACGCCGTCACCTACGCGACGGCCGAGCACTGGATGATGGCCGCCAAGGCGGACCTCTTCGGCGACCTGGCCACCCGCGAGGCGATCATCGCGGCGCGCACGCCAAAGGAGGCCAAGGCGCTCGGGCGGAAGGTGGCGAACTACGACGACGCCCGCTGGGAGGCGACGCGCTTCGGCGCGGTCGTGGAGGGCAACTTCCACAAGTTCAGCCAGCACGCGGACCTCGGCGAGTGGCTCGTGAAGACCGGCGATCGGGTGCTGGTGGAGGCGAGCCCGGTCGACCCGGTCTGGGGCATCGGCCTCGACGAGCACCACGCGGACGCGGCGAACCCGGCGAAGTGGCCGGGGCTCAACCTGCTGGGCTTCGCGCTGATGGAGGTGCGGGAGCGCCTGGCGCGGGGCTAGCGGACCGCCTGGTCCACCGGCTTCGACGTGTCGATCGTGAAGAGCGGGAACGGCCAGAACTGGCGGCCGCCGTCGGCCGGGTCGTGGCGGTCGATGCCGAGCTCGTGCGCGCCGCCGCCCGGGATCTGGGCCTCGAGCGTGATCCTCTCGCCGGGGTTCGCGGGGATCTCGTCGCCGACCTGCTCGCCGTCCACGGTCACCGTGACCGAGCGGTACGCCGTATCGCCCACGACGCCCTCGATGCGCACGCGGTAGCCGTCCTCGGCGGGCGCCAGCGTCATCGCCGTGACGTCGATGACCTGGCCGCTGCCGAAGACCTGGGTCGCCATCACGCGGCCGCGGCCGCGGTGGAGGCCCACGCCGAGCTCGCGGTAGCTCTCGCGCAGGATGTTCTCGCGGTGGCCGGGGCTGTCCATCCAGCCGTCGACGAGCTCGCGGGCGAGCTTCTCGGCGTCCTTCACTTCGAAGTAGTCGAAGATGTTCTCGCCGCCCGTGGCCATGTAGCCGGCGTGCTTCTGGCGGTCGGAGACGCTCTCGTTCTCGGGCACGGGCGAGTCGTGCTCGAAGTAGTTCAGCTCGATCATCTCCTGGCTGTGCTGGCGCGCGGCCACGTCCAGCTTGCGGTTCGGCGCCAGCGCCGGCAGGCCTTCCTTCGCGCGCTCCTCGTTGGTGAACTTCAAGATCAGCTGCTCGACGTCGGGCTCGCCGGGATACACCTTCTCGGTCCAGCGCGGCTTCCACGAGAACGCGCCGTCGAGCGACGGGAGCGGCACGTCGTCGACCGAGGGCAGGCCTATCGGCAAGCCGCCGATGACGCCGCCGGGCGCCGGGCTGGGCCTGGGCGACGGCGCGACCGGGCCTGTGGGCGGCTTCGTGGACGGCTTCGCGCTCGCCGTCGCGCCGGGCAGCACGCCGGGGCCGGTGGGGAGGCCCGGGCCGGCGGACGCGCCGGGGCGCGGCGACGGCAGGTCGGCGATCGCCGCGGCCACGCTCGCGAGGTCCTGGGCGGTGCAGCCGGGGGCCGCGAACAGCGCGGCGGCGAGCAGGAAGTGCGGGACCGAGCGGCGCATTGAGAACCCTCCAGACGAGCGACGAGAGCGAGACGAACTCGCCCCCGCCAGTGTTCCCCGGCGCGCCTAGAGGATCACCGTCGGCTTCGGGCGCTTCACCGGCGTCACCCCCAGCTTCTTCAGCTCGATGCCGGTCCGCCGCCGGAAGTCGTCGAAGCCCTCGAACGGGCCCTTCGCGGCCTGCGCCAGGATGTGCGTCCGGATCTTGCCCGGCACGCCCGGCACCGCCGCCCACTCGGCCTCGCCCGCGGCGTTCAGGTCGAACTCCAGCGGGAAGGTCTCGCCGAGGGCCTTGAGCCGCAGCGTTTTGCGCCCGGCGCGCACCGGCAGCACGGGGCCCACGGCCTTCGCCAGGGTGTGCGGGTCGGCCGTCGCGTCCTTCACGATCGCCGCGCGCGCCGCCTCGAGCGCCCTGATCGCGCGCTCGACCCGCGCCACGTCCATCGCTTCGGCCGCCCCATAGAGCGCCTTCCAGCGGCCGGCCATCGCGGCGTCCGCGGTCACGCCGCGCGTGAGGTCGACCCAGATGGCGATCGCCCGCTCCCGCGCCTCGGCCTCCTCGATCCCGCGCAGCAAATCGAGCACCGACGCGTCCGTGCCCTCGCGGTCGTGCGCCACCCGCAGCGCCTGCAGCAGCTCGGTCTCGGCCTGCAGCAGCCCGGGCTGCGCGAGGCCCGTGTGCGGCTTCGCCCCCAGCGCCTCGGCGCGCTGGGCCACGAAGCGGAAGCAGAAGCTCGCCACCACGCCCTCGGAGGCCAGCATCTGGCCCGCATTCTTGAGCGCGGCCATGTCCCGCATCGGCGAGAGCTGGCCGCGCAGGTAGTTGTCCGGCACGACGTGGCCGCGGAAGGCGGGCAGCCCGTCGCGCACGCCCTGGTAGCGCGCCCAGCCCTGGGAGTAGGAGAGCAGGTCGCGCACCGGGAAGTAGGCCTCCGCGTTGAAGCCGGCCTTGGGCCCGAAGGCGGGCGCGGCGTGGTCGTAGTAGGCCCGTGCGTCGGGGTCCTGGCCGAAGTGCCCCCAGAGCGTCTCGAAGTGGCTCGCGTAGCCCTCGGAGAGCGCGGTGCGCCGGTCCGTCACCGCGAAGGTGGTGTGCGGGAAAGGCACCCAGGCCTCCGCGGGGTCGGGGCGGGTGCGCAGCGCGAGGCGTTGCGCGATGTGGCCGCCCTCGTGGATCAGGGTCTTGCTCAGGCGGTCCGCGCGCGGCGCGAGCTTCACGAACGGCGTGCGCGCATGGGGGGTGCGGCCGAGGCGGACGTCGTCGAGTGCGAGGCCGAGCGCGGCGTGGTTGCCGCCGGGCTCGAGGGCGATGAAGAGCGCGCTGTCGAGCCGCCGGGGGTCTGGCTCCTGCGGGATCGCGGTGGCGGCGCGGGCGAGCACGTGGCGGATGAAATCGGCCGCCTCGTTCTCGAGCCAGCGGGAGGCCTGGACGTGGGCCTCGCTGCCGGGCGCGAGGGCGCGGTAGACCGGCAGCGGCGCATTGGAAGCCTGCGCGACGGGCTCGAGGAAGACCACCGGCACACGCGGGTCTTCGGCAGCCGGTGCGACGGCAGCGGCGAGGAGCAGGGCGAGGAGACGGGCCATCGGAACCTCCTGGGGAATCGGCGGCAGTATACCGGAACAGACAGCGAACCGCGCGCGGAGGTTCGCCGGCCGCGGCCGACACACCGACGCCAAACCATTCTGACGATGTCCTGCCCGTGCTGCGGGTATAAGCTCGTAAGCTCGCCCTCGCCTATCCCGGGGTCTCGCCATGCGCCGCCACGTCCGCTGGGCCCTCGTTCTGGCCTGTCTCGCGACCGCTTGCCAGCGGATCGACGGCCCAGGAGGCACGCCCGTGCCGGTCAGGCCGAAGGCCTCCCGGGCACCTGCGGCCTCGCCCGAAGCCTCCCCGGCGGCGCAGGCGAGCACGGCGCCGCTCGCCTTGCGCCACCTCGCGAAGCCCGCGACCGCCACGCGCACGATCGCGGGCACGGTGTCCTTCGACGCCGCCTACGCGATCGCCACCACCCCGGCCAGGCTCCTCTCGAACAACGGCAGCAGTCTGCTCGCCGTGGGCGCCGCCGCCTTCGACGGCGCGATCGGCGCCGCGGTGCTCGCGAACAACGGCGGCCGGGTCGTGAGCGACCACGGCGCGGGCGTGATCGGGCAGAACGGCGCGAGCGTGCTCTCCAACAGCGGCGGCAGCCTGGTCTCGAACAACAGCAGCAACCTGATCGGCAAGATCCGCGCCGAGTCCGACGCCAACCTGATCGGCAAGATCCGCTCGGAAGGCGACGCGGGCCTGATCGGCAAGATCCGCTTCGAGGTCCTGCAGGCCGCGGCCCCGCCGCTCGGCACCGTCGCCCCGGCCGCGGGCGTGGCCGTGCGCGTCTTCGACATCCGCAACGGCTCGGCCGTGCCGATCGGCCTGGACGAGGACGGCAAGCCGGTCTACGAGGTGCTCACCGGCGCGGGCGGCGGCTACGAGGTCTACCCGCCGGCCGATCGCCTGGGCAACCTGGTGCTGCACGCGGGCGTGCCCGACGTGAACGACCACCGCCTGCGCTTCAACCTGATCGTGCCGCCCAGGGCGCTCGCCGAGGCCGTCGACGAGGACACCTCGATGGCCACCTACTTCCTACACCGCAGCCTGGTGCGCAGCTTCCTCATCTGGACGGAGCCCGCGCCGCACCCCGCCGACAGCTGGGTGCCCTTCACGAACGACCCGGGGGTGCAGGGGCAGGTGCGCGCGGGCCGCCAGAAGCTCAAGGACGAGGCCGGCCGGCTCGGCCTCGATCGCCTGACGTCGGCGCAGCGCACAGCGCTCGCGGAGCGCATGGTCGACCTGCTCGTCGCGCGCGTGGACCACGGGAGCGCGCGGCTCTACTTCAAGGGCGGCCCCCTCGGCTACACGGGCCCCGACGAGCGCTGCTTCGACGCCTACGTCGCCGTGCTGCGGGGCGTGCGCGACGCGGCGACGACGCGCATGCGGGCGCTCGCGGCGGAGGGCGAGGATCCCTTCGCCTACTTCGCGGCGCGGGACTACGTGAAGGCGGCCGAGGCGAGGCTGGGCAAGCCGTTCGTGTTCAAGAAGCCCGCGGATCTCGTGGACTTCATGCTCGAGGCGTACTTCACGGATCCGTCGCTCGCACCGATGGAGAGCGTGCTGGGCCTCGCGGCCTTCAGCGCGGAGCTCGGCATCGATACGACGCTCGGGACGCGGTTCGAGGCGGCGGCGCTCGGGTCGAACCTCGAGAGCGCGCGGGCGCTCTATTTGGGGGATGGGGCGCTGATGGCGGAGATGTTCGAGTTGATGCGGGCCGCGAAACCCTGAGGTCCCGCGGCCCGCGGAGCTCAGTGCGGGTGGGCCGCCACGCCGCGGGCGGGCAGCGTCACCTGGGTCGGCATCCAGGTGACCTTCTCGAGCGTCGGCTGCAGCGTGCCGTACTCCAGGAACTCGCGCAGGCGATCGATCGCCGTCTCGGGCCGGACAGCCCGGAACGCGACCGCCGTGTTCGCCGACAGCGTGGCCACGAACGCCGTGTAGCCTGCCTCGGTGTCGACCGTCAGGTCGTAAATCACCATCTTGCCCTTGAGGTAGAAGAAGCCGAATCGGATCATCGGGAGACCTGCCTTCCTTGGCTGACGCATGTGCATCCGTCACAAGAGAAAGGTCGGCTCGCTTGGAGCCGACCTTGAGAATCCCGTCGAAAATTTCTCGCCCGTTCGGCGATTTATTCGAAGGTGAACTGGTGGACCGTCTTCTGGCTGTCGTCCAGGACCAGCAGGTGGCCCTCGTCGTCCAGCGCGATCGCCTTCGCGTTGCCGACGTCCTCGAGGCGGAGCTCGCCGTCGAAGTCCTTCGCATCCACCAGCACCTTGTTGCCGGTCTTGAGCGAGTACACGATGCCGCGCTCCGAGTCGGTGGCCGACTTCTTGGTGTCGAAGCCGCCGCCCGAGGCCTTCTTGATGAACTCGCCGGCCGCGTCGAACGAGACGCGGTTCGCGCCGTCGGAGACGATCACCTCGCCGTCGTCGACCTTGATGCTCGTCGCGGTCTTCGGGACCTTGCTGAACAGCACGTCGCCGATCCGGCTGATCTCCTCGCCGGAGCCGGCGTCGAAGACCACGATCGCGGCGCGATCGAACCACAGCTTCTTGTCGATCGTGCCGAGCACGTAAACCTTGTTGCCCTCGACGGCCATCGCCGAGATCGACTTCCAGGTCGGGCCGCCGAAGGAGCCTTCGTGGCTCAGGCCATGGCCCGAGGCGACGTCGCCGCCCGTGGTGCCGTCGGTGCCGCCGGTCGAGCCGCTGCCCGCGGGCGCCAGCTTGAACTCCTTGTCGGCCGTGGGCTTGTCGTTGGTGAACGCCACGTTGAAGCGCGAGATCGATTCGAAGCCGTCCTTCGTGACGTCGACCCACACCTGGCTGTCCATGATGCCCGTGATTTCGAATTCGCCGGTAGCGCTCGTCAGCGTCGTCTGCGCGCCGATCGAGACCTTGGCGCCCGTGATCGGCTGGCCGACCTGATCGGCCACCAGGCCGCGCAGCGTGAAGCCTTCGCCGGTGGGATCACCGATCTGGCCGTCCGCGCCGGGGGCCGCGGGGTCGCTGCCCGCGCCGATGCCGGTGCCGGTGCCGCTGCCCGCGCCATACGGGTCGGAGGCGGGATCGCCGCCGATGGCGTCGCCGCCCAGGCTGCCGTCGGCCGAGAGGACGTTGTCCTCGAACGTGCCGTCGCCCGGCAGCGCCTGCGTCGGGGTGCCACCGCATGCGCTCAGCAGCGAGGTGATCAGGGCAGCGGCGAGCAGCTTCTTGGCGGACATCGGTAGACTCCTCATGCAGGTGTTTCACGAACCGTTAAGGCACACCTGTTTTGTATATAGCCGCCACCCGCCGAGGCCCCGTTAAAATCGGATGGCGACACGGTTAAAAAAAGCCTAAGCTTGCTGCTCCCGGCGGTCACCGGGCCGCGCCACGGCAACGCGCCACGGGCGTGAAACCCGCGCGGCTCCTTTCACTTGGGCGCGAGCATCGTGCGGAAGATCGCCTGGGCCGGGTACACCGCGTTGCGCTGGACGTCGAAGCCCGAGGTGAGCGAGGTGGGCTCGCGGCCGTCGCCCAGATCTACGTCGAGCAGGCTGAACGCGCGCGGGCCCTGGTCGTCGGTCGGCAGCGGCAGCGGGAAGTTGAGCACGGCCAGGCCATCCGGCGTCGGCTTCACGTCGAGCGTGATCCGCCGCTCGCCCAGCCCGTCGAGCGCGTAGGTGACGACCGCCTGCTCGGGCAACGGGTGATCGCTGTCCAGCCGGAGCACGATCGCGGGCCAATGGTTCGGCAGCCGCAGCGCGATCGCCGCCATCCCCGGCCGCGCGACCTGCTCGCCGACGTCGCCGGACCAGCGGTTGTCGGGCGAGATCGCCTGCGGGAAGATCACGGCGCCGGCCGGCGCGAACGTCCGGCAGCCGCCCTGCTGGTCGGTCACGACCTCGTTGGGGCCGGTCTGCGCGCTCGCGGGCAGGCGGAAGCGCACGACCGCGCCCGGCACCGGGCGGCCGTTCAGCGCGGGGTCGTCGGACTCCCAGGTGACCCGCGCGGCGATCGGCACGGGCCCCACGCCCACGAACACGGGCGCCGGCATGGTCGCCACGCCGGGCTGGGTCGGCGCGGGCGGCGGCGGCGCCTCGTCGAAGACCACGCCGCAGGCCTCGGGCTTGAAGGCCTCGTCATGGTACTTCTGCCTCACGAGCGCGGTCAGCACGCACCAGGCCTGGCTGAGGTCGCAGCCGAAGATGCCGTTGCGCTCCATCGCGAAGAAATCGTCGGGCGAGGTCGGCATCCGCGCCGGGATGCGCATGGGGGCCTCCGTCGTGGCCGTGGCGCCCGCGGTCGCCATGAGCGTCCGCGTGGCGCGCACGCCCGCCGTGGGCGTCGGCGGCACCGGCAGCGCGCCGAACTCCAGCGCGGCCCACGCCGACGGCGCGCCATCGGCTCCGACCTCCGCCGGGCCTGCGGAGGCCGGGCCGCGCACGGGCATCGTCATCGAAAGGCGCCCGCCCGCGTCGCGCGAGACGCCGAGCTCGGCCAAACGCTCGGGCGCGACGCGGCCCGTGAGGTGATCGGTGGTCGCGGGATCGAGCACGGTGGTCACGTTGATCGCCGCGTCCGCCCGCAGGCGCGCCCCGCCGAGATCGAGCTGGAACCGCATAGCGGGCTGGTACCCGGTGGCGGCGGGCAGGTCGTCGGTGGCGAAGCGGCGCAACACCACGACGGTGTCGCGCTCGAGGGCGCCGGGCGGGATGATCGCCGAAGCCAGCCCGTCGGCCGTGCGGACGACGCCGCCGGTCGCCGCGGCGACGTGGATGCCCGCGCGCGCGTCTTCCGGCGCGAGCTGGCCGAAGACCACGGTCGGCTGCGGCCGCGCCCCGCGCAGCAAGCTCACGCCCGGCGCGCGCACCAGCGACAGCGGGTCGCGATCGGCGGCGGAGGCCGGTCGCCGCTTCGCCGGTGTCGACGGCGCGGCCGGCGCGTGACACGCGGGCACCGTCAAGACGACCCCGATGCTCCAGGCCAGCACAAACTGGCCGAGCACTGCTCGGCGGATCAGCGACATACCGTGGCTCCTTCTCGTCCGATCGGTGGCGCACCCGCGCCACGCTCCCGGGCCACGGGCGGTTTCCCGACCACCCGTGGTTCTCTATGCCAGGTTATCGGCAGTCAAAAGTCCGTTAATGCTTGAGTGGAAAAAATGTTTTGATCGGCTTAATCTTCGGCCGAAACGCCGGCCATTGCTGGATCGCAAGCGAGCTGGTCGAAAGCGGCGAGCAGATCGAGCCCGAAATCCGGGTCGCCCAGCGTCGTTAACAGCATGCGCCGCTCCTCGTCGTCCTTCGCGAACGCCGAGTAGACCGACTGGTGCCTGAACACGCCCGGCAGCGCCCACAGCAGCTGGTCGGGCAGGCGGCGGCCGGGGAAACAGCCCTGGAAGTACACGACGAGCGCGAACAGGAAGACCAGCACGTGGTGGGCGGTGGTCAGGTCCTGCGCGAAGGCGTAGCCCTTCTCGAAGAGCAGCCCGCGCAGGAGCCGCAGAATGACTTCCTGCTGCGGGAAGTCGTGCTCCACCGCGAGCGGCGGCGGCGGGGTCGGGATCGTCAGGCCGAAGCGCGAGGCGTATTCGTGGACGAACGCCCGCCAGCGCGCGCGCTCGGGCGGCGAGGCCACGACCGGCGGCCGGGCGGCCTCGGCGTCGGCGTCGAACGGGACGCCATCCCCCAGGCAGCGGAGGTAGCGCTCGCCGAGCCAGAGCCGCCGCGCGACCGGCAGGTCGTCCCGTGCGAGCAGCGCGAGCAGGTCCGCCTCGGCCGCCTTGAAGGCGGGCCACGGCACGCTCGAGCCTGGACGGAGGCGGAAGGTGTCGGGCACCTCCTCCACCGGCGCGATCGCCATGCGCGACCAGATCTCGGCGGCCCGGCTCGCGAGCGGCTCGCCCAGGTTGCCGCGCGCGCTGCCGCACGTCATCGAGGCGGTCACCGCCACGCCGTCCGGCGTGGGTCGGAACTGCAGCGGATAGACCGCGCAGGCCGGGAAGAGCTGCCGCCCGGCCACCTGGTGCACGAGGCAGTGGCCGTGCTCGTTGAGGTAGCGGCAGCGCTCGCCCTTGTCGCGGACCTGCAGGCTGCCGTCCTCGAGCACCGGCAGTTGCACCCCGGCGAGATCCGGCCGGCCGTGCGCGGCCCAGTCGATCGCGTCGATGACTTGCTGCATCGGCGCCGGCACGTCGATCGCGAAGCCGTTGTGGCAGCAGCTGGTCGACATCTGGCAGGTGAACCGCTCGTCGGGCAGCGTGGTGATCGCGGGCTCGGGCCGGCCATAGAGCCGGTACCAGGCCACGTCGAGCCACGAGCGCGGCGCGACCATCAGCGCGGCCTCGCCGTACACGAAATCGGCGGTCGTCTGCATCCGGCCATCCGCCCAGCGCCAGGGCCGCGGCGCCTCGGCGAGCGTGAGCCAGTCGATCCGCCAGGCCCCGGCGTGCAGCTGCCAGCCGACCGCGAGGTGCAGGGGCCGCCCGTCGTGGCGCTCGTTGGCGGTGTACCAGGCCACCACGCGATCGCCATCCGCGGCCTCGGCCGTCGTGGCCGCCAGACCCTCGAACGCGGGCCGCCGCGGCGCGTCCGGGTGCTCGCGCTCGTGCATGCGGTAGCCGGCGCCGTGCAGGAAGTGGAAGTCCTCGCGGTCCAGCTCCCGCGCGGCGCGCAGCTGGAGCTGGGCGTAGATCGGCGCGTCCGGCGCGTACGCATCGAAGACGCGCCGGCCGGCCGCCGGATCTTCGAGGGCCAGGAGGAAGTCTGCGAGGGCGTCGCGCAGGGCAGCGACGGTGTCGGGCGAGATCGGCGGCATGAGGGGCTCCGGCGGCTACGGGCGCCTGCCCCTTGTACCCGCCGCCCGGCGGGTCCGCGTTACGGGTTGTAGTCGATCTCGAGCTCGCTGGTCTGGCCCACTTCGAGGTCGTCCGAGCGGGTCCGGGCCTGGCCGGAGACGATCGCGTCGGACTTGATCTCGATGCCGGTGGTGCAGGGGCCGCGATCGCCCTTGCTCAGCGCCTTGATCGTGATGACGTTCTTGCCAGGCTGCAGCTGCATGGTCGCGATCGCGCCGGCGTTCGTGATGGTCACGTCCTCGAAGCCGGGCACGACCTTGCCGTTCAGCAGCACCTGGATGCGATCGCCGTCTTCCGCTTCCTCGTCCCAGAAGCGGACCTTGATCTCATGCTTGTTGACCTGCACGTCGCCGGGCGGCGTGACAGGCGGGGTCGGCTGCGGCGGCGGCGAAGGAGGCGGCGGCGGGGGCGGCGGAGGCATCGGCGGCGGCGGCGGGGCGACGTTCATCGGCCGCGGCGGCGGCGGCGGGGGCGGGG
>JAKFEW010000072.1:0-2496 GCA_036675505.1 Candidatus Sericytochromatia bacterium
CCGGCCTCGTGTCGCTGACGGTGTGGGAGCGGCGGCACCTGGCGAAGATGGGGGAGCGGTCGGAGGTGTTCTGCCGGCAGACGCTGCGGGTGCTGGCGCAGAACCCGCAGTGCGTGCCGCCGAGCCTGGACATCACCGACGCGATGCGCGACCTGCAGGCCGTCGACGAGCTGCGCCCGCGGATGCAGCGGCTCGCCCGGCTCACCGAGCGCACCCAGGACACCGACATGGCCCTGCGCGCGGACGTGATGGAGGCGGCGATGGCGGGTTACGCGCTGCTGAAGGTGTCGGGCCGGACGATGGGGCTCGATGGCCTGCGCCGGGAGATCGGATCGCGGTTTGCCCGGACCAAGCGTTCGTCCGAGGTTCCGGAAGCCGCCGGGGACGTGCCCGAGGGCGCCTGAACCCTATCGCCGGTCCGGGACGCCCCGGTCGAAGGGGTCGGAGAGCCGCTTTCCGGGGCCGCTTCTTCATGGTCCGTGCCCGGAGGGCTTCGGTTCGTGCCCGGAAGGTCACGCGCCGAGTTCCGGACGCCGAGTGCCGCGTTCGGAACGCCGAACCCCGCATTCCGGACGCCGAGTGCCGCGTTCCCGACGCGGAGCGCTGCGTTCCAGACGCCACGCACCGCGTTCCCGATGCCGCGCGCTGCGTTCCCGACGCCATGTGCCGCGTTCCGAACGGGAAGCTCCGCGTTCCGAACGCCACGCTCCGCGATCCCGACGCCGCCTTCCGCGTTCCCGACGCCGCACGCCCCGTTCCCGACGCCGGCCGCGTCGTCCCGGTCGCCGCTACTTCGGCTCGCGGCCTTACCATGGTCGCCAGTCCACCCGGTCCCGACCCATGCGCCATTGGCTTGCCGCCCTGCTGTCCCTGTTCGGCGTCGTCCCGGCCGCCGCCTCGCCACCGCCCGCGAGCCAGGCGGTCGAGATGGTCCGTGAGCTGCGGAGCATGGCGTTCGGTCTGACGGCGGCGGACATCGGCGTCACCCGCGAGAACCACGCCGCCGCGGTCTGGGGCGTGCTGATGGAAACCCGCCTTGACGAGGGCTATTTCACCCTCGTGGTGCTCGCGGACGGATCGACGAGCCTCTACTACAGCACCGGCGGCGGCGTGATCGGTTCCGGTGACCACGACGCCGTCCGCCGGGCCGGCATCGCGTACCTGGCCCAGGCCGAGCAGGCCCTGCCGGCGACCACGGCGGCGACGTCGACGGCACCGCCCGCGCCCGGCGAAACCCGATTCCACCTGCTGACGTTCGACGGCATGCGTTCCTACGCCGCGCCCGAGATCGAACTCGGCGAAGGGCGCGACCGGCTGGCGCCGCTGTTCCACGCCGCCCATGCGGTGATCACCGCGGTCCTGCAGACGGACGGCGAGTCCCGGTAGACCCGAGCGTCCCGGCGTGTACCGCCGCCCTTCCCCGGGAACGACGCCGCGCCCTGCGTGCGCGCAGAATGCCCACGAAGGGCACCCCGGACGGAGGCGACATGTCGAACGGAACGCGGATCCTGCTGGCGGCGGCGCTCGGCATCGTGCTCGCGGCCGGCGTCTGGATGTACCTGGAAGGGCGCGGACCTTTCAACGCCGGATCGACGCCCCCGGCCGCGCCCACGCCGGCGCCGGTGGCGGCCGGGAGCCGGAAGCTGCACAAGTGCGAGGACGCCGGCGGCGCGATCAGCCTGCAGTCGGCGCCGTGCCCGGCCGGCAGCCGCACCGTGTGGGTCCGCGACGTGACGCCGGAACCGGGCGACGAACCGTCGGCCGAGATCACGCTGCCGGCGCCGGGCGACGCCGCCGCGCCGGCGCCCGCGGCCGAGGACGCCCCGGTCAGCTTCGCCTGCGAGATGGCCCGTGGCGACCTGGCGAGCTACCGCGCCGGCGCGTCCGGCCCGGTCGACGACGCGGAAGTCGAACTGCGCGAGCAGACGGTCGAGGAAGCCTGCCGCTGACCGGCTTCGCTATCCTCGCCCATTCCCCGCCACCCGGAGCCGCCGTGACCCTGTCGCCTTTCGTGATCCCCGCCGTCGTCGTCGCCCTGGTGATCGGTTTCGTGTTCGCCCAGCGGACGGGGGCGGCACGCCGGCTCCGGATCGAGAACGAGGTGCGGCAGGTGATGCTGCAGCGGCTGGTCGACGACATCCGCGGCACATTCGCCGACCCGGCGCTGTCGCCGGACGATGTCGAGGCGATCGCCACGGTGCTGATCGCGCAGATGCAGACCTACAACGCCGACGGCCAGCTCGACGCGTTCATCGCCGACAACCAGGCGGCCGTCGCCGAACAGCTGGCCGCCCGCCGCGCGGCCTCCCGCTAGTCCCGCGGAACCGACGGCCCCGGCGCCGAAGCACCGGGGCCTGAGGCACGGCCGCTCACCCCGCCGCCGTCGCCTCCCGCAGCTTCTCGGCGCATTCCTCGCAGCACACCTCGACGGTCCTGCCGCCGATGGTGACCTGGATGCGGGTGTCGTCGAGTTCGTAGTCGCAGGCGGCGCAGGTG
>JAKFEW010000029.1:0-2431 GCA_036675505.1 Candidatus Sericytochromatia bacterium
CGCCGCCGCCGCCCCCGCCGCCCCCGCCGCCGCCGCCGCCGCCGCCGCCGCCGCCCAGCGCGCCGAGCGCCTTCCCGCCCGCGACCGATCCCTACGCGCCCTCCCCGTCGCCGTACTCGCCGACCCCTTCGCCGTACTCGCCGACCCCGGCGCCCTATTCGCCCGTTCCGGGCCCGTATGTGCCCTCGCCCGCCGCGAACACGCCCGTCCCGGCGCCCTACGCGCCCTCGCCCGCGCCGATGCCCGTGCCGGCCGCCTACGCCGGCTACCGGCTGGCGGCCTGGCAGCCGCCCGCGGCGCCCACCGCGCTGCCCACACTGCCCTCAACGCCCTCGCTGCCGACCCCCGCGACCCCTTCACTGCCGACCCCGTCGCAGCCGACCCCCGTGACGCCGTCGCTCCCCGGCCCCGTCGGCCCGGCCAACCCGGCCCAGGCCACCGCCGCCCGCCAGCGCGCCCACGCGATCTGGTACGAGCCCGGCGATCAGGGCACCAAGCTCGGCGGCAAGGTCGAGGCGGACGCCTTCAACGTCAACCGCACCAGCGCCGATCGCCAGGCCCGGGCGGGCGCCGAGGTCCAGGCCAACCGGGCCGCCGAGGCCGCCGCGCGCGCCGCGCTCGACCCCGCGCGCCAGGCCGCCTACGACCGCGTCGCCGCGCTCATCGAGCCCGACGCCAACGCGCGCCTCGCCCTCCAGGTCTTGCTGCTCGAGAACGCCCTGCCCGGCCGCGCCACCGCGAAGGACGGCCGCGACCTGCTGGCCGTGCTCGACGGCCTCGCCGCCCAGCCGCTCGCGTCCGGCATCGATCGCCACGCGCTCGTCGGCGATCTCGTGCAGGAGATCGCCCTGCCGCCCGCGATCAACCAGTGCGAGCGCGGCACCTGCACGGTGACCACCGTGCAGATCCTGATGGCGATGAAGCGTCCCGCCGAGTACGCCCGCGTGATCGCGGGCCTGGCCTCGCCGGACGGCGGGGTGGCGCTCGCGAACGGCGACCCGATCCGCCGTTACCCGGGCACCGAGCGCAACGACGGCACGAGCCGCTCGATCTCGTCGCGCCTCTGGCAGCCCGCGATGATGCAGTACGCCAAGCCCGGGCGCGGCTACTCCAACTCCCGCTTCGGCGGCGGCCTCACCTACGTCGGCACCGAACGCGTGATCAAGGGCGTGACCGGCCAGGCCGTGCGCACCCTCGCGGAAGGCCGGAACTGGAACATTGACAGGGTGATGGCCGAGATCAAGGCGTCGACCGACAAGGGCGACCCGGTGGCGATCGGCGCGGACTTCCAGGGCCGCTACGGCCACGAGGTGCTGGTGACGCGCGTGGCGAACGGCCGGGTCTACTACCATAACCCGCAGGGCACCGAAGACAGCGTCAGCGAGGCGGATTTCCGCCGCTGGACGGACTCGGCGATCATCGTCGACCTCGATCCCTAGCGACCCGGGCCTGCTCGCCGGGTAGGGAGGAGCCATGCACTTCCGAACGACCTTGCTTGCGACCTCCCTCCTCGCGACCGGCTGCGCCGCCGGCGCGCCGCCGCCGGCGTTCCTGCCTGCGAGTGCGAGCCCCGCGCCGGCCGTGCCTTCGGGCTTCATCTCGAACGCGACGCCGGCCCCGACGGCCACCCCACAAGCGGCGTCGGCGCCGCCTTCAGTCGCACCTTCACTCCCTCCTCTCTCGCCGTTCCAGCTCACCTGCGCCTCGCCGGCCGCCGGCGTGACCGTGGCGGTCGAGCCGCGCGACGCCAGCGGGCTGCCGCTGCCCGGCGCGCTCGCGCTAGGCGCGCGCGTCGACGCGCTGGCGCTCCTGCGCGGCCGCGCGTCGCGCAAGCTGCTCGGCGACTCGGCGGCTGCTTTCGGCGGCGACCCCACGGTCTATGAGCTGGGCGACGTGACGGCTGTCGTGACGGTCTCGTACGGCGGCGAAACGCTGGAGAATGGCGTGGCGGTGCGCCCTTTGCGCCTCGCCGGCGCGCGGATCACGGCTCCCGGCGGGCTGACGACGGAGGCCGCTCGGGCCTGGCTGAGGGCGATCGCCCCCTGCGCGGCGATCCCGGATCTGGGGTCACTGGGTGAAGACTGGAGGCCCGAGCTCGGCTCCGTGGACCCGCCGGAGAACGTCGGCCACATGGGCGACACCCTCGATCTGCTCGCGGCCCGCACGGCGGGGGGCACCTGGGACATATACACGCGCACGATGCTCGGTGAGCGGTTCAACGAGCCGTCCACGCGGGTCTTGCCCATGCAGGGCGAGGTCCCGAAGGACCGCTGGGCGGGCGTGATCGGCTTCGGGGTCGGCTACGGTAACAGACATTTCTCCTGTTGAATGAAAACGGACGCGGGGCCTCGAACGAGGCCCCGCGCACTTCTGCTGGTTTTATCAGAACATAACCTGGCGTTGCAAAAAGGTCGGCTCCGGCGTTTCGTGG
>JAKFEW010000064.1:0-13693 GCA_036675505.1 Candidatus Sericytochromatia bacterium
ATAGACGCGGATCGCCCCTCGCGCTGACGAGGGAAGCACCTGCCAGCTCCACCAGACGTCAAGGCTCGTGATACGCGTGCCCTGCGATGCCGCGACGACCCAACCAGCGTTTGCGGGACGATCCCCTGAGGCCGCCCGGGCGCGTGCGAGGAACGCCCCGACGGGCGCCGACGGCTCGGCGCACGTGGCCTGCACATCGGCGAGACCGGCGTCCATGGCCCGCACCCAGCTTCCAACGCTCAACGGGGCGCCGCTGCCTCCGACTGCCGACGTGCTCATCGCCCACGCGCTGCGGACGCACGGAGACCTCGTCGCCCTCGCCGCCGAGCGCGAAGGGGCCCTTGTCGCCGGGACGCTCGCCGGGCGCCGGCAGTGGCCCGAGCCCCTGCTCTCGGCCGGGATGAAGCAGACCAACGAGCCGACGGTCCAGGGCCTGGGCTACATGGTCGGCCTGGCCTGGCCAGTCCCGTTGCTCGACCGCGCCCAGGGCGAGCAGGCACGCGCACGCGCCGCACGCACGAGCGTCGACGCCCGCCTGGTGGCCACGCGCTCACGCATCCAGGCCGAGATGCCGGGGCTGAGAACGACGCTGGTCGTGCGCCTCGCAGCGCGGGACCGGTTCACCCGCGAGACGCTGCCCCAGCTCCCCGCCCTCGTGAAGGCCGCCGAGACGGCGTACCGCGAGGGGGCTTCGCCCATCGATGCCCTGCTCGGGGCCTACGAAGCCGCCCTCGACGCACGGCTGCGGGCGATCACCCTCGACGCGGAGGCCCGCCAGGCCCAGCACGAGCTGGAGCGCCTGGTCGGCGATACCCTCGACGCCCCTGGAAGGAAGACGCCATGATGCGCCCGGTCCTCGTCCTCTCGCTCGTCGCCGCGATCGCCCTCGCGGGCTGCAGGCCGTCCGCGTCGGAGCAATCGCGAAAGCCCGCGGCCGAGGCCGAGGTCCCCGCGGTCGCCGTGACCGTCTGGACCCCCAAGACCGAGCTGTTCGCGGAGCACCGAGCGTTCGTGGTCGGGCAGCCTTCGAAGTTCGCCGCCCACGTGACCGACCTGCGGGACTGGTCGGCTGTGCGGGAGGGGCGCATGGAGGCGATCTTCACGGGCCCCGACGGCAAGGAGACCGTGTTCCCGGCCGACGCGCCCGCACGCCCCGGCATCTTCCAGCCCATCGCGACACCCAGCGTCACAGGCACGCACAGGCTCCGCTTCCGGGTCGTGGCGCCGGGCCTGACCGACACCATCGACGCGGGCGACGCCGTGGTCTACGCCGACGTGGCGGCGGCGCGGGCGGCGATCGGGGAGGAGGCCGAGGCGGCCGGCGATGCGATCGGCTTCCTCAAGGAGCAGCAGTGGAAGCTCCCGTTCATGACGGCGCCCGTGGCGACCAACGAGGTCGAGAGCGGGGTCACCCTCCAGGGCGAGGTGAAGCCCGCGGGCGGCCACGAGGCGGCGATCGCCGCCCCGGCGGCCGGACGGCTCGTCATCCGCGGCCGGCCGCCCCGGCTCGGCGATCGGGTCACGCGCGGCCAGGTGCTGGCGGTGCTCACCCCCGACGAATCGGCCGGCGAGGATCGCGCCACGCTGCGGGCGGCGGCTCGCGAGGCCGAGGCCACGAGCCGCCAGGCCGAGGCCGACCTGGCGCGCGCCCAGCGCCTCGTCGCCGCCCAGGCCGCGCCCGGTCGACGGCTCGAGGAGGCCCGGACGACCGCAGCGGTCGCCCGGGCGCGGCTCGCCGCCGCTCGAGACCGCCTGCGTGCCAAGGGGGCCACGCTCGCGGGGGCCGCCGCCGTCACCGAGGAGAGCTACAGCCTGACGGCCCCGATCGCGGGCACGCTGGTCGAGGCCAGGGCCGTGCCGGGCGCCCACGTCGCCGCGGGCAGCTCGCTCTTCCGGGTCGTGGATCTCCGGCGCGTGTGGGTGGAAGGGCGCGTGGCCGAGGCCGACGCCAACCGGGTTGCCGGCGCCCGCGCGGCGAGCATCACGGCGCCCGGCGCCACCGCGCGTGGCCAGCTCGTTGCCGTCGGCGCGGTCCTCGATCCCGCGACGCGCACGGCGCCCGCGCTCTTCGAGGCCGCCAACCCCGCGGGGGCGCTGCGCATCGGCATGACCGCGCGCATCACCGCCATCACGGGCACGGTCCGGGGCGCGGTGATCCCGCGCTCCGCCATCGTCGACGACAACGGCACGCCCATCGCTTACGTGCAGACCGGCGGCGAGAGCTTCGAGCGCCGGGCGCTGGTGCTCGGCCCGCAGGCCGGCGACCGCGTGCTGGTGGAGGCGGGCCTCGAGGCCGGTGAGCGGGTCGTGACCCGCGGCGGCTACGAGATAAGGCTCGCGACGCTCTCGGACGCCGTGCCCGCGCACGGCCACGAGCACTAGGCCGCCCAATGCTCGACGCCCTCATCCGCTTCTCGCTCGCGAACCGCCTGGTGGTCCTCGCGCTCGCCGTCGCCCTGCTGCTCTGGGGCGGCTGGACGGCCGCGCGCATGCCGGTCGACGTCTTCCCCGATCTCACGGCGCCCACCGTCACGGTGCTCGCCGAGGCGCACGGCCTCGCGCCCGAGGAGGTGGAAAGCCTCGTCACCTTCCCGATCGAGACCGCGATGAACGGCGCGCCCGGCGTGCGGCGCGTCCGCTCCAGCACGGCGGCGGGCGTGGCGGTGGTCTGGGTCGAGTTCGAGTGGGGCGCCGAGATCTACAGGGCGCGCCAGCTCGTGAGCGAGAAGCTGCAACTCGCGGCCGCCGCCTTGCCACAGGACCTGCCGGCCCCTGTGCTCGCGCCGGTCAGCTCGATCATGGGCGAGATCATGTTCATCGCCATCGAGGGCCAGGGCCAGGCGACGCCGATGGACGTGCGCGGCGCCGCCGACTGGGTCGTGCGACGCCGGCTGCTGGCGGTGCCGGGGGTGGCCCAGGTCATCCCGATCGGCGGCGAGGTGAAGCAGTACCAGGTGCGCGCGGACCCCGCCAAGCTCCGGGCCCGCGGGCTGGGGCTCGAGCAGGTGGCCGCGGCCCTGCGCGGCTCCAACCGCAACGTCTCCGGCGGCTTCCTCGTCGAGGGCGGGCAGGAGTACCTGATTCGCGGCCTCGGCCGGGTCACGAGCCCGTCCGACGTTGCGGCCATCGTGGTGGCGACGGGCGCCGGCGGACCTGTGCGCGTCGGCGACCTCGCCGAGGTCGCGGTCGGCCCCGCCGTGAAGCGCGGCGAGGGCGCGTACAACGGCAAGCCGGCCGTCGTCATGGCGATCCTCAAGCAGCCCGACGCGAACACGCTCGGCCTCACGGGGCGGGTGGATGCGACCCTCGACGAGATCACCCAGGCCTTGCCGCCCGGCGTGACGATCCGGCGCGAGAACTTCCGCCAGGCGGACTTCATCGGCCGCGCGGTGGCGAACGTCGAGCACGCGCTGCGCGACGGCGCGCTCCTCGTCGCGGTCATCATCTTCGCCTTCATGCTGAGTGCGCGGGCGACGCTCGCGTCGCTCGTGGCCATCCCGCTCTCGCTGCTCGCGGCCGTGCTGGCGCTCGATGCCCTGGGCGGCACGATCAACACGATGACGCTCGGCGGCCTCACCATCGCGATCGGCGCGCTGGTGGACGATGCGATCATCGACGTGGAGAACGTGCACAGGCGCCTGCGCGAGAACGCGGCGCGGCCTGTGGGCGAGCGCCGGCCGGCCCTCACGGTCGTTTTCGAGGCCAGCCGCGAGGTGCGCGGCGCGATCTTCTTCGCCACGCTCATCATCATGCTGGTCTTCATCCCTTTCTTCTTTCTGTCGGGCGTCGAAGGGCGGCTCCTGCGGCCCCTCGGCGAGGCGTACCTGGTGGCGATCGCCGCCTCCCTCGTCGTCGCGCTCACGATCACGCCGGTCGCCTGCTACTACCTGCTCGGACGGCGGGCGCGCGGCGCCGAGCACGAGAGTCCGGTCATCCGCGGCCTCAAGGCCATCTACCGGCCGATCCTGGGCGCGGCGCTGGCCCGGCCGAACATCGTCGTCGCGGCGTGTGTCGTGATGCTCGCAGGCGCGCTGGCCGTCGTGCCCTTCCTCGGCCGGACCTTCTTGCCCGAGTTCAACGAGGGGGCGCTCACCGTGGCCGCCGTGACGCTGCCCGGCACCTCCCTACCCACGTCGGACGAGCTGGGGCGCCGCCTCGAGCGCGTGCTCCTCGACGTCCCCGAGGTGGTGAGCACCAGCCGCCGCACGGGCCGCGCGGAGCTCGACGAGCACGCGCAAGGCGTGAACGCCTCGGAGATCGACGTGGTCTTCAAGCTGACGGACCGCCCGAAGGAAGCGTTCATGGCGGACGTTCGCAAGGCGGTCTCCGTGTTGCCCATGAACGTGACGCTGGGCGGCCCGCTCGCCCACCGCATCGACCACATGCTCTCGGGCACGCGGGCGGGGCTCGCCGTGAAGATCTTCGGCGAGGACCTCGGCCAGCTGCGCCGGCTCGGCAAGCAGGTGGAGGCCGCGATGCAAGGCGTGCCGGGCGTCGTGGACCTCTCCGTCGAGCAACAGGTCGAGATCCCGCAGCTCGCCGTCCGCTACGACCACGCGGCGCTCGCGCGCCACGGACTCACGACCGGCGCGGTCGGCGTGGCCCTCGACATGGGGCTCCAGGGCGAAGCCGTGTCCAAGGTGCTCGAAGGCCAGCGCACCTACGACCTGGTCGTGCGCTACCCGGACGAGGCCCGGGCGGACCGGGCGGCGATCGCCGCGCTGCCCGTCAGCGTGCCCGGCGGCGGGATGGTCCCGCTCGGCTCGCTCGCGGAGGTCGCGACGGCCCGCGGCCCCAACACGATCAGCCGCGAGAACGTGCAGCGCAAGCTCGTGGTGGGCGCGAACGTCGCCGGGCGCGACCTGGCCGCCGTCGTGACCGACGTCCGGCGCGCCGTGGCGGTGCAGGTGGCGCTGCCCACCGGCTATTACGTGGTCTACGGCGGCCAGATCGAGAGCGCCGACGCCTCGGCCCGCATGCTGGGCGCCGTCACGGCCGCCGTCGTCGCGGGCATCGCCGTGTTGTTGGTCGTCGCCCTCGGCACCTGGCGGGCGGCGCTGATCGTGCTGACCAACCTGCCGCTCGCGCTCATCGGCGGCGTGTTCGCGGTCTGGCTCGCAGGGGGGGTGCTGTCGATCGCGTCGCTGGTCGGCTTCATCACGCTGTTCGGCATCGCCACCCGCAACGGCCTGATGCTGCTCTCGCACTACCGCTACTTGCAGGCGGTCGAGGGGGTCGCCCTCCACGACGCCGTCGTACGAGGCTCGGAAGAGCGGCTGGCACCCGTGCTCATGACCGCGCTGACGGCCGGCCTCGCGCTCATCCCCCTCGTGGCGCGGGGCGCTGAGCCCGGCAACGAGATCCAGGCGCCGATGGGCGTCGTGATCCTCGGCGGGCTGATCAGCTCGACGTTCCTGAACATGGTCGTGATCCCGGCGCTGTACGCGCGGTTCGGCCGACCGCACGCGGTGGCGGAACAAGACGCATGAAGCCCGCGCTCAAGATGGGAAGAGGCCTTCGGCAAGGGCTTGCCCATGGCGAGGCCGCCTGAGCCCCCGCCCAGCACCAAGACCGTCTTCATGAACCCTGCATCAAAACACCAAGACTTTGTCGGCCCACTGGGTCCATCCGGTCAGCTCTTCCAGGGAGCTCTTCTTGGTTCCTTCCGACAGCTCCTCCGGGGCCATCCCTCGCGCCTCCATGCAGCTGCCGCACACGCCCACCTCGCCGCCGCGCCTGACGACGCCCTTCAACATCACCTCGAGGTTGTAGTAGCCGTTGGGGAGCTTCTGGCCGGCCTCCGGGCGTCGGCTGTTTGACGCCCCGATCCTCCTTGATGTCGTGTCGACGGCGGCTGTTGAATCGCCGCCGCATAGGGAAGGAGGTCTTGATGTCGATGATCCGTGTGGCTTCAGTCATCATGGTGGCCTCGCGCGCGCCGCCGCGGGTGCTGCTTCGTCCATGGCCTCTACTACGGGCCTTCATCCTATCATGACGCTTCCTTGCTCCACACGTCGCCATGTCGGGTCGCAGCCGCCCAGGGGCCCGGCCGAGCTGCTCACGCTCGTGATAGGATCATGCTCGCTCCCGGCGCGGGGAGCGCCCGACCATCCCCCCAACCCGAGGAGCGTCGTCGGCCGTGTCGCAGAGCCTTTTCATCGTCTCGCTCGCGGCGGGCGTGTGGTGCCTGCTCGCCCTCGGCGGGGTACGGCCCTCGGCTGCCTATCCCGCTTCGCCGAGCCACCGCCACGCCACCCCCCAGCCGACGCTCCCTTCGGACGGCTCCACCCGAGTCTCCGGTGTGCTCGGGTTCGAGGCCGGGCGGGGGTACTTCCTGGCGGTCGAGCCGAGCGGCAACCCTTACGGGGCGGCCCGCATCTGGCTGAAGATGAGCGAGGACAAGATCCTGGTGCGGCAGCTGGAAGGCCTGAAGGGCCAGCGCGTCGGCGCCGAGGGCCGGCTGCGGCGCCTGCCGGACGACGTGCTCGGGGCCGCGATCCCGGCGCACGCGGTCGTGCTCGAGGACTTCCGGATCACGAGTCGCCGGTAGCCGTGCGTCCTGCTCTACCGAACCGTCAAGCGCGCGGGCCGAGGTCTTCGAGGATGCGCTGGTACGTCTCGCGATCGATCTCGCCGCGGGCGTAGCGCGCACGCACGGCCGCGATCGCTTCGTCATGGCTCGGCTCGGAGCCCCGAAACTCCGGGGGGCGCGCCCATGCGAGGCGGCCGATCGCACATACGACTACGGGGCTTTCCCCTCACCGGCCTCCTCGCGGGTGCTGCCATCCCGGATCGCGTAGATGCGCCGGAAAGTCGGGATGATCTTCTCGTCGTGCGTGACCACGATGATCGCGGTCTGAAACTGCTGCGCCATCGTGTTCAAGATGCGCATCACGGCCAACGCGCGATCGCTGTCGAGCGGGGCGGTCGGCTCGTCCGCGAGGATGACCGGCGGCCGGTTCACGAGCGCCCGGGCGATCGCCACGCGCTGCTGCTCGCCGCCTGAGAGCTGGGCGGGCATCGCGCCGGCACGATGGGCGACCCCGAGCGCCTCGAGGAGCTCGCGGGCGCGTTGCCGGGCCTCGGCGTTCGGGCGGCCTGCCAGCATGGGCAGCAGGGCCACGTTGTCCGTCACGTCGAGGAAGGGGATCAGGAACGGCGCCTGGAACACGAAGCCGATCTTGTCGCGACGCAGCGCGCGGAGGTCCCGGATCCGCCAACCCTCGTCGTAGATCACCTCCTCGCCCAGCGTCATCCGCCCGCCGGTCGGCTCGATGACGGCCCCCAGGCACTTGAGCAGCGTGCTCTTGCCCGAGCCCGACGGCCCGATCAGCCCGACCACCTCGCCGGGCGCGACGACGAGGTTCGCGTCCTTGAGCGCGTCGACGGCGGTGTCGCCCCGGCCGTACCGCTTGCGCAGCCCTTCGATCCGAATGCCCTCGGCCGCCACCTCAACCCCCGATCGCTTCGGCCGGGTCCACCCGCAGCGCGGCCTGGATCGCCCCCAGGCCCGCCAGGACGCAAATCACCAGGACGACGGCGAGGCCGCGCACCGCGTCGCCGGCCTCGAGCAGCACGTACTTCGGGAAGTACGGCGCCCAGAAGGTGGCCGCGATCTTCCCCACCATGAAGCCGAGCAGCCCCAGGGCGATGGACTCCTGCACGATCATGCCGGCGATCGTGCGGTTTTTGGTGCCGATCAGCTTGAGCACGGCGATCTCGCGGATCTTGCCCATCGTGAGCGTATAGATGATGAAGGCGACGATGGCCGCGCTGACGAGCGTGAGGATCACGAGGTACATGCCGATCTGGCGGGACGAGGTGGCGATGAGCTTGCCGATCAGGATCTCTTCCATCTGGGCGCGCGTGTAGACCTGGAGGCGCTGCCAGCGCCGGATGGGCGCCGCCACCTCCTCGGGGTCGCGCCCCGGCACGAGCGCGACCAACACGGCGTTGACGTAAGGGTTGGCGGCCTGCGAGGCGAGCACCGCGTCGAGCACGCCGGGCGCCCCGGGGCGGGCGAGGGCGGGGTTGGCCGCGGTGCGGCGGCGTTGCAGCAAGATGGCGTCGTTGTCCTTCAAGAACTGCGCCTCCTGGGCGTCCTTGAGCGAGACGAACACCATCGGGTCGCCGCCTGCGGACACCGCGCGCCGGGTCAGGCCTACCACGAGGTAGTGCTGGCGCCGGATCCGGATCCGGTCGCCCAGCTTGAAGCCGGTGGCGATATCGGCAACAGCCTCGTAGTGGCCGCGCGTGATCTGGCGGCCGCTGACGAGCGAGCGGGGCTGCCCCGGGTCGCCAAGCCCGCCAGGCACGACGCCGGCGATCAACGCGCGGACGTCCCGGGCGCCGTGATGGACCTGCATGGTCAGGTAGGTGACGTTGGCCGCCCGCGCCACGCCCGGCATGCCCACGACGCTCCGATAGAGGTCGTCGGGCAGGCTCGAGGACTCGGCATAGGGCCCGAGCGTGTCCTGCTGGACGATCCACAGGTCGGCGCCGCTGTTTTCGAGGAGCACCTCGGCGTCATCCACCATGCCCCGGTAGACGCCCGCCATCGTGAGCGTCACGCCGATGAGCAAGCCGAGCCCGGCGCCGGTGAAGAGGAACTTCCCCCAGGCATTGAGGATGTCGCGCCCGGCCAGGCTGATCACCTGGCCACCCCCGGAAGCTGCCCGACGACGTCGACGCGGCTGCGGCGGTTGAGCGGGCTGAGGCTGTGGGTCACCACGCGCTCGCCGGCCTGGAGCCCCGACAGCACCTGGACCCGGCCCTCGAGGTCGCCCACCCCGAGCGACACCGGGGCGAAGCGCAACGCGCCCCGCTCGAGCACCCACACGCCCAGCTGGCCGTCGACCCTGTGCACGGCGGCGTTGGGCACCACCAGGGCCGTCGGCAGGGCGTCGAGCGTCGCCGTGACCTCGGCCAGCTCGCCGACCGCCGGCCGGGGCTGGGGCGGCGCGTCGAAGATCACCTTCGCCAGCGTCTCCTCGGTCACCGCGTCGGCCACGGGCTCGACGTAGGCGATGCGGCCCGTGAGCACGCGCTCGCGCGAGCGCAACACGATCCGCGCCGGCAGCCCCCGGCGCAGAGCCGCCGAGCGCGCCTGATCGAAGCGCACGTTGAGCCAGAGGCGCGCCGGATCGATCAGCGACACCACGGCCTGGCCCGCCACCACGGTGCTGCCCGGCTCGGCGTCGCGGGAGGAGATCAGGCCGTCCACGGGGGCGAGGAGCTTCAAGTTCGCACGCTGGCGGCGCAGGCCCTGGTGCTCGGCGCGGAGGCGCGCAGCCTCGCCGCGCGTGACGCTCAGGCCAGCCGAGGCCGTGGCGTGGCTCGCGCTTGCCAGCTGGCGCTCCTGGCGCTTGGCGGCGATCCCCTCGTCGCTGATCGCCCCTTCCGCCCAAAGCCCCTCATAGCGCCGCACCTCGGCCTCGGCATGCGCCTTTCGCGCCTGGACCTCCCGCAGCTGGGCCGCCGCGACGGCCTCCGCGGCCTCCGCGCGCTGGACCGCCGCACCCTGCGCCTTGATGCGATCGTCCAGATCGACGGGCTCGATCTCGCCGAGGAGCTGGCCAGCCTTCACCTGCTGCCCGACCTCGACCTCCACCCGCAGCAGCCGACCGGCGGCCGTCGGGCCGATTCGGTAGGTGGAGCGCGCCTCGACATTCCCCGTGCCGAACAGGGCCGGCCTGATCGCGTGTGGTGCGACCTCGGCCACGACCACCTGGACGGTCGCGAGGGGGCCCGCGCGGAAAGAGGTATAGACGAACAGGCCGACGAGCAGGACGAGCACGGCGACCAGGGCGAGCGAACGACGATGGGCGGAGAGCCAACTCAACTTGCAGCCTTTCGTCGTCGGCGAGCCTTGCTGTCAGGATGCTAACACCCCGCAGATGGGGGTGGCATCCGCATTGTTTACGAACCTGCCCGGCGTCCTGGCGCGGGCGGCTCGGCCAGTCCGTGATGGGGCGAGCCCGTATGGGTAGAACCCGGCCATGCTGCGCGCCGCCACGGGGTTCTCCAGCCTGGCCGACCCGTTCGCAGCCGGCGAGGCCGCCGCGCTCGACGCCCTCGTCGCCTGCGAAGCTGCCCACTACCTGCTGGTCTTCGCCACCCGCCCCCATGCCACCCGGCTCGACGCGGTGGTGGACGGGGCGCGCGGCCTGGCTGGCCCCGCCCTGGTCACGGGCTGCGCCAGCCACGCCGTGTTCGCGGAGGGGGGCGTGGTGGCCGGCACGGCGGCCGTCGCGGCCCTGGCGATCGCCGGCGACGACTTCCTGTTGCGCCCGGCGCAGGCGCGCCGCGGCCCGGCCGACGGCACAGCGCTCGCCCGCGAGCTGGGCGCGCCGCGCGATGGGCTGGCGATCGTGCTCCTGGCGGGGCCGGACCCCGGCCGGATCGCGGCAATCGCCAGCGCGCTGTCGGCCTACAGCGGCCCGCCCACGTTCAGCGCGCCCGGCACCGTGGCGGCGACGGCCGTCTCCCCTTACTCCCCGCACATGGCGCCCGAGCTCGAGCCGTGCGGCACGCTCGCCTGGCTGCTGGCCGGGCCACGGGCGTTCGCGGCCGCCGCCGCACCGGCCTTCGCGGCCGGGCCGGGCCCCTGGGCCTTCGGCCTCTACCTCGGCACCACGGCGGGCGATCCGGCGGCCGACCTGGCGGCGATCCGCGCGCGCTTCCCGGCCCTGCCGGTGGCCGGGCCGGTGGGTGAGCCCCTGCCCACCGGCGATGCCGGGCGCGAGGCCTCAGGGGTCCTGCTGCTGGTAGCGCGTTCGAGCGACTGACCGTCGCGCTATAGCTTCGCCGCCTGCCCGAGCACGGCGCGCTCCTGCGGCAGGCGGGCCGACCAGAAGGCGTGCAGCCACGCGTAGGCCTGGTGGATCGTGGACCGCGGCGCCGCGAAGACGTTGATGTCGTCCTCCATGCGCTGGTTGGCGAGCTTCAGCGTGCGGTACAGCAAGTTGGCGAGCTTCTCGGGGTTCTCGGGGCCGTGCGTGTACGACGAGGGCACCAGCGGGTAGCCGCGGTCATGGTGGTAGTTGAACTCGAAGAAGCGCACGGCCTTGGCAAGCTCCGGGTCGCGGATCTGGGCCTGGGCGGCCAAAAGGTCCTCGCGCCACACGTCGATCTGCTTGGAGAGCCGCCGGGCCGTCTCAGGCGTCACGCCGTGCCGCTCCGCGTAATGCTGGTGCGTGGCGAAGATGGCCGAGTTGTGGCGCACGTCGTGCAGCCAGAAGTCCGCGGACGGGCGCACGAAGCCGTCGGCCGCGATCGGCTGCTGGGTCACGCCCACCAGGAAGATCGGGTGGTTCGAGAGGCGCATGAACACGTCGGTGCCCAGCGCCTCGCTGGTCGGCAAGGTGATCATCTCCAGCTTGTTGGGGTTCAGGTAGGCCTTCTCGAAGGCCGCCATCGAGAACCGGAAGCCGGCCACCGGGCTCATGGCGTCGAAGACCGTCATCTCGCCCGACTTGAAGGCCGCCCGCTCCATCGCGATCGCGCCGGTGCGGTGGCCCTGGAGCGCGCGGTCGACCACCAACATGGCCTTGTCGCGCAGGTTCAGCTGGCGCATGTCGTAGCGCCCCATGGCCCGGGAGACGTAGTAGCCCAGCTCGAGCAGCCGCTGGTAGTCGACCTTGCCGCTCGCGAGGTGGCGCTGGACCTCGGTCCGCAGCTCTTTCAGGTGCGCGACCGTCTCCTGGCGGTCGGCCACCGACCAGGCTCGCCAGGGCGCCCACGGGCGCCGGGCGGCCAGCTGACCCTCGAGCTTGGCGATCTCGGCGTCGATCATGGGGGTCCAGGCTTTCAGGACGGGCAACCCGTAGTCGCCGAACTGGAACTTGTAGGGGCGCTTCGGGTCAAGCTTGCGCTGGGCGGCGAAGCGCCGCTGGACCTCGGCCACGAACTTGTCGGGGTCGGCCAGGACCTTGTCGAGCGTGGGGTACTTGCCCACCAGCGCCCGGTTGGCGGCCCGGTAGGCCGCGGCGGCCTGCGGCGGGCTGGCCGGCAAGGCCTGGGCGATCACGCGGGCATCGCGCTGCAGCGCACTCCGGGCGGGCCGCGCGGCAAGGGCGTGAGGCGCCTCGCGGCGGGCCGCCTGGCGCAGGCGGCCGACGAGCTGCTCGCCGATCAGGTTCGCGATCGCCATCCGGCACGTCCTCTCTGGAGCGGGGCTCCATGAGAGAGATAGCCGCCCGCGGCGACAACCGGCCGACAACCCGCGCCTATCTGATTAATGCCTGATTAACAACTCGCTCGATGCTGCGAGCGGCGGCGCGCTAGGCCCTCGCCAGCCGCGATCGCCAACAGTCGCACGACACCACCGAGGCCTTGCCCTCCGCCTCCGCGATGGCCCAGAGCGCGCAGGTCGGGCTGTGCGGCGCCTCGGCCCAGATCGTGCGCAGCACCTCCTCGAGCTTCTCCACCCGGCCGGCCGCCGCCGCGAGCTGCGCGCGCAGCGTGCTGGCCTCGTGGTCGGTGGCGAACGCGCGGGCATCGGCCTGGGTCAGCGCCGAGCGGGCGGCGGCCTGCTCGCCCTGCAGCGTCGCGAGCAGCTGGTCGCGGGCCGCGAGCGCGCCCTGGGCGTCCTTGAGGCGGACGTTGAGGTCGAGCAGCACGTCGCGCAGGCGCCAGCCGTGGCGCCAGGCCTGGTGGCCCTCCTTCGCCGCCTCGTCGTCGGCCTCGACGTAGGGGTTCGCCGCGAGGGCCTCGCCGCGCGTGCGGGCGGTGACGCCCTCGAGCTCGGCCTTCTTCCAGGCCTCGCCGCGGCGTGCCCGGGCCTCGAGCTCCTCGCGCTCGCGGACGTGCGTCTCCTCGAGCGTCCGCAGCTCGGCCTCGCGCGCGTGCTTGTCGGCGATCATCGCCTGGCGCTGCTCATCGGCCGCCTTGAGCAGCTCGAGCAGGCGCTCACGCTCCGCCTCGAGGCGTTTGAGCGCCTCGACCTTGATGAAGCCCGCCGCGACGAGGTCGGCCTGCGTCGCGACCTGGGTCTTGGAGAGCGTGGGGGTGGCGATCGCCAGCACCCATTCCTCCTGCCCCTGGCCGACGTTCGTCGTGAAGACGATGCCGCTCTTGCGGACGAGCTGCGTGAATTCCGGGTCCGAGTCCATGGTGAGGTCGCGCGGCGGCCCCTTCCCGGCGCCACGGCGCGACCATGATATACCAGGCGGGTGTTCGGCGTCAGGCCGGCCGCGCTCAGGCGACGCGGAGCAGCGCCTCGAGCTGGCCCGCGATCGCCGCGACCTGCGCCTGGAGCTGGGCCAGCTGCTCGAGCTGGGCGGCGGGCGCAGCCGCGACCGCCGGCTGGCCGGGCGCCACCGGCAGGACCGGCGCGGCCGCGAGCGCGGGCGCGCTGGGCTGCAGGAAGCTCGGCAGGTTGGCGGCCGCCGGGTTCGCCGCGAGCGGCGGGACCTGGCCCGGCGCGACGGCCGGCGTCGGCAGGTTCGGGACGTTGCCTGGCGCGGCGCCCGGCAGCGTCGGAGCTGCAGCCGCGGGGGCGTCCAGGGCCACCGGAGCGGGCTGGAAAGGCGCAGGCGCGGGCATCATGGGCACGGGCGCGGGCAACACAGGTGCAGCGGCGGGCATCATGGGCGTCGGTGCCGGCAGCATCGGCGCAGGCGCGGGCAGCGGCGCGCCGAACGGGGCGGCGGGCAGCGGCGCCGGGGGCGGCGGCGCGATCGGCAGGGGGGCC
>JAKFEW010000082.1:0-56704 GCA_036675505.1 Candidatus Sericytochromatia bacterium
GGTCTGCCACGGGCATCACAACGATGTGATAGCCCGGAGCCCCGTGCCGCCTTGCCTGCGGGGTCACAGAGTCGGGAGTTATAGTTGTCGTCCGGTCGGGCGTTATAATTGTCGCTCATCAGCAGGCCCGCGACCGAATACAGGCGCGTGAGCTCCATCGCCTCCGGGTACGACAACGGCGGCAAGATGCCCGGCAGGCGGCGCGCGAGCATCGTCTTGCCGCTGCCGGGCGGCCCCACCAGGATCACGTTGTGCCCGCCCGCGGCCGCGATCTCGAGCGCCCGCTTGGCCTGCAGCTGCCCGCGCACCTCGCTGAAGTCCGGCTGCTCGCCACAGGCTTCCGCGAGCAGCGCCGCGCCGTCCACGCGCACGGGCTCGTAGCCTTCGGGCGCGTTCAGGATCGAGGCCGCGTGCGCCAACGACTCGACGGCGAAGACGTCGAGCCCCTCGACCAGCGCGGCCTCGCCCGCGTTCGCGGTGGGCACCAGCGCCGCCGTGAGCCCAGCACGGCGAGCGGCCAGGGCGATCGGCAGCACGCCGCGGACCGGGCGAACGATCCCGTCGAGGGCGAGCTCGCCGACGAGCAGGAACCGCTCCAGAAATGGCACCGTGAGCTGCCCGCTGCCCACCAACATGCCGATCGCGATCGGCAGGTCGTAGAGGGGACCTTCCTTCCGCACGTCGGCGGGCGCCAGGTTGATCGTCGTGCGCTGGTTCCAGCTGTCGTAGCCGGAGTTGCGCAGGGCCGAGCGAACTCGCTCCCGCGCCTCCTGGATGGCCGCATCGGGCAGCCCGACGATGGCGTGATGGTATACGCCATTCGCGAGGTCCACCTCGACCTCGACCGGGTAAGCGTCGACGCCGAGCACGGCACCGCTGATGATTTTTGCGAGCATGGGTTCCTCCTGGGAGCCCAGCATGCGACATGACGGCCCGCGAAAGATCGCATCCCACGCGGGTTAAGGGGCCCTGAATCGGCCAAGTGTGCGTGCTCGTTTACTTTACGGCTGGCGGCGTACCGCGTACGATTGGAACCTTTGTTCTAAAGGAGGCCCCCATGGGTTGGATGAATATCGGATACGCCGCCGAGCCGCAGACCGCGGACGGCATGCTCGCGGAGGCCATCAAGCGCGACGTCTGCGGGCGGCTCGAGCAGGGCCTGAACGACGACGCGGTGATCGCGGAGTACCTCGCCGAGAGCAGCTCGGGGCTCTCGGTGGTGATCGAGGTGCTCATCGATCGCGAGCTCGGGCCTGGCAGCCAGATGCTGCAGCTCGGCTTGCCTGACGACCAGCCTTTCGCGGCCGCGATCGGCGCGCCGGCCGTGGCCGCGATGCTCATGAGCATCCGGCGGAAGGTGGAGCGGGCCGGTGACCGCGAGCTGGGCGAGCTCGTCTTCGAGGTGGTGATGAACCCTGAGCGAATCGCGCTGCGCGGCGCGTGAGCCCTCGGCGACGACAGTCGCAACCGATCCGGACGGCCAGCTCGCCGAAAGCGAGCTGGCCGTCTCGCCTTTGCGACTTTGGCAATCTTGACGGGACCTTTGACATGCAACCGCCATAGGCTCGACACGTCAGGCGCGGATAGAATCGAAACGCCATAGAAATGGAGAACGGGCCTTGCTGTTTAATTCCATTCAGTTCCTGATTTTCTTTCCCATCGTCACCTTGCTTTACTTCCTGATGCCGCACCGCGCGCGCTGGGCCCTGCTGCTCGTCGCGAGCTGCGTGTTCTACATGGCGTTCGTGCCCGTCTACATCCTCATCTTGGCGTTCACAATCCTCATCGACTACGTGGCCGCCTTCTGGATCAATGGCGCGACCGGCCGACGACGGAAGGCGTACCTGATCGTCAGCATCGTCGCCAACCTCGGCGTCCTCGCGTTCTTCAAGTACTTCAACTTCGTCAACGACAACCTCGCCGCGCTGGCCCGGGTGCTCGACTGGAACTACTCGGTGCCGGCGCTCGCGATCCTGCTGCCGATCGGCCTCTCGTTCCACGTCTTCCAGAGCCTGAGCTACACCATCGAGGTGTACCGCGGGAACCAGGCGCCCGAGCGGCACCTGGGCATCTACGCCCTGTACGTGATGTTCTATCCCCAGCTCGTGGCGGGCCCGATCGAACGGCCGCAGAACCTGCTGCCGCAGTTCCGGCAAGAGCACGTTTTCGACGGCGAGCGGGTGGCGTCCGGGCTCCGGCTGATGCTTTGGGGCCTTTTCATGAAGATCTCGATCGCCGATCAGCTAGCCCCGATCGTCAACACAGTCTTCGAGCGGCCCGAGGCATACACGGGCCTGCCGCTGATCCTCGGCGCCGTCGGCTTCTCCTTCCAGATCTACTGCGACTTCGCCGGCTACTCGTTCATCGCGATCGGCGCGGCGCGCGTGATGGGCTTCGAGCTGATGCAGAACTTCAACCGCCCCTACCATTCGGCGAGCATCTCGGAGTTCTGGACCCGCTGGCACATCTCGCTGTCGACCTGGTTCAAGGACTACGTGTACATCCCGCTCGGCGGCAACCGCGTCGCGACCTGGCGGTGGTGCCTCAACCTCTTCATCGTGTTCATGCTGAGCGGGTTGTGGCATGGCGCGAACTGGACGTTCATCATCTGGGGCGCGCTGCACGGCGCCTACCTGATCGCGTCGATCGTCACGCGCGACCTGCGCGCGGAGGCGAGCCGCCAGAGCGGGCTCGACGCGCTGCCGACCATCAAGCGGCTGTTCCAGGTGACAACCACGTTCACCCTCGTCACCTTCGCCTGGATCTTCTTCCGGGCCCCCACGCTCGCCGACGCCTGGTACATCGCGACCCACCTCACGGCGGGCGTCGGCGCCCAGCTGGCGAGCGCGCAGGCGTTCATCGCCACGCTCGAATCGGTCGCGTCGGTCCACGACATCGTGTTCGCCGCGCTGTGCATCGTGATGCTGGAAACGGTGCAGGTCATGCAGCGGCCGAAGCTCGGCCCCTGGTTCACGCAAAGCGTCCCGGTGTGGGTGCGTTGGCCCGTGTACCAGGCCGCGATCCTGTTCATGCTGCTCTTCTATCCGCCGAGCCAGCAATTCATCTACTTCCAGTTCTGAGCGAGCAAGCGAGGTGTGGCGATGAAACGATTCGCGTTCAGGTCGGTGGCGTTCGGGGCCAGCTTCTTGCTCGTGGTCGCGGGCCTGGAGGCGACGACCGGCCTGTGGCTGACCGCGCCGATCCAATCGAAGGTCCATGACTTGAAGTATCGGGACCTATTCGACCGCACGCAGCGGCACCCGAACATCGTGCTCGGCACCTCGCACGCGGTCTACGGCATCGCGCCGGAAAAGCTCTCGGCCCCTGACTTCCCGGTCTACAACTTCGGCTATCGCAACGCCACGACGCTTTTCTACAGGAAGTGGTACGACGTCTTCACGCGCTACCAGGGGACGCCGCGAACCGTGATCTATTGCGTCGACTGGTTCGCCTTCACCGACCACACCAATCGCACGCTGGAGAGCGACGCCCGGCATTTCCCGGCCGACCTCTTCCTGGATATGTTGCGCGACCGCCGGTACGTCCTGCACAAGCTGATCGCCTTCCGCTCCACGCTGTTCGCCGATCGCGGCTTCGTGAAGGGTGCGCTGATGGGCAACCCGATGGGGCGCCACGACCTTTCCCGCTTTGCGAACGGGTACGTGCCCTACGCGAACGACGCCGGCGCCCACCAGGCCAAGCCCTGGAAACCGGGGAAGCGGGTGGAGAGCCACCGCATCGACTTAGAGCGGACGCTCGACCGCTTCCGTCAGGACGGCGTCCGGGTGGTGCTGGTGCAGATCCCGGAGCTCCTGCCGGTCTCAGGCCGCCACCCCGCCCAGAACGCAGAAATCGCGCAGATCGCGGCTGCACGCGGGCTGCCGTTCCTGAACTACAACGAGGAGCGCCGCTCCGCGCTCAACGACGATGCGTCGGCCTTCTACGACTGGGGCCACCTGAACGACGCCGGCTGCCAACGCTTCAGCGCCGTGCTGGCGCGCGATCTAAAGGCCTTGCCGGGCTTCGTCTCCACCTCGGCGGCGACGCGTCCCCAGAAGCCGAAGGGACGGGGCGGCCGGGTATAAAGGCGGCATGCGTCGCAGCTGGCTCGTCGCCTCCCTCGTGCTCGCCCTCGCGACGCCGGCCACCGCCGCGGCGGCGCGGAAGTGCGTCCTCTGCCCGCGGCCGATTCCCCAGTACGGCACCTGGGGCAGCTACACGATCGACGGCGCCAAGTACCTCGTCCACGCCGACGACCCGGAGCCGACGCCGTGTCGCTACTGCGGCGGCGTCTTGTCGGCCTACGGCCCCTGGGGCAAGGCCGTCCGGTACGCCGATGGCCGCCAGGTCTGCCAGCGGTGCTGCGCGACGGCGGTCAACGACGTGAAATCCGCCCAGGCCGTGGCCGACAGCGTGCGGTCCACGATGACCGGCTGGGGCATGCGCTTCGCGTGGGGCCGGATCCCCGTGAAGCTCGTCGGCCAGAGCGAGCTCATGCGCATCATCGCCAAGGATCACCCCGGCATGAAGCCGGACGGCGTCTGCCAGCCGGTGCTGACCAAGCGCTTCATGCGCGACAAGTGGGAGGTCTCGGCCCTCACGATCTACATGCTCACCGGCCTGCCGCGCTTCGTGTTCGAGAAGACCGCGGCGCACGAGCTCACGCACGCCTGGATGGCGCTGGCCGGCTGCCCGCGCGACCAGACGCCCGAGTTCCGCGAAGGCGCTTGCAACCTCGCCGCCTACTTCTACCTCCAGGCCCGCGCCACGCCTGCCGCGACGATGCTGAAGCGGCAGATGATGAAGGACGAAGATCCCGTCTATGGCGAGGGCCTGCGCCGCCACATCCGCTACGCGACGGACCACCGCGTGCGCGGCATGCTCGCGATCCTCAAGACGAATCGGGACTTCCCGCCCGGCTACTAAACCGTGATGTCCTGGCCGGTCTTGAGGTGCTCGCGGATCTCCGCGTTGATCACCCGCACGAGGTCGTCCTGCACCCCGGGCGGGATGCCGTCGAAGCTGATGCCGAGCGCCATCGAGCCGTCGGGGCGCGGCTTGCGGTGGATCGCCCGGCCGACCACGTACGTGGCGCTCATGCCAGGCAACGACAGCAGGATCATCAGGTATTCCGCGCAGTCCGGGCGTTCCGGCACGGCGTAACAGCCACTCGCGCTGATGTTCTCGAGCTGCAAGCCGAACGGCTCGCCCACCGGCTCGCCGAAGATGTTCGTGTCGAGCGCGTAGAAGGTTTCCTTGAAGTGGATGCGTACGAACCGCCGGCGCTGGACCTTCACGGCCTTCAAGGGGTCCGGCCGCTCGATGAACCAACACGGGCCGTAGAACGCCTTCGTCGCCACCGGCGCGCGGTAGAACCAGCTCTTGTGCCCGAAGCCGAGCGCGAGCTGCAGCGGTGGCTCGGCGTCGGCGTCGTCGTCGTAGATGATGCGCACGAGCAGATCGTCGGGCAGCATGTCGAGCACGCGCGCGTGCACGACTTTCTCGACGCCAGGCAGGTACAGCTCGACGTGCTGGTTGTATACGAAGTCGTAGGTGCTCAGGCCGGCCTCGATGGTCATGTCCGCCTCCATCGCCCTTTTACCCGGCGATCACGGCGAACGCTCGCACCTCGGGGGGTCACCTACCAGCAAGATGACGGACGGGGTTGAGGGATCGTGTTTTGAGATTTGAGTTTCGAGATTTGGGTTGGTCAACGGTAAATTTGGAGCCACGCACCTTTGGCTGGGCAAGGTAGGGGAGGAACCCGCCGAGGAGGTTTTGAACGAACACCGACCCAACTCAAATCTCAAAACCAACACTTATTCGACCGTCGTTGATCTTGATGGGAGGGACGGTACGCTTGGAAACCAAATCTGCCCTCGCCATCGACCTGGGCCTCGCCCTCCTCCTCGGCCTCGCCTTCGTGCTCTTGGCCGGGGGCTCGCTCGCGCAACCCGCCGTGCCGATCATGGACGAGGTCCACCACGCGGGCTCGGCGCTCGGCTGGCTCGCCGGCAAGCCCGCGGCCGAGGTCACGCACCCGCCGCTCGCCAAGCACCTGATGGCCCTCGGCGCCTGGATCGCGGGCGTGCCGCGCGACGGGCTCGGGCCCGCGGCGCTCGCGGCCATGCGGGCGCCCGCCGTGGTGGCGGGCGCGATCGGCGTGATGGCGACCTACGGACTCGGGCGCGTGCTCGCGGGCCGGCGAGCCGTGGGCGTCTTCGCCGCGCTGCTGCTCATGGTCGATGGCGCGTGGCTCGTGCATGCGCGCAGCGCGATGACCAACACCTACGCCGCGGCGGCGATCGCCCTCGGCGCGCTGGGCCTCGTGCTCGCCCTGCGCCGGGCGCAGCCGGCCTGGCTGATCGCCGCCGGCCTTGGCCTGGGCCTCGCGATCGCCAGCCGCTGGAGCGCCCTGCCCGCGCTCGCGATCGCGCTGGCGGTGCAGCTGGCGGGCGGCGGCCGCGATCGCGCGGCCCTCACGTGGGCGGCGGGCGCGCTCGTCTTGCTGCCGCTCGCGATCTACGCGGCGAGCTTCGTGCCGCTCGGCCTCGGGCCCGCCGAGATCTGGGCGGCCCAGGGCGCGATGTGGGCGCACCACGCGGCCTACCAGATGCCGCACCCCTTTCAGTCGCCGTGGTGGTCCTGGCCCCTGATGGCCCAGCCCACCTGGTACGACTTCCGCTATGACGCGGCGACCCACACGCTGCGCGGCGTCTGGGCGATCGGCAACGCCGCCGTGTGGTGGGCCGCCGTGCCCGCCCTCGCCTGGGTGGCGTGGCGCGCGGCGCGCGCGCGCGATTGGCCGCTCGCGTCGGTGCCCGCGCTGGGGCTCGGGCTATGGCTCGTGTGGGCGGTCCAGCCGCGGGCCGTCACGTTCATGCACTACATGCTCGAGGCGATCCCGTTCGCCTGCGTGGCGATCGCCCTCGCGGCGATCGCCCTCTGGGATACCCGTAAGCCCGTGGCCAGGGCCGCGGTCGTGGCCTATGCGACCCTGGCCGTCGCCTGGCTGGCGTTCTTCCACCCGCTGCTCGTTGCGCGCCCGGTGACGCCCGAGGCTTACACCGCGCGCATGTGGTACATCGAGGGCTGGGAGTTCAACACGGTGGTCAACCGGTTCCGTCGGAACCATGGCCTAGAAGATCCAGTAAAATGGCGCAATTGGCGGGAATCCACGGGTCGGTGATCGGGTTCCCCGCAAGCGGGTATACCGATCCAGGCCGCCGCTCGCCTGCCACGCTCCGGAGTCGACCTTGACCGCCCCTCAGGTGCTCGCCAACCGCTACCAGGTCCTGCGCACGCTCGGCGAGGGCGCGATGGGCCTGGTGTTGCACGTCCACGACACCAGCCTGGACCAGGAGATGGCCTTGAAGGTCATCTCCGGCAAGGTCGGCGCCAACGAGAAGACGATTCTGCAGTTCAAGCAGGAGTTCCGCCTGATGACCCAGCTGCGGCACCCGAATTGCTGCGCGGTCTACGACTACGGCGTGCTCGAGGACGGCGACCCGTACTTCACGATGGAGGTGGTGCCGGGCCAGGGGCTCGACGAGACCGGCCCGCTCGACGAGGACGCCTTCCGCCGGGTGTTCGCCCAGCTGCTGTTGGCGCTCGGCTACATCCACAACCTGGGCTTCGTCCACCGCGACATCAAGAGCGCCAACGTCCGCCTCATGCCGGACGGCACCGTGAAGTTGATGGACTACGGCCTCATGGAGTACGCCGGCCGCTCGAACGCGCCGATCAGCGGCACGCCGGCGTACATCGCGCCGGAGATCGTGAAGCGCGGCCCGATCGACCAGCGCACCGACCTTTACTCCGCCGGCGTGCTCGCCTACGAGATGCTGACGGGCAAGCTGCCCTTCGGCAGCGGCGAGGGCGGCGGCACCGCGATGGCGCGGGCCGGCGACACCAACGCCGCCCCGAGCACGATGGCCCCCGAGGCGAGCCCGACGCAATCCGGCACGGGCGTCGGCGGCCCCTCCCGGCCATCCGTGGCCTCCGGGGCATTCCTCCGTCCTGGAGATCGCGTGATGGCCGTGCTGCGCGCCCATGTGAGCGAGCGGCCCGTGCCGCCGTCGGCCCACCGCACAGGCCTCGACCCCGTGCTCGAGCGCGTGGTGCTGCGGCTGATGGCCAAGGAGCCGCTCGAGCGCTACCGCTCGGCGGCCGAGGTGCTCGCGGCGCTCGGCATCGAAGCCAGCGGCACCGCGGGCGGCAACCTGTTGGCCTCGCCGCTGGTGGGCCGCGCGCCGGAGATGGCGCTGCTGCACGAGCGGCTCGGCGCGATCGCCCAGCGCGGCGCGGGCGGCGTCGTGGCGCTGTGGGGCCCGACGGGCGTCGGCAAGAGCCGGCTGGTCGAGGAGTTCCGCTACGCCGTCCAGCTCGAGAACGTGCCGTGGGCGATCGGGCCGTGCCGCGAGCAGGGCGGCGCCCCGTACGCGCCCTTCGTGGCCGCGCTCAAGATGTTGCTGCCGGCCTTCAAGCGCTCGGCGCGCGCCGAGCTCGAGCGCCTGGCGCCGGTGCTCGTGAAGATCCTGCCGGAGCTGGATGGCACCAGCGGCTTACCTGCCTTCACGGCGTTGCCGGACCTCGATCCGCCGGCCAAGGAGAAGGCCCGCCTGCAGATCGCCGTGGCCGACGCGCTGACCGCGCTGGCGCGCGTGCAGCCCCTCACGCTGGTGCTGGAAGATTGGCAGTGGGCCGATCCGCTCTCGCGCGAGCTGCTCACGCTGCTCGCGCGCACGATGGGCGACGCGCCGATCCAGATCGTGCTCACCGTGCGGCCCGGCGAGGTGGACGACGGCGTGCCCGTCACCGCGACCCGCGTGCCGCTCGCCAACCTCGACCGCACAGGCGTCACGCGGATGGTCGCGGCCATCCTCGGCTCGGACCAGGTCGAGGAAGCCTTCGTGCGCAAGGTGGCCGACCTCAGCGACGGCAGCCCGTTCTACGTGAAGGAGCTGCTCGACCGCCTCGTGCAGGACGGCACGCTGAGCCATTCGCAAGGCCGCTGGAACACCCACGAGGAGCTGACCCCCGAGAAGCTGCCCAAGAACCTCAAGGGCCTGCTCATGCGCAAGATCACCTACCTGTCGCCGAACGCGCAGGCGATCGCCCGCGTCGGCGCCGTCGCCGGGGCCGCCTTCGACCTCGACCTGCTGGCCCACGTCACGGGCCTCGCGGACGAGGAGCTCTTCGCCGCGATGGAGATCCTCGCGCTCACCAAGGTCTTCGAGCAGGCCGCGGACGGCGGCTACCGCTTCGTCCAGGACCAGCTGCGCGACACGCTCTACGAATCGATCGCGGCGGCCGAGCGGATCCGCCTGCACGGCGCAGTGGCCGACACGCTGGAGGCGCGCCTCGGCGGCCGACCGCTCGCCGACGCGCCGCTCGAGGTGATGACGGCGATCGCCGGCCACTACCTCGCGGGCGACCGGCCCGACAAGACCGTCGCGACGGCCCTCGAAGCCGGCCGCGCGCTGCTGCGCCTGTACGCGCTGCCGGACGCCAAGCGCTTTTTGGAGGCCGGCCTGGCGCTGGTGCGGCAAGCGGAGGAAGCGGGTGAGGACCTCCGCCGCACCCGCTTCGAGTACCTGCGCGCGCTCGGCGACGTCTCCCGCGTGGTCGGCGAGGTCGAGCGCGGCGCCGAGGTCTACGCGGAGGCGCTGCCGCTCGCCGAGAAGCTCGTGTCGGCGACCGAGGTCGCGGCCCTGATCACCTCGCTCGCCAAGTGCCACCAGATGATCGGCAACCTGCCCGAAGCGCTCGCCTATTGCGCCAAGTCGCTCGCGCTCGCCGAGCTCGCGGGCGACCGGGCGGGCGCCGCGCGCAGCCTGCTCACCAGCTGCCGCATCCACTTCTATCGCGGCAGCCGCGGCGAGGCGGCGGCCGACACCTCGCGCGCCCTCGCGATCGCGCGCGCGATCGGCGATCCGTTCCGCGAGGCCGAGGCGATGGCCTTCCTGGGCTACATCTCGATCGCCACGGGCCCCGAAACGATCGCGGCCGGCATCGACTACCTGGACCGGGCGATCGCGATCCTCACGGCCCAGAACGACAAGATCGGCCTGCAAAACGCCTTGAACCTGCTCGGCAATGCCCAGAACATGCTGGGCGACCCGCTCGCGGCGCGCGCCACCTTCGAGCGCAACCTCCAGATTTGCATGGAGCTCGGTCTGCGGGCCGACGAGCTGGTCTCGTACCTCAACCTCGCCATCTGCGCGAGCGAGCTCGGCGACTTCGAGCAATCCGTGGCCTTCGCGGTCGACGCGAAGGAGCGCGCGGAATTGAACCACGATACGTTCCACACGGGCCTGTCGCTGATCCTCGAGGCGCTGCCGAAGTGCTACCTCGGCCAGTTCACAGGCTCGCTGGATCTCGCGGACCGCGCGCTCACGATGGCGATCGAGGCCAAGAACAAGTACGTCGAGGCGATCGCGATGCAGTACAAGGTCGAGATGTGCCTGGTGATCGGCCACCTCGGCATGGCCAAGACCAGCGCCAAGGAGCTGATCGCGCTGATCAAGGAGACCGGCAACACCGAGCCCGAGATCCGCATGAACGTCTGCCTGGGCGAGATCGTGGCCCGCCAGGGCGATCTCGGCGGCGGCGGCGAGTACGTGAAGCTCGCGCTCGAGGAGGCGCGCGCGGCCGGGGCGAAGAGCATGGAGGCGCGCGCGCTCAAGGTGCGCGCCTGGATCGCCGTGCAGACCGGCGAGTGGGCCGAGGCCAAGTCCGACGCCGAGGTCGCCCTCGCCCTCGCGCGCAAGCTCGGCATGAAGTACCTGATCGCGGAGCTCGAGGGCGTCCTCGGCGAGATCGCGCTCGCCACGCGGCAGGGCGACGCGATGTACCACTTCGAGAACATGGAGGACCTCGCCACGATCACGAAGTCCGACCTGCTGCTCGCGATGGCCCAGTTCGGCCAGGCGGCGGCGATCGGCTCGCCGATGCAGGCCGTGCCGCTCGTCCAGAAGGCCCAGGCGCTCCTGCAGGCCCTGCTCGCGCCGCTCGACGAGGACACCCGCCTTTGCTTCGGCAACCTGCGCGAACGGAGCCGCATCCTCGAAGGCGATTTCGTGGGCGGGTTCCGGCCGCGCTCGGCGACGATCGACATGAAGGTCTCGCTCCCGGGCATCAAGCTCGGCGGCGGCGGCCTCTTCGGCGGCCTGAGCTAGACGTCGTCAATCATCCGAGCCGCGGGCGCAACAATCCGTTCACATTCCCGCCAAAGCGCCGCAACCTCCCGCCGGCATGATGGGCCTCGGGGGTGGCTCGTCGTTCCGCAAATCAGCCCAGGAGTGACCATGCCCCCGCGCCTTCCGCGCCCAGAGCCCCACGACCTCCTGCTCGCGTTCGCGGGCTGCGCCGTCACGCTCGTGCCCATGCTCCTCTGGAACCGGCGGTGCGAAGCCCGCCGGCGCGCCGAGGCGGCCGCGATGGCGCGCGAGCGCCAGGCGCTCGAGCAGGGTCAAAGCGAGCGCATCCGCGCGTTGCGCGAGACCGAGGCGATCAAGGACCAGTTCCTCGCGATCATGTCGCATGAGCTGCGCACGCCGATCAACGCGGTGACCGGCTTCGGCAGCATCTTGCAGGACGAGCTGGTCGGCCCGCTCAACGTCCGCCAGCAGGAGATGCTCGGCAAGATGCTCGACAGCGCCGACGGCCTGCTCGTGATGGTCAACGACCTGCTCGATCTCACGCAGATTCAGGCCGGCCGGCTCGACCTCGGCCGGCGGCCCGTCGACCTGGCGGAGGTCGCGGAGGCGATCGCCGATTGCGCCCGCCCGTCCGCCGACGCCCGCGGCATCGGCCTCGCCCTCGAGATCGACGCCGACCTGCCGACGCTGCTGGCCGATGAGCTGCGCGTGGGCCAGGTGATCGCCAAGCTCGTCTCGAACGCGCTCAAGTTCACCCCCGCGGGCGGCGAGGTCCGGATCCGCGCCTATGCCGCCGGTGACGGCGACGAGCTGGTTTGCGAGGTCCACGACACGGGCCCCGGCATCGCCGAAGAAGACATCGCCCGGCTCTTCCAGCGCTTCACCCAGCTCGACATGACGAGCACGCGCAGCGCGGGCGGCGTGGGGCTCGGGCTCTACCTCGCGAAGGCGCTGGTCGAGGCCCACGGCGGCCGCATCGGCGTGCGCAGCGTCGCGGGGTGCGGGAGCACGTTCTGGTTCACGCTTCCGCTCGCACGGGTTCCCCGGGCGGACGCGCCTCACATGTAGTGGCCTACGGCGCGAGGCCCTGGTCGCGCAGGTACCGGTAGAGGCGGTCGAGGTCGGGCATGTTCTCGTCGCCCTCGAGCACGGACCCCGAGCCGTAGATCTCGTAGTCCGCCGTGAACTCGAGGCGCCGGAAGCCGTGACGGGTCACGAGCCACTGCGCGACCTCGTCGTAGATCCAGGCGAAGGGGAAGTGGGTCTTGTTGCGCCGCTCGCCGCGCAACACCTCGGCCGTGCCCGCGTGGACCATCGCCTCGAAGTCGGCCTGCTCGAAATGTTCCTCGTGGCACAGCTCGACGCCCGCCGAGCCGTCATTGGTCCAGTAACCAACCTTGTAAAAGTACATCAGCGCGGCGCGGAGCCTCGCGCGGGCGCCGCCTGGCGCCGCACGGGCGCTGCGGCCAGCAGGCCGCGCAGCAGCCGGCGCTTGAGATCCGCGCGCATGGCCACGTCGGGCCGCACGCCGATCTCGCCGGTCCAGAAGGGCGCGCCGGGCGCCGGATCATCCGCATGGCGCGGCACGACGTGCCAGGCGAGGTGGCCGTCGTCGTCGACGCCGCTCGCCGAGCTCAGCCGGCGCGGCCCCACCGCCGCGCGCACGGCCTGCATCACCAGCGCGAGGTCCGCGAGGAACGCCTCGCGGTCCTCGACCGCCAGGTCGAGCACGTCGGCGACGTGGTGCTTGGCCGCGAAGACCACGTGGCCGAAGTGGGTCTGGTCCGGGTGGAGCAGCACGAAGCCGCTGCGCAGCTCGGCGACGAACCGCGGGTGCCCCTCGCCGCGAACGGCGCCCAGGGCCTCGCAGGCCGGGCAGGGCAGGTGGCTGGGGACGGTCGCGGGGACGGGGACGGTGGCGAAGGCGATTTCCATCGGGCGGCGATCGGGTCCAGGTCGGGTCGGCGTGCGGGGCGGCGGCATACGGACGAACATAAAGTCCGGCCGCTCGCCCCATACTATAGCAGAGCCCCGCCGATTAATTGCCGCCCGGCTGGTAGAATTCCGGGCCCGACTCGTCGAAGTTCAGGCCCGGCGGCTCGAAATCTGGGCGCGGCCGCCGTAAGGGCCGCTCGCCGCTAGGGGAACGATGCCGTGGCGACGATCATGGCCAGTGGAGGTGGGCCATGGGACGCGCGAGCCTGATCCGACTGCTGACGACGACGGCGATCGTCGCGCTGGCCGCGAATTGCGGCGGCCTGCCGGCGCTCGAGCCCGGCGGCGGCGGCGGTGGCGGCGGCAGCCCTACGACCATCGAGCTCGCCATCCGCCCGCTGGGCGATGGCCCGGTGAGCGGCCTGGCCGACGAGGTCTTCGACGTGTTCCGCGACGAGGCCGCCTGGCGCGCCTTCTGGTCCGGGCATGCCCCCGAGAGGGCCGCCCCGGCCGTCGACTTCGCGCGCGAGATGGTCGCCGCCGTCGTGCTCCAGCGGAACACGGGCGGGTTCGCCGTGCGCATCGACGGCGCCCGCGTCTCGGACGGGCTTCTGGTGGTCTCGTACGCCGAGACCCGTCCCGACCCGGACGACGTGGTGATCCAGGTGCTGACCCAGCCCTGGGCCGCCGTCGCGCTGCCGCGGCGCGACGAGCCCGAACACTTCGAGCCTCGGTAACCTACGCCTTATCATTTATGCATCAAGCCACCGCGCTTGAGGTATGAATTCAGGGTGACGAACCATCGCCTGCCCCTTTCCGCCGCCCTCGTGCTCGCGCTCGCGAGCTGCCAGGGCGCGTTGCCCGGCAAGCCCGCGGTCGGCGGCGCGGCGGCCCCCGGCGCCGCCGGCGCGGCCAGGACGCCGGCGAAAGCCGCGAAGTCCGAGCCGCCCATCGCGACGGGCGCGGTTGCGCCCGCGGCCGCCTCGCTGCTCAAGCCGCCGGCCGGCCAGGCCGTTCGGCTGACGGGCCAGGTGCTGGTCGACGATCGCTACGCCACGACCCGTGGCGGCGCGTCGCGCCTGGTCGGCGCCGACGGCGCCACGCTCGTGGGGATGGACGGCGCGAGCCTGGTCGGCCCCGACGGCGCGACGCTCGTGGCGGGCGGCCGCGTCGTGGCCGCGGGCGGCGGCAACGTCGTCGTCCCTTCAGGCCTGGTCGGCGGCGACGGCGCCTTGCTCATCGGTGCGGACGGCGCCAGCCTCGTGGGCGCCGATGGCGCCAGCCTCGTGGGCGCGAGCTACGCGACTGTCCAGGGATGGACTGATCCAGCGGAGCCCAGGGATGGGCGGGAGCGGTGGCTCGCCCAGGCCGATGCGCTCGCGTTCGGCGAGGCGCGCCCGGCGGCCGGCATGTGGGTGAGCGTCGTCGACGTGCGTACGGGCCTCACGGTGCCGCTCGGCAAGGACGCCGCGGGCGCTGACGCGCATACCATCTACACCGACGCCACGGGCAAGTTCGCCGTCAACGTCGACCCGGCGCTGGCAGCGCACGTGCGCGTCGTCGCCCGCGCGCCCGGCCGCCGCGACCCACGCCTGGTGCTGAACGTCATCACGTCGGCCGGCGCGGACGAACGCCGCATCGACGATCGCGAGGCCGGCGTGGCCAGCTTCCTGCGGACGATCGCCGCGCGGCGGCTCGCGGGCTACTTCGGGCTGTCGGAAGACGGCGGTGAGACCGAAGACGCCGTCGCGCTCGGCATCACCGCCGCGCTCGGGCCGGTCAAGACCGAGCTCGAGGCCGTGAAGGCCGGCCCGAACGGCGCGGCGAACCTGCACGAGGTCTGCCTGCTGCTGGCCGACCGCATCATCCTCGCCACGGGCTATGAAAACCTCGCGCTCTCGCTCGGTGCCAACGCGGAGATCGTCAGGCACCCGGAATCCCGCTCGCTCGTCGGCCGCAAGGTGGTCACCGAGCTGCGCGGCGTGCTCGCGCGGGGGGAGGAGCGCGTGCGTGCCCGCGCGGCCGCCGCGGCGGACCCCGTCGCGTACTTCGCCGCCAAGCCTTACCTCATCGCGGCCAACCTGGATAAAGCGCCCGCGCAGCAGTACGTCATCGAGCGCCCCGCCGACATGCTCGACTACGTCATGCGCGAGTACTTCTCCTCCGTCCGGCCCGGTCAAGACGCCAAGTTCCACGACGTCTTCGAGGAACTCGAGATGTCGCTGCTCGACCATGACCGCGTGACGATGGCCGGCCCCTCGTTGTTCGAGGCGCTGCTCAAGGCGGTCGCCGAAGGCGGCGACAGCCCCGAGGCGGGTGGCGACGTGGTCGCGCAGATGGCGACGTTCGTGCGCGACGCCCGGACCCGCCTCGCGAAGGCGTCGGCGCGGCCTGCGCCCGTCCCCGGGCGCACCGCGCCACCCGTCGTCGAGCCGCCCGCGGAGCCCATGCGGCAGGTCGAGACGATCGCCGGCCAGCCAGGCGTGGCGGCCGCCGTCGTTACGCCGGATGGCCCTGGCCGAGACAGCCTCCTGACCTTCCCGAGCGCGCTGGCCCTCGACGAGCGCACCGATCCGCCCGCGTTGTATGTCGCGGAAACCGCCGTCATCCGGCGCGTCACGTTCGACGCGGCGGGCCAGGCGACGGTCGCGACGCTTGTGGGGACCGCGGGCAAGATCGCCGGCGCCCACGGCATGGCGTTCGACGACAAGGGCACCCTGTACGTCTCGAGCTCCATCAACGGCACGATCCACCGGGTCTCGATGCCGGCCGAGGGGCCCGCGGAGGTGGTGACGATCGCGGGCTCCGGCGTTCCGGGCTTCCGCGACGGGCCAGGCGCCCAGGCCCAGTTCAACAACCCGAGCCAGCTCACCCTCGACCCGCAGGGCGATTTGCTCGTCGCGGACTCGTACAACATGAGGATCCGGCGCATCGCGCTCTCCGAGCCCGGCTTCCCGGTCTCGACGCTGCTCGGCAACGGCAACGACGCCAGCGCCGATGGCCCGATGGCCCCCGCCCCGGCCATCCCGGGCGCGGAGACGCAGGGCCACCCGGGCGCGATGCCGCAGACCCCGGTCGACGTGGCGTTCGGGCCCGACGGATCGCTATACTACCTGGAGTTCAACCGCGGGAACCTCTGTCGAATCGACGCGCCGCTCGGGCCGACGGCCCGCGCGCGCCTGGTGGTGGGCGGCCGGTCGACCGAGGGCGCGCTCGACGGCTACTACCACAACGTGGGCTTCGGCATGCCAGGCGCCTTCGCCCTCGACCCGCGTGAGCCGCGCGGCCGCATCCTCATCGCCGACGGCACCAACCACCGCATCCGCCTGGTCACGCCGGACCGCTGGGTGCGCACGATCGCGGGCGGCGGCCCGACCGACGTGCTTCAGGGCAGCCACGCCGACGGCCCGGGCGACCAGGCGCGCTTCAACCGGCCGACCGACCTGGTGGTGGGCAAGGACGGCACCATCTACGTCGCCGACACCCAGAACCACGTCCTCCGCCGCATCAAGCCCTGACGCCGCCGCGTTGTCGGCCGTCGGGCCGCCTGCTACACTGTGGGGCGACTGGAGGTTGCCCCGATGAGCATCATGCGGAAGACGTTCCTGACCCTGGCGGACAACAACTCCGTCTACAAGTTCATCGTCGGGAACTCGTACACCCGTGCGATGACGCGCCGCTTCGTCGCCGGCGAGAGGCTCGACGAGGCGCTCGCGGCCATGCAGGTCCTCAACCAGGACGGCATCAAGGGCTCGCTCGACCTGCTCGGCGAGAACGTCCACTCCGAGGCCGAGGCCCGCGCCGCCGGCCAGGAGTACGAGGAGATCCTCGACCGCATCCAGGCGGCGGGCCTCGACACGAACGTCAGCCTCAAGCTCACGCAGATGGGCCTCGACCTCGACGAAGACCTCTGCTACGACGTCACCGCCGCCGTGATCCGCAAGGCGCGCGACTTCGGCAGCTTCGTGCGCCTCGACATGGAAGGCAGCGCCTACACCCAGAAGACCCTCGACATGTTCAGGCGCCTGCATGCCGAGTTCGGCAAGCACGTGGGCATCGTGCTGCAGGCCTACCTGTACCGCACCAAGGACGACGTCGAGGACATGATCAAGCTCGGCGCGCGCGTCAGGCTCTGCAAGGGCGCCTACCTCGAGCCTGCGGAGGTGGCCTTCCCCGAGAAGGTCGACGTCGACAAGAGCTACGTCACCTGCATGTACCGCCTGCTCGAGGACGGCTTCTACCCCGGCCTCGCGACCCACGACGAGGCGATCATCGAGGACGCCAAGGACTTCGCCAGGAAGAAGGGCATCGGCCCCGAGCGCTTCGAGTTCCAGATGCTCTACGGCATCCGGTCGGACATGCAGCGGCAGCTCGTGAAGGACGGCTACAACATGCGCTGCTACGTGCCCTTCGGCACGCAGTGGTACCCCTACTTCATGCGCCGGCTCGCCGAGCGGCCGGCCAACGTGTGGTTCATCCTCCACAACGCGGTGAAGTAGCGCGGGGCGCCAGGAGCCAGCAGGGTCCAGGCGCTCAGCGCGTCACGGCGCCCGCAAGTCGCATCCGCTGCGCCAGCGCGCGGTGTCCAGCCCGCGCCGCCCGGTCCGCCGGCGTCAGGCCTTCCTCGTCCGGCCACATCGGGTCCGCCCCGCAGGCGATCAGGCGCTCGACCTCGGCGTCGTCGCCGGCCAGGGCCGCGGCGAGCAATTCTTCGCTCAGCGTCATAGGAATCTCCTTCGCAGCAACGTTGGTGCGCTGCGATATCATACCCCAGCTGAAGGCGCAGGACGCGGCGAAGGCGAAGATTCCGGCCCAGCGGCCCCACGCCGCGCGCGGCGCCTGATGTCGCTCCAATCGGCCAGCCCGGGGCGGACCTTGGGCTTCGTCGGGCCCAGTTCATCCGCTAGTCGGTCGATCTGGGCCAGCCGATCCTCATGGGCCGGGTGGGTCGAGAGGATGGCGGGGATTTCGCTATCGCCTTCCGCCTGCATCCGCCTGAAGAACGCGCCCAGCCCCTTCGGATCGAACCCGGCGCCGTGCGCCAGCTTCATGCCCGCGCGGTCGGACTCGAGCTCCTGGTCGCGGCCGAAGGCGAGCCCGATCAGGTCCTTGCCGTAGGTCGCGGCGACGCCGCCCAGCGTGCCGAGGTCGCCGAAGACCACGCCGATCCCCACCACCAGGCCGAGCTCCTGCATGAGCCGCTTGGTGGTATGGCGCCGCAGCACGTGCTCGACCTCGTGGCCGAGCACGCCCGCGAGCTCGTCGGGCGAGCTCGCCGCGGCCAGCAGGCCGGTGGTCACCACCACCTCGCCGCCGGGGAAGGCGAAGGCGTTCTCGATCGGCATCTCGGCGACGCGGAAGCGGAACGTGTAGGGGTGGGTCGGCGCCTGGGCCACGAGGGCCTTGCCGAGCGTTTCGACGGTCTCCTTCAGCACCTGGTCATCCGACACCTTGCCCGCGAGGGTCGCATCCGCGAAGATGCGGCCCATCTTCATCTCGGCCGCCGGCGGCACGAGGTAGGCGAGCCCCGCGACGATCCAGCCGCCCGAGAACCAGAGGCCGCCCAGCGCCGCGATCACCGCCACGAGGCCGATCCATCCCCTGCCGCGGCGCTTCGCGAGGTGGGCCGCCCGCGCGCGCATCGCTTCCGGCCAGAGCGCCGGCGGAGCCTGGTAGACGGCCTTGTCGACGAAGTATAACCGGACGACCTCGTCGCCCGGCGCCACGAGCGTGATCAGCGCGAGGTGGTCATGCTCCCCGCCGAAATCGAGCTGGGCGTGGGTGTACGGGAGATCCCAGCGACGGCCGTCGACCAGCGTCAGCTCGGCGCCGGCGCGGTGGAAACGGACCTTGCCCTGCTCCCGCCCGCCGGCGGGAAGCAGGGCCTCGACGGGATAGACGTCGCTCATGGTCACCGATGGGCCTAGAGGGTGGTGTTCTCTTCCTCGAAGAGCCCGGCGAAGAGGGCCGTCGACAGGTAGCGCTCGCCGAAGGACGGGATCATCACCACGATCAGCTTGCCCTTGTTCTCCGGGCGGCGGCCGAGCTCGAGCGCGGCGTGGACGGCGGCGCCCGACGAGATGCCCACCATCAGGCCTTCTTCTCGGGCGAGGCGCCGCGACATCGCGAAGGCCTGGTCCGAGCTCACCTGGACCGTGCCGTCGAGCACGTCGACATGCAGGTTCTCCGGGATGAAGCCGCCGCCGATGCCCTGGATTTTGTGGGGGCCAGGCTGGCCGCCCGAGATGACGGCCGACTCGCTGGGCTCGACCGCGAAGACCTGCAGGCCCGCCTTGCGGGGCTTGAGCACCTCGCCGATTGCCGTCACCGTGCCGCCGGTGCCGACGCCGCCGACGAAGATGTCGATCGCGCCATCGGTGTCGTGCCAGATCTCCTCCGCCGTGGTCTGCTTGTGGATCTCCGGGTTGGCCGGGTTCTTGAACTGCTGGAGCATGTAGGCGTCGGGCGTATTCGCGAGCAGCTCTTCGGCTTTGGCGATCGCCCCGCGCATGCCCTGCGCGCCCGGCGTCAGCACGAGCTCGGCGCCGTAGATGCGCAAGACCTTGCGGCGCTCGAGGCTCATCGTCTCGGGCATGGTCAGGATCAGCTTGTAGCCGCGCGCCGCCGCGACCATCGCGAGCGCGATGCCCGTGTTGCCGCTGGTCGGCTCGATCAGCGTCGTCTCGCCGGGCTTGATCGCGCCGGCCCGCTCGGCGTCCATGATCATCGCCACGCCGATGCGATCCTTCACGCTGCAGGCGGGGCTGAAGTAGTCCAGCTTCGCGACGACGGTCGCATCGACCCCTTCCGTCACCCGGTTGAGGCGCACGAGCGGCGTGTGGCCGATCAGCTCGGTGACGTCGGCGGCAATCTTCGGGCGGGTGTGGGGGGTCGTCGTGGTCGTCATGAAATCGGGCCTCCTGATCGGGGCAGCGGCGTCGCCTCGAAAGACAGCGGCGGCGCCTGAAGAATTTAGGAACGCCTCATCGTAGACCAGTCAGCCCGATTCCTCAACAACATCCGCATTCAGCCGGCCGAGGCCGCGCGCAGGCGCATCAGCCAGGCCTCCGCCTCGGCGCGGTTCGGCACCTGGTCCGGCAGCTTGCCGCGGCCAGGCTCCGCGTCGAGGCGATCGCCGAGGACGTCGAGCTCGCGCAGGAATGGCCGGAAGTCGCGCACCTCCTGGTGGCCCTCCAGCTCGCGCAGGAGCTGCAGGACCGTGACGCGCTCGTGGAAGCGTGCCAGCGCCGGCAGCTCCGCGCACAGCTGGCCGTGCTCCGCCAGGTGCACGCCGGTGAGCGCCACCCGGTAGAGATACAGCAGGTGCCGGCCGTGCTTTTCACGCTGGCCGAGGAAGCACTTGAGCTGGCTGTGGAAGAAGCTGCGGTAGTGGAGGAAGAGTTGCAGCGACATCATGCGCCGCGCCAGCTCGCGCAGCTCATGCAGCGCCTCGGACTCGAGCACGAGGTTGGGGCTGAAGAGCTGTTCGTAGGCGCTGCCGTTGTTGAGCTGAAGCAGCCGCACGAACTTGCCGACCTCGTGGCTGATCCACTCGACCTGGCAGGCCCCGATCTGCTCGCGCCACTCGCGGCTGTCCTGGCGCCCGGTGCGCCCGCCGAGATCCAGCCCTGTCGGCTGGGGGTCGAGGTGGACGCTGCGCAAGTCGACGTACCGCTCGTGGTGCGGGAAGCCATAAAGCATGGGGCCGCACGCGGTCGCGAACAGCACGCGGTCCGGCTTGCCCGCCACGTGGATGCGGAGCTCGTCGCGCTGAATTTCGGTCAGGGCCATGGATCTCACCTCCTTCGGACACGCCCGTGCGGGCGCAAAAAAAGCCGCCACCCCGGGAGGGGCGGCGGTCTGGACGCGTCGGTCGCCGGTGCCGATGCGACGGCACACGGGCGCCGCGGCTTACCGCGAGCCCCTCCGGGTGCGACTACTCGATGTGGTTGCGATCGGCGACAAGGGCGTCCCTCCGTGCTTCATGCAGCCTAGCAATTCCCCGGGGTGAAATCAAGAAAAAAAGTCGTAAAGTTTCGTTGCCCGCGCCCCCCGCGGTAGACAAGCCCTGTGACCCATGCTACAGTGTGCGCGAAGATTGGCTGGTACATTGACCACTAATCTCAGAAGTTTGGTCGCATCATCTATTGAACGCAGCAAACTCGTAGCTTCTTCGTCGCAATTCATCCCAGCAATCATTGCCGCGACCAATTTTTGGGGCCTCCCCTCGGGGGGGCCCCTTCTTTCTGTGATTATGTATCTCCGGCGGGGGCCGCTGAGCCGAGGGCCCTGATTTGACACAGCGCCGTCGAAACGTCATATGATGAAGGGTGCCCGCGCTCTCGCCCACGACCAGGGAGCAGCCGGCACGAGGAACATCGTGGAAGACGAGCAGCCCTTCACCAGCGCATCCACCGTCTACGAAGCGGGCGGCGAACGCCTCGCGCGGGCACGGGACAGCGCCGGCAAGCCATGCCTCGTCCGCATCCTCGGAAACGGCGCCGCCACGCTGCGCGAGGAGCTCCGGCTGGCACCCCAGCTCTCGCCCGCCTGGGCCGTCGTGCCCCGGCACATCGTCCACGTCGGGGGTGTGCCCCACCTGGTCCTCGACGATGCGGCCGGCGTCCCCCTCGCCAGCCTTCTCGGCGAGCCGTTCGCGCCCGAGCGGCTGCTGCGCATCGCCGTCAGCGCCGCAGGCGCCCTGGCGAGCTTCCATGCGACCGGCCTGGTGCATGGCGACCTCACGCCGGCGCACATGCTCTGCGAGCCGGAAACCGCGGTGGTCCGCCTGATGGGCTTCGGCGGCGCTTACCGGCCGACGGAAGATGCGCGCGCCGAGCCCTCCGCCGTGCCGTTCACCGGCGCCTTCACGCACATGGCGCCGGAGCAGACCGGGCGGCTCAACCGGAGCGTCGACCAGCGGGCCGATCTGTACGCCCTGGGGGTCACGCTCTTCCAGATGGCGACGGGGGTGTTGCCCTGCACCGGCAAAGATCCCATGTCGTGGATCCACTGCCACGTCGCCGTCCAGCCCCTGGCCCCGACGGCGCTCGCGCCGGGGTTGCCTGAACCGGTCGGCGCGATCATCCTGAAATTGCTCGCCAAAATGCCCGAAGAGCGCTACCGGACGGCCGCGGGGGTCCAGGCCGATCTGGCGCGGTGCCTCCTCGAGCTCCAGCGCGAGGGCCGGGTCGCTCCTTTCGCGGTCGGCAGCCAGGACGTTTCGGCGACCTTCCGGCTCCCCGCGAAGCTCTACGGCCGCGACGGGCATCGGCTGGCCCTGATCGCACAATACGAGCGGGTGCGCACGGAGAACCACGCCGGCCTGGTGCTCGTGAGCGGGGGAGCGGGCACGGGGAAGACCTCGCTGGTCCGCGAGTTGCTCGCGCCCGTGGTGCGGGACCGTGGGCTGTTCGCCGAGGGCAAGTTCGAAGCCGTCGCGAAGCGGCGGCCCTTTTCGCCGATCGCGAGCATCGTCGAGGCGCTCATCCGCCAGGTGCTGGCGCTTGACGAACGGCGCCAGTCCGAGATTCGGCGACGGGCCGCCGAGGCGGTCGGCGACCTGGGCGGGCTGCTCGTCGAACGGTTTCCGGCCGTCGAGCACATGCTCGGGCGTCAGCGGCCAGCGCCGCCGCTGCCGCCGCCCGAAGCGCGCTCGCTTTTCCTGGACGTGCTTCAACGGTTCCTGACGGCTTTCGCCGAGCCCGCCCATCCGGCGGTCATCTTCCTGGATGATCTCCAATGGGCCGATGCCGACGAGATCGCGCTGCTCACGATGGTCAACCGGCAGGCCGGGCCCACCGGCGTGCTCTGGGTGGGAGGCTATCGTGACGCGGAGCTGGGGCCGGACCACCCCTTGCGGGCCGCGCTGCCCGATGGCGCGGCCTGGACGTTGGCCCTCGCGGACCTCGCCGAGCCCGACATCGCAGCCCTCGTCGCCGACGCGCTGAGCGTGAGCGCGGCGCAGGCAGCGCCGCTGGCCCAGGCATTGTATGGCCGCAGCGGCGGGAACCCGCTGGCGGCCCGCCAACTCTTGACGTCGCTGGTCGACGATGGCCTGATCGCGTTCGATTTGGCCACGCGCCGCTGGAGCTGGGGCGCCGAGGCGCTGACCACGCTCGAGACCGCTGGCGGCTTCGAGGCCCTGATCGCGGGCAAAGTGGCGCGCCTCGCGCCTGCGTCGCGCCGGGTCGCCGAACTCGCGGCGGTGGTGGGCTCCGCCGGTGACACAGTGGCGCTGTCGGCCATGGCCGGCCGCTCGCCTGACGTGGTGGCAGGCGCGCTGCAGGCCGCGGCGGCGCTGGGCCTGTTGAGCCGCCAGGGCGACGGCTACCGGTTCGTGCACGACCGCGTCCGGCAAGCCATCTACGCGCCGATCCCCCAGGCGGAGCGAGCGACCTTCCACCGGGCGATGGCCCACCACGCGCTGCGCAACGCCCCGCTCGAGGCCGCCGCGGACGACCTGGTGTTCGACTCGGCGACCCACCTGAACCTGGCCGATGCCGGCAGCGACGCGGCTGCGGTCGGTGATGTCACGGCCGAGCGCCGCCTCGCCGCCGACCTCAACGCGGAGGCTGGCCGCCGGGCCATCGGCGCCGGCGCTTTCCAGGCCGCCTGGCGGTATTTCGAGGCCGGCCTCGCGGCGTTGCCGCAAACGGCCTGGGAAAGCGATCACGCCACGGCCTTCGGCCTCCACCTGGGCGGGGCCCGCGCCGCGTGGCTGACCGGCCGCCTGGAGCGCGCGCAGGCGTTGCTCGCGAGCGTCGCGGGGCACGCGCTGGCGCTGACCGAGCGGCTCGCCGTCGAGACCCTCAGGGTCCAGGTCTCGACGATCCGCGGCGACATGGTCGGGGCCGTCGACGCCGGGCTTGCGGGCCTGGTGGCCGCAGGTATCCACCTCTCGCCGCACCCGGACGACGAAACGGTCGCGGCCGCAGTCGCGTGCGTGTGGCAGCACCTCGGCGACCGGCCGATCGAGGCGTTGCTGGCGCTGCCGCCGCTCGAAGACCCGCTCGAGCTCGGCATCCTCGAGCTGATGGCCGCGATGTCGGCGCCCGTCTTGTTCGTGGATCGCAACCTGTACACGGTCTTGCACGCCGAGATGACCTGCCGCACCATCGAGAAGGGCCTCTGTGGCCCCACCGCGCTGGCGTTCGTGGTGTTCGGGATGATCATCGGCAGCGCGCTGGGACGTTTCGCGGAAGGGGAGCGGTTCGGCGCGGTGGCGCTGGCGATCGCCGGCCAGGAGGCCCACCTGGCGAGCCGGGCAGTCGTGTTCATGACCTACGGCAGCATGGTCGGGCCATGGACCCGGCCGTTGGAGGCCTGCGTCCCCCTCGTCGAGACCGGCCTCGAAGCCGCCGTCCGCACGGGCGACCTGACGCGCGCCTGCTACTGCCACGTCCAGATCGCGGCGATGCGCTTCGCGGGCGGCGAGCCCCTGGAAGGCCTCGCACGCGAAGTCGCCGAATCGCTGGCCTTCGTGCGCCGGGCGCGCTTCGAGGCCATGGCGGGCGCCCTCGACGACCTGACGAAGGCCATCGAGCTCCTCCGGCGGGAAGACGCCGCCCCCCGCATCGAGGACGTCGGGCCGCCAACGCCGGGGCCCACAGCGGCGGAGCTGCCGCCGATCGTGGTCGCCCGCGGCTGGACCCTGCGGCTTCAGCTCCAGGGCTGGTTCGGCACCTTCGAGGCGGCAGAGGCGACCGCCGCGCTCGTCGCGCCCATGTTGGACGCCTCGTTCGCGCAGATCGACGTCCCCACCTACCACCTCTTCGCGGGGCTCGCCCACGCGGCGCTCGGGCGGCCCGGCGATCGCGCCGCGCTGGCGCGCTGCCTGCAGGCGCTCGAGCCGCTGGCCGCCGCCAGCCCGGCCAACTTCGGCGCCGCCCGCGCGTTGCTCGCGGCGGAAAGCCTGCGCCTGGACCAACAGCCGCTCGCCGCCATGCTCGCCTACGACGACGCGATCCGGATCGCGCTCGATGCGGGCCTGCTCCCGATCGCGGGGCTCGCGCAGGAGCGGGCCGCGGCCTTCTACGCGGCCGAGGGGCTCGCGGCCAATGCGGCGTCATACGCCGCCGCGGCGCACGCGCAGTATGGCCGCTGGGGCGCCCGGGCCAAGCTGCGGGAGCTCGAGGCCCGGTTCCCGACCCTGCGTGACACGCCGGCCCAGGCAGCCGGCCGGCCCGACCTGGCGGGGGTCGACGCGGTGGCGGTGGCCCGGGCCTCGAGCGTGATCGCCCGCGCGATCCGGCAGGACGAGGCGGCGGAAGCGATCCTGCGGGTGATGGTCGAACGCGCCGGCGCGCGCCGGGGCGCGCTCGTGAGGCAACGAGACGGCGAGCGCCGCGTGGTCGCCCTCGCGACGCTGGAAGGCGAGCGGATCGCCGTCGACCTGGCCCCCGGCCCCACGGCGGCGCCGCTGCCGTGGACGCTGATCGCGCATGTGGCGCGGACGCACCTGCCAGTCATGCTCGACGACGCGACCCGCGGCGCCTTCGCAGGCGATCCCTACGTCGTGCGGCTCGGGCCCCGCTCGGTCCTTTGCCTGCCCTTGCTCCGCCAGGCCGGCCCGGCAGGCTACGTCTACCTCGAGAACGACCTCACGGCGGGGGCGTTCAGCGCCGCGGACCTGGAGGTCTTGCAGCTCCTGGGCGCGCAGGCCGCGATCACGCTCGAGAACGCGGACCTGTACGAAGCGGTCATGCAACGCGAGGCGCAGCTGGCGCGGGCCAACGAGGCCCTCGAGGCGCGGATCGCCGAACGGACGATCGACCTCGCGGCCGTGAACGACGCCTTGCGCCGGCGCGAGGCGATGCTCGCCGAGGCCCAACAGCTCGCCGCCCTGGGCAGCTGGGAGTGGGACGTCGCACGGAACCGCGTGGTCTGGTCCGACGAGCTCTACCGGATCTTCGGCGTGGAGCCCGCGGCCTTTTCGAGCACGTACGAGGCGTACCTCGCGCTCGTCCACCCGGACGACCAGGCCCGCGTGCGCGGCGAGATCGAAGGCGCGCTGCGGGAACTGCGTCCGATGGCGTTCGAGCACCGGATCATCCGGCCGGACGGCGCCATCCGGGACGTCGCGAGCACCGGCAAGGTGCTCATGGATCCGGCCGGCCACCCGGCCCGCATGGTCGGCACGGCCCAGGACATCACGGCGCGCAAGGCGCTGGAGGCCCAGCTGGTGGCGCAGAACGCGCGGCTGCGGGAGCTCGACCAGCTCAAGACGAACTTCGTGAATTCGGTCTCGCATGAGCTGCGCACCCCGCTGACCACCATCCGGGGCTACGCGGAGTTCCTGGAAGACCAGATCGGCGGGCCGCTCGAGCCGGCGCAACAGGCGTTCGTGGCCCACATCCAGGCCGCGGCGCAGCGCCTCGAGCGCCTGGTCGACGATTTGCTCGACTACGCGCGCATCGAGGCCGGCACGTTCACGCTTCAAATCGCGGAAGGCGACCTGGCGGCGCGGGTGCGGGAAATCGCGGAAAGCTTCCGGCCGCAAGCCGCCGACGCGCATGTCACGCTCGTGACGGACCTGCCCGCCGAGCCGGTGCCCGTGCAGCTGGATCTCCCGCGCATCGGGCAGGTGATCACCAACCTGATCAGCAACGCCATCAAGTTCTCGCCGCCCGATCGCACGGTCCGCGTGACGCTCCGGCCAGACCCGACCGAGCTGCTGGTCGAGGTTGCCGACGAAGGCTCGGGCATCGCGCCCGAGGAAATGTCACGGTTGTTCCAGCGGTTCTCGCAGCTCGAGGCCGGGCGGCGGAAGCAAAGGGGCACCGGGCTCGGCCTCTCGATCAGCAAGGCGCTGGTGGAGGCCCACGGCGGGCGGATCGGCGTCCACAGCGAACCCGGCGCGGGCACGACATTCTGGTTCCGCGTGCCGCGGGTCGCACAGCCGTAGCGGAGGCCGATCCAGCCGGTTCGAATCAGCCGGGCGAGGGTAGAGTGAGAGAGCTCCACCATGGATGGCCCGTCGCGCGACGGGGAGGAGGCCCGATGAGCTTGGATGCCCTGGGAACCGCCGCCAGCAGCGGCGCCGTGATTCCGATGTCGTTGCTGAAAAAAGGCATCGACCAGGAGAAATCGCAGGTCGCGACGCTGCTGCAGGCCCTGCCGCCCGCGCCGCAGCCGGCGCACCTGGGTGGTAGCGTCGACCGTTACGCCTGAGTGCGCTCCGGGCGCGTGAGGCGCTCGCGGGTCGGCGCGCTCATGTAGCGCAGGTCGAGCTGGCCCGGGATGCGGCGCACGATGCCGAGCGACTCGACCCGCGCCGCGGCCGCCCACCCGTCGACGGTGGGCTCGCCGGGCACGCCCGTGGCCGCCTCGGCCTCGAGCACCTGGGCGATCACGGCGGCGATCGCCGCCGCCTCCTCGGCCGTGGCGGCCGGCCGGATCTCGAGCCCGCTCAAAGCGGGATGTTCCCGTGCTTGCGCGCCGGCCGCTCCACCCGCTTGCCGCGCAGGTTGCGCAGCGCGCGGATCAGGTAGGGACGCGTGTCGCGCGGGTCGATCACGTCGTCGATGAAGCCGCGCTCGGCCGCCACGAACGGGTTCGCGAAGCGCTCGCGATACTCCGCGATCAACGCGTCGCGGCGGCCCGGGTCCTGGGCCAGCTCCTTGCGGTAGAGGATGTTGACCGCGCCCTCGGCGCCCATGACGGCGATTTCGGCGGTGGGCCAGGCCAGGTTCACGTCCGCCCGGACGTGTTTGCTGCCCAGCACGTCGTACGCGCCGCCGTAGGCCTTGCGCACGATCACCGTCAGCTTCGGCACGGTGGCCTCGCAGTAGGCGTAGAGCAGCTTCGCGCCGTGGCGGATGATCCCGCCGTGCTCCTGGGTCTTGCCCGGCAGGTAGCCCGGCACGTCTTCGAAGGTCACGATCGGGATGTTGAAGGCGTCGCAGAAGCGCACGAAGCGCGCGCCTTTGACCGAGGCGTTGATGTCCATCGTGCCCGCGAGCATCTTCGGCTGGTTCGCCACGATGCCCACCGTGCGGCCGTCGAGGCGCGCGAAGGTCGTGATGATGTTCTGCGCGTAGAGCGGCATCACCTCGCACATCTCGCCGTCGTCGACGATCATGGCGATCAGGTCGTGCATGTCGTAGGGCTTGGTCGGCACGTCCGGGATGACCGTGAGCAGGCCTTCCTCGCGCCGGTCCTCGGGATCGGTGCAGGGGTAGGCCGGCGGGTCTTCCAGGTTGTTGGCCGGCAGGAAGGAGATGAGGTAGCGCAGCTGGGCGATCGCCTCCTCCTCGTCTTCCGCGAGGAAGTGCGCGACGCCGCTGATCGTGTTGTGGGTGCTCGCCCCGCCCAGCTCCTCGAAGGTGACTTCCTCGCCGAGCACGGTCTTCACGACTTCCGGGCCGGTGATGAACATGAAGCTCGTGTCCTTCACCATGATGGTGAAGTCGGTCATGACGGGGGAGTATACGGCGCCGCCGGCGCAGGGGCCCATGATCACGGACAGCTGCGGGATCACGCCGGAGCTCTGGACGTTGCGCCAGAAGATTTCCGCGTAGCCGCCCAGGCTCTCGACGCCCTCCTGGATGCGCGCGCCGCCCGAGTCGTTCAGGCCGATGCAGGGCGCGCCGTTGCGCAGCGCGAGGTCCATCACCTTGCAGATCTTCTCGGCGAACACCTCGCCGAGGCTGCCGCCGAAGACCGTGAAGTCCTGGGCGAACAGGTAGACCGTGCGGCCGTCGATCGTGCCGTGGCCGGTGATCACGCCGTCGCCTGGCACGCGTTTGTGCTCCATGCCGAAGTTGTAGCAGCGGTGCACGCGGTAACGATCGAGCTCGACGAAGCTGCCCGGATCGACGAGCTTCTCGACGCGCTCGCGCGCGGTCAGCTTGCCGCGCTCGTGCTGCTTCGCGACGGCGGCGGGACCCATGCCCGCGATCGCCTCGGCCTGGCGCCGCGCGAGCTCCTCCATGCGCGCCGCCATGCTGGTGGTGGCCTGCGCCAGATCCTTCGAAACGGTCATTTCATCACCTCAGAAGCCGACCCGATCGCCCGCGGCGGGGTCCACTCGGGCCGCAGGACGCTCATGACGTGCTCGTCCCAGTAACGTCCTTCGCGCCAAATGGCGTCGCGCCGGGCGCCTTCATGCTTGAAGCCCTTGCGCTCGTAAAGCCGGATGGCGCGCTCGTTGAAGGCCACCACGGTGAGCTGGATGCGGTGCAAGTTCAGCTCGAGGAAGCCCCACTCCAGCATCAGGTCGATGACCTCGTCGCCGTAGCCCTTGCCCTGCATCGTGGGGTCGGCGATCGCGATGCCGAAGGTCGCCTCGCGGTTCTTGCCGTCGACGCGAAAGATGCTGGTCGAGCCGATCAGCCGTCCACCCGGCGCCTGCGGATCGTCGAGCGCGTCGATGGCGTAAAGCCAGGTGTCCTTGCTGTCGAGAATGGAACGGAACCAGGCCTCTTCGGCGTCCGTATTCACGAGGCGGATCGCGCCGGGCGTCAGCGTGCGGTGGAGCTCGTAGCGCGAGAACCACTTGGTGAAGTCCGGCAGGTCGCTCTTCTCGACGGGACGCAGCGCGACGCGGGTCCCCCGCAGCAAGGTCGTCATACCGCGCATGATACCTTGAAGGCCGCGCGTCGGCCAGCTTCGCCCCGCTTTCCGGGTACATGACACCCGAGCCCCCCGCAAGGAGCCTGACCATGTTCCCCCTTCGCCGCCTCACAGCCTGCTTGATCCTGGTGCTCGCCTGCGCCGGCTGCCCATCGCCGGCCACCACGCCGGCGCCCACCGCCAGCACGGCGGCCCCGGCGACGGTGGCGACCCCGCGGCCGGTGCCCAGCGCGTCTTTCGGCGCGCCGGTCTTCCCGGTGCCCAAGCCCGTCGGCACGCGGCCGCCCGACCCGGTGTCGCCGCCACCGGTCGGTGCCACGCCGGTGCCGCCGATCCCCACGACGGGCGGCCAGGTCATCGAGTCGGCGCTCCCGAGCGTCGAGCCCACGCTGCCGCCGCCGCCCGGCATCGAGACCTTCGACCTGCCCCAGCTCGGCGTGAACGTGAACCTCTTTCACGGCGGCAAGGGCGAAGGCAACGCCACCGGCTACCTGACGCAGATGCTGTTCCGCTCGCCCGTGGGCGTGGCGCTCGGCGTCGAAAGCGATATCTACATCGCCGACACCGGCAACAACCTGATCCGCATCAGCCAGATCGAGGTGTTGCCGAGCGGCGGCACCACGCGTGCCGGCTCGACCTACGCCGGCGACGGCACGGCGGGCCACGCGGACGGCTTCGACGTCCGCGCGAAGTTCAATTCGCCGCGCGGCGTGGCGTTCCACGGGGCGGACCTTTCCGTGTGGGTCACCGACTCGCTCAACCACTGCATCCGCCGCATCCGGATCGAGCCGGCGCCTGCGGAGCAGACGCCCCAGGTCAAGACCGTCGCGGGCTCGCCCGGCAAGGCCGGCCACAAGGACGCCGTCGAGCAGGACGCGTTGTTCAACGAGCCGTGGGGCATCGCGGTGGACAAGGACGGCAACGCCTACGTGACCGACACCAAGAACCACTGCATCCGCAAGATCACCCCGGCCTTCGTGGTGACGACGCTCGCCGGCACCCCCGGCGCCTCCGGCCACAAGGACGGCGCCGGCAAGACGGCGCAGTTCTCCGAGCCCAAGGGCATCGCCATCGATCCCTCCGGCGAGATCTACGTCTGCGACACCGGCAACCACTGCGTCCGCAAGGTCTCGGCAGCCGGCGTGGTCTCGACCCTCGCCGGGGTGCCGGCCTCGCCCGGCTTCAAGAACGGCCCTGGCGAGGTCGCGCAATTCGACACGCCGATCGGCATCGCCTACAACCCCGACGGCGCGCTCTACGTCTCGGATTTCGGCAACGATCGGATCCGCCTCGTTTCGAAGAAGGGCGTGGTCTCGAACTTCGCCGGGGCCGTGCCGCCCGCTCCGCCGCCGACGCCCCAGCTGCTCGACGGCCCGGGGGCGTTCGCGCTGTTCGACGGGCCGCAGGGCATCCTCGTCGACGACGCCAAGGACCTGTTCGTCGCCGAGGAAGGCAACCACTCCCTGCGCAAGATCCTGCTCGAGAACGTCGTGACCACGGAATGGGGCAGCACGGTGCCCGGCGACGACGACGACGCCTTCAGCCTCGCGGGCTTCAAGCTGCCGACCGGCATCGTCTACGACGGCAAGTCGCTCTTCTACATCGCCGACGCGGGCAACCACACGATCCGCACGATCAACAAGAATGGTGCCGTGACGACGCTCGCGGGCAAGGCCGGCGACCCGGGCAACGCCGACGGCCTGGGCACGGCGGCGCAGTTCGACACCCCGCGCGCCGTGGCGCTCGACGCGGACGGCAACGTCTACGTGGCCGATGAAGGCAACCACCTGATCCGCAAGATCGCGCCGGACGGCACGGTCACCACCATCGCCGGCAGCGGCACGGTGGGCTTCGCCGACGCCAAGGGCACGGCGGCGGCGTTCCATACGCCGCGCGGCATCGCGGTGGGCCCCGACGGCAACGTCTTCGTCGCCGATTTCGGCAACCACCGCATCCGGATGATCACGCCGGACGGCACCGTGACGACCCACGCCGGCGACGGCAAGGCGGGCTTCAGCGATGGCCAGCTGGACAAGGCGCGCTTCGCGAAGCCGTCCGGCATCTCGATCGACGCGAGCGGCCGCCTCTACATCGCGGACTTCGGCAACAACGCGATCCGCGTGATTCAGAAGGACAGCACGACGCTCAGGTTCGTGGTGGGCACGCTGGCCGGGGCCACCGCCGCGCCCGGCTTCGTCAACGGGAGCGGCGGCACCGCCCAGTTCAACGACCCCTGGGGCCTGGTGGTCGATGCGGTCGGCCGCGTGTTCGTGGCGGACTCCGGCAACAGCTTGATCCGCAAGATCACCCCGGACGGCACGGTCTCGACCTACGCGGGCCGGGTGGACCCGAACTTCGGCAGGCCGATTTCGGGCCACCTCGACGGCGCGGGCACGGACGCCAAGTTCGCGGCACCGTCGGGCCTGGCGATCGATGAGCTGGGCTACGTGTTCGTGGTGGACACGCAAAACAACTGCATCAGGAAGATTCACTGACCCATAGAACCCACCCGGAGAGGGAAAGGGTGCTACACCAGCAGCGCGGCCAGGCCCGGGTTGCGGCGCACCACGTCGAGCGCGTACTCGGCGTGGCCTTCCGCGTACCCGTTGCCCATCAGCAGGTCCACGTCCTGCGCGACCGACTCCGCGCCCAGCGTGGCGGCCTGGAACGACGTCGCCATCGAGAAGAAGTACACCATCCCGCGCGCGCGGCAGGCCAGGATGCTGCTCATCTCCGTGCCGGGTACGTTCACGCAGTTGATCACCAGATCCGCGAAGCGGCCCCCCGTCTCACGCTCGACGATCGTCCGCACCGCCAGTGCGTCGGTCGCATCGGCGCGGAAGGTCGCGACCGGGCCGGGCACCTCGGCAAGCTTCGCGAGGCCCGCCGGGCCCTGCTCGAGCGCGATGATCTTCCCGCCCTCGCCCACCTGCTGGGCCGCGATCCACGTGCACATGAGGCCGCTGCGGCCGCCGGCGCCGAGGATCGCGATCGTCATGCCGGGCTTGGCGAGCCGATGGGCCTGGGCGGGCGCGCCGCAGACGTCGAGCACCGAGAGCACCAGCGTCTCGTCGAGGTCGCCGGGCAGCTTGCCGAACAGGCTGCGCTCGAAGAGGATCGCCTCGCCGGTGGCCTCGATCTGGTGCGCCGACGAGACGATCGCGCCCAGCGTGTCGAGCCGCAGCGGGGTCGTCGTGAGCGAGATCAGCGTGATGATGCGCTCGCCGACCGCGAGGTCCGAGCGCGCCGCGCCCACCTCGGCGACCGTGCCGATCAGCACGCCGCCCGAGCCGGTGATCGGGTTGTGCATCTTGCCGCGCTCGCCCACGATTTCGAGCACGCGGCGACGCAACGCGTCGAGGTCGTCGCCCGCCTCCTCACGCAGCTGGTAAAAGCTCGCCGAATCGAGGTTCAGCTTCTCGACGGCGATGCGTACCTCATGCGGGCGCAAGGGCGAGCCCGTCTCGAGGCGGCGCGCCTGGTAGGGCAGCACGCCGGCGGGCTCGACGACGCGGTGGACCCCGAAGGGACTCTCGGCGACGGCGGTGGACATGGGGTTTCCTCCGGGAAAGAGCGGACGCGGGGTCAGCGGGCGGCGGCGGTCTTGGGCACGAGCCCGAGGATCTCGCGCGCCTCGTCGGGCGTGGCGACCTCGCGGCCCAGCTCCCTGGCCAGCCGCACCACGCGGGCGACCAGCTGCGCGTTGCTCTCGGCGAGCTCGCCCTTGCGGTAGTACAGGTTGTCTTCGAGGCCGACGCGCACATGGCCGCCCATCAAGATGGCCATCGTGGCCATGGGCAGCTGGTGCGAGCCGACGCCCGCCACGCACCAGGTGCACAGCCCCGGCAGCGAGTCCACCAGGAACTGGAGCTGGCGCACGCCGCCTGGCATGGCGCCCGGCACGCCGAGCACGAAGTCGAAGTGGAGCGGATGAGACAGCTCGCCCTGGCGTGCGAGGCGCAGCGCGTTCGCGATCATGCCGGGCTCGAAGACCTCGATCTCGGGCTTGATGCCAGTCTCCTTGAGCTTGCGCGCGAGCGCGAGCAGGAACGCCGGGCTGTTCATGAACACGTCGTCGCCGAAGTTCACGGTGCCGCACGTGAAAGACGCCATCTCGAGGTACTTCGCGACCTCCGGGTCCGCGAGCGGCGCGAGGCGCTCGGCGGTGGTCGCCGTGACGGCGCCGCCCGTGGAGATCTGCAAAATGGGATCGGCCTTCGCCTTGATGCGCGCGAAGAGGTCCTTGAAGAGCGCGGGATCCTGGCTGGGCTGCCCCGCCGCGTCCCGCGCATGCAAATGCACGATGCTCGCGCCCGCCTCGACGGCAGCGAGCGCGCTCGCGGCGATCTCCGCGGGACCATACGGCACGGCGGGGTTGTCGGCCTTGGTGACCTCGGCGCCGACCGGAGCGCACGTGATGATCAGCTTGTCCATGGCGGAGGATGATCCCACGCCCGCAGGCCACCTGTCCAGGCGGGATCAGTCCTCGATGTACGGCACCGGCGACATCGCCGGCAGGCGCGTCCGGCCGCCCTTGAGCTCGCGGATCAGGCTCACGATCCCCGGCGCCTCGCCGATCAGCACCGGCGCGTGGATCACGTCGAACCAGAGGCTGCGCGCCAACCGCTCCACGCGCCAGCCGTAGGGGCCGCCCACGGCGAACGAGGCCTTCTGGACGATCAGCGTGAGCGTCGGCAGGTCGAGCCGCGCGTCGAGGGGCTGGACGGCATGCCGGTCCTTGAAGGCCAACAGCGCCTCGTAGAAATCGGCGTCGAGGCCGCCCACGAGCGGCAGCCGCTCGCCGGCGAGGCGCAAGCAGGCACGCAAGACGCGCTGCTCGAGCGGCGACAGCGACGGCTCGGTGCGACCGAGCAGCGCCAGGATCAGCGCCGGGACCTCGTCGAGCGCAGGCGCCCGGACCGGCGCGGCTGGCGCGGCGGCATCCGAGGTCGGGCCCATGGCGAGCGTCAGGGGCGTGCTGGGATCGAATCGGCGGTCGGATGGTCCGCTCGGCGCTTCCGATGCGCGAGCGTCCCTTCCCGAGAGCGGTGCCATGCGTCTCCTCCTCCGTGAGCGAACGCGTGGTCCGGGTGGACTTTCATCCTTATACCCAAGACCGACGCCCCGCTTGCCCGGAGGACGGCAAATCGGGACATACGTTTGAAAGCTTAACGCCAGGTGAGCGCGCGGTCAGTGACGCGTGACGCCCGTCGGGCTCGTGGCGGATGGCGTGTCGGCCGGCTTTCCGGCTCCCGGGAAGAGGAATTTCAGCGCAGGGCCGAGTCGACGAGCCCAGCAAGCTTCGCTGTGAACACCCTGGGGATCGCTCACCCAGAGCAGATCGCGGTCCTCCTCGAAGCCCTGCAGCCGCAACAGGTCGACCATCGAGTGGGCGACCTTGTAGAAATCGCGCTTGGGGTGGACCCGCGCGGTCTCCTTTTCGCCGCAATCGAGGTAAATCTTGGCGGCGGCCGGCCGGGCCTGCGCGGCGATGTACCGGAAGATCTGGCCGCGCGCGAACCAGAAGGCCGGCGAGAGCGCGGCGACGCGACCAAACACCAGCGGGTAGCGGTAGCCGGCGTAAAGCGCCGTCAGGCCGCCCATCGACGAGCCGGCCACGCCCGTATGCTCGGGCTCCGTGAGCGTGCGGAACTTGCTGTCGATGTGGTCCTTGAGGCCGCTCACCACCCACCGCAAGAACGCGTGCCCCTCGCCCAACGCGTCGAGGCGCCCGTCCTTCCAGGGCGACTGCTCGCTGAGGCGCTTCTCGCCGCCATTGTAGATGCCGACCACGATGACCGGCGCAATCTCGCCCGCGCGGATCAGCCGGTCGCAGGTGAGGTCGACCTGCCAGTCCACGTTGAAGGCGGTCGCGGGGTCGAAGAGGTTCTGGCCGTCGAACATGTATAAGACGGGGAATCGCCGGTCGGGCTCGCTCGCGTAACTCGGCGGCAGGTAGACCGCCACCTCGCGCTCGCGGCCGAGCACCGGGATCGCCAGGGGGCCGATGATGCGCACGTCCGTCTTGCGCCGCCTGGCGGGCCGCCGCTCGCTGGCCTGGTCGCGCCAGTGCGGCACGTCGATGCGCACGGTGGTGGTGCCGAACGCCGTGAGTCGGCGGTTTTCCAGCTCCTGGCCCTGATCGTTGACCTCGACCGTGCGCCAGGTACCCCGCGTGATCTTGTATTCGAGCAGCGCGCCGCGGCCCACCTCGACCTCGATGCGCCAGTGGCCGGGCTCGACCTCCGCGAACTGGTAGTCCGGGTCGTCGGTGCGCCAATCGTTCAAGCTGCTCACGAGGTAGATGCGGGATCGCGGCGGCGTCGACTTCGCGTATACTTCGATGGTGATCCGGCACTTGGCCTCGAGCTTGCGGGTGACCATACGCCCAGTGTAGCCCGGAGGCCGGCGATTGGTCTAATGCTCGATAAAAGCGAGGTCCAGCGGGTCGGCCTGCAGCGCGACCCGCCGGTTGCGCAGCAGCAGGAGCTCGCTGAGCCGCGTCTCGTACCGATCGGCCACCAGCACGCGATCGTCCTCGTCGCGCTGGCGCGACGATCGGCTGGCCAGCAGCCAGTCGGCGAGCGTGCCGCGGAAGCCGCGATCGCAGGCGGTCAGGTAGTCCGTGCAACGCCTGAAGAGCTTCGGCATCACGAGCTGCCCGGCGGGCCCGAGCGGATCGGGGCCGGTGAGCTCGAACTCCCAGGTGCGGTCCAGCCCCCAGACGCCGAGGCCAGCCCCGCGGGCCTGCCGGGCGGCCAGCCGCAGCGCGCGCTGGTGGGGCCCCGCGAGCGTGGTGTAGCCGAGGTAGTAGGCCCAGCCTTCGGCCACCATGCGGTGGTTCGCGGTGCGCGCCATCAGCGCGTCGTCGACGCGAACGGCCTCGCCGTCTTCATGGCCATGGTCGCCGGGCAGCAGGAAGGCCACGATCCGGCCGTTCGCATCCGCGCCGCGCGAGAGCACGGTGGCGCGTACGGTCATGGGCTCGGCCGCGAGCACCTTGCAGCCGTCGGCCGCATATCGGATGCGACCGAAGCCCACCATCTCGAGCAGCGCCTGGCGCGACGCCTCGCCCATCGGCTGGGACGCCTCGCCGTAATGGAGCTCCGGCGCGTCGATGCCCTCGAGCCGCAGCTGCAGGGTGCCGTCGTCCTGGGAGGGCCGCACGCGGCGGGTGTTCTTCAAATCGCCCCAGCGATCGGCGTGGTCCGGCAGGAATCGCACGGAGTCGCCGTCTGGGCGCTTGCCCTCCACGACGAGGCAGCCACGTACGGCGCGGTAGTAGGTCCAGGGCATCAGCGCGCTTCCGCCGGGATCGCCCGGACCTGGTTCTGGCCCGCGTCGGCCACCACGACCCGGCCCGAACGGTCGACCATCACGCCGAAGGGCAGCGCCAGGGCGTCTTCGGCCTCCGGGTCCGTGAGCACCTGACCGCCCAGGCCCGCGAGCACGGTGACCACGCCGCCCGGCGTGATGCGCACGACCGAGGGGTGGACCGTCACCGGCACGTCGGTGGCGAGCGGCAGGAAGTCGCCCAGCAGCTGGAGGTTGGTGGTGCCGAGCACCGAGACCACCAGGTTGCCGGCCGCGTCGAACGCGAGGCCCGCCGGCCCGGCCAGGAACGCCTCGGTGGCCCGATCCCCGGTCTTCACGAGCGGCTGACCGGCGCCCAGGCGCGGCAGCGCGGTCTCGAGGGTGCTGCCCGCGAAGGTGGTGATGTGGCCTTCCGGATCGATTTTGCTGACGCGGTAGTTGCCGGCCTCGGCGACGTACAGGTTGCCGGCCTGGTCGAAGGCGAGGCCGGTCGGCGTCTTGAGCGGCGACTCGCTCGCCTGCGCGCCTTCGGCGGCCTTGCCTTCGGCCGGCTTCCCGCCGACCGCGGGCAGGCCGGCGACGATCGCGGCGGTGCCGTCGGCGTTCACCCGCATGACCACGTTGTTGATCGAGTCGCTGAAGTACACCAGCCGGTCCGGCCCGATCGCGATCGAGGTGGGCCGGGCCAGCGCGATCTCCTTCGCGCGCCCGCTGCGCACGGTGATGAGGTTGAAGAGGCCGTGCGAAGTCTCGACGCCGGCGATGATCTCCGAGAGGCCGTCGGGCCGCACGCGGCGGATGACGCCCGTGATGGTGTCGCTCAGGTACAGCGTGTCGCCATCGAACGCGAGCCCGGTCGGGTGATCCAGGTAGACGTCGCGGGCCTGGACGGCGCCGACGTCCGCGCCGCGCGTGCCGCCGCCGACCATGATCGAGAGCCGGCCGTCCTCGACCCGCTTCACGGTGTGGGCGGCGATCTCCGTGACGACCAGCCGGCCCTGCGGATCCTGGGCGAGCGCCATCGGCTGGTTGATCGCGACCTCGAAGGCGTCGCCTTCGACGCGCGCGCCCGCGGCGCCGGCGATCGTCCGCACGGTGCCGTCCGGGGCGATCGCCCGCACCACCCCGGCGTAGGCGTCGGACACGATGATGCGGCCGTCCGGGGCCACCGTCGCGCTCGCGCACGAGATCCAGCGGGAGGCGGGGCCGGGACCGCCGTCGCCGTCATACCCCTTCTCGCCGGTGCCGGCGAGCAGCACCGGCGGGGTGGCGAAGTCGTAGCGGTAAACTCTTCGGCCGAACAGCTCGGCGATGATCACGCGGCCCTGGGCGTCGAGCGCGACGCGCTTCGCCTTGTCGTGCTCGAGCACGTGCGCGAGCTCCCAGGCGGCGGCTGGCTTCCGCCGCGCGACGAAGGTGGTGTTGGTGGCGCCGGCGTACAGCGTGCCATCGGGCCCGACCGCCAGGCCCGAGATCTGCGCGGTGTTCCATTCGGGCTCCGGCATCGGCACCACCTCGGGCGCGGCGCCCGGCCGCACATGGAAGATCCGGCCGGTGGCGCCGTCGCTGGACGGGTAGCCCGGCGACTCGCCCACGTAGAAGGAGCCGTCCGGGGCGAGGGCGATCGCCGTGGGACGCACCAGCGCCATGCCCCCGGGCGCGTCGGCACCCGCGACCACCGTGACCTGGCCATCCGGTGCGATGCGCCGCACGCGCGCGTTCAGCGGCTCGACGATGTAAATCGCCCCGTCCGGCGCGAGCGCCATGTCGTTGACCACGCCGAGGTCGAGCTTGACCGCGTCGGCCCCCTTCACGCGCGCGCCCACCAGCGTGCGGATGCGCCCGTCGGCGCCGACGACGCGGATGCGGCGGCCGTAAGACTCGGCGATCACGAGCTCGCCGGCGGCGTTCAGCAAGGCGGCGGTCGGCGAGCCGAGCGCGACCTCGGTGGCCGGCCGCCCGTCGCCCAGGTCCTTCTGGCCGGCGACGAGGATCGCCTCGATGCGCGTGAGCGTTCCATCGACGGCCGAATCCGCGCGGCGGATCGCCTCGGCCGCCGCGGCGAGCGCCGCCGGGGCGTACGTCGTGGCGGCCGGCGGCAGGTGCGTGAGCGCCGTGCGGAGGTCGCGGTGGAGCGCGTCGACTTCGGCGGTGCCGAGCTTCTGGTAGACGGCGTGGCGGCCCTGCACCAGGCGATCGAGCACGAAGCTCGCGCCGACCGAGGCGGCCGTATCGAGGTCGAGCTCGCGCTCGGCGTCGCCCTTCGCAAGCAGCGCGCGCAGCGTGCCGCCTGCGGCCTGGCCGGTCACGGCCGGCGAGAGGCGCACGCGCAGCACGAGGTTCTCGGCCGGCAGGTTCGCCTCGAGGCGGTAGCGCCCCTCGGCGTCGGTGGCCCCCGTGATCGGCTTGCCGTCCGCATCGGCCAGACGCTTGCCCTCGGCGTCGAGCACCTCGACCACGGCGTCGGCGAGGCGCGCCTCGACCGGCGCCGCGTTCTGGGCGAGCCGGAAGGTGCTGCCATTGTTGCCAATCAACGCGCTGCCGTTGTTGGCGACCAGCGCGCCGCCATTGTTGGCGACCAGCATGCCGCCGTTGTTGCTGATGATGCCCGCGCCCTTGTCGCTGATCAGGCGGACCTCGCCGGTGAGCTTGGTCTTGGCGGTGAGCGTCGCGGCGCTGATCAGGCGGATCGGGTCGCTGGGCGCGCCCGGGCCGCCCCCAACGGCCACGCCGACCCCGTCGCCGCCCGTGCCCGGCTTCGCCGGCGCCTTGGACGCAGCTGTCTTGCCCGGCGGCTTCGGCCCGGCGGGCGCGATGGCGGGACAGCCCGTGCAGAGCGCGAGGCTCAATGCCAGGAAAAGCCGTGCGCGCATGGATGCCCCCCTCGATTCGATGTATACCCGGGGCCGCGCCCCTTCCATGACCGCGGTCGCCCGTTGTACAGTCAAAGGCGACCGCCGCGTGGCGGCGCGACGAGGTGGGCGCGTGTTCCTCGAGCCGGATAGCGACGATGCCGTCGAGGTGGTGCAGGCCCTCGTTCATGAGGTGATGGCGGCCTGCCCCTCGGCCGCGGCCGTGCTCCATCGTGACGGCACGATCTTCCTGGACGGCGCCCACGATCGCGTCGTGTTCCAGCTTACCGGCGACGCGGCCGCCAGGGTGCTCGCGAACCCTCCCTGGGCCCGGTCGCTCGCGCGCGCCGTGGCCGCTGTACTCGGCCGGCGCGTCGAGGCCTACCTCGAAGATCTGGACGCGGCCGATCCGCCGACAGTTTTGATCGACGACGACGATGGCCCCGATCTCGCGGTATATGACGATACGAACGTCGACCTCCGGATTCGCATGACGCAGGGTGGGCCAAAGGAGGAAACCGCCATGACCGAAGTCCACACCGACCCGTCGCCGCTGAGCCCCGACCTGCCGCCCGGCAGCGAAGGCCGGGCTACGCGATCGCCCTTCGAGCGCATCAAGCAGGTCGCGGACGACGGCGCCGAGTTCTGGTCGAGCCGCGAGCTCGCGCCGGTGCTGGGCTACGACAGCTACCGCAACTTCGAGAACGCCATCATCAAGGCGAAGGACGCCTGCGAGAACAGCGGCCACCCGGTCACCGAACACTTCCTCAACGCGACGGAGGCCGTCGCGATCGGCAAGGGCGGCACGCGCAAGATCGACGTCGTCTACCTCTCCCGGTACGCCTGCTACCTCGTGATCCAGAACGCCGACCCGCGCAAGCCGATGGTGGCGCTCGGCCAGACTTACTTCACGGTGCAGACCCGCCGCCAGGAGCTCGCCGACGCGGACCTCGAGGACTCGCTGCGCGTGAAGCTGCGCGAGGAGATCAAGCTGCACAACAAGCAGCTCGCGGCGGCGGCTTACCACGCCGGCGTGCGCACGCCGATGGACTATGCGGTCTTCAACGACCACGGCTACAAGGGCCTTTACAATGGCATCGGCGCCCACCAGATCCGCGAGAACCGAGGCCTCAAGCGCACCCAGGACATCCTGGACTTCATGGGCAGCACCGAGCTCGCCGCCAACCTCTTCCGCGCCACACAGACCGAAGAGCTGCTGCGGCGCGGCGGTATTCAGAGCAAGGAGCAGGCCAACATCACCCACCTCCAGGTCGGCATCCGGGTGCGCGAGGCGATGAAAGACATCAGCGGCATCATGCCTGAAGACCTGCCGGTGGCCGAGAACATCAAGAAGGTCGAGAAACGGCTCCAGAAGCGGAAAGCCCAGACCGGCCAGCTGGAAACAGAGGCTTCTGAGACGCCTTGACAGGCGAAAGTCGCATTATGTTTCGATCTCGATCATTTTGCGGGCGCCGACAATATGATCCAAACCGCGTGATTACGTGGCTTAATGTGAATTTCACGAGAAAAAACCGCGAACCCAACACGGCGGGATCGCTACAAACAGCTAAAGCGGCGCATTTGCGCCGCTCTTTCGTTGAAGTGGAAGGCCTGTCCCGCGCGGGGCGCTCATTCCACGTTATGTGCCCTTAAAGGGAATTTGTAATATGTCGCGAATGCGTGACGCTCGCCTGCTTCGCGGCTCGCGCGCCAGCAGCCGGATTTGGGCGCCGCTGGAGGCCACCCTCGTTCTATCAGAGAACTGATCGCGAGGGAAGGGGCTGGCGCAAAATCATTCGTCCGGCTCTCCACCCCAACCTTAATCTGCCCTTGACCACCTCTTAAGAAGATCCAAACCCCTGGCCGGCGATAACCGCTGTGGAGTGGAGTCCAGAACGGAGTTTGGCGTCATGGCAGAGATCACCATCGGGAACCGGGCCGTCGAGGCCACGGTCGTGAAGCTGCGTCCGGGCAGCGAGAAGAAGGCCCTCGAGGTCATGAGTCGCGACGGCGTGAACAACGTCGCCTTCAAGATCGACGGCGATACGTTCGTCGCATCCGGCCGCGACCTCGACGTGTCGGGCATCGAAGCGTGGGGCACCGTGCGCCACGCCGGCGCGAACGGCCATGTGCTCAAGGTGGACCCCGAGGTGCTGAAGCCCGGCTTCCTGCAGCGCTGGGGCCTGGCCGGCGCGGGCGTGGGCGCGGTCGGGATGCCGCTGACCGGCTTGCTGCTCGGCTCGCTCTTCGGCGCGATGCCCGGCCTCGCCGAGTTCGCCATCTTTGCCGGCATCGGTGCCGTGGTCTTCGGTGGCGGGGCGACCGGCTGGGCCGCGGCCACGAACTGGTGGAACGGGCGGCAGGCGAAGCGTGACAAGCTGGCGGCGTACACGGCCCGCTAGAATTCTCCCCGCCAGGCTCGCCTGGTTGGTAGAATCCTCGGATGCGCAACACCTCTCGCTCCGCCCACCTCGCATTATGTGCCGCCAGCCTCACCCTCGCGGGACCGGTCGGCCCCGCGGCCGCGGCCCCCGCGGCGCCGCGCGGGCCGGCGCTCGAGGCGCGCATCGAGCGGCTGCTCGCGCGCATGACGCTCGCCGAGAAGATCGGCCAGATGACCCAGGTCAGCGAGGGCAACATGCTCACGGGCCCCGGCGGCACCGTGGGCCTCGAGGCCAGCGTGAAGGCCGCCAACGTCGGCTCGGTGCTGAACGCCATGGGCGTGGATCGCACGCGCGCCCTGCAGCGGCTCGCCGTCGAGCAGACCCGCCTCAAGATCCCGCTCATCTTCGGCCTCGACGTCGTCCACGGCTACAAGACCACCTTCCCGATCCCGCTGGCCGAGAGCTGCTCATGGGACCTCGCCGCGATCGAGCGTGCGGCGCACGTGGCGGCCACCGAGGCAGCGGCCGACGGCATCCACTGGACCTTCGCACCGATGGTCGACGTCGCCCGCGACCCCCGCTGGGGGCGCATCGCGGAGGGTGCCGGCGAGGACGTGTACCTCGGCAGCCAGATCGCGAGGGCCCGCGTGCGCGGCTTTCAGGGACGCGACCTCCAGGCGCCGGACAGCGTCATCGCCTGTGTGAAGCACTTCGCCGCCTACGGCGCGTCGATGGCCGGGCGTGAATACAACACCGTCGACATCTCCCGCCGCGCGCTGCTCGAGACCTACCTGCCGCCCTACCGCGCCGCCGTCGAGGCCGGCGCCCGCACGGTCATGTCCGCCTTCAATGAATACGACGGCGTGCCGTGCAGCGGCAACAAGTTCCTGCTCGACGACACGCTCAAGCGGAAATGGAAGTTCCCGGGCCTGGTGGTGAGCGATTGGTCCGCGATCATGGAGATGACCCACCACGGCTATGCCGCCGACCTCAAGGACGCCGCGCGCCTGGCCGCGCTGGCCGGCATGGACATGGACATGCAGAGCAACGCCTTCCTGCAGCACCTGCCCGCGCTCGTGCGCGAGAAGAAGGTGCCTGAAAGGGTGTTGGACGAGGCTGTGCGCCGGATCTTGCGCGTGAAGTTCGAGAAGGGCCTCTTCGACGACCCGTACCGCGCCTGCGACGCCGCGCGCCGCGACCGCGCGCTCTGGGCGCCCGCGCACCTCGCGGCCGCGCGCGACATCGCGCGCAAGTCGATCGTGCTGCTCAAGAATGACCAAGGCGTGTTGCCGCTGGCGAAGGGGAAGACGGTCGCGCTGGTCGGCCCGCTCGCGGCGAACCGCGACGACATGCTGGGCGCCTGGCCGGGGCCCGGCGATCCCAAGCGCTGCAAGTCCGTCCTCGACGGCATCCAGGGCCGCGGCGTGAAGGTCCTTCAGGCCGCCGGCTGCGACATCAAGGGCGCCGACAAGGCCGGCTTCGACGCGGCCCTCGCCGCGGCGCGTCAGGCCGACGTGGTGGTCGCCGTGATGGGCGAGGCCGCCCTCATGAGCGGCGAGGCGGCGAGCCGCTCGGAGATCGGCCTGCCCGGCGTCCAACGCGAGCTGCTCGCGGCCCTGAAGGCCACCGGCAAGCCGATCGTGCTGGTGGTGATGAGCGGGCGGCCGCTCACGCTCGGCTGGGAACACGAGCACCTGGACGCCGTCGTCCAGGCCTGGCACCTCGGCATCGAGGCGGGCGTGGCCGTGAACGACGTGCTGTTCGGCGACCACAATCCCTCGGGGCGCCTCGTGACGACGTTCCCGCGCGTGGTCGGCCAGATCCCGCTCTATTACGACCACCTGAACACGGGCCGGCCCTTCAACCCGAAGGACCACTACACGACCCACTACATGGACGTCTCGAACGACCCGCTCTACCCCTTCGGCCACGGCCTGAGCTACACGCGCTTCGACTACGGCCCGTTGAAGCTTAGCACGACCAACCTCGCGCCAGGCGCCAGGCTGCGCGTCGAGACGATCATCCGCAACGTGGGTGAACGCGACGGCGAAGAGGTCGCGCAGCTCTACGTGCGCGACCTCGTGGGCAGCGTGAACCGGCCCGTGCGCCAGCTCAAGGGCTTCCGCAAGCTGATGATCCGCAAGGGCCAGGCCGCGACCGTCGCCTTCGAGCTCGGCGCGCGCGACCTGGCCTTCTGGCGCCAGGACCTGACCTTTGGGGCCGAGGCTGGCCAGTTCGACGTCTGGGTCGGTCCGAGCTCGGTGGCCGGCCCCAAGGCGACGTTCCGCCTTACGCGCGACGTCGCGCTGCCCGAGTGAGCGCCGGGCTCAGTCGAAGTCCGTCACCTCGGCGAAGCCCTCGGGTTCGACCTCGCGGACCACGCCGATGCCGGCCGCGAACGTCTTGGTCTCAACCTCGCCCTCCTCGGTCACGAACCGGACCTGCAGGCAGTTCGTGAACGTCCCGAACGGCGTCGTCACCGTCACGTTCGTCGCCAAAACCGTCCCGTCCTCGGTGATCGGCTCGTGGCTACCGCGAGCCGGCACGGCCTCGGGGGAGAACGTGTCGCCGACCGCCGGGCTCGCTGGCATGATCACGCCGGCGACTTGCGTGTTGCGGCCGAACAGCCAGGTGCCGCCGTGGTCGACGATTTTGCCGTCCTCGTAGTTGTCGACGTTCTCGCCCAGGTAGTAGACCGTCCCGTCGTCGGCCTGGGCGTAGTAGTCGAGCGCCACTTCCACCAGCTCGCCGTCGTCGAAGGCCCGGTCCTCGATCACCAGCGCCGGCACCTTTCCGCCGTTGATGTGGAAGATCTTGGGCTCGGCGAGCGGGATCTGGACGGAGCGGGTCTCGATCGTGTTGCCCTCCTCATCCACTTCCTCGCCCTCCAGCACCAGGCGTTCCATCAGGCCGAACGGCGCGAACGGGTTCGTGATGTTGGTCGGGTCCGTGAACGTGGCGCCCGGGATCGTGTTGTGAGTCGAGTGCAGCAGGCCGAGCACCGTCGGTGCGGGGACCGCCGGCAACGTCGCCCCGATGGTGGCATCGATCGGCGTGGCGGGGAGGTGGGCCTGGCAGCCCGCGAGCAACAGCCCGCCGATCAAAGTCGCATAGACTCGCGCACCGCTACTCATATGATCCTCTCCTCGGTTTCGCCCCTGAGTCGGCCGCAACCGATCGCCAGCCACAACGCACGGGCGGTCCCACCTTAAAGGTGGGACCGCCCGCGCGATAGCGACGAACGAGGGTAATGGTTACTCCGCCGTCCAGAAGTCCGTGGCGGCGCCGGCATCGCCCGCGACGGCGTACGGCATGTAGAAGTAGCCCTTGTCGCCCCACTTCGACGACCAGCTGTTCCGCACGATCAGCGCATTCTTGGCGTCGTCGTAGCCCACGGCCAGCACGGCGTGGCCGCCGAGCATCTTCTCGCTCGCGGCGGGCTCCGGCATCACGCCGTCCGCGCCGATTTTCTTGAAGCTCTCGTAGACCTTGAAGCCGAACGCCACCGTGCGGCCGCCGGCGAGCGACGCCTTCACGTCGCTCAGCCCGGCGAGCTGCTTGGCTGAGCGGAACTTGTGCGCGGGCGCGGCGGCGTAGGCGGCCTGCGGGGGCTTCTCGGCGAACTTCGTGATGTCGTAGGCCCAGGTCGACTCGGGCGCGGCGCCCTTCTTGGTGCCGACCGCCACCGAGCCCGTGATCGTGCCGCCGCAGTCCTGCTTGACCAGCAGCCAGCCGAGCAGAGGCACGCTCGCGCGGGTCTCGTAGTAGTAGAACAGGCCGGACAGCGGCGTCAGGGCCTCGCCCTTCTGGCGCTGCAGCGTCTCGCGCATGCCCTTGGCGACCGCGAAGGCCGTGCACGAGCCGATCTTGCCCTGGTCGTACACGGGCGGGCACTGCGCCCGCAGGTCGGCCGCGGCCGCGAGCAAGCCCTGCTTCAAACGCACGGGACGCGCCTTCGGCGCGTCCTCCCGCTGGTAACGGTCCCAGTCGTAGCCGAGCTTGCGCTCGACGCCGGCAGCCATGATCGCGCCACCGGGGGCTACGCGCGTAGTCGCGACGGGGCTCGTGGGGCCGGTCCGGCCGCAACCGGCGGCGAGGGTCGCGGTGGTGAGCGCGAGCAACACGAGAGACGTCGAGCGGTTGGCCTTCACGGGGGGTCCTCCGAAGTTAAGATCGAATTAAGTACAGGATAAGAATACATCATGAGGGTGGACCAATTCAAGCCCCCCATGCGGACAAGGGCGGCTCCCGTGGGAGCCGCCCTCGATTCCGCGAAAAGTGGAATCGCTTAGACCGCGCCGCCGGCCTCGATCCGCACGTCGCCACCGAAGTCGTCGCCCGCGTTGCCGCGGCCGTTGTCGTTGCCACGGCCGTTGTTGCCCACCTTGTCGCCGGACTCGGCGGGCGGGATGGCGCCCGCCTTCTCGGCCTCCCGCTGGAGGACGCCCGTGATGGCCGTGAGCTGGCTGAACTGCTCGTTGTAGGCGCGCGTGCCGGGCCTGAGGCCTTCGAGCTTCTCGCCGATCATCACCAGCTTGGTCGTCACATCGAGGAGGCCCTCGAGCTGCCCGACGGAAGTGGCCCCGCGCAACGCGCGCTCGGCGCCGTCGGCGGCCGCCTGGAGGAACTTGCGGGCGGGTCCCTTCACGTCGAGCCCGGAGCGCAACAGGTTGATGTTCTTCACGATCCCGTCGCACAGGTCCGCGCAGGTCTTCGCGAGGTTCATGGTGCTGTCGCAGAGGGCCGTCGCGTCGTCGAGCTTGCCCTGCTTCACGTTGCTCATGATGTCGGCCACGAGGCCGGAAAGCATGTCGCGGATGCCCTTGCTGGGGATGCCGCTGATGGTCGCCATCAGCTTCCTCACCGACTGCAGGATCTCTTCGATCTTCGCCTTGGCCTCGGGGCTGTCGGGATCGGTCTCGTCCAGGCCGCGCAGGATGGCGTCGGCGTCGATCGTGAACTTGACCATGCTCGCCGTCTCTTCGGTCTCCTCGTTGCGCTTCTTCTTCCTCATCGCCATCAGGCCACCGCGCAGCCCTTCGAGGCTGCTGCTCGAAACATCGGGAATGTCGCTGGCGTCGAGCCGCTCGAGGCGGCCGGTGTTGCGCATGGCCGACCGGGCGTCCAGCTTGAGGCCGGCTTCGTCCTCGCGGTAGCGGAGGTCGTCCGGCGCTTGCGGGGACTCGATGCCGTTCTTGCGCTGCAGCTTGTCGAGGAGCGACGGCCGCTGGAGGGGGCCGGTCTGTGAGCGTTGCCCGACGCCTTCGATGCGCTTGTTGGTCATGGTGGACTCCCCTTCCGCGTGGCGCGGGGCCGATGCACGTTGCTTGCTATCCATCATATTCCCTGCTGGACCTCGGTCCCGCGGCAGCCCGATTAAAATTCGAACCGATCGCCGCCCCGCTTCACGCGCGCTTTCCGGCGATCGCGCCCGGCGCGTGATACGGAACTGATACGCGGCGGAGACCCGATCGAGCGGGTGCCGGGCGCCGCAGCGGGCCGACGGCCCCGCGCAACTTGAAGGGTCTTAACATGATATTGACACCCTGTTAGGGGCTCGCTAAGACACTTCCGCGCCGGCCCGCCGACAAGGGAGGGGAGGCCTCCCGCAGCGGGAGGACGTCGCGGAGGAGCCGGTAAGGGCTCCACGCCGGGGCAGAGAGCGGGAGCAGACGATGCGGAAGCAGTGCGGGATGGTGATGGCGGCCCTGGTGTTGGCCGGCTGCGGCACGACGCCCACGACGGGCGGCTGGGTCAGCGTGGGCGACCGCGCCGCGAGCCGCCGGCCCGCCGCACCCCAGGGCCAGGCGCGCGCGGCGGCCACCACCGCGCAAGCTTCCGTGGCGACCGATGACGACGCGGTCGGTGGCAGCGCGACGCTCGGCGGGGCGAGGTCCGTGAAGCGCCAGAGCGCCCATGTCTCGCTCACGCTGGGCGCCGATGCGGCCGCGCCGGTGATCGTCGTCGACACCCTGGATGCGAGCCGGGGCGCCACCGCGGCGAGCGGCGGGAACTTCGTGAGCGCGGCGAGCGGCGGCGTGGTCCGCAGCGCCGACGGCAGCGTGGCCGTGATCATCCCGCCAGGCGCCCTGACCGCTGACGCCGCCGTCACGGTGCGGCCGATCGCCACCGCCGGCCGCCCGCTGGCCGCCTTCACGCTGCCCGGCATCGCGTTCGAGCTCGACCTGGGCGGCGCCCGGATCGCGCCCGGCACGGCGCTCAAGGTGACGGCGCCGGCCGACCCGCGCCTGGTCGACGAGGCGCGCCGACGCGATCCGGGCTTCGATCCCGCCGCGCAGGGCCTGAGCCAGGACGCCGCCGGCGCCTGGCAGCTCACGATGCCCGTGAACGGCCCGGCCCTCATGCCCGTGGCGCCCCCCGTGCTCGCAGCCGGCGGCGGGATCGGCTTCACCGAGTACGGCGCGTTGGCGCTGCCGCCCGGGCCGGCCGCGGGGGCGATCGCCACCCGCCGCCTGCTGGCCGCCACCGAGCAGGCCCCCGCGGTCTCCCGCTCGACCGAGGCCGACTGCGCCTCCTTCGAACAGCTCGTCGGCTTCGCCGTGCCGGGCTCGGCCGACGAGGTGCGCCGCCGCGAAGGCCAGGGCGCCTTCGTCTGCGACGCCGTCCACAAGACCGAATGGTTCTCGCGCGTGATGGACGACCTCTGGGCGGACCGCAAGCCCTGCAGCGCCGGCGGCGGCCAGCCGCCCGCGGCGGGCCCGATCGCGCCGGTCTCGGTGGCGGTGCCGGCGGCGGTGACCTACGTTTCGGACGATCCCGCCCTCGACGGCCAGCCGGCCGCCGGCGCGCGCGTCCGCTTCGACGCCCCCTGGACGCCCCTGAACGGCCCGAGCGACGTGGTCGCGGATGCGGCCGGCCGCGCGACCGGCTTCACGCTGGGCGGCCTGCGCGTCGGCCTGACGCCCTACCTCGAAGGGCCGGCGGCGCGGTCGGGCGAGACGCTCGAGGCCGTGGCGGCGCCGGGGATGGCGCCCGTGCGCCTGGCGATCGGGAACTACAGCCCGCGGATCGTGCTCGACGTGACCTCGGACGTCCCGCTCACGGGCTCCCTGACGGTCCGCTACACCCTCGACGGGCAGCCGGGCCAGCTCGTGCTGCCGCTGCCGAGCGCCGTGACCGCCCACCAGGCGAGCTTCTACGTGCGCGTGCCGAGCGACGCCGACCACCGCTTCGAGCTGACCGGCGTGAGCGACGCCGGCTGGCACGAAGGCTCGGTGCCGGGCACGCGGCCGGTGCGCCGGAACGGCACCTACCGCTTCGCCGTCTCGCTCACGCCGCCGCAGCCGAAGTGAGCGAGCTTCATCCGCCCGTCATGCCGCCCGCCTCCTGGACCTTCGCGCTGGTGACCCCCGACGCGATGGTCGGGGCCTACCTCGACTTCGTGGTCGAACGCTTGCACGCCCATGGCTTCGAGGTGCGCGGCTGCCGCCTGATCGCCCTCGAGTTCCCGCGCATGGCGCGGATGTACCACCACAGCGACGACCCGCCGCCGCCCTCGGGCAGCCGGATGGAGCTGCCGGGCTCGGTGATGGACCCGCTCTACCGCCTGGCCCCCGGCTGCGTGCTGGTGCTGCGAAAGGAAGGAGCGACGGCCTGCCAGGACCTCCTCCGCTGCAAAGGGGCGACCCACCCCGAGGCCGCCGCGCCCGACACCATCCGGGCGGCCGGCGAGCACATCATCTTCAACTTCCTCCACTGCCCGGACGACGCGCCCTCGGCCGCGATCGAGCTGGCCTACCTGGTCGGCCCGGCGGACGCGACGGCGCTGCGGAACGCGGCGTGCGCGCCGGATGCGCCGCCGACCACGCCCTTGAACGGCCTGGGCCAGCTCCCGCTCTGCCTCCCCGCCTTCATGGGGTGGGAGGCGCTGTCGTTCCCCCTGATCGCGAACCGCCTCCGCTGCCGCGTGGTCCAGGCCCTCGCGCTGCGCCACGGGGGCGATGCCCTGAGCAGCCTGCTCGAAGCCCAGGCCCTGCTGGCACGCGAGCGCAGCGCGCTGGTCGGGTCCGCGTCCGTCGCCGATCGGCTGCGCATCGCCCAGGCAGCCCACCCGGGCATTCATGCCGCGCTGACGACCGCGACGCGCGCGAGCGGCGACGCCGTCCTGACCGACGGGCTCGCCGCCCTCGCCGCCCTGTACGACCTCGACGGCGGCCGGGAATTGGCGCCGATCCTCGCCCTGGCCGCGCGAGGCATCTACCTGTCGGAGCTGGAGATCGTCGCGCTGGATGCCCATCGCCACGCGTTCTGGAGTGACACTCGGCCTTCCGCGCCCGTGCCACCGCGAGAACCCATGTGTTGAATTTCGCGACCGGCTAGACTAAGCTGGACTAAGTCAATCGAATTGTGAGGCCGTGGTGCACATCGTCAATATCCACGAGGCGAAGACTCACCTTTCGCGGCTCCTCGAGCGCGCCGCAGCGGGCGAGGAAATCGTGATCGCGCGTGCCGGGAAGCCGTTGGCGCGGCTCATGCCGCTCGAAGCCGTGGCGCGCGACCGTCCCCTGGGGCTGTGGGCGGGGCAGGTCCAGATCGCACAGGACTTCGACGAGCTGCCCGACGACGTCGCCGCGGCCTTCAGGGGCGAAGCGCCTTGAGGCTCTTGCTCGACACGCATGTGCTGCTCTGGGCCCTTGGCGACGTCGCCGAGCTCGGCGCGACGGCTCGCGCGGCGATCGCCGACGGGCGGAACGTCGTCTACGTGAGCGCGGCATCGGTGTGGGAGATCAGCATCAAGCGCGCGCTCGGCAAGCTGGTCGCGCCCGCCGAGATCGAGTCCGTCATCACCAAGACCGGGTTCCGGCCGTTGCCGATTACGCTCGCACACGCCGAACAGGTCGCGACCCTGCCCCCGCTCCATGCCGACCCGTTCGATCGCATGCTGGTTGCCCAGGCAGGGCTCGAAGGCCTGACCCTCGCGACGCGTGACGCCCGCTTGAAGGGGTACGATGTCTCCATACTCGATGTATGACCCGCGTCACGCCTGAACGACCGAAACGCTTACCAGGAGGTTCTATGCACGAAGGATCCTGCCTTTGCGGGGCGGTGAGCTTCGAAGTCGCCTGCGCGTTGCCTCCGCCCGACGCGTGCCACTGCACGGACTGCCGGAAGCAATCGGGACATTTCTTCGTGTCGACCGACGTCCCCCGCTCCGCCGTGACGATCCACGGCACCGACAACCTCACCTGGTACTTCTCTTCCGAGAAGGTAAGGCGGGGATTCTGTTCTACCTGCGGCTCCTCCCTCTTTTGGGACCCCGTTCAGCGGGACTGGCTCGGCATTGGGATGGGGGCCTTCGAGCTGCCTACCGACACGCGCATCGCCATCCATGTGCATGTCGCGGACAAGGGCGACTATTACGACATCACGGATGGCTTGCCGCAGGACCATCAGTTAGGACGGTGAAGCCGATGCCTCCCACGCTCCAGCCCCTGCCTGACGACGCGCTCGACGGCAAATTCCGGCTCACGCTGGCTTTCGCGCTGGCGGAGCTGCTGCCGCTCGTAGCCGTGTTCGGCTGGCTGGGCATCATGGAGGGCTACATCGAGACGCCCATGGACCCTCGGATCCTGGCGGCGCTCGGGCCGTCGATCGCCCTGCTGTGCCTGGCTTCGCTGGGCGTTGCGCCGCTGTCGCTCATGATCACGGCAGCCACGCTGGGGAACTTCAAGAAGCAGCTCGCCCGGTTCGGCGAGGAGGGTGCCGTCCGGCGAGCGTTGCTGGACGGCATCAGGCGGGAGCTACGCGATCGGGGCGGGCCGAACCTGCGCGCGATGCTGGGCGTCGAGCCGGAGGTCTGGGCCGCAGCGGACGGCGTGCTCGCGTTGTCGCTCGCACCGGCGCCCCTGGCGCAGATGAACGTGGGCGAGGCCGCGGACGGGTTCCACCTGATCGTGTCGACGCGGGAGGGGTGGCCGAAGGTGAACGTGGTATGGCGGCTGTGCCAGGACTCCGATGGACGCTGGCGGGTGGCGAGCCACGTGGGGGTCGCGGAGTACCTGCGCAGCCGGCTGCAGCTCAATTCCGCGGCTGATTCTCGGCCGCGGTCGGATGGACGGTAGTCGTCCCGGACGTGCTTCCGCCGCCGCTCATCGGCGCCGGCGCCGCGCCACGCGCCACGGCCGGAAGGGCACCGTCGGCTAGCCGCCAGTTCGTCCAGCCCGGCGTCGGCGAAGCGCCACACGCCTCGTAGAAGGCGATCGCCGGCGCATTCGTGTCGAGCACCGTGAACTCGATGCGGGTCACGCCACGGCGCTCGGCGATCGCCGCCACCTCGCGCAGCAGCGCCCGCCCCAGCCCCGCGCGCCGGAAATCGGGCCGCACATAGAGATCGGCCAGACATAGACAGGGGCGGGTCAGGTACACCGAGAAGGTGGGGTAGAACAGCGCGAAGCCTGCCACCGCTTCATTCACCAGGCCGACCAGCACCTCCGCCGACGGACGCTCGCCGAACAGGTGGAGGCGCAACAGCTCCTCCGAGCCGACGGCCGCTTCCGGCTCGCCCTGGTAGGCGGCAAGCTCCGCGATCAGCGCCATGAGTGCCGCAGCGTCAGCCGGCCCGGCCGGTCGAATGGTGATCATCATCCGTCCCACTCCCGCCCGCCTTGTACCCGCCACGGCAATTCTTCGTGCCGGCCGCGACGGCGCCCTCACGGCGCTATGGCTGACTTTCGAGCAAGTTCGGACGTGTTAGCATCGGATATGCTCGAAAAGTCGATATTCATCGAGATGTACCAAGTGAAAGCGCGCGCCAACCTCTCTGAAGCGAGCGAGTGCCTGAAGAGCCAACAGCCGCGTGCTGCGATCAGCCGCGCTTATTACGCGCTGTATCAAGCCGCCAACGCCTGGATCGCCCATTCCGACAACGGTGCCGCCTTCGACCCGGGGCGTCCGAACGTGGGGCACGACGAGGTCGACGACCTTTGGCCTGGAATCCTGGAAGAGATCCAGCTTCGGTCCGGCATCGAATGCGACTTCGATGGGGAAAGGATCTTCGGAACGCTCAAAGGCCTCCGTGTGAGGGTTGACTACAAATCCGGCCCGGCCCCCACCATGAGTGACGCCGAGAGCGCGGTATCGGCGTCCACACGTGCCGTGACTTGGCTGTTGGCAGCGTTGAAGAAAGTGGGTAGCTGAAATGGCAATTGCGGATCTGCCGCCGTCGTTTCGATCTCTTCCGTTGTCCGATGCGGAGCGCACCGCGGTCATGAACTTCATCGCGGAAGCCCCACGCGTCGCGCCTGGCGTGACCATCGTCGCCCCCCGCAGATCGCCCGCGGGCCGCCTCAACCTCCTGCTCGAGTTCCCGGATGGCGACACCTGGGACCTCACCGGCGAACTCGTCGGCCTCGCCCTTCGGATCAAGGACGACACGGGTGTTTACCTGCAGCTGGATTGATCGGTGGACGCCGTGGTGATGGGCCATTCCAGGCGGAAGGGACCGCCGGACGGGACTTCCGACGGCGGCAACGAGCGGTCGCGATGCTACCAGTACGTGCAACGGGTCGCTAAGTCGCTCCTGCGGCGCTCGGACCTCATGGTCCCGCGCGAAGCCTGCGTGTACGCGGACTGGGACGCGTTCGACCTGGCGATTCAGGCCGCGGGCGGGCAGTGGGAGCGCGTGATGGGCGGGAACCTGATCGTGAACCTGCCGCGCGCCAGCACGTTCGACCTCGACCGGGCCATGGACCAGCTGAACGCCAGCGCGGCCACCGCCGAGCAGGAACTAATGGCGGCCATGAAGCGAGACGTCGCCTTCCTCGCGGAGGACGTCGGCGAGCGGCACCTGGGGCGACCGGCGGCGTTGCGTCGGGCCGCGGATTGGCTGGCCGAGGCGCTCGCCATGACTGGCATGGTCGTTTCGCGGCAGACCTTCGAGGTCGACGGGCGTGAGGCGGAGAACCTCGAGGCAGTGCTTACCGGCACGTCCCGCCCCGACGAGTTCGTGGTCGTGGGCGCGCACTACGACACGGTTCGGGGCACGCCGGGGGCCGACGAGGATGAGGCCGACGAGCCTGGCGACGACGAAGGTGACGACAGCGAGGCCTGATGAGGCCAGGGCCTTGAACGACGGCCTGGCACCGGGTACGCTGAATATCCTTCCCCTTCCTGGACCGACGGCTCAGGCCGAAGTGGTCGAGCTTGCCCAAAGGTAGGCGTACGTTGCCGACGAGTTTTTTCCTCCTCAAGAGCGAACCATTCTGACTACGTCTACCCGCTGGGATGCTCCATGATCAGCGGCACCGAGCCAACCGGGGAGCGGCGGACGCCGAGCGCGCGCGTCCTTTGGCGAGCAGCGGTGTTGACCGCTGCCCTCGCCGCCCTCCTGTTCCTGTCGGGGGTGTGGACGCTCTTCCCCATCGAGTCGCCAGGCACCACGGTGCTCCACTGGGGCGCGATGAGCGTTGCCCTGTTCACTTGCGCGTACGTGGGGCCTGCGATCGCCATCCGCGGAACGGACGGACGTTCCGCCTGGCGATCGACCGTAGTCGCGCGATGCGCGCTCGGCCTCTTGCCGGCCCTGTGGCTGGCGAATTGGCTTGCGGTCCATACTTGGTACATGCTCGGGCCGCTCGCCGTGTTTCTGGTCGGCGCGGGTTGCGTCCGGCTGCTCGTACCACGGGACCTCGGCGGCGTTCGCGCGGCAGCAGCCCCAGATCCGTCCTTCGCACATCGCCTCCCCATGGGGCTCGCGGCCCTCGTCCTGGCCGGCGTCTACTGCGGGTCGACGCGCTATGACCTGCAACCTCCGTACCCGGGCCATTGGGCGACTGACGTCGAACGCGCCAGCTGGGGGCACCGGGTCTACCCTTGGTTGCTTCGCGACATCGGGGACGCCCTGCCGGTCTGGTTGCCATCCTGGCGGCAGGGGGACGGATTGCCGACGATTACCCCCGAAGGGCCGGGAACGGCAGAAGCCGACGGGTTCGACGTGATGGGCGGCCAGTTACCCGTTCGCGTGCGGATCGGAGATGCCGAGTGGCATGGCATCATCACCTTCGAACGGTCCATTCAACCGACGTCGCGCGTTGGGCCCGGGCCGTATCGCGACACCCACCGCACGCAGGTCGCAGGCATTCTCGATGGGCCGACTGGGAGGCTTCGGGTTCGGCCCGTGGCGTTTCTCGATCAGGATCTCTTCTCGAATCTCGGTCGGCGGATGGTCGTCTTTCCGCATGCGCCGGACCCTGGCGATTGATTGCGTTCACGACACTTCTTACGCGAGGCCGCCGGCTGATCGCTGACTTAGCTCGCTTCACGCCAGGAGTTCAGGTAGACTTCGGAACCCCCGAACCTCGAAACTAGCTTCATCAAAGGAATCCCACCGTGACAAGCACATTCCTCCTCAAGACCGAGCCCAGCACCTACAGCTTCGACGACCTCGAACGCGACAAGAAGACCGCCTGGGACGGCGTGCGGAACCACACCGCCAAGCTGAATCTGCTCAAGATGAAGCCCGGTGACCAGGCCTTCATCTACCACTCGGGCGATGACAAGCAGGTCATGGGCATCGCGACTTGCGTCGGCGCCGCGCGGCCGGACCCCTCCGATGAGACCGGGAAATTCGTGTGCGTGGACCTCGAGGTGGGGCGGCGGCTCGCGCGCCCGGTCACGCTCGCGGAGTTCAGGGCCGCGGGGTGGGACCAGTTCGACCTCGTGCGGATGTCGCGCCTGAGCTGCATGCCGGTGCCTGACGATGTGCGGGACTGGATTGTCACAGCGGAGCAGCAGCCGGCGGCTGGACCAGTGAAGAAGGCCGCGAAGCCCAAGGCCAAATCGAAGGCGGTGGAGCCCAAGGCCAAGGTCGCGGAAGCGAAGTAGGTCAGGGCTTGGCGGGGGTGTCGAGGCGCTTGTGGTAGTCCACCACCGCGTCGTTCGCCTGCTCCCAAGTGTAGTCTGGCCCGCCGGCCTTGATCGTCCACACGAGACTACTCACCGCCGCCGTGGCGAGGCCGCCCATGCCGAGGTAGGTCGTCATGGTCGAGACAGCGCCCATCCCGCGTGAAAACGACGTCGAGTAGCCGAGCGAGAGGCCGCCCACGCCCACGGCGAGACTGCCCAGCGTCACGAGGCCCCAGAAGTTCTGGTCGGCGCGCTTGGCGTGCACGCGCTCGCGGAAGGCCGGGGCGGCGCCTGCCTCTTCGATGAGCTCAAAGAAGCGCCCTGGTGTGATGCGGATCTTGCCCTTCGAGAAGAAGGTCTCGGTCTCCTGGCCTGAGAACATGCCGATTTTCCCGGTCTTGAGATCCGTGTTGAGGCGCGTGACCTGCTCGGTGGACGTGTTGATGTACAGGTGCTGATCGTCGCCCGAGATCGTAGTGACGGTGACTACTCCGTCAGCTAAAGCAGACGGCTTCTGTAGGCACGCACGGCGTAACCGCCCACGTTGCGCCTACAAGGCTCAGTCCGAGCCGCAAAATCTCTCTCGCGCTGTTGAGGTCTCTCGAAACCGAAAGACCGC
>JAKFEW010000039.1:0-55459 GCA_036675505.1 Candidatus Sericytochromatia bacterium
CGGGCCACCTCCACGCGCGCGATCGCGGCGGCCCGGCTGCGCGGATCGAGCGGCTGGAGCGGCACGGGCCGGATCTCGGCCAGCACCTGGCCCCGGCGCACGCGGTCGCCGGGGCGCAGCGGGATGCGGCCGAGGCTCCCCGCCACCGCCGCCGAGACCACCACGCGCTCGCGGACGTGCGCGTGCCCCTCCTCCTCGATCTCGACGCGCAGCGGGCCCCGGGCGGCGGCCGCCACGTCCACGGCCAGCGGCTTCGGCCAGAAGCCCCACGCGATCGCCCCGATCACCGCGGCCATCACCACGAGCCCGATCGCCCGGAACGACAGCTTCATCGTCCGCCTCCTAATCCCGCGCCTTGAGCACGCCCACGAGGTCCAGGTCGTCAGCCATACGGCGGACCCGCCAGGCGCTCGCCGTGCCGGCGGCCAGCACCACCGCCGCCGCGAACGCCAACGTCCCGGTCGAGACCACGACCGGGAAGCGGTACAGCTCCCGGTCCACGCTGGCGAGGGCCAGGTGGCCGAGGCCCTCGCCGATCGGCAGCCCGAGCGGGATCCCGGCCAGCAGCTGCACGGCCTGCTCGCCGACGAGCACCGCGCCCACCTCGGCGCGCGTGAAGCCGAGGATGCGCAGCGTCGCGAGGTCGCGGCCCCGCGTGGCGAGCGCGATGCGGGCGTTCGTGTAGACGACGCCCACGGCCAGGACCGCGGCGAATGCCGCGAGGACGACCTGGTAGGTCAGGAACACCCTCGCGACCTGCGCCTCGAAAAGCGCCTTCACGCGGGCCCGAGGCGACACGCGCAGCACCGTCGGCATCGCCTCGAGCCGGGCGATCACCGCGTCGCGCGCGCCGGGCTCGACGGCGAGCATGGCGCCGCTGTCGCGCGGCCCGCCCAGCAGCCGATCGAGCGCCGTGATGGGCATGTAGGCGCCGAGCCCGATCATGTCGTCCACCAGGGCGGCGACCGTCAGGGCGCGCCGGGGCCGCGCACCTTCCAGCACCTCGACCTCCACGCGATCGCCCGGCGCCACGCCGAGCCGGGCCGCGAGCTCGCGCGAGAGCGCGAGGCCGCCCGCGGGGAGGGGCACCGGCCGGCCGGCGAGGTCGAGCAGCCGTCGCAGCGTCGCGCCCTCGTCGACGCCGGTCAGCACGGCCTCGCGGCGGCGCGTGCCCGCGAGGATGCGCACGGGCACCTCGCGGGCGCGCTCCACGAGCCGTACGCCGGGGATGTGGGCGAGGCCGCCGCGCACGGCCGGCGCGAGCGGGTGGGTGTAGGCGATGCTCACGTCCTCGCGCTGCACGCGGTCGAACTGGAGCGCCATCAGGTGGTCGATCGAGTCGAAGGCGAGCCGCCCGGCGACCACGATCGCCGTCGCGAGCGCGATCGCGAGCACCGAGAGCAGCGTCCGGCCGCCCTGGCGCTCGAGGTCCCGCAGCACCATCCGCTCGGCCACCGGGAACGTCCGCAGCGCGCCCCAGCGCTCGAGGCGGGTGGGGCCACGCTGGGCGGGCGCCGCCGGGCGCATGGCCTCCGCGGCGGGCAGCCGCACGGCCCGCGCGACCGCGCCGAGCGCGCCGAGCAGGGCCGCGCCCGCGCTGAGCAGCACGCCGAACGCGAGGTCCGCGGGCGCCAGGCGGTAGCCGAGCACCGGCAGCCGGAAGTAGGTGGCGTAGAGGTCGACGAAGGTCCGCCCGCCCCAGACGCCGAGCCCGATCCCGAACAGCGCGCCCAGGCCCGCGACGGCCAGCGCGAAGAGCGCGTAGTGCGAGCCGACCTCGGCGTTCGTGTAGCCGAGCGCCTTCAAGGCCGCGAGCTGCTCGCGCTGCCCCGCGACGATGCGCCCGAGCAGGAGGTGCAGCAGGAACATGGCGACGGCGAGGATCACCAGCGGCAGCAAGGTCGCCGACCCGGCGAGCTGGCGCAGCTCCTGGTCGAGCAGGCGGTGCGAAGCCTGGCGATCGCGGCCGTAGGCGTCGAGGCCGCCGTACGGCGCGAGGATCCGGTCCACCGAGGCCAGCACCGCGCGGGCGTCCGCGCCCGGCGAGAACGCCAGGGCCAGGTCGTTGAACGCGCCGGCCATCCCCTCCGCGCGCTCGAGCGCCCGCCGCTCGACCCAGAACACGCCGTACCGTTCGTCGTCGGGCACGAAGCCGCCCGCCGGGATGATCCACACGTACTCCGGCGAGAGCGCGACGCCCACGACCACGAGCGCGACCCGGCGGCCGCGCAGCACGGCGCCGAGCGCGTCGCCCGGGCGCAGGCGGTTCGCGGCCGCGAAGGCCTCGCCCACCACGACCTCGTCCGCCCGCCCCGGCTCGGGCAGGCGGCCGGCGCGCAGCGTGAGCGCGTTGAGGCCGGCGTCGCGCTCGAGCGACACGAAGCGGCCGAAGGCCGAGGCGCGCGCGCCCGGCAGCGCGACCCGGCCCTCCACCACCACGCGGGCCTGCACGTCGGCCACCCCCGGCAGCGCGCGGACCCGCTCGGCGGCGGCCAGCGGCGCGCGCTGCACGGCCGCGAACCCGTCCGCGAAGCGGTTGGTCGCGTAGAAGGCGTCCCGCGAGGCCACCAGCGAGCGGTAGGTCGTGCCCGAGGCCACGTAGCTCGCGATGCCGCACCCCACCACGAGCGCGATGGCGAGCACCTGGCCCTTGAGGCGCCACAGGTCGCGCAGGAGCTTGCGGTCGAGCGCCCTCACCCGCCGGCCCTCACCAGCTCAGGTCCGCCGGGCGCGCCCGCACGGCGTTGCGGGACGTCGCCGCGATCCGGCCGTCGGCGAGCCGCACGGCCCGGTCGGCCATCGCGGCGATCGCCGCGTTGTGGGTGATGATCGCCGTGGTCGTGCCGAGCTCCCGGTTGGCCGCCTCGAGCGCGCCGAGCACGATCCGGCCGGTCGGCGCGTCGAGCGCGCCGGTGGGCTCGTCGCACAGGAGCAGGTCCGGCCGCTTCGCGATCGCGCGGGCGATCGCCACGCGCTGCTGCTCGCCGCCCGAGAGCTGGCTCGGGAAGTGGTCCAGGCGGTGATCGAGGCCCACCCGCGCGAGCGCCTCCTCGGGCGCCATCGGGCGCGTGGCGATCTCGGTCACGAGCGCGACGTTCTCGCGCGCCGTGAGGCTCGGGATCAGGTTGTAGAACTGGAAGACGAAGCCCACGTGCTCGCGCCGGTAGCGGGTGAGCGCCGCGTCATCCGCGATCGCGAGGTCGTGGTCGCGGTAGCGGATCGTGCCGGCGCTCGGCACGTCGAGCCCGCCCAGGATGTTGAGCAGCGTGGACTTGCCGCTGCCGGACGGGCCGAGCAGCACCACCAGCTCGCCGGCGTAGAGCGCGAAGTCGACGCCCCGCAGCGCCTGCACGTCCACGTCCCCCATCCTGTAGGTCTTTTCGAGGCCCGCGGCGCGCAGGACCGCCTCGCCCCGGTCGTCGGCGTCGGGCAGGGCCTTCATGGCGTACTCCTGAACGAGGGTGGCACCCGCTCATCTTGCGCTCCTGCGTCCCTGGTTCGCATAGCCGACCGGCGGTCCGACGCCGCGCGGTCCCCGGCAGGCACCGGCTCACGCGCCCACGCGGTGGACGAGCACCGGCCAGGTCGACCGCCGGAGCACCGCCTTCAGCACGGCCGCATGGTCGCTGTCGAGCCGCCCGTGCCAGCCGAGCACGATGGCGTCGGGCTCGGACGCCGCCGCCGTGGCCAGGATCGCCTCCTCGGGCGGCCCGGCGCCGATCAGGAGCTCGGGCTCGTCGGCGCTCACGGTCACGCGGCAGCCGCAGCGGGCCAGGAACTCCGCGCGCCACGCGCCCCACTCGTGCTGCGGCTGATCCAGGAACCGCGGGACCCCCAGCGACCCGGCCTCCGCGGGCGTCGCGGCGGCGACGTGGAGGAGCACCAGCCGGCCGCCGAGCGCCCGGGCGAACGCGGCCGCGAGCGGCACCGCCGCCGTGGTGCTCGGCGTCCCGTCGTGCGGCAGCAGCACCCGGCCCTTCCGCCCCCAGGTCTCGTCCAGGCCCGGCGGGACCATCAACACGGGGCACGGCGCCGCCGCGAGGATCGTCTCGCGCACGGCGCCGAGCCCCTGGCCGCCGCCGCGTGGGCTCGGCAGCCCCATGACGACGAGCCCGCACGCGGTCCGCGCGGCGAGCGCGAGCACCGCCGCCGCCGGCTCGCCGTCGAGCGGCACGATCGTGCTGTCGCCCGCCTCCTCGGGGCCGAGGCCGACCCGCGCCAGCACGGCCGCCGGCCACAGCGGCCGGCCCGTGGCGTGCGCGACGATCAGGCTCCGGCCGAGCGCCGCGCCGACGATGCGCGCCACGTGGACGGCGCTGTGCGCGTAGGCCGGGTTGTCGAGCGGCAAGAGGATCGGGCCCGGCGGCATGCCCGCCGCCTCGCAGGGTGCCGCCTCGTCGCTCAGCGGTCGGTCGGATCGTCCCATCGCCAGCCTCCTCCTTCCCGGGACGCCTGCAGGCGTCCGTCGGCCAGGCTCCGGGGCCCCGCCCCGGGGAGCGTCACCACGAGCGGCGCGGCGCCGGCCTCGACGACCGCCACCGCGATGAGCGCGGGCGTGATCGCGACGCGCACGCGCCAGCCGCGGCACGCGAACGGGAACGCGAGCCTACGCCACCCCGGTGGCAGGGCCGGCGTGAGCGCGAGCGCGCCGTCGCCGACCTGGGCGCCGCCGAAGCCGAACACCGCCAGCTGCCAGAGGCCGCCCTGCGTGGCCATGTGAATGCCCGCGGCCGTGTTGCCGAAGCGGTCATCGACGTCGATCGCGCCCGCGAGCCGGAAGTACCGCTGCGCCAACTCCAACTCGCCGAGCCGCGCGGCGACGAGCCCGTGGGTCGCCGGGCTGAGCGAGCTGCCGTGGACGGCGCGCGGCTCGTAGTAGGCGAAGGTCGCCCGCCGCACGGCATCGGGGAAGCGCTCCCACAGCAGGTGCAGCAGCATGACCGCATCCGCCTGCTTGATCGCCTGCGAGCGGGCCTGCAGCGCCGGGTCGAGCGCGAGGGCCACGGCCGGCGAAGGTACGAGCGTGGCGGCTTCGACGGCCGCGAGGGCGTGGTACCCGGCGAACTGCTCGAAGACGCCCGTCGCCGGATCGAGGCCGGTCACCAGGCGGTCCGCAACCTCGGCCCAGGCCGCGGGCTCGGCCGGGTCCCAGGCCAGCCGGTCCGCGAGCACCCGCCAGGCGTCCGGCTGCCGCCCGGCCAGGTCGGCGACGGCCTCACAGGCCCGCTCGAGCGCCCACTGCGCCATGACGTTGGTGTAGGCGTTGTCGTCGACGCCCACGTGGTACTCGTCGGGGCCGATCACGCCGCGGACGTGGTACCGGCCGTCATCACCGCGTTCCGCGCGGCTGCGCCAGAAGCGGGCCACCTCGACGAGGATCTCGACGCCGGCCTCGCGCATGAAGGCCTCGTCCGCCGTCGCCTGCCAGTAGCGCCAGACGGCATGGGCGATCGCCGACGAGACGTGCTGTTCGGCGAGCCCCGTCAGGATCGGCACGACCTCGCCCAACGGGCCGACGACGCGGGTCGGCGTCGCGTCCTCACCGCTGTCGGTGGACTCCCAGGCGAAGAGGGCGCCCGCGTGGCCGAGCGCGCGCGCGCGGGCCCGCGCGGCCGGAAGGGTGCCATGGCGATAGGCCAGGAGCGCGCGCGCGGCCGCGGGCTCGGTGTGGAGGTAGAACGGGAGGAGGTAGACCTCGGTGTCCCAGAAGACGTGCCCGCGGTAGCCCTCGCCGGTCAGCCCGCGCGCGGCGATCGACGCCCCGGCGTCGGCCGGGTCGGTGGCGCCGATCAGGTGGTACGCGGCGAAGCGCAGCGCGTGCTGCGCCGCGTCGTCCCCGTCGACCTCCACGTCGGCCGCGGCCCAGCGCGCCGCCCAGGCGCGGGCGTGGTCGGCCTCGAGCGCGGCGAGGGCCGTCGCGTCCAGGCGGGCGGCATGCGCGAGCGCCGCGGCGAGCGGGTCGGCGGCGTCCCGCGACGAGTGGAGCGCGAGCTTCCGGACCAGCGCGCACGCGCCGCCCATCGGCGGGGCCCCGGTGTAGTGCACGGCCACATGGCCCGGCCCCACCTCGGTGGTCGGCGGCGCGAGGCCGCTCAGGTCGCTGGCCGCGGCCAGCGCGAGCGTGGCGCCCGCGCCGTGCACCCGCGCCGCCAGGTGAGGCCAGGGGACGCCCCCCGCCGCGAGCGGCGCGAGGTGCGCCGCCCCGCTCAGGTTGCCGACGCGCGCGTCCAGCCAGGCCGTCAGCGTGATGGCCCCGCCGTAGTTCTCCGGCACCAGCCAGAACGCCTGCACGAGCAGGCGGCGGTCGGCCAGCGAGGCCCAGCGGACCTCGTGCAGGCGGGTCACGCGGCCGCGCGGCGAGCGGTGGCGCCACACCAGGTGCCAGACGCCGCGCCGCAGGTCGAGGACGCGGCGGTGCAGCAGGGACTCGCCCGCCGCCAGGTCCAGGCGCTCGCCGTCGATCGTGATCGCGACGCGGCGCCAGTCCGGCGCGACCACCAGCTCCTGGATGCCGTCCGGCGCCGCGCCGAAGATGCCGGCCGCGAAGGTCGCCGGGCGCGCGTCCGGCCCGCCCGCCGCGAGGGCCGACCGGGCGCCCAGCCGCCCGTTGGCGATCGCGAAGCGGGTCTCGACGGCGTGCTCGCCGGCGAGGCGGCCGTCCTCGACCAGCGTCCAGGCCGGGTCGAGGCCGGGCACGAAGGCCGCCGGCGGGGTCGGGCGCCGCGGCAGCCCGGCCTGCCAGGCCAACAGGTGCAAGAAGGCCACAGGCCCGCCCGGCAGCCCGATCACGCCGGGCGGGACGCCGCCAGGCTCGGCGCCTACCGAGACGAACGTCGCGCGCCCGGCGGCCGGGATCATCAGCAACGCGTCGCTGCCCGGCTCGCCGGCCACCTCGCCGAACTCGTCGCCGACCACCAGGAGGTCCTCGGCCGGCACGCCCAGCGCCGGCGCCAGGTGCGCCATCACCCAGGCCATCGTGTCGCCCTTGTCGGTCAGCCCGATCTCCACGTGCTTGACGTCGCTCGTGACGCGCGCGTCGGGCAGCCCGGCGGCGCGCGCGGCCTCGCGGGCGCAGGCCAACGCCTCGGCCAGGCCGTCGGGCCGGCCCGCGCGGGCGAAGCGCTCGCGGACGGCCGCCAGCAGCTCCGCGATGCGGGCCTTGGGCGGATCATGCCAGGCCGGCCCCGGGATCAGATCGATCTTTCGTCGGTTCATGCGGTCGGCGATGACGGCGACCTCGAGCCCGGTGCGCGCCTGGAGCGTGGCCTGGACCTGGGCGGCCGCGGCGTCCAGCCGGGCGTCCTCGTCCGGCGTCGCGACCCGGCGCCAGATCCGCGTCGCCGCGCCGTCCGGGCCGACCTCGAAGACCTCGCTGCCGCGGTTCGTGGCGATGAAGAGGCGGCGGGACGGGACCGGCGCGGCCGCCAGGTCCAGCTGCCCGAGGACGTTCCCTATGTGCGTGCCGGTCACGACCACGAGCGTGACCGCCTGCGCCGCCGCGAGCGCGAGCAGGCGCTCGCGGAGCGCGGACGCGTCGGCGCGGCGATCGGCGACGGCGGTCCCGTCCCAGTCGAACACGACGACGGCGAAGGGCCGTAGGAGCAGCTCGGGCAGCGGGTCGTGGGGGCTCGATTCAACCACCGGGCTGGCTTCCGCTTCTTGTGGGGTCGCAGGGCGGGACGAACGAAGTATACGCCGCCAGCCGCCGGCGGCCTATGTGCGAATTGCCCTGAGAACGTGAAAGCGTTGTCGCCTGGACGGCGCCTCACCGCGCATCACGCCGGCGCTCACCGCATGACCTGCCACATCAGGAGGCCGGCGAGGCCCGAGCCCGCGGGCCCGGCCTGGTGGACGAGGTTCAGCGCGAGCTTCGCGCCGTTGCTCGCCGGCACGCCCCACAGCGGGCCTGGATAGCCGTTCAGGCCGAGCGTCAGGTCTCGCTGGACCCGTGCCCGTGCCTGATCCGGGTCCCAGGCCTCGTACCTGGCGACGAGCTGCAGCTCCGGCCGCATGAAGCCCGAGACCTGGACGAACCACCCGAGCTTCGTCGTACCGCCGTCCATCCCCCAGAGCGCCTCGGCCCGACCGGCCAGCGGGCCGAGCGGCACGTCGAGGCTCAGCCCGGTCCGGCGGTGGTCCGGGCCGGACGGTCCGAACGCGCGTTCCTGGTGAGCCAGGCCGATCGCGACGTCGGCGGCCGGCTCGACCACCAGGCGGGCCACCAGGTCCTTGCGGTGGTCGCCTTCCGCCACGTTCATCCCCTCGCCGTTGAAGACGCCGCAGGCGAGGTCGAGCCAGGGCCAGGGGCGGCCCCGGCCCATCAGGCCGATGTCGCGCCACAGGCCGACCTGCGTCGCCGATTCGTTGAAGAGCGCCCGGCGGATCGTGACGAGATCGGCGCCCGCCTCGAGCGCCTCGGCCGACAGCGGGATGCGGAACTGCCCGGCCTGAAGCGACCAGCCGCCGTGCTCGAACCGCCCGAACGCGTCGAGCACGATCTTGTCGTCGCCGCCGCTGCGCGCCGACCAGGCTCCGGGCCGCGCCGGGTCCGTGACGATGGTGGGCGGCGCCAGCGCCCGCACGGGGTTCAACAGGACCAGGTACCCCAGCCCCGGCGCCGCCTCGCCGGTGATCCAGATGTTGGCCCGCCGGATGCGGAACCCGTCTGGCGCGAGCTCGTCCGCGAGGTACCAGCCCTGGAGCAACGTGCGGACCTGGGCGGCCGAAGCAGCCGCCGGAGGCGCAGCGGGCGAATTGATCGTCGCGCCGGCCGCCGGTGCCCGCGCGCCGGCCAGCCCCAGCAGCGCCGCCACCCAGAAGGCGCGAGCCGACCATGTCGATCGCCAAGCCGGCCTCGCCTCGATGTGCATGAGCTCGCCCTCCTGCGGCCCGCCCGGAGCCGCTCGGCGATCAGCCTAATCGCCGCGGGCACCCACGTCATCGTGGGATCATGCGGAACTCATCGTCGAGGGCGCGCGGGGGGATCGTCCGTCGGCTCCGGCGGCGGCAGAGGCTCCAGCTCGATCACGAACCGGCCATGGTCGAACGGCAGGCCGGGCGCCGGCTCGACCGGCACGAGGCGCTCGCGCACGCCTTGCCGCTGGCGTTCGAGCGCCCGGTGGTGGCAGTAGGGGTTGTCGCCCCGGCGCCCCAAGATCACGTGGGCCGTCCAGTTGCAGCCGCCGCGGCAGACGGCCGCGTAGTAGCAGCCGGCGCAGTAGCCCGTGAGCTCGGCCGTCGCAGCCTCCGGCGTCGCGAGCAGCCGGCGGTTGAAGGACAGCCGCTCGGAGGTCGCGAGCAGCTCGGCGAGCGGCGTCTCGGGCACGCGGCCGGCGACGTACGGCGCGGTCGGCAGCGAGGGGCAAGCCTTCACCGAGCCGTCGGCCTCGAGGCCGAGCACCTGCAGGCCGGCCTGGCAGCCGCGCCAGTGGACGGCTGGATCGCCGCCGCCGCGCAGCAAGGCCTCGTAGGGCCCGAAATACCCGACGTTGTTGCCGGGGTGCAGCCGCACCCCGTCCGCCGCGGCGCGGCGGGCGATCGCCGCGAGCCGCGGGAAGACGTCGAGCAGCTCGTAAGGCTGGAGCAGGCGCTCGGGCCGATCCGCGGCCCGGCCCATCGGCACGGTCAGCTGCACCTGCCAGGCGTGCACGCCGGCGTCGCGCGCTGTGTCGTAGATCGCGTCGAGCTCCGGCAGGCTCAGCCGGTTGATCTGCGTGTTGGCGGCGGTCTCGATCCCCGCCGCCCGCAGGTGCCCGAGCGCGGCGACCGCGGCGCGCCACGAGCCAGGCACGCCCCGCCATTCGTCGTGCGTCGCCTCCATCCCGTCGATCGACACCGAGACGCCTTGCACGCCGGCCTCGGCCATCCGGTCGGCGAGGCGGGCCGTGACGCCGAGCCCGCCGGTGACCATCGTGACGACCATCCCGCGCCCGGCGATCGCCGCCGCGATCGCGGCCCAGTCCGCCCGCAGGTACGCCTCGCCGCCGATCAAGGTCACCTCCCGCACGCCGGCCTCGGCCAGCTGCCCCACGACGTCGAGCGCCTCGGCGGTCGTGAGCTCGCGCGGCCGGCGCGCGCCCGCCCGCGAGCCGCAGTGGCCGCAGGCGAGGTTGCAGGCCAGCGTGAGCTCCCAGACGACGTGGGTCGTCCGGGCGTAGGGGATGATGTCCGCCGCGTCCGCGGGTATGACTCGGGCGTCGGGCTCGCTCATGCCGCTCGCATACCCGCCGGACGGCCCGCCGTCCCGCCACCGAGGTCCCCGCATGTCGCTCGCCTTCTGCCCCGCCTGCGCGCGCCACCACGATCCGGCGACCGCCTGCCCGTTCTGCGCGGACGCGGCCGCGGAGCCCGTCTCCCTCCAGCTGGGCGGCGCGCTGCTGCTCTCCGCGGCGGCCGCGCTCGGCTGCGTGGGGCCGAACGTCACGCCCGCGCCGCCGGCCCGCCCCGCGCTGATCGACTCGCTGCCGACGCCCACGCCCGGCCCCACCACGACCCCGACGCCCGAGACGACCTACGGCATGCCGGCGCCGCGCCGGCGCCGGCGGCCGGATTAGAGCCGTCTCACGTTAGAAACGCCTCATGTGCGCATACGAGCGGGCGGGCCGCGGTACGATCCGGACGTCCGTCCCATCCGTCCGCACCGGAGGTCCATCCCTATGGGGAACCGTCGCTCGTCCCTGTTCATCTTCGCCCTGGCCTTCGCCGCAGGCTGCCAGCCCGCCGGCACCGGGCCGGCCGCCCCGCCCGTCGCCCCGCCGCTGGCCGCCGCCGCGGACGTCGCCCTGGCGCCGCCGCCGCCCGGCGAGGGCGTGCAGCTCTCGGTCGGCCCCTTCGACGTCGCGCCGGGGACCGAGGTCCAGCGCAACTTCTTCATGAAGCTGCCCGTGGACCAGGACGTGATGCTGAGTCGCGTCCAGGTGGCCTACCCCACCGGCTCGCACCACTGCAACATCTTCAAGAGCGACACGAAGAACGCGGACGACCACGTCGAGGACTCCTTCGAGGCGATCGACTACGAGGCCTACCAGATGTTCACCGCGGCCCAGACCGGCAACCTCGACTGGAAGTATCCCGAGGGCGTCGGCCTCAAGCTCGCGAAGCGGCAGCAGCTGCTGATCCAGACCCACTGGGTCAACGCCGCCACGCAGAAGACGCCCGGCGGCAAGGGCGTGGTGAAGATCAACTTCTGGTTCGCCAAGCCCGAAACGATCAAGACCCCGCTCGGCATGGCCTTCATCATCAACAAGAACCTGGACATCCCGCCGCGCACCGAGTCGGCGGCCAAGAAGATCGTCGACCTCACGCGCCAGGGCTACAAGCAGGACGCGAAGATCCTGGCGATGACCGGCCACTTCCACAGCCGCGGCAAGACCTTCGACATCAACCGCTTCGACGGCGACAAAATCGGCGACCTGATCTACCGCAGCGACAACTGGGACGAGCCGCCGTTCAAGGCCTTCGACACGCCCATCGACCTCAAAGCCGGCCAGAAGCTGCTCTATACCACGACCTTCGTCAACAGCTCGGACCTCGTGATCAAGTTCGGGCCGAAGGTCGAGACCCAGGAGCACTCGAACTTGTTCATGTACTTCACGCCGGGCCCGGCCGACGGCAAGGCGATCTACGACACGGCGGGCCTGCCCTGAGGCCGCGTCGCTTCCTCGCGCTGGCCCTCGCGCTGGCCCTCGCGGCGCTCGGGGCGGGCTGTGCTGCGCCGACGCCGGTCGCGCCCGCGCTCCCGGTCGACGCGGGCGCGGTCGGCGTGCTGCGCGTGGCGCCCGAGGCGGCGCGCTGGCGGACGCTGCTGCTCGCGAGCGCGGCGGAGATCCGTCCGGCAGCGCCCATGGGGCCCGGCGCGCCGGAGACGGCGGCCGAGCTCGCGGCGCTGCATGACTGGGAACGGCGGCGCGGCGACGACGACCGGCGGGCGATCGCCTACTGGAACGACCAGCCCCCGCCCGTGCGCTGGGCCGAGCTCGCCCAGGAGAAGGTCCTCGTCGCGGGCTGGGCCGCGCCGCGCGCCGCCCGCGCCCTCGCGCTCGTGCACGTGGCGGTCCACGACGCCACGCTGGCGGCCTGGGACGCGAAGGCGGCCTGGCGGCGCGCCACGCCGGCCCAGATCGACGCGTCGCTGCGGCCACTCGTCGCATCGGACGACGTGCCCGGCTACCCCTCCGAGCATGCCGCCGCCGCGTACGCCGCCGCGGGCGTCCTCGCGGGCCTCTTCCCCGCCCACGCGGAGCGCATGAAGCTGCACGCCTGGGGCGCGGCCGAGAGCCGGGTCGCCGCCGGGGCCAACTTCCCGAGCGACGTCGCGGCAGGCCGGGCGATCGGCGAGGCCGTGGCGGCCCGCGCGCTGGCCCGCGCGGCGGGCGACGGCTCGGACGCGCTCGTGAAGCTGCCCCTGCCCACGGTCGCGCCGCAATGGACCGCCGACTACCCGGCCGAGGCGCTGGGGGGCACGTGGGCGACGTGGGCGATCGGCGACGTCGCGACCTTCGCCCTGCCGGCCCCGCCCCAACCGGGCGAGCCGGGCTTCGACGCGGCGCTCGCGCAGGCCACGGCGGCGGCGCGCGACGCCACCCCGGCGCAGCGCGAGGCGGCCACGCGCTGGACGGCCGCCCTCCCACCGGTCGCCTGGCACGCGCGCGCGCGCATGCTGGTGGCCGATCGCCGGCCCGACGCGCCCCACGCCGCGCGGGCGATGGCCGGGGTGGCCATCGCCCTCGCCGACGCCACCACCGCGACCTGGTCGAACAAGTACCGGCTGCGCCTCCAGCGTCCGAGCATGCTGCCGGGCGGCCCGGCGCCGCTCGCGCCGCCGCCGCCCCACCCGGCCTGGCCGTCGGACGGCGCTGCCTGCGCCGCGGCGGCGGCGGAGGTGCTCACAGCCGCCTTCCCGCAGGACGCAGCGGCCCTCCGGGCCGAGGCCGAGGAGGCCGCCGCGGCAGGCCGCTGGGCCGGCCACCAGTTCGAGCGCGACGTGACGGACGGCCAGGCGCTCGGCCGGCGCGTGGCCCAGGCCGCCACAGGCCGGCTGGGAGAGATGCCGGCCCCTTGAGCCGGGGCTCGAGCACCGAGTCGTCATCAACGGGCGGGGTAGCCTACCCCCCCTCGACGCCGCGGCCCGGGTCGGTGATGCGGACCCACGTCAGCGTCGCCGGGCCCTCGAGGGGCTCGTAGACGATCGCATCGACGCGGTGCGCGAAGCCGTCGACCCGGACGTCGATCGCAAGGTAAGTGTTGAGCCCGGCCACGACCTGGGTCCTGGCTATGAGGACGCGCTCGACGGTGACCGGCCGCCGCAGCCATTCCCCGCCGGCCAGCAGGCCGCGCGCCCGCTCCGCGGTCGCCGCGACGCCGGGATCGCCGGGCGGCTGCTCGGACCAGCCGCCCGGCATGGCCGCCGTCGCTGGCACGTCGGGCAGCGGCGCCGTGCTCCCCACGGGCCCGAGGTCGACCGCCGTCGCCCGGAACCGGCCTTCGAGGTCCTCGAAGACCGTGATCCGCGCCGGCCGGGACTTCCCGCCGTCGAGGAGGGTCAGGGTCGCGCGGTGGTTCGTGCCCGCCACGACCTGTCGCTCGCCGGCGGTGATGGCCCCAGCGGCCAGGTCGGGCGCGGCGAGCCAGTCGGTCCCGCGCAGCTGCGGAACCGCCTTGTCGACGGCCGTGCGGAGGCGGGGGTCGTCGGCCGTGACGGCCACGAAGCCACCCGGCAGCGGGCTCGCGGGCGCCGGGCTCACCGCCGCGGGAAACGCGCTCGCGGTGGCCGGCGATGGGCTCGTGGTCACTGTAGGCGCGCCGGGCTTCTGCAGGCAGGCGGCAAGCCCCGCCGCGAAGATGACCGTAACTCCACGAATGAGCGTTCGCATGATTCAACCCTCCTTCTTGGCGCTGGAGCGCCGAAGGCGCGGCACCATCATCGCCAGCGCCGCCGGGCGCGACAACCGTCGATCGGCGCGGGACGGTTGGCTGACCCTCCAGGCGAAACGAGCACCGGCCACGGGCCCGAAAAGGCCATCCAGGTGGACAGCGAGCCGGGACGGCGGATGCGCGAAGGCGCGGAGACCGAGGTCTACGAGTCAACGCGATCCTCGGCTTCGCCGGCACGCTCCTCATGGGCCTGCCCGGCCCGATCACCGAAGCGCAGGAGCGTCAGCTCCGGTTGATCCAGGGCAGCGGCCGTCACCTGCTTTCGCTGATCAACGACCTGCTCGATTTGGCGAAGATCGAGTCCGGCAAGGTCGACCTCCACCTAGAGCCGCTGACCTGCCAGGCCGTGATCGAGGACGTGACGGCGCCGCTGGTGGTCCGCGGCGATCGCCGCATGGTCAGCCAGATCCTCGTCAACCTGGTGAACAACGCCATCAAGTTCACGGCCGAGGGCACGGTGAGCGTCGCGCTCGAGCCGCGGGAGGCGCCTGGCGGGCCGTCCCTCGCTATCCACGTGACCGACTGCGGGATCGGCATCCGGGAAGAAGACCAGGCGAAGCTCTTCGACGCCTTCCGGCAGGTCGGCGGGACGGCCGCACCGACGCAGGAGGGCTCCGGCCTCGGGTTGTAACGGACCTACGGTAGGGTGCCGGGTCATGATGGCATGGCGGAGGAGAGGGTCTAACGACGACGAAGGTGCTCGGGCGCGGCGGACTGCCACATCATCGGAAGGTAGCGACCATCGTCCAACCTGACGTAGATGCGGTGGTAGGCGCCCGTCTCGAGGCCCTTCGGAGCGCCTCCACCGCCTCCGCCGCCCAGCCCGGCCACGCGGTTGGCCCACAGCGTGTAGTGGCCGTCCACGCCGACCATCGCCATTTGGTCGTCGGGGAGGTAGGAGGCCAGCGCCGGATCGACCGGGATCCAGTTGTGGCCCTCGTAACGCACCACGATTTCGGCACCCGGTGGCCCGCTGGCCTCCTGCACCGGGCCGAAATGGTCCCAGGCCAGCCACATCGCCCCGATCGCCCCGATGGTGACCGCCAGCGCGACGAGCCAACCAGGCAGCCCGCGCGTGCGAGCGTTCGTGTTCGTCATCGTCGTCCTCCCCCGAGCGGCCGCCCGCCCCGCCATCGGCGTCGGCTGTGATGCCGTCCCGGAATCATGTACGAAGCGTCGTCAGGCAGCACGTATCGTCGTGACGGTGGTGCCGCTCGAACGGTCACGGTCGTGTTGGTGCGGGAGCGAGGGATTCAGGCGGCTCCGCTTCTGCTGGCGCGTGACGGATCGGCGGTTGGGCTTCCGGTGCCGACGCGCCGCCGCCGCCGCCATCGATGGCCTGCGGCGGCATCGAGGCGAGGAGCCCCTGCATCCCGCCGACGAACTTCTCGGTCGCCTGGTACGAGGTGAGCGAGCGTCGCTCGATCTCCCGCTGCACGCGGATCGCCATCTGGTCCATCTCGTTGATGCGGACTTGCGTATCCAGCCGCGCGGTCCGCTTCGCCTCGGTCAGCTCGGCCCGGACGTCCCGGATGGCGCCGATCGCGCCGTCGAAGTTCCCGCGCACCACGTCGGCGTGGGTGCGCGCCGCATGGACGTAGGCTTCACCGAGCCGGTTCCGCGCCCGCTGGACGTCGGTGACCGGAGTCGTTGCCACCTTGCCGCCGCCGCCGCCCGCATCGTCCGTTGGTGGCTGGTTGCAGCCGAAGAGCGCCACGCACGCGGCGAGCGCCAGCCCGATGGGTTTCCTCATCTTCCACCTCCGCCGGATAGGCCCGGCCGGCGGCCGACACGCGTCGTCGGGCATCGGCGGCCAACCTGACTCGATGGTAATCCGACCGCGCCGGTAGGCCTACGGCGAGGAAACCGTTGACATTCATGCGATCGCGGGCACCCGAGTCAACCGCCATCCTTATCGTCGCTATCGGCACCGGAGGACGGCGCCGCCACCAACGGCGACGTGCCGAGGAGCCATCGCACGCGTCCATTCCGGCGCAATTCTTCAGCGCACCGAAGCACGCGGATCGCGAACGCCGGGACGGTCGGCCTGGAGTTGCTTCTGGCGGGCGGCGAAGGATGATCGATCTCGGCACCGACGCGTGCCCGGAGGTGGAGATGACGCTTAGGAAGCTTGCCTGGTGGGGATCCCACCGCCTCGCGACAGGAAGCCCCGATGTCCGGGGCTGGCGCGTGCTTGACGAGGCCGGCGCCGAGCTGGGCGTCATCGTCGACCTCATCTTCGACGACGAGAACGGCTTGGCCCGCTACGTAGGCCTTCGCGTCGCCGGGGAGAAGGTCCTCGTGCCGGTCGCGGCGCTCGAGCTGCGGCCCTGCGAGCGGGTCGCCGTGGTGTCCGGAGGCCCGCTCGGCCTCGTCGCGCAGCGAGAGGAGAACGCCGATGACCGTCATCAAGGTTGAGCGGCGCCCCGTGCCCGCCTGGCTTCCCATCGCGGTCCTTGTGGTACTCGCCGCCGCCGTGCTCGGATCGTGGGCGTGGCGGAGCCTCCACCCCGACGAGGAGATCGGGTTCGACGTGCCCGCCCGGTACCGAGGTCTCGCCGTCGCCTACGAGGGGCGGGTTTGGGTGCCTGCCGGGGTCGAGCAGCTCACGCTGTTCCCCGATGGGCAGATGACGAAGGTCGGCGTGGTGGATGGCATGCCAATCTACGCCAACCCAATCCATGGGATGGGCGGTGGCGGTGGTGGCGTGGAGGCGCCCGCCTCGCTTCGGACCCAACCCTGGGGGCGAATCTACGTCCGGGTCGGGGAGGGCCGTTACCTGCCGATGAAGTGGCGGTCGCTTCATGGACATTAGGGCGAAGCGAACGATGCCACCCCCTGAGGCTGAGGGCGGGCCTTCCGAACATTCCCGGAGGCTGCCGTACGGCGCTGAACTCGCCATCGTCGTGGGCGCGTACCTGGCGCTCGGTTGGACCGCCTTCAACTTCGGAGAACAGGTCGACTACGCCTACAAGGCCGTGCTCTGGCCCCCTGTCGGCGTCGGCATCGCGGCGCTGTTGGCCTGGGGTCCGCGGATCTGGCCGGCGATCTTCCTCGGGGAGCTGGCGGCGCACATGCTGCTCGGCGCCCCGCGGGCCCTGGCGACCGATCTGGCCATCGCGGGCGGTAGCACGGCCGGCGCGGTGATCGGCGCGGCGCTCTTCCGGAACCGCGTCGGACAAGACGCGTCGCTCCAGCGACCGCACGTCGCGGCGCTCTTCATCACGCTGTGCGCGGCCGTCAGCCCGCTGGTCAGCGCGGCGGTGGGCACCCTCGCGTTCGCGTCGGCAGGGACTATCCACCAGAGCGACATCGCGTACGTCCTCTGGGCCTGGTGGAGCGGCGACTTCGTTAGTGTCTTGATCCTCTCGCCCTGGCTCCTCTCGTGGCGCGAGGCGTCGTCCGCCACCTGGACGATAGCTCGGGTCGGGGAGTTCGTCCTTACGATGGCGATCCTGGTGGCGGTGAACGGCTTCGTGTTCGCCAACTGGCTTCGCCGGGGCACCTATGACTATCCGCTCACGTACCTGCCCGTGCTTCTCATCACCTGGATGGCCTCGCGCTTCGGGTTTCGGGGCGCGACCTCCGCTCTGGTGGTCAGCTGCCTGATGGCGACATGGGGGACCCTCCACGACCTCGGCCCGTTTGCGCGCCCCACCCGCTTCGAGACGGCGCTCATGCTCCAGGGCTTCCTGATGAGCGTGGCGGTCACGACCTTGATGTTCTCGGCCTTCGTCCTGGATCGCCGGCGGGCCGAGGTCGAGGCGGCGCGGCGGGCGATCGAGCTGGAGCAGCGGCGGGAGTTCGATCGCTTCAAGAAGGGGATCCTGGACGCCACCACACACGAGCTGCGGACCCCGCTCGCGGCCATCGTCGGCAACGCCGAGCTGCTCGAGGACGTCATGGTCGGTGACCGGGCGCCGCTCGAGCACGAGCTCGTCCGAGGCATCCAAGACGGCGCCGATCGCCTCCACCGGATGATCGACGAGCTGCTCCTGGTCGGCGGCCTTTCGGCCGGCCAGCCGCTGATCCACCCCGACGACGTCGACGTCCGACCCGTGCTCGAGGCGACGATCGAGGCCCACGCTGCGGCGGCGGCGGCGAAGGGCGTGGCCCTGGCGCTCGAGCGCGCCGACGTGCACCTGCCGGTCAGGCTGGATGTCGAACGCTTCTCGCAGGCGCTGCAGCAGCTCCTCGACAACGCGATCAAGTTCACCCCGGCGGGCGGCTGTGTACGGGTTGCCGCCGACCTGGAGCCCGAGGACCTGGTCGTTCGCGTGCGGGACACCGGCGTGGGCCTGACCGCGGAGCAACGGCGGCACGTCTTCGATCAGTTCTACCAGGCAGATCCCGGGCTCACGCGCGCGGCCGGCGGAACCGGGCTCGGCCTCGCCATCGCCAAGGAGCTGATCGAGGCCCATGGAGGCCGAATCGAGGTGGAGAGCCGGCCTGGCGAGGGAAGCACGTTCACGATCCGGCTACCTCGCCGGCACGAAGGGCCCGGCGAGCCGTGTCCTGGGGTCGTCATGCTCCTGCCCCCCGCCATCGCCGATGACGGCGGCTCGACATCCGCAGCCGAGCGGGGCGCCGGCCGCCGATCATGGGAGTACCATCCCGAATGAGCGTGACCCATTTGCTCCTGAGCTTCGTGCTCATCTAGCTCAGCGGCGCGGGCTGGCCTCGGAATCACGCCTCCGGAGGGTCCAGGGTCTGCATGGCCCACAGCGGGCCGCCGAACTGGGAACTCGTCAGCGCCATGACGGAGACCTGACGCGTGTCCGGGTACTCCACCGCATCGGGCGACTCGCGGATGCTCATCATCACGTACCGGACCGGCGCTTCCGTCTCGTTCGAGAAGCCATGGGCGCCCTCGGGTCCGCGCCGGAACGGCACCACCTCGCCTTCCTCCAGGACGCGCGGCCCTGCGGGCGTGCGCAGCGTGGGGCGCCCCTTCAGGACGATCACGAGCTCCTCGTTGCCGTGGTGGAAGTGGTAGGCGGTGTGGCCGCCGGGCGGCAACTCATAGACGCTCGCCTTGAGGCGCTCCGCCCCGGGCAGCTTACGTTCGGCCCCCGTGAACCAGGGCTCGCTGCCTTCGAAGTCCCACTGGTCATCCCAGACGTTGCCTGGCTTCGCGGTCATCGGCCTTCATCCTCCTCGGCTTGGCTCCCGTACCGAAGGATACGATGGCAACGATGCCGGAATTCGTCGTGATCACCGCCACACAGGCGCCCTTCGCGGATGTCGTTGTTTTTCCGGCGGGCAGCCGGGCCGCTCATTCCGCGGGCACCAAAGCGCGCGTGGTAATATCGCACACCGGTCAGGCGGCCCCACTGGCGCCGAGCTGCAGGGATCGCTCCAGGACAAGTTCCTGGGGCTCTAGCGCGGTAAGCGGACATGCAACGATCGACTTGGGTCAACACGACCCACGACTGGGCCGCGCAGGTAGACCCGGATCACGTCAGCCAGATCCAACGCCACCCCGAGCAATACGCGCCAGGCGGGCTCGTCCACCTGGTGCTCGAAGCCATCGCCTACGCCAACGACGAGGCGGAGTCGTTGGGGCGTCGGGGTGTTTGCACGATCACGTTGCACATCGACGGTTCGCTGTCGGTTGCCGACGATGGTCGTGGCACCGATACACGTCCAGGCGTGGATGGGAGCCCCATCAAGAAGCCGGTGATGGCCACCAAGGATTTGCGCTTCTTCGACGGCCTGCCAACGGCCCACCTGCCGGACGAGACACCCCGCCGGGGAATGTCGACGGTCGCGGCGCTAAGTCGATGGCTCATCCACACCAACCGCCGTCTCGAGGGGGCCTGGACCCAGCGGTATGAGGACGGCGTCCCCGTGACCGACCTCGTTGCCATCGAAGGTGATGGGAAAACAGGAACGACCGTCCACTTCATGCCTGGCCCGGCCCTGCGCCACTCGGAGCCGCTCGTAGCTGCCCGAGTCAGCGAGGTCGCATCTCGGTTCCCGCATCTCGACGTCTTGGTCGTTTTGCAGTCGTGAATGTCCGGTGGACCCGATTGCGATACTGGCTTCATGGCTCCAGAACGCCCGCGCGGCGGTCACTTTCAGCGGCGCGGGGATGTCGACCGACAGATGAAGGTGCGACCTTCGGCGCGTCTGATCCTGCTGGATGAAGAAGGCCGCGTTCTGCGAGTCGCACGAGGATGCGGCGCGGCGCGAGCTATGGGAAGAGACCGGGCTCCGTGACGTGGTGCTAGGCCCATGCATCGTCGTACGCGACCATCGGCTCACCTGGCACGGAGAGGAAGTCCGCTGTCTCGAACGTTTCTATCCGGCTCGCGTCGCACAGGCTGAGGTCCGGCTCGACAACCTCACAGCCGAAGAGCGACGGGTGTACCGGGCGCATCGCTGGTGGTCCCTCGACGAAGTCGAGAGCGCGTCGGAACCGATCTTTCCGCTCGACCTGTGCCGATTGATGGCGCTCCTCCTCCGCGGGGAGCTTCCCCAACGCCCGCTTCGGCTTCGCTGTAACCCGACACCAGGGTCGGCGCCAATACCCGTGTTTCTGGGGTTGACCCGGTTCATTGATGGCGGGCGGGGGTACGAACCAGACTGAACGCATCGAGGCGACATGACCCACCGCAGCCTTCCCAGCTTGATGCTCATCGCCAGCCTGGGCGTCCTACCTCTGCCGTCGCCGGGCCTCGCCGCCCCGCCGTCCCTTCGAGCCGAGCCGACGCCCGCGGCTTCACCTTCAATCGCCCCCAAGGTCCTCGATGCGGCCGAGAGAGGCGACGCTCAGGCCCAATACGAGGTGGGGAGAGCGTGGCGTGCATTGGGCACGCCCGAGGCTGTGCGGCTCGCCCAGAATTGGTTCCGCCGTGCCGCGGAAGGCGGGAGCACGAAGGCCCAGCTCCAGTTGGGAGGCGTGCTCATCGCGGCCGAGAAGGAGCCAGAGAAGATCACCGAAGGCATCCGGTGGCTCGAGCGAGCCGCGGCGGGCGGCGAGGGCACGGCGGCACAGTGGCTCGCAAGCTTGTACGACTACGGCAAGGCGCGACCTCGGGACCCGAACCTCGTGCTCGCGTGGCTCACCAAGGCCTACGCGGCGCACGAAAGCGATACCATCGAGCGCATCAACACGCTCCTGACCCAGGAACCCGAAATCGAAGTTCCCGGCGACCTCGAGCCGCTGCTCATGCGCCGGACGGAACGGCGTGAGCGAACCGAAGCATGGTGGTCGCAGCGGGCGCGCGAGGATATGGAGGAACGCTTCCGACGTGATTCCGCGCCGGCGCTATACGCGCTCGGCATGCTGCATGCCCGTGGATTGGGGCTGCCGCAGGATGCCAAACGAGCCGAGGCGCTGCTGGCCCAGGCCGCGGAACGCGGCTACCACCGGGCGTACGCGGCGATCGCCGACCTCTACGCCGAGGGCAGGGGCGTGCACCGGGACGACCGCACAGCTGTCCGATTCTACCGTCGCGGCGTGATGGCCAACGACCCGCACGCGAAGGTCGGCCTCGCTCGGATGCTCCGCGACGGACGAGGTGTTCACGCCGACCCGAAGACCGCGCTCGCGTTGCTGAACGACGGCAACGACGAGTCGCGATTGGAACTCGGCAAGATGTTCCTGCGAGGGCTCGGCACCGACCAGAGTGCGCACACGGCATGGACTTCGTTCCGGGCCGCCTCGCGGTTCTCGGAAGCCCGAGTCCAACTTGACGACTTCATCCTCATCTCCCGCTACCAGGTCGTCCACGTACCCGGTGCGTTCGCTGACCTGAAGGACCGGGCCCGGCGCGGCGAAGCGGAAGCCCAGTACCTGCTCGCCAACCAGCTCGTCTTGCGGGCGGAAACCGAGATCGAGGCCCTCGATCCGCCCGCGGTGATGGCCTGGCTCGAGAAGGCCGCGAACCAGGGCCATGCCGGCGCCTGCCTCGCCCTCGCACGCCGGTACCAGGAAGGCTTCACGACCCGCCGTTCCGCCGACGCAATCGTAACCTTCAAGGACCCCGATGCCGCGAACCATTGGTACCGCCGCGCGGCGGAACGCGGGTCGACCGAGGGGCAGGTCGAGTGGGCGAAGCGCGTGGCCGATCGCGATCCCGTCGAGGCGGTCCGCCGGCTCTGGCCGGCCGTGCAACACGACAACGTCGACGCGATGGTCCTGCTCGCTCGCCACTACGCGCACGGACGGGGCGTCCCCAGGAACTTCCCGTTGGCCCAGGACTATTACGCCCTCGCGGGGATCCGCGGGGCGAACGAGTCGTACCTGGAACTCGGCCGCCACTACGAATCAGGAAAGCTCGTCCCGCGCAACCTCCCGGAGGCGTTGCGGTGGTTCGAGCGGGCCGGCAGGAGGCGGGGCGAGCAAGACGAGATCAATGAAAGCGTCGAGGCCCAGAAGCTGGTCGCAGCCTGGTACGAGCGCGGCATCGGGACCAAGAAAGACCTCAAGAAGGCCTTGGCCTGGTACCTGCGCGCGACGCACCAGGCGGATGACGCGCTATCGCTCCGCCTGGCGAGGCTCTACTGGCTCGGGCCGCAGGAGGTCCGCAACGAGTCGGAGGGCCTGTACTGGTTCTTCGACGGCTGGAAGGACCGGGAGGACATCGACGACGGCACCTTCCGCGATCCGGAAAATCCAGAAAGGGTGCGGGCCCCCTTCCGGGAGGGCGAACTCAGCGCCGTCGCCAGAGGTTACGGGAACTGGGCCAACCTGTGCCTCGAAGTCGGGAAGCGATTCGCCGCGGGTCGGCTCAGCGAGAGCGACATCAGAGGTCCGTTGCCCGCCCTGTGGCGGGCGCGCCACCTTGCCGCTCGGTATCCGAACGAAGGCCTCAAGGCCGAATTCCTGGCGGGGAAGTTGCTTGCGCGCGCCGCGCGCGAGGACGTGAAGACGGCGTTGGAGACCTTCGAGGAAGGCACCGGAACGCTCCTCTTCAAGCGGACCGAACACCTGGAGTTCTTGCGCGAGCTTGGCGCCCATGAGGGCTTCGATCACGAGTGGTCGAGTTGCCTCGGCATCCTGATGAAGGCCGCCCAGGGAGGGGACGCCGCCGCCGAATTCGATCTGGCCTGGCTCTACGCAAATGGTCGCGGCGTGCCCAGGCAATGGCAAGAGGCGCTCAAGCTTCTCGGACGCGCGGCGAGCCACGGTTCGGATGCGGCCCGGTACCTGCTGCCCGTACTTTCGGCGAAGAACCCTGCCACCCGAAACGACGCCATCCGGCAATTCCAGCTGACCGCAGACAGGCTCATCAAATCGACCCGGCCGTTCGACGTGGTCCGGTCGGAGCGTAAGACACCTGCCTACGCGGGTTGGATGCAGGCGTTGGCCTCGATGAAGCGACGGTCGGGGCTGTCGGGATCGGAGCAGGTACCGATCGTCGGAGGGAGCCGCTACGTCTTCGGCGTACTCCCACCACGGGAGCGGACCGCCGAGCTGGAACGCCGGGTCCAACGCGCCAAGCTCGGCGCCGCCGAGCGGCGGAACCTCCTCGTGGGCATCGATGCCCGAACCAAGGCCGATTCGAGCCGGGACCCCGAGGAGCGCATCAAATGGCTCGCGGTAGCCGCCGACCATGGCTCGACCGCCGCGTTCGCCGAGCTGGGCGAGATGTACGAACGCGGCTGGGTCGTACCCCAGGACCTCCGATTGGCCTATCGCTGGTGGAGCCTGGCCTGGGCGGCTGGCGAAACCGCGAACCTGCATAAGCTCAAGGAACTGGAAGAGCGCCTGCAATACGACCAGATCGTCGCAGAGCAAGGCGCCGCCGCACGTTGGTGGTTGAAGCACGCGCCAAACACCGGGATCCGGTTCTAGGAGGAAGCGGTGAGGGCATTGTGAACTATCCTGACGAAGCGATCCCGCTTCCCCGGTCGGGCCGCCGACAGTGTTGCCTAAGCCTCGCCCGTTCCATGGGCCGGAAGGGGTTCATTGGCCACGAGACGTTCGAGGCATTCTCGGTGACCGGGCGAGGCTCACCTTCGATCGCCGTGATTTGGTCCGGCCAACCGAGGTGCTCCAAGAGTGAGCGCCCATCCACGACGAAATCGACGAACGGCCAGAAATTCCCGGTTCGCCGAGCATCCCACCGAACGTCCAGCGTCGAAACGGGAACCTCGGCGCTCTCCACTGCTCACCTCTCGCCGGCGAGCACGGCGTAGCCGTCGGAGCCACACGCGATCACGAGTCGGTCATGGAGCACCACCGCCCCGAAGACCTCCTCGGTCCCTTCACCCTTACGAGGCACCACGAGGATAGGCTCCGCCGCGCGGGCGTCCATGTCGTAGACCGCCGTTTCAAACCGCACATCCTCCCCAATGACCTTGCTCGTGTTGACGACCATCAACCTGCGTCCCTGGAACGTGGCCGCCGCACCGCCATCGACCCCGCCGCGGTCTGCAGACGGCGGAACCACCATCAGCCTCGAAGCCAAGATCTTCCCGGCCCAGTCGACTTCGGCGACCCCGACTACAGTCGGTTCGTCGGGCTGCTCGTAGTCGTTGCCCGACATGAATGCCAGCGCGGAGGCGGCGTTGGGCGTGAACGAGAGGTGCGTCATGGAACCGTGAATGCTCGTACCAGGGAACAGCGCCGAGGTATCGAAGCGCCAGCGCAGCACGCCGTCCCATCCGCAAGCCGCCACCGACGGCTCGGACGAATCGTATTCGGTGAAGAGAACGCCCTCTTGCCCCAAAGCGAAGTCATCGACGTAGCCCCCGGTGATCGGTCGAGGCTCGGACGGCACCACCACGCGACGGTCGGCTTCGCGCGCCTCCACGACGAACCGCCGGCCGGACCGCTTCGCCAGGTGGTACATGCGACCGGCATCCCAGCGGACCTGCGTCACCTGCCCCTTCGGGGGAGCCATCAAGGCCTGCGTCCCCAGGACCTTCCCCGACGCCGGCTCGAGGCGGGTCAGGGTGGTCTGGTAGGTTCCCGTCCGCACCAGACCCAGGTGCCCTTCTGGCGTGCTCACCATCTTGGTCACGGCCTTGGCGCCCAGCGGCGCCTCAGGAAAGGCTTGCCGAGCCGCCAGGCGGAGCCGCAGCGGCGATCGTTCGTCGAGCGGTGGTCCGACCAGCGAGATCGGGCGCCCGACGGGATGCGGAGGAGGCGGCGATGCCGCCCGATCGTCGCCCCGATGGCTTCGACCGTACTGGTCGGTCCACCCCGCGTAGACCTCGATGCGGGCCGAACCCGGCGCGATCTCGGGGGCGTCGTAGTGCCCGCTACCCGTTCGTCCATCCGCATCCGAGGCCGTGATGACGATGACGGGCTGCAACTCGGGCTTCTTCCCCTGCGCTTCTGCGATCGCGAATCGGCGGATGAGAGCCATATGCGCTTCCGAGTCGATGGTCAGCGAGAAGGCGCCGGTCTTGGGGTCGAACGTCCGTTGCCCAACCTCGACGAGTTCACCTCGGAAGAACACCTTGATCGACGCCGGCTCGATGGGACGCTTCCTTGGCCCGGGCAAGATGCGTGCCTTCACGAGCACCACGAAATCCTGCTCCTCGGTGAGCCCGGTCTCGCGCTTGACGACCTTGTCTTCAAAACTGACTCGATCGATCGTCGGTCCGGATGCAGCGTGCACCGTTCGTCCTCCCTGGGGGTGGGGCTTCGCGGCCCCCGCTACCGCGGGCACCGTGGGGGCCGTCACGACGAGTCCGGCCACGACGAGGGCGAGAACCGACCTCATCGCGCGGCCTCGACCTGGAAGACCGCGATCCCACCATTGCCGCGGCCAACGAAGACCTTGCCGTCATCGTAGGCCGCGCCCCAGAACCAGGTGTTGCCTCGGGCTTCCGACTCCCCCAGATCCACGATGGGCGTCCCGCTCCCGTCCGCGAGGTCGAAAATCCGCGTGACGACCGCGCGACTGTCCGCCCGCGCCAAGCTCACGACCGCAAGCGCCCGTCCGCCAACCGCGATCGCGCGGAGGTCCTCCACGAAGGGATGGTCGCCGCCGATCGGATCGAGCAACCACGAGGCTTCCCGGACTTGTCCGGCTGCCACCACGGCGCTTCGGAGAAACGTCGTCGACACGCCATCGTTCGATGCGCTGCCCGCCGCGACCGCGAGAAGGCGTCCTGGCGAAACTTCGGCGACAGCGAAGTGGCCGGCGCCGAGCGCCCCTCGTTCTGGCAGCGTGGCAAGCGTGGCGATCCGAGCGTGCCGCCCTGTCCAATCGACCGAATCGAGAGACAGTCCTGTCATGTAGGTCACTCCGTCGCGCGCCGCCCAGTACGCGGGGTCCCCCCGCGCCACCTGAGGGAGTTGCACGCGCCGATCGCCAGCAGCAGCCAGGACGGCGAGCCGCTCGCCCTTCGTAGGGTCGCTGGTGTCGAGGCCGAGCACGTAGGTGTCTTCACCAAGCTGGGCGGCGAGCGGCAAGAACGACTCGGCCTGCAACAGAACCGGACGCGCACGGCCCTCGTCCGCGAGGTCCATGGCCATCCGACCGCCGCCAGCCTCGCCACGCACGAAGGCTTGGATCTCGCCGCCGCGGACGCCCAGGATATCCACCTCGCTGGAACCCGCAACCGGTGATGAAGGCTTCACTTGACGCACCAGCCGCAATCCGACCCGCGGGGCGGCATAGCCGGGTGCCTCCCCCACATCGGACCACCCGGGGTGTGCCGGAAAGGCCTGTCCGGCCCGGTCCCCGAGCAGGTGCGCCGCGAGGCGCTCAGGCGAGGGCAGGCTGAGCTTGCGCTCGGCCGAACGCCCGTGGGCATTGGAAGCCGTCAGTTCCAGCAAGCACCCCGTCGCTCCTCGATTCTGCGGAAAGGCGCGGTGTGGCGGCGGTAAGGGCTGGCTCAGCTCCGCGAGCTGGCCCGCGTCCAATCGGAGCGTCAGGACGCCTGTCCGCTCGTCGAAGCGGTACGCGGCAGCCTTGACCACGCGCTCGTTGGCCTTGAGCACGAGGTCCGACGCGCGTGGGCGTACCGCCGAAGCGGATTCGTCCGGCAGCACCCGCGCCGTGACCTCGACGAGCACCCGCCCCTCGATTCGGCGGAGTCGGGCATCGAACTTCTCGATCCGCGGCCCAAGGGCCTCCGGCTTGGTCATGGGGCGTGACTCCGCCGCTTGCGTGCCCTCCACCCAAGGCAAGCTCACGGGTGCGAGTGCCATCCCGAGCGTGACGGCGAGACCTCGCACGAGTCTGGTAGACCGAATTTGGGAGGTGAGCACGGATACCTCGCTTTGGTGTAGTTTCCCCCGAAGCGAGCAACCCTAACTGCCAACGAATCGCCGTCCTCATGGGTAGGAAACAAGCAATGGTTTCCCCCACGTCGGTCCACACCGGAGCTGGCCCATGATCCCGGTCGGATGGCTCTTCGCGCTCGAGCGCATCGCGCCGGGCGCGCTCCTGCTGCTGTGCGTCGCCTGGCTCGCCGCGATGTACATCACCCGACGGCTCGCCATCCGGGCCGCGCAGCGCCTCGCGGACAGCCACCAACTGACGGGCGAGGACCGCCAGAACTTCTTGGAATGGAACGAGCACCAGCAGAAGCTCCGCGCGACCGTCATGGTGTTCCCGGTCGCCGTCGTGACGTGGGTGGTTCTCGTGGGCCTTTCCTTCGCGGCAGGCGTGCTCCCATATCCGACCGCCAGCGCCCCGGCCCGCACGGCGCCAGCCGCCCACACCGGCCCTGCGACCACGGGCACGGAAAGCCTGGCGACGCTCCACGACCGGGCGACGAGGGATGACCCCGCGGGCTGGTACCGGCGATGATAAGCCGCGGCGTGACGTTCATAGAGGCGCCTCGCCAGGAGCCCTACGGGATCGTCGCCGTCTTCGAGGACCTCTACGGCAATCGCCGGGACCTGCTCCAGCGGACCGTACGAGCCTGAAGCGGTGGCCTACCAACCGGGTAGGTGATTTGTCTTGTGCTTCCATCAGCGCCCCATGCCAGGCCGGAGAACAGATAAGTGACTGATATCGAGGGTCTCGCGAACTGGATGCGTACCTCGCGTAACATAACGATATTCACTAAAGCGGGACCATCGACCGAGTCGGGAGCAATGCGCGGCGTTTCGGTCGAACGACGGCCATAGCCCGTCAGAAGCCGGTTCCAACCTCGTGTCCGTGATGACCCCGCGGGGGGCGAGGCCAGAGCGGCGGCCCCATGCGCCGCTTTCAGCCGCTTCCGCGGGCCTGGCTGTAGACATCAAAGCTTCATTAAGTGTTCGTCAAAGGAGGCAAGGCGCCGCCTCGCCCCCGCGATGTACCAAAGGTCTTCCGCGCCATAAGGGGGTCCGATGTCTGGGATCAGCGACACGCAACGCACGGCGGGCGGGAGGCTCCAGCCGCCCACCCGGGTCTCCGGTCAGGGTGATGCGGCGACTGCGGCCGCGACCCCGCCCGTCCCCGGCGCCGAGGGCCGCACGCCCGGCGTCGAAGACGGCGCCCTGCCGCCCCAGCGCGGGGCCCCGAGCCGCATCGGCTTGCCGGCGGTGGCCCCGGTGTCGGCCGCCAAGCCGGGCGGCGAGCCCGTTCCGCCCTACGGCGAGACCTTCAGCGGCAAGAGCTACGTCAAGGATGGCAGCGACCCCGCCATGCTCAAGCTGATGGCCCGGGCGGTCGCGGCCGACCCCCAGCTCGCGAACAGCGACCTCGCGAAGAACGTGGCCGCAGGCTCGGTCGGCGCGGACGACGTGAAGGCGCTGCAGCGGCACCTGGAGTCGAAGGGCTACTCCGTGGGCTCGAAGGGCGTCGACGGCAAGTTCGGTCCGAACACCCACGCCGCCCTCGCGGGGCTGCTGACCGGCGCCCCCCCGAAGGCGCCGGCCGGCAACGACGCCAAGCCCCCTGGCCAGGACCCGAAGGTCTCGGAGGTCAAGAAGCCCCCCGCCGGCGCGGAGCCGGGCACGGCCGTGTACGACGTCTCGTCGGCCACCGTGACCCTGCCGGACGGCACCGTTCTCGAGGCCCACTCCGGCCGCGGCGCCGCGCAGGACGATCCGAACTCGTCCCGCCTCCGGAACCGGGGGACCACGCCGGCGGGCCTCTACAAACTCACGCCGCGCGAAGCCCGGTTCCACGGCGTTGCGGCGCTGCGGCTCACCCCGATCAGCGGCAACCAGCATGGGCGCGACGGCTTCCTCGCGCACAGCTACATGCTCGGACCGCGCGGCGAGTCCCACGGCTGCGTGGTCTTCAAGAGCTACCCGGCGTTCCTGAAGGCCTACAATAGCGGGCAGATCAACCAGATCCGGATCGTCCCGTAGCCAGGGTTCGACGATGCGGGAGGTCAAGGCGCTGGCGGACTTGGTCCGGAACGCGCACGCTGCGGTGAGCTTCACCGCTGCCGGCATGTCCACCGAGTCGGGAGCAACAGACGGTGTTTCGGTCGAACGGCTGCGAAGGCCTGCCACGGCCAGGTCGGCAGGGCGCTCCACCCCCCCATGTTGTTGAAGAAATAGACCACACGAGCCTTGTCCCCCGATTGGCCGATCCCGAAGAGGACGGCGTGGGTGGGGCCGACCAGGTAAACCAGGACGCCGTAGGTGTAAGCGTCCGGCGGCGCCGCATCAGGCATGCGGCCCGGCCCGACGACGAGCGACTCCACCACCTTCCAGTCCGCGTACCGGCCCGTGCCGGCCTGCAGCTCGGCGAGGGTCGGCAAGACCGACGGCAGGTGGTCGTGGACAAGCCGGATCGGCCTGGGCGGGTCCGCCCAAGGGTTGGGCGGCAGGCGGCGACCGGGCAGGTAGTTCCCGGGCCCGGTCAGCTCCGCCTCCACCTCCCGGGCGCTGGGGTACCGATAACAGCAGTCCTGATCCAAGGTGTACGCCAGCAGCCCTTCCCAGACCGTCTTCCCGTGCTCTCGCAACTGGGCGTTCCGGCGCTCCTCCACCCTCTCTGTGGCGTACCACATCCAGGCAGCGGACCCAGCGGAAACCGCAAGCAGCGCGGTCACGAGGATGGGAACGCCCCATCTCGGCCGGGCGGCCGTGGGCCCGGACGGAGGTGGTGGGGTGGGCCTGTGGTCGCTCAAGGCGCTGTCTCCCTTCAGCCGCGAACGCACATGACTTCCCGTCGACCAGCTTGGTCCAAACACGGCCAGCCGACCACGCCTGGAACGCCATCGACAGCTACGTCTACGGGTTCACGCTCCAGAAGCTGAACTTCCCGTTCGCGCCCGCGGGGCTTGCGCAGCGCCGCCCCGGCCGTTTGCCAGGCCCGCGTCGCCGTGACATGATCGCCCCGATGCCGACGCCCGTGCTGGTTACCAAGCTCTTCATCCCGCCGGCGCGGCCCGAGGTGATCGCCCGTCCCCGGCTGCTCGAGCGGCTGGACGAAGGGCTTGCCCGGAAGCTGACGCTCGTCTCGGCGCCCGCGGGGTTCGGCAAGAGCACGCTGGTCGCGAGCTGGGCCGCGCGGTGCGGCCGCCCGGCCGCCTGGCTGTCGCTGGACGCGGGCGACAACGACCCCATCCGCTTCCTGACCTACCTGATCGCCGCCGTGCGGACCGTCGCCCCCAGCATGGGCGAAGGCGCGCTGACCGCGCTCCAGGCCCCCCGGCCCGCCTCGCCCGCGTCGGTCCTGCCGTCGCTCGTCAACGAGCTCACGACCCTCCCGCACGGCATCGTGCTCGTGCTCGACGACTACCACGTGATCGACGCCCGGCCGGTCGACGAGGCCCTCGCGTTCCTGCTCGAGCACCTGCCGCCGCAGGTCCACCTGCTCGTCGCCAGCCGCGAGGATCCGCCCTGGCCGTTGGCCCGGCTGCGCACCCGCGGCCAGCTCGGCGAGCTGCGGGCCGCGGACCTGCGGTTCACCGCGGCCGAAGCCGCCGAGTTCCTCAACGCCTTGACGGGCTTCACCCTCGCCGCCAGCGACGTCGCGGCCCTGGAGGAACGCACCGAGGGCTGGATCGCGGGGCTGCAGCTGGCCGCGATCTCCATGCGGGGACATGCGGACGTCGGCGCCTTCATCCGCTCGTTCACCGGCAGCCACCGGTTCGTCATGGACTACCTGGTCGAGGAGGTCCTGGGCCAGCAGCCCGCCAGCGTCCAGGCGTTCCTGCTGCGCTCGTCGATCCTCGAGGCGCTGTGCGGCTCCCTCTGCGACGCCGTCCTGGGCGACCCACCCGGCTCCGGGCAGGCGTCCCTCGCGTACCTCGAGCGCGCCAACCTGTTCCTCGTTCCCCTGGACGACGAGCGGCGTTGGTACCGCTACCACCACCTCTTCGCGGAGTTGCTGCGGCAACGGCTCCGCCAGGGTGCGGCGCCGCCGAGCGGGGTCGACGCCGTGCCGGTGACCGAGCTCCACGGCCGGGCCAGCGCCTGGTACGAGGCCAACGGGATGGAGGTCGAGGCTTTCCGGCATGCGGCGGCGGCCGACGACTTCGCGCGGGCGGAGGCCTTGATCGAGGGCAACGGGCTGCCCTTGCAGCTGCGCGGCGCCGCCGCGCCCGTGCTCGGCTGGCTCGAGTCGCTGCCGGCGGCCGCCATGGATGCCCGGCCCTCCTTGTGGGTGACGTACGCGGCCACGCTGATGTACGGCGGGCGCCACAACGCCGTCGAGCGGCGCCTCGTCTCGGCCGAAGCCGCCCTGCGTGGCCAGGCGCCCAGCGCGGACACCCGGGATCTCTCCGGGCGCATCGCGTTGCTCCGCGCCACGCTGGCGGTCATGCAGAACGACCCGGCGGTCATGATCGACCAGTCGCGGCGCGCCCTGGCCTGCTTACGCCCCGACAACCTCGTGCACCGCTCGGCGGCGGCCTGGTCGCTGGGTTGCGCCCACCAGTTCCAGGGCGATCGGGCGGCGGCCCGCGAGGTCTACCACGAGGTCATCGCCGCGGGGCGCGCGACGGGGAACTCCCTCTACACGATCGCGGCGACCGTCAACCTGGGCCAGGTCCAGGAAGCGGACAACGCGTTTTCGCAGGCCGTGGCGACCTACCGGCGCGTGCTCGAGCTGGTCGGCGAGCCGGCGCAAGCCATCGGGTGCCAGGCGCACCTGGGCCTCGCGCGCATCGCCTATGAAAAGAACGAGCTGGCCATCGCCGAGCACCACGGCCGGCGGTACGCGGAGCTGACCCAACGGATGGAGAGCATCGACTCCTTCGCGTCCTATGCCGTGTTCCGCGCCCGCCTCCACCTCGCCCAGGGCGACGAGCGGGCCGCCGCCGCGATCCTCGAAGAGGCCGAGGGCTTTGTCCACCAGCACGGCTTCGCCTTCCGGATGCCGGACATCGCCGCGGCCCAGGTGGTCACGCTGCTTCGCGGAGGGGCGCCGGCGGCGGCCGAGCAGCGGGCCCGCGCCCACGGCCTCCTGCTCGCCCAGGCACGGGTATCCCTGGCCCAGGGCGACGCTTCCGGCGCGCTCGCCTTGCTGGAGCCGCTGCGCAGGTACGCCGACGCCCGTGCGTGGCATGACGCCCGGCTCGCCATGATGGTGCTGCAGGCGCTCGCCCTCGAGGCGCAAGGCGCGACGGCGGCGGCCATCGCGGTGCTGGGCGAGGCGTTGGCGCTGGCCGAGCCGGGCGGCCTCGTGCGCACCTTCCTCGACGAAGGCCCGCCGATGGCGCGGCTGCTGTCGGCGGCGGCCGCACGAGAAGGCCTCCCGGCATACGGCCGCAAGGTGTTGGCGGCCCTCGAGCCGGAAGGGGCGGCGCGCCCTTCCTCCCCGGCTTCGCCCCGTATCGGGGCCGATGACCTGAGCGAACGCGAGCTCGAGGTGCTCCGGCTCGTCGCCCGAGGGCTCTCGAACCACGACATCTGCCAGCGCCTCTTCCTGGCCTTGAGCACCGTGAAGGGGCACAACATGAAGATCTTCGAGAAGCTCCGGGTCAGACGGCGGACCGAAGCGGTGGCCCGGGCCCGCGAGCTGGGGCTCGTCGAGTAGGGACGGTCGGTCCCCCGAGGCCCTCCCGCCGAACCATACCTCGGGCCCATACTTTAGTCGCTACCCCGCCGTACCACGGGTCGGCTACGCTCCTCCTACATCGGGCGCGCTGCTTCGATGTCGCCGACCCCGGCGCAGCAGCCAGGAGGGCAACCATGACGACCAGCGGAACCACCACGGCCCGGGCCCCGAACGCCCGGAGCGCAGCGTCGGCCTCGTCGCCGGGCGCGCGCCCGGCGTACGGGCGGGTGATCGGCGCGCTCTTCCTCGCGGGGTTCGTGGTCTACGGCGGCGGCTTCGCCCTGGTATCGTCCGCCCTCGCCCCGCCCGGCTTCCTCGCGACGATGCCGGCCCACCAGGCCACGTTGGTCCTCGGCGCCTTCCTGATGCTGCTGAACATGGCGGTGGACCTGGGGAAGGGCGTGCTGTTCTTCCCCATCCTCGCGCCCCATGGCGAGCGGACCGCGCTGGGCTACCTCGTCGCGCTGGTCGTCCAGGTGGTCTTGTTGGGGATCGGCGCGGTCGGCCTGCTCATGCTCGTGCCGTTGAGCCGCCACGGCCTCGACGCCGGCGGCGTGGGCCCCGCGTGGGCTACGGCGATGGGCGCCGTGCTAATCGAGGGAAACGCGATGGCCTACCAGGTCGGCCAGGCGACGCTCGGCGTGGGGGGGGCCTTCATGTGCGCCCTGCTCCTACGCGCCCGCCTGCTCCCGCGGCCCTTGGCGACCTGGGGCGTGATCGGCTACGCGATCCACGTGGCGGGCGCCGTCGCCGAGGTCTTCGGCCTCCATATCAGCCTGGTGCTCTTGATCCCCGGTGGGCTCTTCGAGCTGGCGCTGGGGCTGTGGCTCCTCGCCAAGGGCTTCGAGCCACGCTCCCACGCTGGTTCCTCGGCCCATGCCGCGGCCTAGCGGCGCCCCCATGGAATACCGGCTCAGGCTCCGCGGGCACCTGGCCGGCGATTGGACGGCCTGGTTCGAAGGCCTGGTCGTCACGCTCGAGGCGGACGGCGACACGCTCTTGACCGGTCCCGTCGCCGATCAGGCCGCCTTGCACGGCTTGCTGCGGAAAGTCCGCGATCTCGGAATCACCTTGGTTTCCGTCGATTTCATCGAGCGAGACCCACCCGTTGCACCCCTGATCGAAAGATCACCTGAACAGGAGTGAACCCCATGAAGAAGCTCGGTATCGCCATTCTGCTCGGCGCCGCGACGATGCTCTCGGCCTGCGCCCACAACCTCGCCGTGAAGAAGGACAGCGACCGCATCTACCTGAACACCGACCTGAAGGCGGTCACGCTCTCCGCCGTGCAGGCGATCAACGCGTCGAACCTCGCGGTCCAGTCGACCCACAACCCCGTGAGCGGCATGGTGGTGATCGCGGCGCGCGGCACGGAGAACACGCTCATGCGGATCGAGGCCCCCAAGCTCACGCTGACCCTCTCCGAGGTGGACCCGAGCCGCATCCGCGTGGAAGCGACGGCGATCCTGCCCGGCCAGTCGGCCGACTTCGGGCTGACCGGCGGCATGATCGACGACGTCCTCCGGTCGATGGACGCGAAGCACGATGTCGCGGGCCAGGCGCCCCGGGCCAAGTGACATGACGACCCTCGCCAAGCCCGAAGCCCCGCCGATCCCGGCGGCCGAGCGGTTCCTGGTGGGCGGCCTGCTCCTGCTCACCGTCCTGCCCGCGCTCGGCGGGCTGGTGCGCCTGCAGCACGTCGGCGGGGGCGTGGCGGCGGCGGAGAACGCGCGGTTCCTCGCCGACCCGTTCCCCGTCGTGTTCCATGTCCTCTTCTCGTTGGCCTACGCCATCCTCGGGGCGTTCCAGTTCTCGGCCGGCTTCCGCCGCCGCTACCCGCGGTGGCACCGGTCGGCCGGGAAGGCGCTGGTGTTCGCCGGCCTGGTCGTCGCGCTCTCCGGGGTGTGGATGACCGTGGCGTACCCCGTCACGAAGGCCGAGGGCGGCCTCCCCGGCTTCGACGGCTGGGCCGTCTACGGGATGCGGCTGGTGGTCGGCGTGGCGATGGCCTGGTTCCTGCTCCTCGGCGTGGCCGCGATCCGCAAGCGCGACGTCGCGGCCCATGAAGCCTGGATGATCCGCGCCTACGCCCTGGCCCTGGGCGCCGGGACGCAGGCGATCACCCACCTTCCCTGGTTCCTCTTCCCGGCGGTCCACGGGGAGCTCGCGCGGGCGCTCGCCATGGGCGCGGGCTGGGCGATCAACGCCGCGGTGGCCGAGTGGATCATCGAGCGGCGATGTCGCCCGAGCCGGGGCCAATACCCGGGTTTCCGCTCTGAGCGCCGGAATGGCGGTCAGGCCACGCTGACGCCTCGGAAAGACGGAACGGAGACCGTCGTCACCGGTAGCAGCTCGCGAGATTTCGCCTGAGCGGACATCGAGAAGGTCAAGGAACGCTTCAAGGAGGCGGAAGCGGACTACAAGCGGCGGACCCAGCAGGCCAAGGAATGCAAGCCATGAGCAAGGTAAAGGCCACCAATACAGCGAACGCCAAGGTTGAATCCGACACGCCCTCGAAGAAAGCCGCCCCCAAGCACGCCAAATAGAACAGTGGAAGCTGATTCGTCAGCCCGATTCAAGCGCTGGCCGGCTGGCTCGAAAACGCGCTCGCGGTAACGGTCTTCACCGGCGCCGGCATGTCCACCGAGTCGGGACCAATGAGCGTACTATCAGTCGAACGCCTGGAAACCCAAGTACCATCAGGGCCTTGCAAAAGCAGCGTCGCTCGAAGGTGGTAGCCGGTGGATGACGCCTGGGCCGACCTCGTCACCACCTTGAACTACCTGGGAGCGTACCAGGACGAGTCTCATGGAGATACGCTCTATGTCATAAGCCGCGTCCTCCGGAGAGGAGGTTTCCAACCTTCCCAGCGAGAATTGCTGTCGGATGCCCGCGCGCGGATCGCCAAGGTCGATTCGCCGTTCCGCTCGCTGATTCTCGGTGCCATCGACCAGGCGCTCGACCTGGAAGAACGCGAAATCTTCGTCCTCGAGCGATACGACGGCTCACGCGTGTGGGAAGCCGCCATCCGGTGGAATAACGTCGCGAGCCCCTACGCCTGGCATGACAGCTGGCATGAAGCCGGCGTCGCCCTGGTAGGCGGGGCCGGCGAGGTCTTCGGCCTCTCGCTCGCGACGGGCGACGTGTTCTTCCACGCGGAGCTCTGCGGCTACTTCCAGTCGCTCTACGTCGTCTCGAGCGGCGACCTGCTGGTCATCCTGGACGGCCAGTGCGTCAGCGTCTACGACAAGCACCTCGACCTGCGTTGTTGGATTTGCTTGCGGGCCATGACCTCGGGTAAGGTACCGTCCAGCCGCAATGACGAACCTTGCGAGCGTACGAGCGCGGCTCGCGAGGTACAATGAGGGAAGCAAGGAGACTCCCGTGAAGGCGTCCGAAGAAGACCTCATCAAGCGCATCACGATCGATCCCGGCATCTGCCATGGCAAGCCCTGCATCCGCGGGCTGCGGTACCCGGTCGAGACGGTCCTGCAGTGGCTGAGCTCCGGCATGTCGAACGAGGACATCCTGGCCGACTACCCGGACCTCGAGCGCAACGACATCCTGGCGGCGCTGCTTTACGCCGCCCGGCTGAGCCAGGTCAAGCACATCACGCGCACGGCATGACCAAGTTCCTCGTGGACGCCCAGCTGCCACGACGGCTGGCGCTCGCAATGCGGGAGCTCGGCTTCGACGTGCTCCACACGCTCGATCTCCCGAACGGCAACCGTACCTCGGATGCCGAGCTCAACCTCATCTCGCTCGATGAGCAGCGCGTCGTCATTACCAAGGACGCCGACTTCGTCGAGTCCTTCCTCCTCCAAGGCGCTCCCTACAAGCTCCTGCTCTTGTCGACCGGCAACATCGACAACACCGAGCTCCTCACGCTCTTCGCCGCCAACATCGCCCAGCTCGCCGCCATGTTCGAAACCTATGCCTACGTCGAGCTCGACCGAGACGAGATGATCGCCCACCAATGACCGATGCCGAAAGCCTGGCGGAATGGCTCAATAACGCCCGTTCGGCCTGTATCTTCACCGGCGCCGGCATGTCCACCGAGTCTGGCCCATTGAGCGTACTTTCGGTCGAACAGCGGGAAATCCTCACGTAGCCGAAGACACGGGGCCATAGGGAGCGGGCTCAGACGAGCCCGAAGGTCTTCCGTAGGCTCGCGTCGACGAGGCCGGGCGGCATGAAGCGACGCAGCACGCGCAGGAGCGCGGCCTCGCCCTTCGGCGTCCGCCGCATGCGCCAGGCCCCCAGGGCCGCTTCGACGACGGTGGCCGCGACGTCGTCGGGCGCAGGGGCGTCCTCGAGGCTCCGCCCGATGGCGTGGAGCACGCCCGCGCGATCGCCGTCGTAGGCCGGCAGCCGGGCCGTTGTATGGGGCGCGTTGCGATCCAGGTTGGTCCTGGTGAACGAGGGCTCGACCAGCACCACACGGACCCCGAAGCGGCGCACCTCGTGGTCGAGGGATTCGGACAGCCCCTCGACGGCATGCTTGGATGCGGCGTAGAGGCCCATGTACGGGGCCGGCAGGAACCCCAGCACGGAGCTGACGTTGACGATCCGGCCCGAGCCCCGCTCGCGCATGTGCGGCAGCACCGCCCGGGTCGTGCGCAGGACGCCGAAGACGTTGGTGTCGAAGAGCGCCCGGGCCTCGTCGACCGAGGTCTCCTCCGTCGCGCCGAGCAGCGTCACGCCCGCGCTGTTGACCAGCACGTCGATGCGCCCGGCCTGCGCGAAGATGGCTTCGAACCCGCGCCGGACCGATGTGTCGTCCCGGACGTCCATCTCGACCAGCACGACGCCGGGCAAGGGTTTCGCGCGCGGAACGTCTCGAACGGTGCCGAAAACCTGGCTGCCACGCCTGGCGAACGCTTCCGCGCTGGCGCGCCCGATGCCGGACGATACGCCGGTGACCACGACGACTTGGGGGTTGGACATAGGGGGATCCTTTCTGAAGGGGAAGGGTCGTCTGCTTCAGCGCCGCCCGAGCAAGGCCGCGAGGTCCAGCCCGAGGGCGCGTGCGAGGCGCACCTGGGCCACCCGCAGGTCGTTGACGGCCTGCACGTAGTTGTTCGAGGCCCGGATCAAGGTCGTCTGGGCGTCCGTCACGTCGAAGGCCGTCCCGGCACCGAGCTGGTAGTGACGGCGCACGAGGCGGTACGCTTCCTGGGACGCCTGCAAGCCCTCGCGGGCGATGCCGACCCGCTGCCCGGCCTCCTGGCGCGTCTGGTGCGCCTTGCGGATCTCGAGGGCCACGCGCTGGCGGGTCCGCTCGAGCTGGATGCCCGTCAGGCGCGCCTGCTCGAGCGCCGCGGCGACCTTGTTGCGGACGCGGAACGAGTCGAAGAGCGACCAGCTCAGCGTCACGCCGGCCTGGAACTGCCCCTCGAACAGGTTGCGCTGCGCGTAGCGCCCGCCCGCGTACAGGCGGGGATCGAGGGCCCGGCCTTCACGGCGCGCGCGCGTCTCGTCGACCTGCTGCAGGAGCGCCAGCTGCCGGATCTCGGTCCGCCGGTCGAGCGCCGCCGGCAGGTCCTGGCCGAGCTGCACCGCGACGGCGGGGACGGCGGCACCCGGGTCGAGGGGGCGATCGCCCACCGGCGCGTTCAGCGCGTTCGCCAGCGTCAGCCGCGCGAGGTCGACGGCGTTGCGGTGCTGCGTCAGGATGCCCTGCGCGTCGGCGAGCGCGGCCCGCTGCCGCAGCACGTCGGCCCGCGTGGCCGTGCCCGCGCCGAACCGGATCTCCCCGAGCCGCAGGTGCTCGTGGGCCTGGCGGACGCCTTCGTCGGCCGTGGCCGCGAAGCCCTCGGCGCGCAGCACGTCGAGGTACGCCACCGCCGCCTCCTGCATCGCGTCCTGCTCGGCCTGGACCTGCCCCAGCTTCCCGATCGCGACGGCTTGATCGCCGATCTCGAGCTGATCGCGGGTCGCGAACGAGTCGAAGAGGAGCTGGCTCGCCGACAGCGCCGTGTCGACGTAGGCGCCGTTCGTCGGCAAGCCGGCGATGGTGCCGAAGGCGCCGCCGAGGCCGGCTGCCGCGCCGCCGAGGTCCTGGTAGTTCGCGCTGGCCTGCAGGCCGATTTCGGGCAACGCACCCGCAAGCGTCTGGGCGCGGCCGACCTGCGCGATCACGACCCCCTGGCGGCTGGCCTGCGCCGCCGTCGAGTTGTCACGGGCGAGCGCGATCGCCTCGCCGAGGCCCAGCGGCGGCATGGGCTGCGCCATCGCCGGGAACGCCAGCGCCAGGGTCGCGGCCATCGCGAAGGGAATCGGGTGGCGCATGCTCACGGCTCCTTCCCCTCGGGCGTGCCGCCCGGCGTGTAGTGGAGCTGCAGCGCGCCGACATGGGCGAGGTCGGCACCGCCTTCGCCGGTCCAGCGATCCACCTGGTAGCTCAGGCCGACCCGCAGGCCGGGCACGATCTCGTAGCCGGCGACGGCGCGGGCGTCGAGGAGCTGCCGATCCGCGAATGGCCGGCCGGGCTCGTCGGCACGCGCGAGCACGACGCCGTACCAGCCGAGGCCGCCTTCCAGGTGGAACCGGCCGCGGCCTGGCCGCCAGGCGATCGTGCCCACGGGCCCCAGCGCGTGGCGGGTCTGTTCCCAGTCCAGGCTCGAGCCGGTGTAAGGCACGTCGGCGTTGTTGGGGACGGTGTTCGTCCAGCGGTAGCCCACCTGGGCCGCCAGCTCCAGGTCGGGCGTCCCCAGCGGCGTCAGCAGGCCGACGCGGGCGCCCGCCTGCCAGGTACTGGGCCGGAACGCCGGGTTGGCCGAGAGCTCGAGCCCCGTCACGTCGACGTCCGTCTGGTGGTGCGAGCCCTCGGCGTCGAGCAGCCAGGGGCGCAACCGCAGGCGTACGGCGAGCCGGTAGTCGTTGGTGACCAGGCCCTGGAAGCTGGCCGTACCGGCCCTGGTCTCCTGCGCGCGCAGGCGGTAGGCGAGGATCAAGCCCGTGTTGAGCGGCGCGGCCTCGGCCGCCGAGGTGCCGGCGGCCGGGGCCGGCAGCGCGGGGGCGGCGAACGCGTAGCCGGCGATGGGCGTGAGCCTGACGACGACGTCGCGGCCGTCGCCAACCGGCGCGGTGCGGTCTTCGTAGCCGACGCCCGTGACGGTCAGGCGATCGCCTGCCCCGCGCTCGAGCGGCAGGCGGAAGGAGCCATCGGGCCGGGTGAAGGCCGAGGTCACGGCGCCGTCTTGCTGCACCCGCGCGCCCGGGACCGGCTGGCCGGACCTGGCGTCGACGACCCGGCCTGCGACCGAGATCGGCATGGCGGGCGCGACCGGCGCAGGTGGGGGGACCGTGGCGACGGCGATCGCGACGAGGGTCGGGAGGAGGGTCATAGGGCGGTTCCTCGGGCCAGGGGCCGGGCTAGTTCTCGATCGTGACGACCGGGGAGCTGGACGTGAAGGTGTAGGTCTTCGAGCCGTGCTTCTCCGAGGCGTCGACGCGCACGAAGTAGGAGCCGGCCGGCTGGATCAGGATCCTCGAGCCACCGTCGGGCAGGCGCACGCGGGTCTCGGTCTGCCACTCGTAGGTCTTCTTGTACAGGTCGCTCGCACGCTCGACCGGTAACGCGCTCCAGCCGCCGTTCGGGCTGTTCGAGACGTACCAGATGTAGCGGTAGTTGGCCTCGTCGACGCCACGGGCGTTGAGCACCAACTTGACCGAGGCGCCGCGGTTGATCACGGAGTTGGGCGGATCGCTGGTGACCAGCGGCGTGGTGCCCTCGCTGACGTTCAGCACCGGATCGGTGGTCGTGAAGGTGTCGATCGCGCCGTCGGCGTCCGGCACGTCGACCCGGAAGCCGTAGGTCCCGGCCTCGTTGACGACGAAGGAATTCGTGCGGCCGGTGCCCGTGAGCGGGGTCCATGCGCCGCCCTTGCCGTAGTACCAGTTCACGGGCCCGGTCGCCGCCAGGTTGAGCGTGAGCCCGATCCGGTCGCCGCGCAGCGCGGTGCCGGGGTCGGCCGTCACGATCGGCCGCCGCTCGTCCACGAAGACCGCGGCGTCGGGCGTGACGAAGGTAGTGACGCGGTTGGTGGCGCGGCTCGAGACCTCCGCCTTGATGTAAGCCGAGCCGATGGCGGTCGGCCGGTACGCGACCTCGGGCGCGTTGCCGCTGATCGGGGTCCAGGGTCCATGGGGTGAGGGCCCCCAGCTCCAGGCGTAATCGAGGTCGCCGCCCCCAAGCCCGGCCGGCCGGTTGAACGCGAGGCGGATCGTACCGCCGCGCTCGGCGGCACCCGAGGTCGGGACCGTCGTGATCACCTCGTCGCCGTCGGTCACGAAGACGAGCGCCGACGGCGTGACCGTGGAGTAAGACTGCCGGGTGGCCCGGTCGACCGCGTCGACCTTCACGAAGTAGTTGCCGTCCGCAGGCGGCGTCCATGCGACCGCCTTGCCCTGGCCCGCGATCGGCAGCCAGGGGCCGGCCGCCGAGGTGCCGAAGCTCCAGGTGAACTGGTACTGCGCGGCCTCCGCCCGCGTGTTGGCCGTCAGCGCGAGCTCCAGGCCGCGCACGAGGAGCGCGGGCGCGGGGTCGGTCAGCACGGGCGGATCCGCGAAGAGCACGGGGGAGCCGGTCTGGAGGGTCACGATCTGCGAGGCGACGTCGTCCATCACGAACAGGACCTTCCAGGCCCCCGCGACGTCAGGCTCGATGCGCGAGCCGACAGGGACGGTGAAGGCGTAGTAGCCGCCAGGATCGCGGGTGACGGCGATCAAGGCCGGGCCGATCGCGACCTTGAGGTCCGCCGCGTCGCGGACGGCCGCAGGCAGCGTGCCCGGCTTGTCGATCGTGACCGTGGTCCCCGCAGCGGAGGCCGCGAGGGTGGCCCGGGCGCCTACGGCGGGCGGGATCGCCGGGGTGCCGGTCAGCGGGAGCTGCGAGTCGCAGGCCGGCAGGGCGAGGGCGAGCATCAGGATCGATGCCGCGGCAACGAGGTGGGGGACATGCATCGTTCACGACCTGTTCTGGATCGGAGGGGGCGTGGCTAGGGTTCGGCAGCGACGACGGCCAAGGGCGGCTCGGCGGGCGCCGGCGCGATGCGGAACCAGATGGCGTACATCGCGGGGAGGAGCAGGAGCGTCAGGACCGTTCCGGCGAAGGTGCCGCCGATCAGCGTGTAGGCGAGCGCTCCCCAGAAGATCGAGTGGGTCAGCGGGATGAACGCCAGGATCGCCGCCAGGGCGGTCAGGACCACCGGGCGGGCGCGCTGCACGGTCGCCTCGACGACGGCGCGGAACGGGGCCAGGCCTTCCGCCTGGTTGTGCTCGATCTGGCCGATCAGGATCAAGGTGTTGCGCATGAGGATGCCCGACAGCGCGATCAGCCCGACGAGCGCGTTGATGCCGAACGGCTGCTGGAAGAGGATCAGGGTCGGCACGACGCCGATCAAGCCCAGCGGGCTGGTCAGGAAGACCATGGTCATCGCGGCGAGCGAGCGGACCTGGAAGATGATGATCAGCAGGGTCGTCGCCAGCATGATCGGGAAGATCGGCAACATCGCCCGCATCGACTTCCCCGACTCCTCGATCGAGCCGGCCTCGTCGATGCGGTAGCCCGCCGGCAGCCGCGCCATGAGCGGCCGGAGCTGCTTCGTGATCGCCGCCGAGACGTCCGGCGGCTGCAGCCCGTCGGCGATGTCGCCCTGGACGGTGATCGTCGGCATGCGGTCGCGCCTGCGGATGACCGGCGCTTCCATCCGGACGTCGATCGTCCCCACCTGCGACAGCGGGATCCGCTGGCCGTTGGCGCCGGCCAGCGTGAAGTCGGCGATCGCCGCCGGATCGAGCCGAACGGTGCCCGCCGAGCGGGCCACCACCTGCACGGAGCGGATGTCCTCGCGCACCGCGGTGACCGGGACGCCGCTCAGCAGGAACTGCAGCTGCTGCGCCACCGCGCTGGAGGTCAGGCCGACGGCCTGCAGCCGATCCTGCTTCAAGGTGAAGTGCAGCGACGGCGTGCGCCCCCCCCAATCGAGGTTGACCGTGCGCATGAGCGGGCTCGCGCCCATGAGCCGGCGCACGTCGGCGGCGATCCGGCGCAGCTCGTCGGGATCGGGCCCGCTGACCCGGTAGGCGACCGGGTACGGCGAGTAGGGCCCGAACACGAGCTGGTTGACGCGCACCTGCGCCTCGGGCGCGAGGCCGTCGGCGATCGCCCGACGCAGCCGGTGCTTCAGGGCCTCGCGCTCCTCCTCGCTTCCGGTACGGACCACGATCTTGGCGAACGCCGGGTCCGGGAGCTCCGTCCCCATCGCGAAGTAGAAGCGGGGCGCGCCCTGGCCGATGTAGGCCGTGACGATCCGGGCCTCGGGCTGCTTCGCGAGCCAGGCTTCCACCTTCGCGGCGGCGCCGCTGGTCTGCGTGATGGCGCTGCCGTAGGGCAGCTGGACCTCCACCAGCACCTCGGGCCGATCCGAGATCGGGAAGAACTGCTTCTTGACCGCCCCCATGCCGACGACCGCGAAGACGAAGAGCCCGACCACCGTGCCGGCGACCCACCACTTGCGCGCGACGGCCCGCTCGATCACCCGGCGCAGCCGCTCGTAGAGCGGGGTCCGGTACAGCGCGCCATGGCCGCCTTCGACCGGCGGGTAGTCGGGCAGCAGCTTGACGCCCAGGTACGGCGTGAAGACCACCGCGACCACCCAGGACGCGATCAGCGCCGTGCCGACGATCCAGAACATGTTGGCGGTGTACTCGCCCGCGCTGGAGCGGGCGAAGCCGTTGGGCATGAAGCCGACGGCCGTGACGAGCGTGCCGGAGAGCATCGGCGCGGCCGTGCGGCTCCAGGCATAGGCCGAAGCGGCGATGCGGCTGTAGCCCTCTTCCATCTTCACGACCATCATCTCGATCGCGATGATCGCGTCGTCCACCAGCAGGCCCAGCGCCAGGATGAGCGAGCCCAGGGTGATGCGGTCGAAGTTCTTGCCGGTCGCGGCCATCACGATGAAGACGATCGCCAGCGTCAGCGGCACGGCGGCCGCGACCACCAGCCCGGCCCGCCAGCCCATGCTCAGGAAGCTCACCAGCATGACCACCAGCAGCGCCGCGAAGAACTTGAACATGAACTCGTCGACGGCCGTGTGGATGTTGACCGCCTGATCGGTGACCTTGGTCAGGCGCATGCCCAGGGGCAGCTCGGCGTTGATCGCGCGGACCTCCCGCTCCAGCGCCTCGCCGAGGTCGAGGCCGTTCCACCCTTCGCGCATGATCACGCCCAGCAGGAGCGCGGGCTCCCCGCCGTTGCGGATCAGGAAGGTCGCGGGGTCTTCGTAGCCGCGCTCGACCGTGGCGACGTCCGAGAGCTTCAAGGTGCGCCCCCGCGCCACGACAGGCGTGTCGCGGATCGTTTGGAGGCCGTCGAAGGCCCCGTCCAGCCGGACGAACACCTGCGGACCCTTGGTCTCGACCGAGCCCGCCGGGGTCAGCGCGTTCTGCCGGCTGAGCGCCGCGAACACGTCCTGCGGGGCGATGCCGAGCGTCGCGAGCCGTTCATGGGAGAAGGAGACGTAGAGGCGCTCGGGGCGCTCGCCGACGATGTTCACCTTCTTCACGCCCGGGACATGCAACAGGCGCTGGCGCTGCACCTCGGCGTCCCGCACCAGCAGCCGCTGGGGCTCGCCCTGGGCCTTGAGCGCGTAGAGCGCGAAGGTGACGTCTGCGTATTCGTCGTTGATCAGCGGCCCGATCACGTCGGGCGGCAGGAGCTTCGCCTCGTCGCCGAGCTTCTTGCGGGCCTGGTAGAACTGCTCTTGCACCTCCCAGGGCGGCGTGTCGTCGCGCAGGTTCAAGGTGGTGAAGGCCAGGCCGGGCTTCGTGTTGGTCTCCGCCCTGTCGTACCAGCGCAGCTCCTGCAGGCGCTTCTCCAGCTTCTCCGCGACCTGGTCCTGCATCTCCTGCGGCGTGGCCCCGGGCCAGGCGGTGATGACGGTCAGGGCCTTGACCGTGAACGAGGGATCTTCGGCCCGGCCCAACGTGAAGAACGCCAGGAGCCCTCCCAGGGAGATCAGGCCGATCAGGAACACGGTGATCGCGCGCTCGCGGACGGCGAGCGCCGACAAGTTGAAGCGGCCCTCGCTCACGGCCGGCCGCCCCGGCCTTCGGCCGTCGCGAGCCGACCCACGACCCGCACCCGATCGCCCTCATGCAGGAGGTGCGCGCCGAGCGCCACGATCTGCTCCCCGCGGCCGAGCCGCCCGGCGACGCGGGCATGCTCGTCGTCCAGCTGCAAGACCGTGACCGGCCGTAGGTGGACCGTGGCCGGCTCGCCGCCGATCACCCACACGCCCGACTTCCCGCCGTCGTCGAACAGCGCGCCGATCGGGACCTCGAGCCCCGCCTGTGCCGCGGCCTCCAGCGGAAGCCGGATGGTGACCGTGGTCCCCAGGGGCGCGTTCGCCAGCTTGCCGGCCAGCACGTAGCGGGCCTCGAAGGTGCGGGTCTGCGGATCCGCGGCGTCTGACAGCTGGCGGAGCCTGGCGGGCAGCGCGTCGCCGGCTTGGCCGAAGCGCATGGCCAGCCCGATCGACCCAACGGCCGGGCGGAAGGTCTCGGGCAGCTGGATCACCGCTTCCCGCCGCCCGGCCTGCGCCACGCGGACCACCACTTGCCCCGTGCCGACGACCTGACCGGGCTCGGCGAGGGTCTCGACGACGACGCCGTCGGCGTCCGCGCGGAGCTCCGTGTAGCGGTTCGCGTTCCGGGCGACCTGCGCCTGGGCCTCGGCGGCTTCGAGCTGGGCCGCCGCCGCATCCGCGGCGGCCTTGCCCTGCTCGTAGACGGCGGCCGTGATCGCGCCGGCGGCGAGCAGGCCCTGGTTGCGGCGCTCGTCGCTGGCCGTGTGCTGCGCCCGCGCCCGGGCGGCGGCGACCAACTCCTCCTGGGCCCGCGCGGCGAGCACCAGGTCGGCGGGGTCGAGGCGCATGAGCAGGTGGCCCCGCTCGACCGTCTGGCCGGTATCCACCAGGCGCTCGAGCACCTTGCCGCCGACCCGGAAGCTCAGGTCGCTCTGGACGCGGGCGGCGACCGTCCCGTCGAACGCCCGGGAAGCGGGCGTGGCGCCTTCGACCGCAGCGGCGCGGACCAGCGGTGGCGCCGTGCGGGGGTCGGGGTGGGGGGTCTCGCCGCAGGCGGCGAGCGCCAGGGGCAACCAGCAGAGGGCGGCGGGGACGCGGAATGGGTGCAGCGGCATGGCGGGTTCCTTCGATGGGGATGCGCGAACCCCATCTTGGAACCAGTGACCATTTTAGTCAATAGTCACTAGCTGATTTTCATGGCGACAGGCTCCGCAGCACCAGTCGTGCGAGCAGGGCCGCGGCTTCATCCGCGTTCTCGGAGCCGTGCTGCAGGAGCAGGGGGTTGAGGTAGGGGCGCATGACCAGGTAGATCGCCATGACGGTCTCGTCCAGCGGCGTCTTGCGCTCGAAGTCGCCGTTCTGCCGGCCGGCCTGGATGATGTCCCGTAACAACGCCTGGATCTGCGCTTCGTAGGCGAGCGTCGCCTGCCAGCGCTCGCTGGCCGCGGAGGTCGCGATCTCGTAGAGCTTGCGATCCTCGGAGAACAGCCGGAGGCTGGCCGCGACGATCGCCCGGAACATCCGCCGCAGCTTCTCGGGGGGCTGCTCGGCTTCGTCGACGGCCGCCTTCACGGCCCCCACGATCTCGCGCAGGCAGTTCGCGCAGATCATCTCCCCGATGGCCTGCTTCGACTCGAAGAACTTGTAGATGTACGCCTTCGAGAAGCCGATGGCCTTCGCCAGGTCGGCGACCGCGGTCTTCTCGTAGCCGAAGCGGCTGAAGTGCTCGGTCGCCGCGGCGACGATCTGCGTCCGCACGTCATGGTCGGCCGGCCCGCGCGTGGCGGCACCCGTGGATTTGGTGTTCTTCATGGGGTCCAGCTTACAGCTGGACGCCAGGATCTACAACTGGTTACCAAGACGTAATATGGTCACATCCGGTCCGTCGACGTTCTCGAGCAGGGCCACCGCCCCCTCGCCGCCGTCCGCGCAGACGCTGACGACGGCGCGTGCACCCTTCGGCAGCGCGGCCAGCTCCTTCACCGCCTGGCTGAGGTCGCGCGCGCCGGTCGCGCCGAACGGGTGGCCGATCGCCACCGACCCGCCGTTCGGGTTGACGCGCTCCCACGGGAACCGGCCGAAGTCCCGCGTGATGCCCGTCCGCGCGGCGATCCAGTCCGGCCGCTCGAGCGCGGCGACATTGGCCAGCACCTGCGCGGCGAAGGCTTCATGGATCTCCCAGAGCTGGACGTCCTCGTAGCGCAGGCCATGCCGGTCCAGCAGCCGCGGGATCGCCACCGACGGGGCCATGAGCAGGCCGTCGGCGCGGAAGTCCACCGCCGCGAGCTCGAAGTCGACGAGCTTCGCGACGGGATGGCCCGGCTCCAAGCGCCGACGCCCCTCCGCCGACACCACCCAGACGCCGGCGGCGCCGTCGGTGATCGGCGAGGTGTTGCCGGCCGTGAGGGAGCCTTGGCCGCTGGTGCGATCGAAGGCCGGCGGCAGCGCGGCCAGCTTCGCGAGCGACGTCCCCGGGCGCGGGTTGGCGTCCTGCGCGAGCTCGGGCAACGGCACGACGAGATCCGCGAAGAAGCCCCGCTCCCAACCGGCGACGGCACGAAGGTGGCTCTGGTAGGCCCAGTCGTCCTGCGCCTCACGCGTGATCCCCCACTGCTTCACGGTCTCTTCCATATGATCGCCCATCGTGCGGCCCGTGATGCGGTTCGCCCAGCCCTTGGCCGGCAAGACGAAGTCCGCTGGCCCGAGCTGGCCCAGCGCCGCCACCGCCGCCACGGGGTCTTGGGCGAAGAGCGCGCGCAACCGGTCGCTGGCCGCAGGCGTCAGGCCGATCGAAGGCCGGCTCATCACCTCCACGCCGCCGACCAGGATCGCGTCCGTGCCCGCGCCGATCATGCCCGCTGCCGCGAAGGTCGCGGCCATGCTGGTCGCGCAGGCCAGGACCACGGAGTACGCGGGCACCGTGGGGTCCAGGCCGGCGTCCAGCCAGATCTCGCGGGCGATGTTGCTCCAGCCGAGGTTGGGGATGACCGTCCCCCACATCACGAGGTCCGGCCGGCCGGCCGCGAGCTGAGCCGCCATGGCGCGCGCCACGGGCACGGAGAGCCCGATCGCGTCGTAGCCGGCGAGCGCGCCCCCGCCGCGGCCGAACGGCGTGCGCAGGCCCGCGGCCAGGTAGATGTCCCGGTGGAAGCGTGTCATACTCACCTCTCTATCTATCGATAGATAGACGATAGCGCAGCGACGCCTGGTCGGTCAAGATAGCCGGGTCGCGGTACCATCTACGTGGGAGGTCCGAAGCCGATGACCGATGTCGCGAACGCCATCCTGGACGCCGCCGAACGGCGCATGCGGCGGGGCGGCTTCTACGGGTTCAGCTACCGCGAGATCGCGGCCGACGTCGGGGTGAAGAGCTCGAGCGTCCACTACCACTTCCCGGCCAAGGAAGACCTCGCGGCGGCCGTCGTCGCCCGTTATACCGATCGCCTCGTCGCTTATGTCGAGCGGACGGCGACGACCGAAGCCGAGCCCTTGCAGGTCTGGCTGCGGGCGTTCCGAGCGACGCTGGCCGCGGGCGAGCGCCCCTGCCCCTGCCCCGTGCTCGGCACCACGGCCCACGACCTGCCGCCCGCGGTGGCGCTGGAGGTCCGGCGGTTCTTCACGACCTGCCAGGCCATGCTCGCGTCGCAAGGGCTCGAGGCCGCGGACGCGGATCTGGTGCTGTCGACGAGCATGGGCGCGATGATCATCGCCGGGGCGCTCGGCGATCTCGGGCCGTTCGACCGCGCGACCGGCGAACTGGTACGGATGCTCCGGAGGACCGAGGGGTAAGGACGGATCGCCGGCAGGCGCTGTACGATGCGCCCATGATCCACGACGAGCAATTCGCAAGTTGGCTTCGCGGGGCCGACAAACCAGTCGCCTTCACGGGCGCCGGCATGTCCACCCTCCCGCACGCCTTCCTCTACGAGCCCGAGGCGGCGATCATCCTCCAGGGCCGCAAGGAGGTCGTCGTGGGCGACGAGAAGTTCGTCTACGACACGGAGCGCTGCTTGCTCACGTCCATCAACCTCCCGGTGGTCTCCTACGTGACCGAGGCGACCGCGGAGCGACCCTTCATGGCGATGGTCGTGAAGCTCGAGCTGGCGCGGATCCGGCAGCTCATCAAGGTCGGCGCCTTCAGCCACGCCGACGCCGGCCAGATGCACATGTACCTGAACTACGCCCGCGAGCACTGGACCCTGCCCAACGAGAACCCGCCCGTAGGCCTGATCCTGTGCGCGCAGAAGGACGAGGCAATGGCGAAGTACGCGCTCGAGGGCCTGCCGAACCAGGTGCTCGCCGCCGAGTACCGGGCCGCGCTGCCCGACGAGCAGATGTTGATCGGCGAGCTGGACAGAACGCGCCAGGAGCTCCTGGCGCGTCAGGGACCGGCTGATAGTACCTCGACGGGAGGCACCGCTTGAACGAAAGTCCGGCAGACCCGATTCAGACGCTTGCCGCATGGCTCCGAAACGCGCATGCTGCAACCGTCTTCAGCGGAGCGGGCATGAGCACCCTGTCGGGAGCAACACCCAGTGATCCGGACGAGCGCCCGCTATTCCAGCTACCGCGAGGTTAAAGGTGAACCAGCGAGACGAAGCGATCCCGCTTCCTCCCATCGGACCGCCGACGGAGTTACCAGCGCCTCGCCCTTTCCACGCGCCCGAAGGCGTCCAATTGCCGCGAGAAATGCCGTTTTCGGCCGCGGTCCCACCTGACCATCTCGCGCAGCTCGCCGACGACGTGGTGCGAATGGTGCTGGGCTCCGGTCTCCCTTTCGACCAGGCCATCGCCTCCGCATTCGCACTCGGGCTGGAAAACGAGTTCTGGGGGTCGACCTCCGGGATGGATACCGACTGGGCGTCCGCGATGGAGCGAGCCGTCGACCCGAAGACGGAGGCCGTGGTCGACCGCGTCGAGTTCGAGGCGTTCTCGGCCGCCTTGGCGAGTGCGCTATTGCGTACCGACCTGCTGGATTCCGTTCTCCGGTCCCAGGCCTATGTCGACGAGGAGGGCTTCGTCGTTTCTCGAGAAGAGGTGCGAGAAAGGCTGCGGGCGATCGTGATGGGCGAAGTGCAGCCAATTCCGAACGACTTCGTCTGGAACCGAGACGACAGCTCGACCTAAGCTTCTCGGTTTGGAGGCGCGCTGGTTCGAAACGGAAGCCGGGTGGCTGGATCAACAAGTCACGAAATGGCTCGAGGACCATGGCGTCCCGTAGCCTCCCTGCTAGTAGCCCGCCATCCGCTCCTTCTCGCACGTGTACGGCTCACCCCGCCCCCGATTCGCCGCTCGATCAGACCAAATATTTGGTATCATTCCAAAAGTTCACTCTGGCCCGCCAAATATTTGGAAGCTCCGGGGAGCCATATGACCGATGATGAGGTGCTGCGGCTGATCGCAAGCCGCGAAACGCTCACTACGGAGCTCAAGGCCGACGCCAAAAAGCTGCTCGCCTTGGACGAGATCTTCGAAAACGTCGTGTGTCTGGCGAATGCGGACGGCGGCGTCCTCTTGATCGGCGTCGAGAACGATGGAACCGTGACCGGCTTGAATCCGGAGCGCAAGCCCCGGTTCCGCGATCCGTATTTCCTTCAGGCCGCGATTTTCGGCAACACCGTCCCGCCCATCAACACCAGGATCTCGGTCCACCACCTGGACGCCGGCGAGGTGATCGCCGTGCGCGTCGATCGATACCCCGACATTTGCGCGACGACGAAGGGTACCTGCCTCCAAAGGGTGATGACCACCAACGGTCCGCAATGCCGCCCGTTCTACCCTCATGAACAGCGCGCGAGGAGGATCAAGCTCGGGCTCGAAGATTTGACGGCCCAAGTCATTGCGGGCAGTGAATGGGGTGACCTCGACCCGATCGAGTTCGAACGGTTACGCCAAACCATCAAGCGGGCGGGCGGGGACCAGCGACTCCTGGGCCTCGATGATGCCGAACTAGCCAAGGCGCTCCGACTCGTCGAAACCCTGGATGGCGAACTCATTCCGGTCGTCGCCGGCTTGCTGCTCCTGGGGAGAGAGGAGCGCCTCCTGCAACTCCTTCCCACGAACCAGACGGCGTTCCAGGTCATCCGGGGAGACGCGCAAATCGCCACCAACGAGCGCATGCACGCCCCCCTCCTCCGAATCATCGAGGGCCTGGAGCAACGCTATGAAGCCAGGAAGAACGAGCAAGAAATCGCCATCGGGATGCTTCGTATGCCAGTCCCGGAGTACGCAAAGGAGTCGTTCCGAGAGGCGATCAACAACGCGCTCATCCACCGAGATTATGCGTTATTGGGAACGACCTACGTCCAATGGCACCCCGACCACATCCTCATCACGAACCCTGGATCCTTTCCACCCGGCATCACGCAGCAAAACATCCTCACGCATGAGCCAAAGCCCCGGAACCCTCGGCTTGCCGAGGCATGCGCACGAATCGGCCTAGTGGAATCCAGTGCCCGTGGCGTCGACCGGATCTACGAGGGGCAACTCCGGTACGGCCGCCCGGCCCCTGACTATGCCGGAACGGATGAGACCGCCGTGCGCCTCATCTTGCGGGGCGGGCCCGCCAACCTCGACTTCGTACGACTGCTCAATGAACTCAACGCGCGTGGTCCCCGATTGACGTTGGACGACTTGATCGTCTTGAACCAGCTCCAATACGAACGACAACTCACCGTGGAGGAGGCGAGCCAGCACCTCCAAAAGAGCGAAGGGCAAACGCGAGCCGTGATGGAGCGCCTGGTCGAACGCGGGCTCGCCGAAGGACGAGGCCAGAAGCCGCGGCGCTACTCGCTGAGCGCCGGTATCTACCAGAGGTTGGGGCAATCCGAAGGATACACGCGCGCAAGCGGCCTGGAGCGCGCCGTGGCCGAGGCGATGATCATGGAGCACCTCCGCATGCACGGCACCATCAAGCGAAGCCAGGCGGCGGAGCTATGCCACCTCGGCGACGATGAGGCGAAGGCGACCCTCCGGCGGATGGTCGATGCCGGGAAGTTGGCGCTTCAAGGCGAGAAGAAGGGTGCCTACTACACGTTGGCCGCCCCGCCGAGCCTGGTGCCGTTGGGTGGGCAGGACCTCATCGAGAAAGTCAGCGAAATCCTCCGTGAACGAGGCGCTGCAACGCTCCAGGACCTCGATAACGAGCTGGCGCGCCGAGGCTTCGAGGTCGCGGGCAATAACAAGCGAAACTACCTGACGGCCATCATGAGCCGAAACAAGGCTAGATTCGAGGGCCTTGGAAGGGGTTCCTACAGGCTTCATACTGGAACGGAGGGAAATGATGTCCGCTGACATCTCGCAGCTCGCGAGCTGGATGAAATCATCTTCATCAGCGACAGTATTCACAGGAGCCGGATCATCGACCGAGTCGGGAGCAATGAGCGTACATTCGCGCGAAACGCCGCAAAGCCGCTAAAGATCACCCGGTCGCCCGAACAAGTGCCACGTACGGAACGGCCCGGCGCCCCAAGGGTCGTCCGAGGACGGCAATACGAGTTCGTGTTCGCCTAGTTCCGTCCAATCATCCGGATGCAGCGCGTAAGGCGCGACGGACGGGTAGGTCCGACCTCTCCCATCCAAACCCCGTCCGCAGGTCCACATCCGCGGCCCGATTGCGACGCCGGGTCCATGGGCGTGGGGCGGGTCGTCGTGGTAGGCCACGAGGCCGATCCCGAACCATCGCGCCACGGCGTCGAAGGCTACATCCACGAAGACCCCCCGGCGAAGCGCGACCAGCTGGTCATCGGCGGCGGCGGGCTTTCCTTCCTCATGTGCGGGTGTCGTGATCCGCTGTTAGGACCTATGGTGGAATGACCAAGCAAGCGAGTTATCGGCCGGTCGATGTGGTACATACTGTATTCCTAGACTATTCCGACGTTCCAGGTTGAAAGGACTCGCAAGATGGCTCTCCTCGCGGAAGACAGCGGGCCCGGAGTCAAGATCCGACTGGATCTGACCCGCCGGACCGACGTCCAGCGGTACTCTGACGAGCGCGAAGCCATCCAGGTCGAGGCATTGAAAAAGCTGCGGCGTCTGTTGGCCCAACTGATCCAAGATGCCGCCGGCTGGGAGAAACCACCGGATTCGGCGGAAGCGGTGCTGACCGGCCGGTTGATGGATCGCCGCCACGCGACCATTACCGTCCATGGGCGTCGTGGCAGCGGGAAGACGACGTTCCTCTACAACTTCCTCGAAGACGCCGCGGCCGGCCGGTTCCCTGAGATCGATCCGGACCGGATCGCGCTGATCGGCGTGATCGACCCGACCTTGATGGAACGAAAGGAAAACGTGTTTATCGTGCTCCTCTCGTTAATTAAGGAGCGGATCGACCAGCACCATGAGAAGCGGAAGAAAGCCGGTGATCCCGCGGTCGGGCAGGACTTCCAGGCATGGAGCAAGACACTCTTCGGACTGGCCAGCGGCCTGGCCGCCCTAGACGGCGTCGGCCGCGAGAATCCCCTGGGCGAGCAATGGGAGGATCCGAGCTACGTCCTGGAGCGCGGCTTGAAGCAGGCTCGGGGCGGCAGCCGGCTGGAACAGGACTTCCACGACTTCCTCGATCAGAGCTTGGCCTTCCTCGGGAAGTCGGTCTTCGTGCTGGCCCTCGACGACATCGACACCGACTTCCAGAAGGGCTGGCCGATCCTGGAGGTCGTCCGGAAGTATTTGACCAGCCGCCGGTTAATCGTGATCCTGTCCGGCAACTTGGAGCTTTACACCCTGCTAGTCCGGAGCAACCAGTGGCGGAACATGCCTACCTCCCTGCGCCTGAAGGAGCGCAAGCACTGGCACCTCTACGAGGAGATGATCGACGAGTTGCAGGGCCAGTACCTGCAGAAGGTGCTCAAGCCGGAGAACCGGATCGAGCTCATGCCGTTGAGCTTCTACGCGAACTCGCTGCGGCCCGAGGAGATCGAGGTAGTGCTGCCTCGGCCAGACCGGGGGCCAGCAGAGCCGCGGACGCTACACGATCTGGTCGAGTTCCTGGCGACGAACGCGTTCTATCTGAACGCGCCTGCGGACCGCCAGCAGCTAGGCGAGAGCCTGCTGCGCCAGCCGCTGCGGACCGTGTTCCAGGTCTTCAGGGCTGCCGTCGCGTCGGGGCTGGTGGGCAAGTGGGAAGAGGCCGCCGACGTACCGCTCGACGGCCAGCAGTTGGCGGTGACCGACGCCATGCGGGCGTTCCACGAGTCGCTGACAACCACCTTCATCGAGTCGCTCCTCGAGAAGGGCGTGCCGTTCGAGCGCCTAAACGCCATGGAGCGCGAGGACCTGCTGCCGGCCGTGGTCGGGTTCCTGAACCACAACGACGCCTGGCAGGAGGGCTATCGCCTCAAGGCCGAGTTCCAGGACGACGCGTTTAACTGGGCGGCCATGACCTTAGGGGCCCGGTTGGCGCTGGAGTTCAACCGCTTCCCGAAGCTCTGGTTGGACTACTTCGTGAAAATCGGTGGCACGCGCGAGGCGATTTTGCTTCTGCCGGCCCGCGATCGCCGCGTCCGGGCCGCCGACTACACGCGCTTCGTGGGCCTGGAAGCGTCGGACTCGGCGTTGCAGGTCGCTCGGCGCTCGCTGGCCGCATGGCGCGAGGACGGGCAGGGGCGGCTGGACCGGACCGTGAGCCAGATGGGGACGATCGCGATCCTGGGGCCGAAGACGTCGCCCCGCCGGAACCCGGCGTTCTTCCAGGCGGCCATGGGGACCAACCCGCACATCCTGCCATACAAGGCGGCCCTGGGCATGGCGGATCAAGACTTCACCGACCCCCGGGTCGGTCAGCACTTCAACACGCTAGCCTCGCTGGAGGCCAACATCCTGACGTGGCAGGCCGCGTACCTCAACCTGCCGGCCGCCAACGTGCTGCCGGGCAAGGGCGCCGTCGGCACCTTCTTCTCGATCCACAACCTTCTAGGCCTGCTCGCCGACATGATCGGGTCGGCCGATCCGCTCGGGACGCTGGCGCGCGCGGCCCAGTTGCGGAGCTTCCCGACGCCGAACTGGGGCACGGCCGGCGCAGCCCCGTCGCGCGAGTTCGACGAGGGCGACGGCCCAGCGGAGCACCCTTCGCATGGCGATCTGGCGAGCAGCGAGCCAGGTGCCGCCTTCCTGCAGGCCTTGGAGGCCTGGGCCCATGACGCCGCGACACCCGCCTGGCGGCGGCATTATGGGCACCCGCCCCCGTTTCTCCCAGTCCACATCGCCGCGAAGACCTGGACGCGCTTCTTCTACACCTTGCGGCGGATCGACGAGGAGCTGCCGGCACGCGATCACTTCGTAGGGCACCTGCTCCACCGGTACATCGTCGCGTTCCTGAACGCCGTCCTGGTAGAGGAGCACCTGCACCTGCAGCCGGAAAGCGGCGCTTGGCTGGAACTGCGAAACCCGATCGTCTCGGATCGGACCTTCCAACGCAACCTTCGGATCCTGGGGAAGCGGGTGGACCGCCTGTTGCCGACAAGATTCTGGCGCCGCGATCGGTCAACATTGCGGCGCCGCGACGGCGATCATGGCCGCGTAGGGCGGCGTCACGAAGCTGGCCTGGGACGACGCGGATGAGCCGCATCCTCC
>JAKFEW010000005.1:0-2293 GCA_036675505.1 Candidatus Sericytochromatia bacterium
ACCAGCGGCACCTGGATCGGCGTGGCGTACGGCGCGGCGCCGGCGGCGACATCGCGCACGCCGGCGAACGACAGCCCGTGCGCCACCGGCAGCATCACCGACGTGCAGCTGACCGGCACGAACAGCGGCGAGGCGAGCACGGCGAGCAGCAGCGAGCGATTGACCATGCGCGATCGTAGCCGGCCGGCCGCGGCGGGTGCGCACCCCGGAAAAGTTTTCATCGCGGCCGCCGCCGCTCACGGCGAGGCCACGCCCGCCGCGGCACGGTCGGAACGCCGGCGGTTGCCGGCGCGATCCGGAGCCCCCCATGACCAACCACGACGCGAAGAGATCCCGCGGCGACACCACCGCCCCCCGCACCGGCGGCCAGCAGCTCGACGAAGGCAATCGGCAGGAAGGCGGCCAGCCCGGCGACGACCAGCCCGGCCAGCGCCGCGGCGTGCAGCCCGACGACCGCAGCAACCGCCTCGACGTCACCGGCGAACGCGGTGCCGGCGGCAACCGCCAGGAAGGCAACAAGGACAAACAGCGCGGCGGCGGCGACGAAAAGCAGCAGCAGCTGAAGAACCACGGCCAGGAAGGCGGCAAGAGCGCCCACAACGACAACGAGTGAGCCCCCGCTCCGAGGAGAACCCCGCATGACCAACGAACGGAATCACACCCGTAACGACACGCCCGACACCCGCAGCGACGAACGGGCCGCCCTCGACAATCAGCAGGCCGCCCGCCCCCGCGACGACGGCCGCCACGACACCGACCTCGACGACGACCGCACCGACCAGCGTTTGGCCGCCCAGCGCGACGCCAACCGCCAGGCTGCCGAGGCCGACCCGCAGGGCGAAGCCCAGATCGACCACGGCAGCCACGCGCGCGCCGGCATGGGCAAGGCGCGGCAGAGCGACGGGAGCTGATCCGGGCGCCGCACAGGCGTCGGTTTGCCCGATGAGTCCCGGAGAATCACCCATGAACCGTCGGGACTCATCGCTGAGCCGGCGGAGGGTCATCGATGAGGCTCGGCGGCTTGCCGGTGACACGCCGGGGCTCGGCGAAGAGCCCCCGAGGCTCACGCGTGAGGCCCGGGGGCTCACCCGTGAGCGGAAAAGACTTGTCGGTGAGGCCCTGCAGCCTCGGTCATGAGGAAAAAAGACTCATCGATGAGTCCGATGGCTCTCGCATGAGTCAAAAAGATTCAACGGTGGTGGAAGCACCCGCCCCACCCGCGCCGATGCCTCGCCGGGAAAGGTGACCGGCTGGGAAGCAAGCGTCCGACAGGGCCGCGGCCCCTTCTCCGATATTGCCGCTGTATCCCTGCGGATACGGTCGGAGTATGATCGAAATCCGCGAAACCGAACGCTTCGTGCGCTGGATGTCCCGCCTTCGCGACGACAAGGCCGCCGGCGTCATCGCGGCGCGCATCGATCGGTTGCGGGCCGGCCTGCCGGGTGACGTGCGTCCGGTCGGGTCGGGCATCAGCGAGCTCCGGATCGATCACGGCCCCGGCTATCGGGTGTATTTCACCCGGGTGGGAAAGGCGCTGCTCCTGTTGCTGTGCGGCGGTGACAAGTCCAGCCAGCCACGCGACCTCCGCCTCGCGAAGCAACTGGCCACGCAACTGAGGAAACCCGCCCCATGACGCTTCCACTCCGCACACGACCTTTCGACCCCGCGAACTATCTGCGCAGCGAAGAGGCGATCGCCGTCTTCCTCGCCGACGCGCTCGAATCGGGCAGCGACGCGGTGTTCCAGTCCGCCCTGCAGGCCGCGGCGCGCGCACGCGGCATGGCCGACATCGCCGCGGCCACCGGCCTGGGCCGCGAGAGCCTGTACAAGGCGCTCGCGCCCGGCGCGCAGCCGCGATTCGCGACGGTGCGCAAGGTGATGGGCGCGCTGGGTCTCACGATGACGGTCGCGCCGGCGAAGGCGCGGGCGAAGAAAGCGGCCCCGGCACGCGTCCGCCCGGCCGCGGCGCCGCGGCCGGTCGCGAAGGTGGTGGCGCGCAGGTCCGCCCGGGCCAAGCCGCCCGCCTGACCCCGCGCGCTCAGCTCACCCGCGGCGCGGCGCCGAGTGGCTTACTTCGCCTTGGTCGCGAACGTCCGCGGATACTTCGACCGCGACGCGCCGGCGAATTCGAGCAGGCCCTGCGTCGAGGTGACCGCCGAAGAATCGGTGCTCGCCAGCACGTCGGCGTAGGCGCGGTCGCCCCATTCCTGCAGCAGCGCGAGCAGGCGCGCGGCGTGCTCCTCCATCGCCGTGCCCATCAGCGTCTCGGCGGCGCTGGCGCGGAACATCGCCC
>JAKFEW010000114.1:0-53117 GCA_036675505.1 Candidatus Sericytochromatia bacterium
CATCCCGACCTCGCCACCTGCGCGCGAGGCAGACAGCCACGCCCCCACGACCCTCGCTCGGGACCCCGAGGTGCGCGCCAAATCCGCCGGCCGCGACTTGGCCGCTAGAAGAGAAGGTTCTGTATGTCTTCATCTTGCTTAAACGAATCTTAATCAATCAATGACGTATCCTTTACCGCATTCAGACATGGTGACCCCGATAACCAGGCTGTATCCGCTCGCGTGAACCCGCCAGGAGCTGCCCGATGTCGTTGTCCGTCCGCCCCACGACCGCCGTCCGCCCGCTGACCGCCGCCCGCCCGGCCGCGCCCGCGGCGAAGCCCGCCGCGCCCGTGAAGGCCCAGGCCCCGGCGCCCGTGAAGGTGGCCCCGCCGCAGGGCTTCTTCGCGCGCAACGCCGGCACGATCCTGCCCGGCGCCGCAGCCGGCACCGGCCTCGGCCTCGGCCTCGGCTATGGGATCGGCGTGTTCGCCGCCAGCTTCTTCGGCGTGCCGCTCGCGGCCTTCGTGGTCGGTGGCGCCGCGCTCGGCGCGGTGGCTGGCGGCGCGCTCGGCTCCGGCGCCGCGGCCCTGCTGCCGAACAAGCCGAGCGAGCCCAAGCAGGGCTTCTGGGCGAACCACAAGACCGCCGTGACCACCGGCGCGGCCGGCGTCGGCGCGCTCGGCGGCGCGCTGGGTTACGGCCTCGGCGTGTTCGCAGCCAGCTACTTCGGCGTGCCGCTGCCGCTGTTCATCGTGGGCGGCGCTGCGGCGGGGGCCCTGGCTGGCGGCGCCGCGGGTGCCGGCATCTCGGCGATCTTCAAGAAGTAGCGGCGAGCCTTGCGACCGCCTCGCTGAGCTCCGGCTCCGCGAGGCCCGCGAAGCCCAGCCGGAAAAAGGGCAGCGCGCGCCCATCGAAGTCGAAGCGGCTCGCCGTCGCCACCGAGACCCCGCGCGCGAGCGCCCGCTCGGCCCAGGCCTCGGCGTCGATGCCATCGGCCACGCGGCACCAGATCGCCATCCCGCCCGCGGGCGGCGAGAAGGCGAGCGCCCCCGGCAGGTCGGCGCGCAGCCGCGCGACCAGGTGATCGCGGCGGGCCTGGTAGATGCGCCGCATGCGCAGCGCGTGCCGCTGCACCTCGCGCTCGTTGATCAGCGCCGCGAGCGCCGCCTCGACGGCCTGGTCGCCCTGCAAGTCGAGGCTGACGCGGTGCCTGGCGAGCCGCCTGATCAAAGGCGGCGGCCCCACCACGAAGCCCTGCCTGAGCCCCGGCGCGAGGATCTTCGAGAGCGTGCCCGCGTAGACGACCACGCCCGCTGTGTCCGAGGCGGCGAGCGGCAGCACCGGGCGGCCCTCGTAGTGGAACTCGTTGTCGTAATCGTCCTCGATCACCGCGATGCCGCGCGCGCGCGCGAGCGCCAGCAGGCGCAGGCGCCGGCCCGGGTGCAGCGTCACCGTGGTCGGGTAGTGGTGGTGGGGCGTGAGGTACACCGCGCGCAGCGTTTCGCGCTCGGCCAGCGCCTCGAGGGCGTCGAGGTCCATGCCCTGCGCGTCGATCGGCACGGGGATCAGACGCGCGCCGGTGTGGGCGAGCGACTCCCAGGCGGGCCGGTAGCCGAGCTGCTCCACCGCCACCACGTCGCCCGGCCCGAGCAGGGCCTTCGCGACCAGGTAGAGCGCCATCTGGCTGCCGCGCGTCAGGATCATGCCCTCGGGCCCGGCGGTGAGCCCGCGCGTGGCCGCGAGCATCTCGGACAAGGCCTCGCGCAGCGCGAGGTGCCCGCGCGGATCGCCGCCGCCGAGCAGGGCCGGGCCGGCCACGACGAGCGCGCGGCGGTAGGCCCGGCCGAGCGCCTCGACCGGCACGAGGCGCAGGTCCGCGTCGGTGCCACCGAGGTTGAGCGTGCCGGGCGGCAGGTCCTTGGGGCGCTGCGGGTAGGGCCGATCGGGCGGCAGGTCGGCCAAGGCGTAGCCCAGCGTGGTGGGCGGCGCCGGCGGCGCCGCCGCGAGCAAGCTTCGCTGGCTCCCTTCGGTCAGCGGGCGCGGGGTGACGTCGGGCATGGCGGCAGAGACGTAGGTGCCGCCGGTCTGCCGGCTCACGAGCCAGCCTTCGGCCACGAGCTCGTCGTAGGCCGCGATCACGGTGTTGCGGTGCACCGCGAGGGTGTCCGCGAGCCTGCGCGTGCCGGGCAGCTTGTCGCCGGGCCGCAGGCGGCCTGTGCGGATCGCGTCAGCGATGCCGCGGGCGATCTGCAAGAAGAGGGGCGTCTCGAGCGCGGGGTCGAGCGAGAATGCGACTTCCCAGGTGGCCATCGGAAACTGGAACCCTTCTCGTGATGAATCTGGATCTGGCGACGGTTCCAATTTCAGGGCATTCTGGTGAAAGGCGCAAGGGCGCGCCCCGCCCTCCCCGCTCGCCTGGTGCCCGTCATGCCTGATTCCTCGCTCCTGTCCGCCGTTCGCCAACTCGGCGACCCGATCCTGCGCGTGCCCTGCCCCGCCGTGGCCGACCCGACCGCCCCCGATGTCCAGGCGGACGCCGCCCGGCTCCACGCCGCCCTCGCCGCGTGCCGCGCGGCGCTCGGCTTCGGACGGGCGATCGCCGCCCCCCAGCTCGGCATCCAGCGCCGGATGGTCGCGCTGAACCTCGGCCTGGGCCCGCTCACGCTGCTCAACCCCGAAATCACCTGGCGCAGCGCCGAGACCCGCACGCTGTGGGACGACTGCCTGAGCTTCCCCGACCTGCTCGTGCGCGTGCGACGCCATATCTCGATCTCGGTGCGCTTCCAGGACCCGCAAGGCGCCTGGCAAGCCTGGGAGGCCCTCGACTGGCCCACTTCCGAGTTGCTGCAGCACGAGCTCGACCACCTCGACGGCGTGCTCGCGGTGGACCGCGCCGAGGCGCCCACGGACGTCGTGACGCGCGCCGCGTTCACCGCCGACCAACTGGGCGGTGCCGTATGATCGCGACCCTGCGCGACTTCGGCCCGGTGCGCCACGCGCGTGAGCGCCTGGGCGGCCGCAAGCTCACCATTCTGCTGGCGCTGCTCGCCGTCTACCTCGTCTGGAGCACCACCTTCCTCGGCATCGCGATCGCGCTGCGCGGGCTGCCGCCCTTCATGTTGGGCGGGCTGCGCTACCTGGCCGCGGGGCTGATCATGGCGGTCGTGGCGATGGCGATCGGCCACGCCCGGCCGACGGTCAGCCAGGCCGCGGGCTCGGCGCTGCTCGGGCTCTTCTTCGTGGCGGTCGGCAACGGCGCGTGCACCTGGTCCGTGCAGTACGTGGAGACCGGCACGGTGGCCTTGCTCGGCGCGATCGGGCCGCTGTTCCTGCTGGCGGCGGAGGCCTGCATGCGGGGCGGCGATCGCCCCACCGGTCGCGGCGCCGCGGGCGTGCTGCTGGGCTTCGCGGGCGTGGCGTTGCTGGTCGGGCCGACGCTGCAGGCGGGGAGCGCGGGGGCGATCGCGGGCCAGGCCGTGTTGGTGATCTCGGCGGCGCTCGGCACGCTCGGGTTGTTGGTCGCGAAGCGCGTGCCGACGCCGGACTCGTGGGTCTGGCACTCGGCGCTCATGATGGCCGCGGGCGGCGCCGTGCTGATGGCGATCGGCATCGGCGTGGGCGAGCCCACGCGCCTGGCCTGGGGCGCTGTGCCGTCGCAGGCCTGGCTCGCGCTCGCGTACCTGGTGATCTTCGGCTCCTGCCTGGGCTTCTCGGCGTTCTCGTTTCTGACGCAGAACGCGCGGCCGGCGCTGGTGGCGACGATCTCGTACGTGATCCCGGTGTTGGCGACGATCCTCGGCGCGCTGGCGCTCGGCGAGGTCGTGACGGGCGCGACGGGCACGGCGGCGGCGCTGATCGTGGGGTCGGTGGCGCTGGTGGCGACGGGCGGGCGGCGGAAGGCTTAGGGGGCGTGGGGCGGCGGGCACCGTACGCGGATCACGGCCCGGGGCGCCCGTTCCGGGTTACGCTGGTGGATGCTCCCTTCGTAGATGAGGCCGTCCTGTGCTCCGCTCTTTCCTCGCTGGCTTCGTCGGCCTGATCGTGGGCTGCCTGCTCGTCTCGCTGGTCGAGTACGGCAACAGCCTGGTCTACCCGTTCCCGCCAGGCCTCGACATGAACAACCAGGCGCACATCGCGCAGTTCATCACGACCTTGCCGGTGGGCGCCTTCGTGGCCGTCTGGTTCGCCTGGGTGCTCGGGGCGTTCGTGGGGACGCTGATCACGAAGGTGCTGACGAAGTCGGGCTCAGATGTGCCGGCGATCGCCATGGCCGCCATTTTCGCGCTCTTCTGCGTGTTCAACATGCTCATGCTGCCCCACCCGCTCGCCTTCGTGGTCGCGAGCGTGATCGCGACGCCGCTCGCTGCCTTCGCTGGGCTCAAGCTCGGCGGCAAGCTGTCGCGCGCGCCGGCCGCCGCTGGCGCCGCGTAGGGGCCGAGATGGTCGGCCAGGAGCGGAAGGACATCCAGCCGGGGCTAGCGGTGGGGATCGTGTTGAAGGCGGACCAGCGCACGGGCCGCATCACGCGCGGCGTGGTGGCGGCGATCCTCACGAGCTCGGCGTTTCATCCGCATGGGATCAAGGTGCGGCTGGCGGATGGGCAGGTGGGACGGGTGAAGGAAATTGGGTGAGGGGCGGGGGCGTGGGTAGCGGTCCCGCCGCTCCGACGACGAAGGTACAATGGCCACCCTTCGGGGTGGCGTTCTTGTTGGCGGAGGTGGCCTTGCAGCCAGGATTGGACCATTGGGTGGAGCGGCTTGGTGGGGACGCGGTGGCCGAGATCGTCGACGTCTCCCGCGCCGTCGGTTGGGATTACGCGGCGGCAGAGATCGCCACGGCGCTGGCGTCCGGGACGATGGTCGGGGTCCGGGACGAGGCGGGTGGGCTGCTCGCCTGTGCGGGGATCTTCCTCTATCCCGGGATGGCTTCGCTCGGGTTGGTGATGGTGCGGCCGGAGGCGCAGGGGCGGGGGCTCGGGCGCCGAATGACGGAAGCTTGCGTGGCGGTTGCGGGCGACCTGCCGGTGGTGCTCGCGGCGACGGAGGCCGGGCGACCGCTCTACGAACGGCTGGGGTTCGTCACGGTGGGGACGCTGCACAAGATGTTCGCCGCGGCGTGGACGCCGCTCGACCAACCGGCGGCGACGGCCGACAGCCTGCCAGACCTGGCGCGCGTCATCGACCTCGACGCCGCCGCGCTCGGGACGCCGCGGGCGGCCTTCCTCGCGGCGCGCGCCGCGCAGGCCTGTGACCAGGTCTGCATCCGGGACGGTGCGGGCGAGGCGCTGGGCCTCGCGCTGGCCGTGCAGGCGCCGGAAGTGCGGGTGATCGGGCCGGTGGTCGCGCCGGACGCGGCGGCGGCGCTGGCGCTCGTGGATGCGCTCGCGCGGCGGCACGCAGGACGGCTCCGGATCGACGTGCCATCGGAGCACGCCGGCCACGTCGAGTCGCTGCAGGCGCGCGGCTTCGTCCTCGACCGGCTCGTGCCCGTGATGGCATTGCGGCCCGAGCGGTTGCCACGCGGAAACGGGACGCGCTTCGCCCTTGCGGCGCAGGCCTTCGGCTGAGGGACGACGGGCCCCCTTCAATGGCGGACGATCGCCTTCGATCGGCTTCGCGTGCGGCGCTGCCCCGCACCATGATCGGACCACTTTTTCGGAGCGGGTGTCAACAACCTCCGGAAACCCAGTCGTGACGCCGATTTGCACGCTGCCGCCGGTCGCGCTATAGTGGCGCCCTTCGATGAGGGAGGTGCAGCGATGCGTGCGTACGTGCTTGGTTTCCAGGAAATTGACCGAACCCGGGTCGAGGAGGTCGGGGGGAAGGGCGCGGGCCTGGGGGAGCTTTCCAGGCTTGCGGGCATCCGCGTGCCGGAGGGGTTTTGCGTCTCGACCGCGGCCTTCAAGCGGGTGCTGGGCGAGGCGCCGGCGCTCGACGAGCTGAGCGAGCGGTTGGCGCGCCTGATGGCGGAAGACGAGGATGGCCTCCAGGAAGTCGGCGCGGCGATCCGCCGGGTCATCGAAGGGACGCCCATCCCCGACGACGTGCGGGAGGCCGTCACCGCCTACCTGGCCAGGCTTGGCGGGCCAGCGGCCTTTGCCGTGCGGTCCAGCGCGACGGCGGAGGACTTGCCGGCGGCCTCCTTCGCGGGCCAGCAGGACACCTACCTGAACGTCAGCGGGACGTCGGCGATCCTGGCGCACGTCAGCCGGTGCTGGGCCTCGCTCTTCACCGACCGGGCGATCGCCTACCGCCTCCAACACGGCTTCGACCACCGCAAGGTCGCCATGGCAGTGGTGGTGCAGAAGTTGATCGTCCCGGAGGCGGCTGGGGTCTTGTTCACGGCCGACCCCGTCACTTCGAACCGGAAGGTGACCTCCATCGAGGCCGGTTTCGGCCTCGGCGAGGCGCTGGTCGCCGGCCGGGTGAACGCCGACGTCTACAAGGTGCGGGGGGGCCAGGTCACCGAGAAGGCGATCGCCGCAAAGCAGCTGGCGACGGTCGTCTTGGCCGGCGGCGGCACCACGGAGGTGGCGCTCGGGCCCGAGCGCCGGGACCGGCCCGTCTTAACCGACGAGCAGGCCGTTGAGCTCGAGCGCCTGGGCCGACGGATCGAAGGGCACTTCGGGCATCCCCAAGACATCGAGTGGTGCCTGGCCGACGACGGGTTCCACGTCGTCCAGAGCCGGCCCATCACGACCTTGTTCCCCATCCCCGACGTGGGAAGTGCGGGCCACCACGTCTTCGTCTCCGTCGGCCACCAGCAGATGATGACCGACCCCATGAGGCCCCTGGGGTTGTCCCTGTGGCAGCTGACCGCGGCGCGCCCCATGTACGAGGCGGGCGGGCGCTTGTTCGTGGACATCGTGAAGGACATGGCGTCGCCGGCCGGCCGGGACGTCGTGTTGAACGTCCTCGGCCGCTCCGATCCGCTCGTCAAGGACGCCATCGTGACCCTCCTCGAGCGCGGGGATTTCACCGAGCCGTTGCCCGCCGCGCCCCCGGCGCCGGGCCCCGCCCCGGGCAAGCCGGGTCCGCCGCCGGTCGACGACGATCCGGCGACGGTCGCCGACCTGATCGCGCGCGACAAGGCGTCGCTCGCCGCGCTGAAGCGGGACATCGAGGCGAAGTCGGGAACGGATCTCCTGGACTTCATCCTGGAAGACCTCCGGCAGCGGAAGGAGGCGAGCCTGGCCGACCCGCGGAGCTTCGGCGTGATCCTGGCCGGTGCGAACGCCGTGGCCTGGCTCAACGACCAGCTGCTGGCGTGGCTGGGCGAGAAGGGCGTCGCGGACGTGCTTTCGCGGTCCGTGGCGAACAACGTCACCTCGGAGATGGGGTTGGCGCTCCTGGACGTCGCGGACGCCATCCGTCCGCACCCGGAGGTGGTGGATTACTTGCGCCGGGCCGAGGACGAGGGCTTCTTGGCGGGCCTGGCCCCGTTGGCAGGTGGTGAAGCAGCCCGCGAAGCGATCGCCGCCTACCTCGACAAGTACGGCATGCGCTGCGCCGGGGAAATCGACGTGACGCGGACCCGCTGGAGCGAAAGCCCCACGACCCTCGTCCCGCTGCTGCTCGGCAACATCGAGCACTTCGAGCCGGGGGCCGCTGGCCGTCGCTTCGAGCAGGGGCGGCGCGAGGCGCTGGCGATGGAGCAAGCGCTCCTGGCGCGCTTGCGCGAGCTGCCGGAGGGGGAGCGGAAGGCCGACGAGGCGAGGCGCATGATCGGCCGCCTCCGACGCGTCGTCGGCTACCGCGAGTATCCCAAGTTCGGCCTCGTCAGCCGCTACTTCCTCTACAAGCAGGCCCTGCTGCGGGAGGCCGAGCGCCTCATGCGGGCCGGGGTGATCCGCGAGAAGGAGGACATCTACTACCTGACCTTCGAGGAGCTTCGCGAGGTCGTGCGCATGAACGTGCTCGACGGCCAGGTCGTCGCGCGGCGAAAGGGCGAGCACGAGCGAAACCAGAAGCTCGCGCCGCCGCGGGTCATGACGTCCGACGGCGAGGTCATCACCGGTTCGTACAAGCGAACGGATCTGCCCCTCGGCGCCATCGTCGGGCTGGCCGTCTCCTCGGGCGTGGTCGAGGGCCGGGCCCGCGTCCTGGTGGACATGGCCGACGCGGACCTGGCGCCGGGGGACATCCTGGTCACCCGCTTCACGGACCCGAGCTGGACGCCGCTGTTCGTGGGCATCAGCGGCCTGGTGACGGAGGTGGGCGGCCTGATGACCCACGGCGCGGTGATCGCCCGCGAGTACGGCTTGCCGGCCGTCGTCGGCGTGGAGCGGGCGACCCAGCGCATCCAGGACGGGCAGCGCATCCGCGTGCATGGCACGGCCGGGTACGTGGAAATCTTGTCCTAGCCGATCCGACTGCCCCCCCCACACTCAGGGAAAGAGTTCGCCCGCAACGCGTTCAGGGTCACCGAGGGTCAGGGGCCGCAAGTCACTCGGCCGATCGCTTCCAACGCGTTAGAATAGTCACTGACCCTATTACTCGGAGGAACACATGGGACGCAAGTGGGAGAACATCAAGCGCACGAAGGGCAAGCTGGACTCGGCCCGCAGCGCGGTCTTTGCCCGGATCTCGCGCGAGATCATCGTCGCGGCGCGCCATGGCGGGGGCGATCCCGCCGGCAACTTCCGCTTGCGCCAGGCCATTGACCGGGCGAAGGTGGCCGGGTTGCCGAACGATAACATCGCCCGGGCGATCAGGAAGGGTACGGGGGAAGATAGCTCCGAGACCTTCGACGAGATCACGTACGAGGGTTATGGCCCGGGCGGGGTGGCGATCGTTGTCGATGCGATGACGGACAACCGCAACCGGACGGCGGGCGACGTGCGCGCGGCGTTCAACAAGGCGGGCGGGAACATGGGCGAGACCGGCTGCGTGGGCTGGATGTTCCGCCGCGTGGGCCTGGTGGTGGTCCCGAACGAGGACGGGAAGCGTTCCGAGGAGGACCTCCTCCTCCTGGCCGCCGATGCCGGCGCCGAGGACCTCCGAGCGGAGGACGGCGAGATCGTCATCGAATGCCCGATCGAGGCCCTCGAAGCCGTCACCGATGCCCTCCGCGCCGCCAAGGTCCCCATCTCCAGCGCCGACGTCTCCCTCGTCCCCGCCAACACCGTCATGGTCGAGGACCGCGACATCGCCAAGAAGCTCGTCAAGCTCATGGACACCCTGGACGACCTGGGCGATATCCAGAACGTGACGGCGAACTTCGATATCCCGGAAGCGTTGTTGGAGGAGCTGGCGAACGCACCACTTCACTAGGTCCGTGGCCTGGGAATTGGGCTCCGATCGCTTTCGCCGAGGGCCAACGCGGCTTCAACGGCCTCGACCTGGGCACGTTCGTGGGTAAGAGGGTCCTGCCAACCGAAGGAGCCCCCCAATGTCCCACGACATCCCCGCGTTCCGCGACGCCGCGCTGGCCGCGATCACGAAGGCCCGCGCCATCAGCCTCGCCCGCCCCGGCGAGGAACTCGCCACCCGCGCGAAGTTCGACAGCAGCCCCGTCACCGAGGCCGATCTCGGCGTCGAGCGGTGCCTGCGCGACGAGCTCGGCGCGATCTTCCCGGACCACGGCCTCTGGGGCGAGGAGTACCCGCGCGTCAACCCGGACTCGCCGTACCAGTGGATCATGGACCCGATCGACGGCACGATCGCCTTCTCGCGCGGCATCCCGCTCTGGGGCACGATCCTCGGCCTCTACCACGACGGCGAGCCGTTGGTCGGCGTGATCGACCACGCCGCGCTCGACCGCACCTACCACGCGGCCAAAGGCCTGGGCGCCTGGGTCGGCGGGCGGCGCCTGCACATCTCGGACCTCCCGGCCGATGTCGAGATGAAGGACGAGCTGATGGGCATCGGCGATCGGCCGCAGTTCGCGCGGGTCGGCCGCCTCCACCACTGGGACGCCTTGCATGCCGCCCACCCGCGGCTCCGCAGCTACACCGACTGCTACGGCCACACGCTCGCCGCCCAGGGCTCGATCGGGGCGCTGGCCGACTACGGCCTGCGCGCCTGGGACCTCGCCGCCACCCAGCTCCTCGTCGAGGAGGCGGGCGGCGAGTACCGCGTGGTGGGCACGGCGCCGGATCCGGTCAACGCCGGCGGCACCTGCTACGACGTGGTGGTCGGCAAGCCGCGGGCGGTCGCCTGGATGGCGGAGGTCATCGCCCGGGCGGCGCGCGAAGACCGGTAGCCGTCGCGTCCGGGCGCGGGGCCCTGGTCCACATGGGCGGCCATGACGGCGCGCATGCGCGCCAGCCGCGCCTTCGAGAGCGAACCGCCGTCCATCGTGAAGGCCCTCCACCGTCGGCGTTGTACCCACGCCGTCGTGGGAACGACGCGCGACAGTTCCCGGCCGGGCGGGTAGAAAGCGACCTGACATTCGTTTCGAAAGGTGCGTCCCGATGATCAAGCTCGAAGACATCTCGTCCTACACCGCGCAGCACACCTACGCCACCTGGCGGAAGCAAGGCGGCTGGAAGCCCCTGACCGTCGTCGACGCGGAGGGCTCACATTTCACGGACTCGACGGGCAAGAAGTACCTCGATTTCTGCTCGCAGCTGATGTGCTCGAGCCTCGGCCACAAGAACGAGGCCGTGATCAAGGCGATCGAGGAGCAGGCACGGAAGCTGGCCTTCGTGGCCCCCGGCTTCGCGACCGAGGCCCGCGCGGCGCTCACGGAGAAGCTGCTGGAGGTCATGCCCAAGGGCCTCGACAAGTTCTTCTTCGCGACCAGCGGCACGGAGGCCAACGAGTGCGCGATCCGCATCGCGCGGGCTTACACCGGCAAGTACAAGATCATCTCGCGCTACTCGTCGTACCACGGCTCGACCGCCGGCGCGATCGCCTGCACGGGCGACTTCCGCCGCTGGCACAGCGAGCCGGTCGGCAAGATCGACGGCGTCGTCTTCGGCCCGGATGCGAACTGCTATCGCTGCCCGCTCAAGCAGCAGCCCGACACCTGCGGGACGGCCTGCGTCGATTACTTCGAGTACATGCTCGAGCGCGAGGGCAACGTCGCCGCCATCATCGTCGAGCCGATCGTCGGCACGAACGGCATCCTGGTCCCGCCGGACGACTACCTGCCGAAGCTGCGGGCGCTGACGAAGAAGCACGGCGTGCTGCTGATCTGCGACGAGGTGATGACGGGCTGGGGCCGCACGGGCAAGTGGTTCGCCGTGGACCACTACGGCGTCGTGCCGGACATCCTCGTGACGGCCAAGGGCATCACGTCGGCCTACGTGCCGCTGGGCCTGACGGCGACCTCTTCGGAGATCTCGAAGCACTTCGACGACCACTTCTTCGCCTGTGGCCACACCTACGAGGCGCACCCGCTGACGTTGTGGCCGGCCGTGGCGGCGATCGAGGAGTACCGCCGGCTGGACCTCATGAACCGGGCCACGCAGCTGGGCGAGTACCTCGGCGGCAAGCTGCGGGCGCTCAAGGAGAAGCACCCCGCGATCGGCGACGTGCGCGGCAAGGGCCTGTTCTGGGCGGTCGAGCTCGTGAAGGACCGCGAGACGAAGGAGCCCTTCGCGAAGATGGCCGACAAGTTCAACGGCAAGCCGCTGCTGGTCGAGAAGATCGCCGCCGACATGATGGCGCGCGGCGTCTACGCCATCGGCTGGGTCAGCCACATGGTGATCGCGCCGCCGCTGATCATCACGGAGGAGGAGATCGACGTGGGCGTCGCGGCGCTGGACGCCGCGCTGGCCCTCGCCGACGCCGAGGTCGCGGCGTCTTCGAGTTCCCCGTAGAGCGCAACTTCTCGCCCCCTGCTTCAACGCCGCAGATGGCAACCGCAGCACCTGGTTGGTAGCCTACGGGTACCGATCCAGGCGTCAGATGGAGGGACCGGGTCGATGAAGCGTTCGCTCATGGTAGTGGGTGCCCTGGTGGCGATCGCCGGGCCGGGCGCGCCGGCCCAGGCCTGGCAGCCGGCGCAAGGCCACACCCAGATCCCCATCTGGCCGGGTGCCGCGCCCGGCTCCCGGCCGGCAACCAGGCCCGAAACGGACACGATGGACAAACGTCGGCTGATCGGTGGCAAGCCCGTGCTCAAGGTGCACGACGTCTCGCGGCCCACCATGACGGTGTTCTCGCCCAAGGGGAAGAACACGGGCGCCGCGGTCGTGGTCCTCCCCGGCGGCGGCTACGAGATCCTGGCCATCGACCTGGAAGGCACCGAGGTCTGCGATTGGCTGGCCTCGAAGGGGATCACGGCCATTCTGTTGAAGTACCGTGTGCCGGGTCACCCCGGTCCGCATCGCACCTCGCCCGCGGCGCTGGCAGATGCCCAACGGACCATGGGGCTGGTGCGCCAGCGTGCCGCCGAGTGGCGCATCGATCCGCACAAGGTGGGTGTGATGGGTTTCTCGGCGGGCGGACACCTGGTCGCGGCGATGAGCACCCAGTTCGAGCGGCGGACCTACGCAGCGTTGGACGCGGCCGACAAGGAGAGCTGCCGCCCGGACTTCGCCGCGGCGATCTTCCCCGGGCACCTGGCGATCCGCGAGAGCGAAGAGACCTACGCTCGCCGCAAGCGAATCAAGTTCCGGCTGCAGGAGGAAGGCGACCACCTGGCCTTGAACCCGGACATTCACGTAACCAGGCGAACGCCGCCGACTTTCTTGCTGCAGGCCGGCGACGACCCGGTGGACCCTGTCGAAAACTCGGTGCTGTACTACGCCGCGCTGCGGAAGGCGGGAGTGCCCGTGGAGATGCACCTGTATGCCCAGGGCGGTCACGCGTTCGCCATCCGGCCCACGAAGTACCCGATCACCCACTGGCCTCCCCTCTTCGAGACCTGGCTGCGCACGATTGGCATGGTGGCCGATTAGGCCACTTCGGCGCTTCAGGCGCGCGGCACAGGCGGGCCGATCTCCCCAGGGGCCCGGTCAGGCGCCCACGTACGCCGCGAGGTGCTCACCGGTGAGGGTTGTGCGGGCGGCGACGAGGTCGGCGGGCGGGCCCTCGAAGACGATCTTGCCGCCGTCGTGGCCGGCGCCGGGGCCGATGTCGATGATCCAGTCGGCGTGCGCCATCACCGCCTGGTGGTGCTCGATGACGATGACCGACTTGCCGGCGTCGACGAGCCGGTCGAGCAGGCCGAGCAGTTGCGCGACGTCGGCGAGGTGCAGGCCGGTGGTCGGCTCGTCGAGGATGTAGACGCCGCCCTTCTCGCCGATCTGGGTGGCCAGCTTGAGCCGCTGCCGCTCGCCGCCGGAGAGCGTGGTGAGCGGCTGGCCGAGGCTGAGGTAGCCGAGCCCGACGTCGGCCAGCCGGGCCAGGATCGCGTGGGCCGCTGGGGTCTTCGCCGGGCCGGCCCCGAAGAACGCGGTCGCCACGTTCACGGACATCGCGAGCACCTCGCTGATGTCCTTGCCACCGAACTTGTAGGTGAGCACCTCGGCCTGGAACCGCTTGCCGTCGCATTCGTCGCAGATCGTGGACACGCCGGCCATCATCCCCAGGTCGGTGTAGATCACGCCGGCGCCGTTGCAGGCCGGGCAGGCGCCTTCGGAGTTGGCGCTGAACAGCGCCGGCTTCACGCCGTTGGCCTTCGCGAACGCCTTGCGGATCGGCTCGAGCAGGTCGGTGTACGTCGCCGGGTTGCTGCGCCGCGAGCCCTTGATCGGGGCCTGGTCGATGGCCACCACGCTCGCCGAGGCGGGGATGGAGCCGTGGATCAGCGAGCTCTTGCCGGATCCGGCGACGCCGGTGACGACGCAGAGCACGCCGAGCGGGACGTCGACGTCCACGTTCTTGAGGTTGTGGCGGGTGGCGCCGCGGATCTCGAGCTTGCCTGCGGGCTTGCGCACCTTCGGCTTGAGGGTGGCCCGGTCGTCGAGGTGGCGGCCGGTGATCGTGCCGCTGGCCCGCAGGCCCTCGACGGTCCCCTCGAAGCAGATCTTGCCGCCCGCCGTCCCCGCGCCGGGGCCGAGGTCGACGACGTGGTCGGCGATCGCGATAGTTTCAGGCTTGTGCTCCACCACGAGCACGGTGTTGCCCTTGTCGCGCAGCCGCAGCAGCAGCTCGTTCATGCGCTGGATGTCGTGGGGGTGCAGCCCGATGGTGGGCTCGTCGAAGACGTAGGTGACGTCGGTGAGCGCGGAGCCGAGGTGGCGGATCATCTTGACGCGCTGAGCCTCGCCGCCGGACAGCGTGCCCGCCGGCCGGTCGAGCGAGAGGTAGCCCAGCCCGATCTCCGCGAACGAATCGAGCGTGTGCTGCAGTCCGGCGAGCAGCGGCGCCACCGACGGCTCGCCGAGGCCGCGGACCCAGCCTGCGAGGTCGCTGATCTGCATCGCGCAGACGTCGGCGATGTTGACTCCAAGGATCCGCGAGGAGCGGGCCGCCTCGCTGAGGCGCGTGCCGCCGCAGTCGGGACAGGTGGTGAACGTCATCGCGCGCTCCACGAAGGCGCGGATGTGCGGCTGCATCGCCTCGACGTCCTTGGCCAGCATCGACTTCTGGATCTTCGGGATCAGGCCCTCGTACGTGAGGTTGATGCCGTCGACCTTGATCTTGGTCGGCTCCTTGTAGAGGAGGTCGTGGAGCTCTTGCTTCGTGAACTTCCGGATCGGCTTGTCCGGGTCGAAGAAGCCGGTGCCGCTGAAGATGCGGCCGAACCAGCCGTCGACGCTGTAGCCGGGGATCGTGAGGGCGCCCTCGTTGAGCGACTTGCTGTCGTCATACAACGCGGTCAGGTCGAAGTCCGTGACCTTGCCCCGCCCCTCGCAGCGCGGGCACATGCCGCCCGTGCGGGAGAAGTTCACGACCTCGGTCTTGCCGCCGCCGCGGTCGGTCGTGAACGCACCCTTCGCGCTGACCGAGGCGACGTTGAAGGAGAAGGCGTTCGGCGAGCCGATATGCGGCTTCCCGAGCCGGCTGAAGAGGATGCGCAGCATCGCGTTGGCGTCGGTGGCGGTGCCGACGGTGGAGCGGGGGTCCGCGCCCATCCGCTGCTGGTCGACGATGATCGCGGTCGTCAGGCCGTCGAGGACGTCGACCTCGGGCCGCGCGAGCGTCGGCATGAAGCCCTGCACGAAGGCGCTGTACGTCTCGTTGATCATCCGCTGCGACTCGGCGGCGATCGTGCCGAACACCAGCGAGCTCTTGCCCGAGCCGGAAACGCCGGTGAACACCGTCAGCCGGCGCTTCGGGAGCACGACGCTGACGTCCTGGAGGTTGTTCACGCGCGCGCCCTGGACGCGGATCTGATCGTGGCTGTCGGCGGTGTGCAGCGCAGGCGACGGCTTGTCCGTCTTCGTGGCCTTGCTCATGGTGTCTCCATCGGTTGGGGGCGTCGTTTCGCTCGATTTTACCAGCTTCGACGCGCGAGATCTGGCGCCCGGAATATCCCTTGACAAGAATATTCACTTATAGGTATATTATTTTCATCGGGAAGGCACCCCGAGCGACGGAGGTGGACCCGATGTCGAAGGACCTTCATGCGATGCAGATGGCCACGCTGACCGCGTTGGCCGAGCCCAACCGGATGAAGATCGTCGAGCTCCTTCGCGACGGCCCGCTGACCGTGGGGGAGATCGCCGATCGGCTGCAGCTCCGCCAGCCCCAGGCGTCGAAGCACCTGAAGGTGCTCAGCGACGCCGGGGTCCTGGAGGTGAAGGCCGACGCCAACCGCCGGATCTACCAGCTCCGCTCCGAGCCCTTCCAGGCCCTGGGCGCGTGGGCGAAATCCTTCCTGCGCGTCATGGAGGAGCGCTACGACAAGCTGGAGGCGCTCCTGCGCGAGCGCGATCCCGACGAATGACCCTGAACCCCGCACGACCTGACGAGGAGGAACCGAAAGATGCCGAACGCCCTGATTTCGAAGGTGGAGAACGAGAAGGAGCTGGTGCTCGAGCGCATCTTCGACGCGCCGCCCGAACGCGTCTTCAAGATGTACAGCGACGCCGAGCTCCTCAAGCGCTGGTGGGGGCCGCGCGGCTGGGAGCTGCCCTACTGCACCGTCGACTTCCGGCCGGGCGGCACGTGGCTCTACTGCATGAAGTGCGTCGACAAGGACCAGGGCCAGTTCTACGGCATGGAGTCGTGGGGCAAGGCGATCTACAAGGCGATCGACGCGCCGAAGCGCCTCGCGTTCACCGACTACTTCTGCAACTCCGAAGGCGTCGTGAACGACGCCATGCCGTCGACCGACGTGACGGTCGAGTTCATCGACGTGGGCGGCAAGACGAAGCTCGTGAGCCGCGGCGTCTATGCCTCGGCGGAAGCGCTCAAGACCGTCATGGACATGGGCATGCTCGAGGGCATCACCCAGACCTGGGATCGCCTGGACGAGGCGTTGAAGGTCGCGACGTAACGACCGCGGGCCGGCGCGCTCACTGCCGTTGGCGGTGGAGCGCGTCGTAGGCCCGGCGGAACAGCTCCGCGGCCCGCTCGAAATCGCGCGGTACGCCCTCGCCGCGTTGGTGCAGCGCCCCGAGCTGGTACTGCGACCGCGCGCAGCCGAGCTCGGCGCCGCGCCGGTAGTGGGTCACCGCTTGCGCGAGGTCGCGCGGCAGCACCTCGCCCGCCAGGAGGAGGTTGCCAAGGTTGGTGTGGGCGGCGGCGCAGCCGTTCCCGGCCGCGCGCCGGTACCAGGCGATCGCCTCCTGCCAGTCCTGCGGCACGCCGTCGCCCGTCTCGTACGCGTAGCCGATCGAGCACTGCGCGCGCTCGTTGCCCCGCTCGGCCGCGGTGCGCCAGAGCTCCAGGGCCGTGGCCCGGTCGCGGGCCACGCCCGAGCCGCGATCGTAGAGGCAGCCCAGGTTGTTCAGGGCCGTGGGGTGGCCGAGGTCCGCGCCCTGGCGGTACCAGTCCGCCGCCCGGGCCAGGTCGCGCGGCACGCCGTTGCCGTACTCGTAGGCGAGGCCCAGGGTGTACGCCTCGGCCGCGCGGTGGTCGTCGCCGCCGCCGAGGGCGGGGGCCAGCGCCGCGTCGTCGACGGCGGGAACGGTGGGTGCAGCGAGAACGGCGGGCGTGGCGGGTACGGCTGGCCGGCTGGCGGCATCGAAGCGGTCGGGCGGGGGCGCCGCGCGCAAGCCGAGGTGGTACTCCGCCTCGGCCCTGATGTCGTCCACCACCTCGGCGTACCAGCCGCTCTCGCCCGCGACGACGCGCCGCATCTCGTGCCGCGCGAGGGCCAGCATCGCGTCGAGCTCCGTCGGCATGGCCAGGCCGGCCTCGGCGACGGCGGGCTCGACGAAGTCGCGCGCGAGGTCGTCGCCGATCGGGCGGTAGCCCGCGAGCTGCCGGAGCCGCGGGCCCGCCGGGTGCCGCTCGAACGCCCAGGCCACGAAGGCGTCCACCTCCGCGGGCAGGGCCTCGTCGAGGCGGAGCCTGGCCAGGAACAGGTCGATCTCGTCGGGGGTCATCAGGTCCGGCCTTCGCGGCCACGGCTCGAGGGTCGCCAGAGGATTCTTTCCCACCCTGGGAGCGAAACCGACATGATCCGGGCGGGGTATGCAATCTGCGTGGCCCCCCGCGTCGGAGAATACATGGCGTCGGAGAATACATGGAGAGGGAACGTCACCACCCGCGACCTTCCAGCGACGACTACGTGACCCACGTGAGGTCCTTGGTGCCGGTTCGGGGGTCCGACCCATGGGTGTTCGCCTCGGTGGTCGGCTGGGGCATCTACGAGTACATCGCGGGCTTCGTGGCCCTGATCGTGGCCGGGTTCCTCTTCGCCGGGGTCCGCGAGTACCAGCGGCCGCTGCCCCCGATCGAGGCGGGCCACGTCGGGCTGGGCCCGCTCTTCCGCGAATTCCTGGTGCCCCACAAGGAGCGGATCTTCTGACCTCCGAAGACACGCCCGACCCAGGCCATCTTCGTACGCCAAGCCATCCGCAACGCCTATCCTCGACGGATCGCGTTTACTTCTTCTCGCCGATCGAGATGATCCGGTGGCTCCAGTGCGAGTTGATCGATTGCATCAGCCGGTCCACCGGCACCACGCTGGGGCCGGTCTTGGAGTACGGGTCGTTGAGGTAGGCCTTGCCGCCCTCGATCTTCGTGACCACGTAGAAGTGGCCGCCGCCGTAGGAGCCGTCCGGCCGGATCACGTTGCCGTTGACGACCGGCAGGCGGCCCTTTGCGAGCTCGCCCTCGATGTCCTTGAGGCTGACGTTGTTCACGATCTTGGCGTCCAGGCCGTAGGCCTCGGCGCCCCGCGCGATGCCCTCGCCCGAGGTGCCGTTGTACTCGCTGGTGCCGTCGCCCATCATCCGGCGGCTCTTCTCGATCGCCGCGTCGGCCTCGGCCGGGCTGGGGTCGATCTTGCCGAAGGCCGTGGCCACCATCGTGAGCGAGGTCGGGCCGCAGTTGGCGTTGTCCCAGCCGGGCACGTCCTCCTTGGTGTTGTACTTCGTGCCGTACTGGCTGATGAACCAGTCGTTCCGCTGGGCGTGGAGGTCCTTCGGGTCGGCCTTGACCTCGATCTCGTTCGCGAAGGTGTCCGCGCCGTAGTCCATGCGGTCGCGCAGGCCCTTGTCGGCGATCTCGCCACGCAGCCGGCGGGCCTCCCGGACGGCCTGGAGGTCCGCCTTGTAGCCCTTGTCGAACTCCAGCTTCGAGACCTTGCCGTCGTTGTCGGCGTCGTAGCCCTTGTAGGCCTTGCCTTCCTTGCCCGTGACGTCGATGGCGCCCTTCTCGCCGCCGGCGCCCTCGAAGAGCTTCTCCTGGCGGCCGGCGTGCCACTCGCGCCACAGCTCGCGGCGGCCTTCGACGTACTCGTCGGCGCTCAGCTTGCCGTCCTCGCCGGCGAAGCGCTGCATCTTCCGGGCTTCCTTCTTCTCGAGGCCGTCGTCGAAGCGCTCGCGCAGGTTGGCCTCGCGGTTGTCGCGCAGCTCGGCGTTGCGGGCCTTGAGGAAGTCCTCCTTGGTCACCGCCGCGCCGTCGCCGTACTGGCGATCGTCGAAGCGTTGCATCTTGGCGAGTTCCTTGGCGTCGAGCGTGCCGCTCTTGTCCGCGTCGAGGCCCTCGAAGCTGTTGGCCTTGGTTCTGGCTGCGCGGAACTCCCGGAAATCGACCTCGCCGTCGTCGTTGAGATCGGTCTGGCGGGCACCCGCGAGCTTGAGCTCGGACTTCGCCAGCTTGCCGTCGTTGTTCTTGTCGACCTCGGCGAACTCCTTGCGCCAGCTGAAGGGCTTGCCGGGCTTGGGCGCCTCGGTCTCGGTGGCGGCGGGCGGCGCGGCGTCATCGGTCGGCGGCGGGACCGGCGGCGCCGGCGGCGGCGCGGGCGGCGTGGGCGGTGCCACGGGCTGGGGGGTCCCCGTCGTCGATTCCAACATTGCTCTTCCTCCTGCGCCGCTCCAAAACTCCGAGTGATGTCTTCGCCCGGGCGGGATGATTCCTGACGCGATCGGGGCGATGTTTCAACCAGATTCAAAAGCCCCCTCCCACCCCAGAGCATCCTCGGGGGCGTTCGGTTACATCCCTTGTACCCTGGGCCCGCGAGGTCAGGGGATTATTGAGGGGCCGGGCTCGAATGGCTCAACCGCGAACACGGCGGCCACGTCGAGCGGGCCGAAGATGTGGGGGAACGGCGCGGGCGACGGCCTCAGCCCATTGGGCGGCGTCGGTGAGGTGCAGGATGGTGGCCATCTTTCCTCCAGGGTCGCGGATGCACCGGGTCCGTGATACCCGGTCCTCTGCCGATCATCCCCCCCTTGCCCGGGGTGGGGCGCAAGCGTGTAAGATGGCGCCGACGCCCCCCCACGATCCACCGCAGGAGCCGCCGTATGCTGTACACCCACCTGGGCCGCACGGGCCTGAAGGTCAGCCGCCTCTGCCTCGGCACGATGAACTTCGGCCCGGAGACCGACGAGGCGACGTCTTTCGCGATCATGGACCGCGCGCTGGAACTCGGCATCAACTTCTTCGACACCGCCGACGTGTACGGCTGGGAGCAAGGCGAGGGCATCACCGAGCAGATCCTGGGTCGCTGGTTCGCCCAGGGCGGCGGCCGGCGCGAGAAGGTCGTGCTCGCCACCAAGGTCTACGGGAAGATGGGCGACTGGCCGAACGAGAGCCGGCTCTCGGCGCTGCACATCAAACGCGCCTGCGAGGGCAGCCTTCGCCGCATGGGCGTCGACCACATCGACCTCTACCAGATGCACCACATCGACCGCGACACGCCCTGGGAGGAAGTCTGGCAGGCGATGGAGCAGCTCGTGCGCGAGGGCAAGGTGCTCTACGTGGGCTCCTCCAACTTCCCGGGCTACCAGATCGCGAAGGCCAACGAGCGCGCGAGCCAGCGCCACTTCTTCGGCCTGGTCGCCGAGCAGAGCCTCTACAACCTCACGGAGCGGACCATCGAGCTCGAGGTGATCCCCGCCTGCGAGGACTACGGCCTCGGCCTCATCCCCTGGAGCCCGCTCGCGGGCGGGCTGCTGGGCGGCGTGCTCGCCAAGGCCGAAAAGGGCCGCCGCGCGTCGGAGCGGGTCCAGAAGGAGGTCGAGCGGCTGCGGCCGCAGCTGGAGCAATACGAGGCCTTCTGCCGCGAGCTCGGCGCGGGGCCTGGCGACGTCGCCCTGGCCTGGCTCCTGCAGAACCTGGCCGTCACGGCGCCCATCGTCGGCCCGCGCACCATGGCGCAGCTGGACGACGCCTGCAAGACCCTGGAGTTGCGCCTCTCCGAGGAGACGCTGGATCGCCTCGACGCGATTTTCCCGGGCCCCGGCGCCCCGGCCCCCGAAGCCTACGCCTGGTAGGGGCGCCACCACAGCCTTCCTGGCGGAAAACTGTGTCGTTCGGGGCTGCGGCGTGGTATGCTGAGGGCTCGACACTGGAACATTTGTTCCGGTGTCGAGCTGGCAGAGGAGCCCGCCCGATGTTCAAGCACAAGCCACCGACGAAGACCAAGAAGGCGACCGGCAAGAGCTTCAAGTTCGCCGAGATCACTTACGCGCTTTCCGGCGGCAAGGCGATCGGCGACGAGGCCCAGATCGCCTTGCTCTTCCACCAGGGTGGGCCGTCGGCGAGCTACTACGGCCGCACCATCACGCACGAGGGCGCCTACCGCTACCGGGTGGACGGCATCGAGGAATCCTTCGACGCGATCGCCGACGCCATCAGCGCCATCGACGCACTCTGAGCGATTCCGGGTTGGCAGGGTACGGTACACCCAGCATGCTCTCGATTGTGTACGGCGACGACTATCTGCTGGCGGTCGACAAGCCGCCCGGCCTGCTGGTGCACCGCACCGGCCTGGACGCGGGCGAGACCCGCTTCGCGCTGCAGATGCTGCGTGACCAGATCGGCCGGCCGGTCTGGCCCGTGCATCGGCTCGACAAGGGCACCAGCGGCGTGCTGCTGTTCGCCCTGGACGCGCAGACGGCCAGCGCGATGGGGCAGGCCTTCGAAGCCGGTGAAGGGCTTCACAAGACCTACCGCGCCGTGGTGCGCGGTTGGCCGCCCGAAGAGGGCCTGATCGACCACCCCCTGCGCCGCATGGCCGACGACATGCGCGAAAAGCGCGTGGAGGTGCAGGACGCCCGGACCCGCTACAGGACGCTCGAACGCTACGAGCTGCCGCTGCTTTCGCAGGATCGGTTCCCCACCACCCGCTGCGCCCTGGTCGAGCTGCAGCCCCTGACCGGTCGGCGCCATCAGCTCCGCCGGCACATGCCGCACATCACCCATCCGATCATCGGCGACGCCACCCACGGCAAGGGCCAGCTCAACCGCGATCTGGCGGCGTTGCTCGGCATGCAGCGGCTGTGGCTGCACGCCTACCAGCTCGAGCTGCGGCACCCGGTCAGCGGGGAAGCCGTGCGCATCCGAGCGGAGCTGGGCCCCGAGTGGGCAACCTGGCGCAAGGCCAGCCACGGAAGCGTGATAAGGTAAGGCCCGTCACCCAACGCCGGAGGCTCTGCCGTGTTCGTGGACCTGCACGTGCACTACCCCATGCACCTGGTGGGCGATTTCCGCAGGGCCCTCGCCCGCACCTCCGACCCGGGCGACCACGTCCAGGCGGCCCTGCTCGAATTGGCATGCCGCTTGGGCAACTACGCGTCCATCCTGGCCCAGCCGGGGGCCACGGTTGCGGCCATGCGCGCAGGTGGGGTGGGCGTGGCGCTTTCCGTGCTGTACTCGCCGCTCGACGAGTTCGACCTGTCGCGTGGGTACGGCGCGGCGCCGGACGACGCCTACTTCCCGCGTCTGCTCGCGCAGCTGGAGCTGGTAGAGGCCCACGTGGCTGCCCGCCACGCCACGACGGTGCGGGTGTGCCGCGGGCCGGACGACCTGGAATCATCGCTCGCGGAGGGTCGCATCGCGCTCATCCACGCCATCGAGGGGGGCTTCCACCTGGGGGGCACGTCGGCTGCGATCGACCGCAACGTCGCCACCCTCGCCGCGCGCGGGCTGGCCTACGTGAGCCCCGCCCACTTCTTCTGGCGGGGCCTCGTCACCGTGGCGCGGGCCTTTCCCTATATGTCGGATGCGCTTTACGAGCGGCTGTTTCCCCAGCCGGAGGTGGGGCTTTCGGCCCTGGGACGGCACCTGATCACGGCGATGGTGGCGCACGGCGTGCTGGTGGACATCACGCACATGAGCGAGCGCGCGATCGCCGAGACCTTCACGCTGCTGGATCGGCTCGACCCCGCGCGGCGGGTGCCGGTGATCGCCTCGCACATGGCCTGCCGCTTCGGGCAGCGCGAGCGCTGCCTGGGGGAGGAGGCGATCGGCCAGGTCGCCGCGCGGGACGGGGTGCTGGGGGTGATCTTCTGCGAGCACGTGCTGGGGGACGGCGTGCCGCCTGCTGCGACCGCGGACCGCAGCTTTGCGCTCCTGTGCCGGCACATCGACCAGATCGCGGCGATCACGGGGAGCCACCGGCATGCGGCGATCGGGTCGGACATGGACGGGTTCACGCGGGGGCTGGTGGGGTACCGGCGGATGAGCGAGTTCAAGCGGCTGGAAGCGGCGCTGGTGGAGCGGTACGGGGCGGAAGACGCCGAGCGGATCATGGCGGGCAACGCGCTGAGGGTCTTGCGCAAGGGATGGGGCATCGCAAAGCATTAAACTAACCTTAACCAAATTAAGCGAAGTTTATGTTCAGTTTGTCGCGACTTAACCTATAATGCTCCTGCGTAACCGACCGGCGCCCCCCACCTCGCGCCTCGCCCTCGATCAAGGAGACCACCGAACCGTGAAGAAGATCGTCCTGCTGACCTCCGCGACCATCGCCCTGGCCACCACGGTCGGCTGCGGGACGTCTCCCACCGCGCCCTTCGCGGGTGCCCGCACCGGCGCGATGAACGCCCAGGCCGCGCCCGGCGAGCTGGTGGTCCGCTTCCGCAACGTCCAGAACCGCCAGGCGCTGCTGCAGGGCCTCGGCCTGCGCACCATCGGCAAGGTCAACCGCCTCGACGCGATCGTCGTGAAGGGCGGCGACACGCAGGCCGCCCTCGCGAAGCTCAAGGCCAGCAAGGACGTGCTGTACGCCGAGCCGAACTACATCGCCAAGGCGATCGGCACGGCGAGCGCCGCCCCGGCCCTCGGCTTCCGCGCCAAGGGCGAGGACGAGCTCCTCGGCAAGCTGTGGGGCATGGCGAAGATCCAGGCGCCCGCCGCGTGGGCCGTCACCACGGGCAGCCGCGACGTGAAGGTCGCCGTCGTCGACACCGGCATCGACTACAACCACCCCGACCTCGCGGGCCGCGTCGAGAAGGGCTTCGACTTCATCAACAACGACGAAGACGCGATGGACGACCAGATGCACGGCACCCACTGCGCGGGCTCGGTGGCGGCGGGCATCGGCAACGGCGGCGTCGTGGGCGTGGCCCCGGGCGTCTCGCTGCTCGCGGTCAAGGTGCTCTCGGCCGAGGGCTCGGGCGACTACGCCGGCGTGGCGAACGGCATCACCTACGCGGCGGACCACGGCGCGCAGGTCATCTCGATGAGCCTCGGCGGCGGCTCGACCGCCCAGGTGCTCGAGGACGCGGTGGCGTACGCGCAGTCCAAGGGCGTCCTGGTGGTCGCGGCGATGGGCAACAACAACTCCGAGCGCCCCAGCTACCCCGCGGCGTGCGCCGGCGTGATGGCCGTCGGCTCGACCACCGTCCAGGAGAAGCGCTCCGGCTTCTCGAACTTCGGCAAGCACATCAGCGTCGGCGCCCCTGGCTCGGACATCCTCTCGACCCTGATGGGCGGCGGCTACACGTCCATCTCGGGCACCTCGATGGCGACCCCGCACGTCGCCGGCCTGGCCGCGCTCGTGAAGAGCGCCTTCCCCGCGGCGACCGCCGCCGAGCTGCGGACCCGGATCGAGAAGGGCGCCGACGACCTGGGCGCGGCCGGCTTCGACAAGGAGTTCGGGCACGGGCGCATCAACGCATTGAAGGCCGTCAGCCAGTAGGCCCATCAAGGAAACTCGCGAAAGGGCCTGTCCGGCATCGGACAGGCCCTTTCGCGAGGCGAAGCGCCTTACATCCGTTTGAGCGCGATGCCCGCGCCCGTACCGGCGATGCCCATCTGGGTGCCGTCGTTCGAGCCCACCTGGCCGTTGGTGTAACCATTGGACACGCCGCTGCCGAGGGAGCCCGCATCGGAACCATCGTTCTTGCCGGCCAGGCCCTTGAAGAACGACGTGGCGCCGGACTTGCTGCCGCCGGCGACCGACTCGAGGTCGGCATCGGTGAGCTCGCCGTTGGCGCCGAGCTTGGCCTCGTAGGGGAGGACGATCGTGTATTCGGCCTGAGAGGCTTCGAGCACCTTCAGCACGAGGCCGTCGGGCAACGGGATGTCCAGGGCCTTTTCGATGGCGGCTCTGGGATCGGCGAGCAACTCCGCACGGAACGCGGGTTCCGAGATGGCCCTGTCGACCACGGCGGCGTTCAGGCGAGCAATCAACTGCGCTTCAGTTGGGACGGACACGGGAACCTCCTCGATTGGGGCGAACGTTCAATTTTGAACGTGACTCGCTGTGTGTACCCCCTGAACTGTTGCCATGTACGCCACTCGGGCACCGTGCCAGGATGGGCCGGCCGGCTCAGCGCGCCTGGCGGGACACGGACTCGTTGGCGAGGGAGTCGTAGAGGTCGCGGACGCCCTGCGCGCCGGCCTCGAAGGCAGGGGAAACGACATTGTCGACGACGGCGTCGAAGATCGGCTCGAGAACGGCCTCGACGGCGTTCTCGACGATACCCTCGACGATGGCTTCCACGAAATCGCTCACGGGTGGGCCTCCTCGGGCGTGGGACGGGCGCCGACCTTGTATTCCCCGAGTCGCCCGTACCCCAACTCGCGCCCAGCACTACTTGACAGCGAAGGCCTCCATGTAATATTAAAAGTTACATGAGACGCGACAGCAAACTTTCATCGACCCTCCATGTGCTCCTGCACATGGCCCAGAGCGCGCGGCCCCTGACGTCCGAGGAAATTGGCGCCATGCTGCGCACGAACCCCGTGGTGGTGCGACGCACGCTGGCCGGCTTGCGCGACTTCGGCTGGGTGACGTCGGCCAAGGGCCACGGCGGCGGCTGGTCGTTGAGCGCCGATTGGGGGTCGCTCACGCTGGCCGATGTCCACCGCGCGCTCGGCGAGCCGGCCATGGTCTTGGTGGGGCACCGGAGCGACAACCCGACCTGCCTGATCGCGCAGGCTGTTCAAGGAGCGCTCGACGAGGCGATTCGCGAAGCCGATGCGGTCTTGATGGCGAAGCTGAGCACGATCACCCTGGCGTACCTCGCCGCCGAGTTCAGGCGCTGTGCCCCCCCGGAGCATTTGGAGAAACACTTCCATGGCCATTGACCCGCTCTACCAGGCGATCGTCGTCGGCGGCAGCTACGCCGGCATGGCCGCCGCGATGTACCTCGCGCGAGGGCGTCAGCGCATCGCGGTCATCGATGCCGGCATCCGACGCAACCGCTTCGCGGCCACGTCGCATGGGTTCCTGGGCCAGGATGGGCGCGCGCCGGGCGACATCGCCGCCGACGCGAAGGCCCAGCTGCTGGCTTATCCCAGCGTCACCTGGCTTCAGGGCACGGCGACCAGCGCCGAGGTGATCGATGGGACGTTCCAGGTCTCCCTCGAAGGAGGCGAACGCCTCACGGCCCGGCGCCTGGTGCTCGCGACCGGCGTCATCGACGAGTTGCCCGCGATTCCAGGCCTCGCGGAGCGCTGGGGCCGAAGCGTCTTCGTCTGCCCATACTGCCACGGCTATGAGCTGAACCAGGGCCACATCGGCGTGATCGGCGTCGGCGACCTTTCGCTCCACCAGGCCATGATGCTGCCCGACTGGGGGCAGGTCACGCTGTTCACCAACGAGACCGTCGCCCTGGACGATACGCAGATCGTCTCGTTGAACGCACGAGGCGTCACGATCGAACCGGCGCCGATCACGGCGATCGTCGGTGAATCGCCGATCGTGCAGCTGGGCGATGGCCGAGCCGTGCCGATGGATGGGCTGTTCATCATGTCGCGCACGCGGATGGCGAGCCCGCTGGCCGAACAGCTCGGCTGCGCCTTCGACGAGGGCCCTTTCGGCCCGATCATCCGCACCGACGAGCTCAAGCAGACCACGGTGCCCGGCGTGTTCGCATGCGGCGACGCCGCACGCGTGGCCGCCGCCGTGGCGCTCGCGGTCGGAGATGGCACCGTGGCGGGGACGGCGGCGCACCGATCCTTGATCTTCAGCTGAGAGTTCAGAAGCAGCCGTTGTCTGGCGTGAGCTGGAAGGCAGCGGGATGGTGGAAGTCCGGCTCGGCGGCGGGATGGGACAGGGCCCAGAAGGAGACCCGGCCACCCGGCTCGGCCACCACCGTCGCGACCGCGAGGCGCCAGGGCGCCGCCGCGAGGCCCAGGTCCGTCGTGTCGATGCGGACCGAAACGTCAAAGCTCGCCGGACCGCTCGAAACCGAGAAGGGGAGGGCCTCGAAGGCGGCCTCCTCCGTCATTCCGGCGCGGTAGGCCTCGAAACGATAGACGTTCCAGTGGCCTGCCGGAGCGAGGTTGAACTCCCAGTATCCAGGGCGTTCCGGGCTGGCGAGGAAGAACTCGAAGCAGGTCGCCTCCCAGAGCGCGCGCCGCCGTTCAGGGCGCGCGGCCGGACCGGGCAGCGCGAGCGCGCCGGTCGGATCTTCGAGCCGCCAGGCCAGCTGGAGGACCGCCCCCGACCGCGCCGCCGAGCCCGCGACCCGCACGCCGTCCGGCGCGGGCAGCCCCGGGTATGGCGCGAGGACGAAGTCGACGGCCGTCACCGCAGGGCCTGGACGATGCCCCGCAGCTCGTCGAAGCATTCGTCGATGCTCTGCGCGAGCCTGAACTGGACGAGCGCGCGGGCCAGGTTCTGGCCGCGCCGGGCGACGTTGAAGTAAGCGTCGCCCGCGAGGTGATCCGTGTAGAACCGCAGCCCGAGCTCGAACGCGATGAGCCGGGCCGCGGCGGGCAGGAACTCGAAATCGGCCTCGTCGAAGAAGCCGCGGGCGACCGCCAGGTAGCCCTCCAGCACGGCCTTGCCGAGCACGGGGTCGAACCGCACGTCCTGCCAGCGCTCCGTCTCCTCGCCGGCCGGGTTGCACGACGACCGCAAGCAGTCGCCGATGTCGTACTGCACCAGGCCGGGCTTGACCGTATCCCAGTCGATCAAGGCGATCGCCTGTCCCGTGACGTCGTCGAACAGGATGTTGTTGACCTTGGGATCGCCATGGATCGGGCGGAGGCGCAGGACGCCCTGCGCGCGAGCCTGCTCGAGGACCGGCACCCAGTCCCTGTGTGCCGCGACGAAGCGGGCGCACCAGGCTTCCTCGGCAGAAAGCGAGCGCTCGGCGGAACGGGACACGTCGTCATAGTGCGCGAGGTAGGCCGGGGCGATGTGGAAGCCCGGCAGGGTGTCCGCCAGCGCCTCCACCGGAAGATCGCTGAGCAGCGAATGGAACATGCCGAGGGCGTAGCCGACCTCGCGGGCCAGCGCCGGCTCCCGAACCGCCTCGTGCGTCCGCGAACGCCCGATGAACTGCAGGGCGCGCCAGTACGCCCCATCGCTCGCCCGCCAGTGATCGGCACCGTCGTTGGTCGGCAGCACGTGCGGAAACTCCCACCGCCGCCCGCTCGCGGGGTCGGCGTGCGTGGCTCGCCGGGCGAGATGCCGCGAGATCAGGCGGATGTTCCGCATCACCAGGTCGGGTTGCTGGAACACCTTCGTGTTGAGCCGCTGCAAGACGAGTGGCTCCCCGTCTTCGGGCGTCACGAGGTAGGTCTTGTTGATGTTCCCGTTGCCGAACTCCCGGATCACGGCGCGCCGCCCGGGGGGAAGGAACTGGGCAGCGATGTCGTGCAGGGGATCGATGCGCTGGGAAACCAAAGTCACGGGCTCTTCCTGGCAGTTCGGGAAGTAGGAATGATACTCTGGCCGGGCGTTGCGCCGCAACATCAACGCCAAAGTCGCACCTGGCCTGCTAGAATGGGCGGCTCCCAGTAGCAGAAGGAATACCTACCCATGAATAACGCCCAGCGCCTGGTGTACGGCACCAGCCTCGCGATGATCATCCTGACCCAGGGCTTCACCTGCTCGACGGCGTCGATCGCCGGGGCTGAGCTGTCGCGCACGACCAAGGACAACGTGGCCGTCGCTCCCACGACGTCCTTCAAGACCGACGACCACGAACTCCACTGCACGGCGGTGGTCAACAACGCGCCCGACGACACCAAGATCCGCGCCCGCTGGATCGCCGTCAAGGCCGGCGAAGTGCCCCCCAACACGCAGATCATCGAGAGCACCCTCGAAACCAAGGGCGCCGACCACGTCGATTTCAAGATGTCGCTGGATAAGGACCTGCCGCCCGGCGATTACAAGGTCGAGCTGACCCTGAACCCCGAGGAGGGCAAGGAGCAGCCCGCCACCAAGACTGTCGAATTCAAGGTCGCCGCCGCCGAGTAAACGCATCTCGCGGTGCACCAGCCGGCCCCAGGGGGGCCGGCTTTTTTTGTCGCCGCAGTGCGTTGTTAACCGGCCCTTGAACTCGTCTTGACGAAGTCGCCAGCGGTTGTCGTCGGTCTGTCGCCGCCGCCGTGCGATGCTGGGCGAGTGGCTCCGTCGTCTGGAGGTGGTGAATGCAGCCCGTATCGATGCGCGTCTCCCCGCTCGGAACCTGGCAGAACCTGCGGGCCAGGACCCGGCCGAACGCCGGTGCCACGGCGGTCCCGCTCGCCCGACCGGCGGCGATCGCCCCCAAGCCCCGTCCCGTAGGGCCGCTCGACGGCTTCAAGCTCAAGGCGGGCAGCACGTTCGCGATCGCCCCCGGCACCACCGTGCGCGGCTACCCGGTCACGGGCACCGCGCGCGTCGTCTCCGTCGACGGCAAACACGTCGAGATGCGCGTGCAGGGCACCGCCGGCGGGATCGTCGGCTTCGACGTGCGCTTCCGCGCGGCGACGCAGGCCGATGGCACGCTCAAGCTCACGGCCGACCTCAAGGACGCCAACGGTGGCCCCGCGCGGTCCCTGCTCGCCCAGCAGGCCCGCATCGTCCAGGCCACCCCTGGCGACCTCAGGCTGCGCGCCGCCGACGGCAAGAACGCGCGCCTGGTGGCCGCGGGCCAGGGGCTGCGCATCCAGGTCGAGGACCTGAACCTCAACCTGGTCCGGACCGCCTAGTCACCAGGCCACCTGCCGGGCGAGGCCCAGCCGCTCGAGGAGCCAGATCACGGCCGCCGTGACGTCGGGCTCGCGCCACGACAAGCCGTGGCGGGCGCGCCGCGGATCGGCATGGTGGTGGTTGTGGTAGCTTTCGCCGAGCGTCAGCAGCGCGAGCCAGCCCACGTTGCGGCTGTCGTCGCGGGTCTCGCGCGACCGGTAGCCGAAGCGGGGCAGGTGGCAGATCGAGTTGACCGCGTAGATCGCGTGCATGTTGACGACGAGCGGGACGTACAAGCCCCACAGGAGGCCAGCCGGGCCAAACGCCAGGTAAACGACAGCGGCGAAAGCGGCGTGGGTCGCCAGGTAGGGCAGGGTCGGCTCGAGCCAGCGGCAGACGCGCTCCTGGCGGACGTCGGCCGTGAGCGCACGCAGTTCGTCCCGGTAAGAAGGGTTGAGCCGCAAGGCCCAGCCGATGTGCGCCTGGAAGGCACCCAGGCGCGGCGTGTGCGGATCGCCCGCGACGTCGGTCGCCGCATGGTGCCTTCGATGCATCCCGACCCAGAAGAGCGGGTCGCCGGCGAGGCCCACCGCCGCGCCGAGCGCGAAGAACACCCGCAACGGCGCGGCCAACACGAGCCCCTTGTGGGCGAGGCAGCGGTGCATGTACAACGTGACCGCGAGCCCGATCCAGAGGTAGACGAAGACCATCAGCGCCGCGAACCGCGCTTCGAAAGGATACAGCAACGCGGCGAGCGCGAGCGCATGGAGACCGGCGGCAACGGCCGTGATGGCGAGGTTCAGCGGAGCAGCCGCGAGCCGCTCACCCAGTGGACGTGGCTCCGAGGCGTCGGTGACCTGGGTGGACATGACGTTCAGGTCGACCTCGTGCACGGATTCGGTGCCGGTCAAAGGGTGACTATCCCGCTATACCCCAGCGCGATCCGGGTAAACTGGGGCTGTGATTCCGATTCCCCTGGAGACCATCGCCCGAACGCTGGCGTTGTTCGCCCCTTTCGAGCCCGACCCGACCCGCGCCCTGCTGGCGCCGGGCCCAGGTGCCGCCCATGCGGCGACGCGCCTCCGCCTCGCCAACGCCCCCGGCTGGCGCCTGACGCCGCACGCGGCCAACGGCGCGACCATCGTCTATGGGCACGGCGCGGGCTCCGAGAAGCTGCTGCCGAACGTCCCGCTCTTCGAGGCCTGGCTGGCGGCCGGCTACACCGTCTTCACGTACGCGCTGCCGGGCTACGACGATCACCCGGAGGCGCTCGCCACCGACACCGCGCTCCGCTGCGTGCGGGACGTGCTCGAGGCCGTGCGCACGCAGCCGGGCGTCGACGGCGACCGCATCGGCTACTTCGGGATCAGCCTGGGGGCGGCGCTCATCCTCCGCGTCGCGTCGGAGGTCCCGTGGCTCGGCGCGATGGTCCTCTTCGGCACGCCGCTGCGGATGCCCGCGGGCGAGCGCGAGCGCTGGCGCGAGTTCTTCGGGACGTTCCACCCGGCCAGCGCGCCCGTGCTGGGTGACGCTCCTTCTGGGCGTTGCGCGGCCTGCTTCCTCGATCCGGTCCGCTTCGAGGACGGCGCGGCGCTCATCGTTTACCACCCGCCCTTCTCGCGCCGCATCGACGCGATCCTCGCCGATCTCGCCCCGCTCGCGGCCGCGGCCGCGCTGCCGCCGATCCCCACCCGCTTCATCCAGGGCGAATGGGACGCGCTGGTGCCGCCCGAGACCACGACGCAGATCCAGGCCGCGATCACCGGGCCCTCCGAGATCGCCTGGTTCCCGCGCCGCAACCACACCACGCTCCTCTATGATCGCGACGCCGCGGCCTCATCGCTCGCGTGGTTCGACCGGCACCTGCAGGGCAGCGGCGAGCACGCGGCAGTATTATGACCGGCAAGGTGGGCCTGCGCGCGCTGCGGCGACCGCTCGCCTACCTGCGACACCACCGGCTCGCGGCGGCAGGCGCGCTGGTGTCGGTCCTGCTGGTGCTGGGCGCGAACCTCGCGGTGCCGCTCTTCGTGCGCACCGCGATCGACGACGGGGTCGGGCACCGCGACCTGGCCGCCCTGCTGGGGGCCGTGGCGTGCCTGGTCGGCGCCGCGGCGATCCGCGGGGTCTTCGGCTTCCTGCAGGTCTACCTGGCCGAGCGCACGAGCCAGGGCGTGGCGTACCGGCTGCGGGAAGACCTGTTCACCAAGATCCAACGGCTCAGCTTCAGCTACTACGACCAGGCCGAGACGGGCCAGCTGCTCACGCGCCTGACGAACGACGTCGACCAGGTGCGCGGCTTCATCGGCCACGGCCTGACCCAGATCGTGCAGTCGGCGGTGATGCTGGTTTTGAGCGCCACCGCCCTCCTGCTGCTCGAATGGCGGCTCGCGCTGCTGGTCTTCCTCACGGTCGTGCCGATCGTCATCGTGCTCGGCCGGTTCACCCGCGCGATCGGGCCGATCTTCGGCCAGCTGCAGCAGCACCTCGGCCGCATGAACAGCGTGCTCCGCGAGACGCTCTACGGCGTGCGGATGGTGCGCGCGTTCGGGCGCCAGGCCCACGAGGCCGGGCGCTACGAGGCCGTGAACGCCGCGCTGCTCGACCAGTCGATCGCGGCGACGCGCGCGGGCGCCAACACCTTTCCGATGGTGATGTTGTGCGCCAACCTCGGCACCCTCGTGATCGTGGGCTTCGGCGGCTTCGAGGTGATGACCGGGCGGCTGACGATCGGCACGTTGCTGGCCTTCACGAGCTACCTCGGCTTCTTGATCCAGCCGCTGATGACGCTCGGCTTCGCGGTCATGATCATCGCGCGCGCCGGCGTGTCGGCGACCCGCATCGGCGAGCTCTTCGACGCGCCGCTCGACGTCGTCGATCGCCCAGGCGCCGTGCCGCTGCCCGCGATCGCCGGCGACATCGCGTTCGCGGGCGTCTCCTTCCGCTACCCCGGCGCCGAGCGCGACGTGCTCACGGACGTCTCGTTCACCGTCGCGGCCGGCGAAACGGTGGCGATCGTCGGGATGACGGGCTCCGGCAAGAGCTCGCTGGTCCACCTCCTGCCGCGCTTCTACGACGTGACCGCGGGGCAGGTGCGCATCGACGGCCACGACGTGCGTGACGTGACGCTCGCGTCGCTGCGCGGGCAGCTCGCGATCGTGCTGCAGGAGCCCCTGCTCTTCGCAGGGTCCATCGCCGCCAACATCGCCTACGGCGAGCCCGGCGCCACGCGCGCCGCCGTCGAGGCCGCGGCGCGGGCGGCGATGGCCGACGGCTTCATCCGCGCGCTGCCGGACGGCTACGACACCGTGATCGGCGAGCGCGGCGTCGGCCTCTCGGGCGGCCAGCGGCAACGCCTCGCGATCGCCCGCGCCCTGCTGATCGACCCGCGGCTGATCATCCTCGACGACAGCACCTCGGCCGTCGACGCCGAGACGGAGGCCGCGATCCAGCTGTCGCTGGACCGCCTGATGCGCGAGTCCGGCCGCACCTGCCTCGTGATCGCGCACCGCTTCAGCACCGTGCGCGACGCCGACCGCATCCTGGTCCTGGACCAGGGCCGCCTGGTGGCGCAGGGCCGCCACGACGCGCTCATGCGCACGAGCCCGGTCTACCAGGACATCCTGGGCACGCAGTTCGCCGCGGCGGGGCGGGCGCCATGATCGGCGGCGTGGCGGGCATCTTGCAGGGCGTCGACGAGGCACCTGCGCGGCGCGGGGCCACCGCCCGGCGGCTGCTCGGCGAGCTGCGGCCGTACACGCGCCGGTTCCTGGCGGCGGGCGCGCTGATCCTGGTGGTCGCGACGTCGCAGGCGCTCGGGCCGTGGCTCGTGAGCCAGGCGATCGACGTCTACATCGCCCGCCACGACGGGGGCGGCCTGGCGCTCACGCTGGCCGCGATGCTGGCGGTGTACGTCGCGGGCGCGCTGGCCCAACGCGCCCAGGTCTACCTGATCGGCACCACCGGCCAAAAGGTGCTGTTCGCGCTGCGCCAGCGGCTGTTCAGCCGATTCCAGGCGCTGCCGATCGGCTACTTCGACCAGCGTCCCGTCGGCGACCTGATGAGCCGCGTCAGCAACGACGTCGACACGCTGAACCAGCTATTGTCGCAGGGCCTCACCCAGTCGATCGGCGCGGTCTTGAGCGTGGCCGGCATCCTCGTCGCGATGCTCGTGCTGAACGTCCAGCTCGCGCTGGTCGCGTTCCTGACGCTGCCGGTGATGGGCCTCGCGATCTGGCTGCTGGCCCGCCGCGCGCGCGCGGTCTACCGCGACGCGCGCCGCACGACCGGCGCCGTGATGGCCGGGCTGCAGGAGGAGATCGGCGGCGTGCGCGAGGCCCAGGCCTTCAACCGCACGGAGGAGAACGTGGTGCGCTTCCGCGAGCGGAACGCCGCCAACCGCGACGCCAGCATCCGCGCCGCGGCCGTGACCTCGGCCTTCGCGCCCGCGATCGACGTGCTGAGCACGCTGGCGACGGCCGCGGTGATCGGGACCGGCGCGTGGCTGGTGGTGCAGGGCTCGCTCACGCTCGGGCTGCTCGCCGCGTTCATGCTCTACATCAACCAGTTCTTCTGGCCGATCCAGCTCGTCGCGCAGGTCGCAGCCCAGCTGCAGGCGGCGCTGGCCGGCGCGGAGCGCATCTACGCGATCCTCGACGAGCCGGCCGAGGTCGACGCCGGCCTGGCCGCGCCCCCGGCCGGGGCGGGGCGGGTGGAGTACCGCGACGTCGGCTTCGGCTACGTGCCCGGCCGGCCGGTGCTGAGCGGCATCAGCTTCGTGGCCGAGCCCGGCCAGACGATCGCGATCGTGGGCCCGACCGGCGCCGGCAAGACCTCGCTCGCCAACTTGCTGCCGCGCTTCTACGACGTCGACGCGGGCGCCGTGCTGGTCGACGGCCTGGACGTGCGCGAGATGCCGCGCCAGGCCCTGCGCGCGCGCATCGCCGTGGTGTCGCAGGAGCCGTTCCTGTTCGGCGGCACGGTGGCGGAGAACCTGGCCTACGGGCGGCCGGCGGCCCGGCGCGAGGAGATCGAGGCGACCGCGCGGGCGATCGGCGCGCACGATTTCATCCAGGCCCTGCCGCAAGGCTACGACACGCCGCTCGGCGAGGGCGCGGGCAGGCTCGGCCATGGGCAGCGGCAGCTGCTCGCGATCGCCCGCGCGGTGCTGGCCGAACGCCCGCTGCTGGTGCTCGACGAGGCCACCAGCCACGTCGACGCGTCCACCGAGGCGCTGTTGCAGCGGGCCTTGCGCCAGGCGATGACCGGTCGGACGACGCTGGTGATCGCCCACCGGCTCAGCACCATCCGGCACGCGGACCTGATCCTGGTCGTGGCGGATGGCCGCATCGTGGAGCGTGGCACGCATGACGCCCTCATCGCGGCCGACGGGCTCTACGCCCAGCTCCACCGCCACCATGAGGCCGCCTCCCAGGCGCCGGCCACGCCCGACCCGGGCGAGGGTTGAAGCGGACGCCAACCCGGGAAATAGAAGCCGCCGGCCCCATCGCCCCGCGCACCGCCCCACGGTGCGCCATCCCGTGCTGGAGGTGCCCTTGACCACGCCGACGCCGCCCGAACCGCCTCGCCGCCGCCCCCTCATGCTGCTCGCCGCCGCCCTGGCCCTGGCGGCGGTCATCGGCGTGCTGGTGCCCGACGGCCACGGCCGCTATGCCGACTCCCAAAGGCGCCAGGGCCTGACGAGCGGCCTCAAGGACCTCAGGCTGGCGCTCGAGAGCTACGCGACCGACCACAACGGCGACTATCCGGCGGTGGCCGGCTGGGCATCCACGCTGACGAAGGCGAAGAGCCACGGCCTGCCCGCTGGCCGCCTGCCGGCCAACCCGTGGGACCCGTCAGGCGGCCCGATCGCGATCGCCCGCGGCGCCTGGCCCGCCGCCTTGCCGCGCGCCGCCGCTGTGGCGGGCGGCGCCGCCATGCCGGCCATCGGCCAGGATCTCGGCCGCGGCCATTTCCCCGGCGAGGGGCTTGCGGATGCGCTCACCTACGGCACGATCCTCTACGACTACGACCCGACGAGCCAGATCTATGTCCTCTATGCGATCGGGAAGGTGGGCGATCGGGCGACGGTGATCATGACGACCGGAAACGCGTCCTGTTGAGCCGCCGGCGTTCAGGCCCGTTTGCGCCGCTTGAAATCGGCGGCGATCGCGATCTCGCTCTCGCCGGCGGCCCGCCGGGCGGTGAACTCGACCAGCTCGGTGGAGCTCATCTTCTTGAACTGGACGCCGCTCTTCGAGCCCTTCAGATGTTGGTGCTTGTTCTTGGCTTCGTCCTTGTCTTTCTTCGACATGATCACCCCTCCTCTATATCGGATACAGGAATGATCTAAGCGTCTCGGCCCGCCACAGGGCATCGCCCGAACGACGAAGCCGCCCGTGCAAGATCCCCAATCCTCTCCGTGAGGAGGCTCATCGCCCCGCGAAGTGGACCTTCTCGACCTCGATCGGCTTGTCGGTGGCCTCGCCGTAGCCCTCGATGACCACGTCACGGGCGGGCAAATCCTGGCGGACCACGACCGACCAGGGACCGCCGGGGCCGCCCAGCCAGAGCTTGACCTCGCCCGGCCACTGTTCGCGCATCGCGGCCGTCTCGATCTCGAGCGGCGGGTGCCCCTGTGCGAGCTGCAGCATGGCCGCCTCGTTCGAGCCCTCGGGCCCCGGCGGCAAGGCCTTGAACGCCCCGCCGAAGCCACCGAGGATGCACTCGGCGAAGCGCGGGTAGTTGTCGAAGATGCGGTCCTCGCAGCCGGTGAAGCCGACCGCCTTGCGCGAGAGCCCCATGGCCTTGCGCACCGCGCCGTTCTTGGGGTCCTCCTGGTGACACCCGGCGAGCACCGCCGCCATGACCAAGACCGCACCGATTCGCTTCATGGTCGTCCTCACTTATTCTCTTTCGCGAAGGTCATGGAATTCCCTTACCCAGTGGCCGTCACCCGTGATGGCCACTGCGGGACCGCGCGAGGAAAAATGGCGCAACGCGGTGCCACACGTCCTTTCCGCGTGTCGCTGATCGCCCGCCGGGGGAGATGATTCGGGAACGATCGAACGAGCGATCGCCGGAAAGTGTTACCATGAGGGTCTGCCTGGATCGACCGTGCGCCCGTTCCCTTAAAACGGAGGCCGTCCGACACAGCCCGCAGCGCCCTCCAGGCTACATCGGCCGCCGCTCCGCAGGAGCACGAATCCGGTGTCACCGCTCCCAATAGAGAAACGAGAACCAACTTGGCCGTATATTTCCTGCCCAAGAGCCGCCTCAAGCCGTTCCTGGCGCGCACCGATTTGCCGGAAAACGTCCTGGCGATCGACGTGTCGCTCAAGGCGCCCGAAGGGTGGGAAGTGCTCGCCGCCGGCTTCGACCACGGCGATCTCCCCGTCCCGGGCATGACGGGCACCGTCGCACGCACCGTGGATGGCATCTGGGAGGCCCTGAAGCGCTTCCAGAGCGAAGGCGAAGACCTGTCGATGTTGGATGCCCCCAAGGCCAAGAAGCGCCGCGCGAACGAGAAGACCGGCGCGAGCCTCGGCTACCTGTTCGAAGGCAAGCTCCTGAACGACGAAGTCGAAGCGCGCCGGCGGATCTTCGTGCCGGCCTACAGCTGGATGGTCAAGAACGCCCCGGCGGCCAAGCCGAAGTTCGACCACCTCGTCGAGCTCGCCCGCACGAACACCCTGCACCTGTACGACGGCACCGAGAACGGCAGCATCTTCGATCCGCGACCGCTCTCGTACGCGTCGGTGCTGGCCGAGCTGGTGACGGAAGCGCGCAAGGCGCGTTCCGCCGTGGCGACCCCCCAGATCTGAGTGTCTCCCCGCTCTCGGGCGGGAACAGCTACGCAGTAGCAGGGGCGGGGAACCAGAGCGCGAGTCGCTCGCTGGTACCCCGCCCCTTTCGCTTCGCGCCAGGCCGCGGGGTTCAGCGGCCGAGGGCGAGGGGGGCCGGTCGATAGGTCCCGAGCTTCACGCCGAACACCACCCGATCATGGCGCGACCAGAAGCGCTTGGGGTGCTCCGTGAGGCACCAGAGCAGGTCGCGCGCGTCGTCGTAGTACAGGTCCTCCGCGCCGTGCGGCCAGCGCCAGCGGTGGCCGGTGCGCGCGCCGTCCCGGTAGGCCACGAGCCGCGCCGTCGAGCCCTCGTAAGTGGACTGGCCCGTGATCGCGAGCCAGGTCTCGTCGCCGCGGCGGAAGGCGCCCTGGACGCGGAACGCCGCGCCGCCGTCCTTGTCCTTCGGGAAGGTCATCGAGGTCGCCCGCTCGCCGAGCCGGCCGTCCGCTCGCAGGGGTAGGCCGGTGACCGCCGAGGCCTCGGCGGTGCCGGGCGCGAGGTACTGGCCGACCCAGAGGGTCATCGACGCGCGGTCGAGCGCGAGGCACGAGTAGGGCGCGGCGCCCTGCACGCGGTAATGCGCGATCTGCGGCAGGACGTAGCGGTAGTCGAAGGCCACGGGCCGGCCGTCCACCACCCCGCAGGCGCGCTTCGCCGGATCGGCCTCGGCCGCGATCAGGCGGTCCAGGTCGAAGACCCGCACGCCGAGCTGGGTGTCCACCACGTAGAGCCAATGGTCGAACACCTCGACGCCGCCCGCATGGATCGGCACCGGCGCGAACCGCTCGCCCTGGCGGTAGCCGGCCACGGCCGGCGCGCGCATGCGGAAGAGCTCCTTGCGGGCGACGTTTGCCGCATCCTGCACGAGCAGCACGTGGCGGTAGCGGACGCGGGCCGGGTCGGTGAGGTCGACGAGCGAGACCCGGGCGCCGCGGTACGAGAGCGCCTCTTCCGGCCTGGTGGTATCCTCGGCCAGGTCCTTCGCGTACCAGGCCACCACCAGCCAGCGCCGGCCGTCGCGCTCGAAGCCGCCGATGCCCTGGGGCATCCATTCTTCGACCTCGCGATCGCCCTCGTTCCAGACGAAGCCCACCGGCCCGTGGCTCGCCGGCACGTTGAAGCCGCGGGCGCCGGTGACGGGCGTGATGGCCTCGCGGTTGAGGTCGAGCGCGGCGGGGCCCGCTACGGGGAGGGTCGGGAAGTCCGCGCGCAGGCGATCGGCCCAGGCGGCCTCGTCGGTGGCGGTGATCGTGACCTCGGGCAGGACGGGCGGCGAACCGGGCGGCTCGAGCGGCACGGCCTCGTCCGGCGTCGTGGCGGCGATCGGATCCGGGGAGGCGGCGATCGGATCCGGGCTACCCGTCCTCGGCCCCGCGGATCGGGACACCGTGGGCGGAAGGCCCAGGCCTGCGGTCGGGGCCGAGGACGGGATCGCGGGCCCGATCGCGGGCGTGATCTGAGGCGTGATCGGCGCCCCGGCCCGCGCGGCGATCCGCTCGGGCGCACACGCCAGCGAGGCGAGCGCGGCGGCGGCGAGCCAGGGGCGAAGGGAAGGCATAGGAGGTCCTTTGCTGCGGGAGACGGGCTTCTCGACGTATACCCCCGCCGCTTCGCGAGAAGTTCTTATCCGTTTTTCTACCCAGTCTTAGCCAGTCCTTAAGAATTGATCGCGCAGGGAGGGCCGATATCTCTCTTGTCCGCCAGCAAGCCCATCCGACGCACCGCGCGTCGCCGAGAACGATACGAAAGGCCTGAACCATGACCGACGTCCGCATCCAAGGCAACGCCCTTCCGGTCCGGGTCAAGCCCCTCGAGCCCGCGCTCGCGCCCCACGCCAAGCAGCTGCTCGAGGGCCGTCGTGACGGCTACGACACCTACGGCGTCTCGACGCCCGACGGCGACAAGCTGATCCTCACCAAGAGCAACAAGCCGCTCACGACCAGCGCCGCCCTCACGGTCGATGGCAAGGCCGCGAAAGTGACCTTCGTCGAGAACGAGGCCAACACCTTCGGCGAGCTCTTCACGGCGCCGTTCAAGTCGAAAGGCGGCAAGATCGCGATCGGCATCGGCTCGCTGGCGGCGATGGGCATCGCCACCCCGTTCGGCCTGGCGTTCGGCGTCACGCCGATCGGCTGGGTGGTCGGCCTCGCGCTGTGGGCCGCGGTCGGCGCCGGCGTGGTCTCGGGCGTGATGGCCGCCGGCAGCGCGGTGAACGCCGCGGTCAAGAAGGGCGCCACGCCTGACGAGAGCGTCACGGACGGGCTCGCCAAGAAGTAACTTTCCAGGCAAACGAGGGCCACCCCGCGGGGTGGCCCTTTCCGCGTTCAGGGGACCGACCGCATGGCACTCTACGACCACATCGGCGCCACCTACGACACCACCCGCCGCGCCGATCCGTACCTGGCGGCCCGGCTGCGTGCGCACCTCGCGCCCGTCCCCGGCGGCCATTACCTCGACCTCGCCTGCGGGAGCGGCAACTATACGGCAGCGCTCGCGGCGACCGGCGTGCGGCTCACCGGCGTCGACCAGTCGGCACGCATGATCGCGGCGGCAACGCCCAAATCGGCCGAGGTGGCCTGGCACGTGGCCGACGCGAACCGCCTGCCGTTCGCGGACGGCGAGTTCGCGGGCGCGCTCTGCACCCTCGCGATCCACCATTTTCCGGATCCCGCCGCGGCGTTCCGCGAGGTGGCCCGCGTGGTGCCGCGGGGGCGGTTCGTGCTCCTCACCTCGGACCCCGAACAGATGCGCGGGTACTGGCTGAACGCGTATTTCCCGGACGCGTTGGCGCGGGCGATCGCCCAGATGCCGCCGCTCCCGACCGTAACGGCCGCGCTCGCGGCCGCGGGCTTCCGCGTCGTGGCCAAGGAGCCCTACGCCGTCGCACCGGACCTGCAGGACTTCTTCTTGTACAGCGGCAAGCACCGGCCCGCGATGTACCTCGATCCGGCGGTGCGCGCCGGCATCTCCACGTTCTCCATGTTGGCCGAGCCGGCGGAGGTCGAAGCCGGCTGCGCGCGGCTGGCCGCTGACCTCGCGACGGGGCGGATCGCCGAGGTCGTCGCGTCCTACCTCCATGACGGCGGTGACTACGTGTTCTTGGTGGCGGCGTCCGGCCCGACAAACCATGTCGAAGCCTATTAGCTGAGTAAGCTCTTAGAGCAATGATTCCCGAATAGCGGCGATTTGAGCCGCAAGCGCGGACGAATGTACGGTAGCTGCCTCCCACGTGATCGGCCAGTCGACCGAGAAGTATGCGTGGACAGCCACGTTGCGGAACGCGACGACATTCCGCCACGGCACTTCGGGGTGTTGAGCCTTCAATTCCGGGGAGAGGCGATTGGCTGCTTCACCAATTACCGTCAGCTTCTGAAGCACAGCCGCCTTGAGCAGCTCGCTCGACAAGAAGGTCGCTTCATCCACACCCGCCAGAAAGTCCCGGATATGACCTTCAGCCTCGAGGATGTCCGCGAGGTAATGCGCATCACGCGGCATAGACGACTTGCGAGGTCCGCAGCACTTCGTCACGCACACGTGGCCTGAGGCCACGTTTCGACACGACATCGACCGGCCTACCGAAAATCTCCGAAAGTTCAGCGGCCATATCCTCGAAGTCCACGAATTGAGGCCGGGCGTCAGGTAAGAAGTCGACCCAAACATCGACGTCACTCTCGGCGCCGAAGTCCTCGCGCAACACGGACCCAAACAACGCCAGCTCCGCCAATTTCCAGCGTTGGCAGAACTTGCGGATGTGTGAAGCGTCGATCGGGATCCGCGGTTCCATGACGGTTCTCCTCGCTCGATTTTACCGCATGCTGACCTTGCGTCAAAACCTGGTTGCGGCGGTCACCGCCACGAGAATCAATTTGGGGCTAAGGTGATGAAGTTCAAGTCGTACGTCGTAGCCGGTTTTATGTTCAGGTCCTTTCTCGCCGGCGTAGTCGGCATGCTGATTTCCACTATCGACGTGTCGCTGGTGGAGTTCGGCAACAGCAAGCTCTACCCGTTCCCGCCGGTGCTGGCCGCCTGACGCCGCCCCGTTCGCACACTCGCCCGCCGCCTCACCAGGCGGATTTTTTTTGGGGGTCGGTTTGGCCCGATTGAGCGTTGCGAACATATGTTCGAAAATGATATAACCGAAGCTGGATGGATCGCATCCGAAGGAGGCGCTATGCGACGCAAACGCGATTCCCGTAAACCGCATGAATTCGAGTCCGAGCAGCCCGCCACCCTTGCTGTGCCCCCCGCTACCGAGACGATCGACGTGTTCGAGCAGGGCAGCCTGTACTTCCTGTACCGGCCGGCGGTCGCCGATGAGACGCCGCACGGCGTGATGGACATCCAGCGGTTCTACCTGGTGCTGCGCCCCAACGACGGCGAGCAACTCCGCTGGATCGTGATCGGGCACAAGAAGCTGCCGGACCCCACGGACACCGGGCAGAAGTTCTGGGGCTTCGTCGACGGCGTCGGCGATCGCGAGGCGGCGGGCCGGGAGCTCGCGGGCACGCGGCCGGCCGGCGAGGGCGCCTACGCGCTCGTGCGGCATCACGGCCACACCCACCTGGCCTACGCGCTCGCGCTGCCGGCGCAGCCGGGGGAGGTGCAGCGGGCCCTGAACATCCGGCCCGAGGCCAACTACCTGGTGGTCGTGAAGAACCCGCAGGCGAGCTCGCCGCCGGGCATCGGGCTCGATGGCGCGCGCAAGGCCGAGCTCCCGGAGGGGGTGCAGGGGCGCTTCGGCGATCGGCGCTTCGTGGCGCTCGATTCGCCGATCTACCTGGACTATCCGGGGATCGAGCTCGTGCTGCTGGGCACCGACGAGGACCTCGCGCACGAGGTCGGCTTCCAGGTCGACGCGAGCCACGAATCCTGCAAGGCCGAGGACGTGCTCGCCGCACTCAGGCTCGCGGTCGAGCAGACGCCGACCGCGCCGCTGCTCGAGGGCCATTGGGCATGACGCCGTCACCCCTGCCTTCCGAACCCGCCATGACGCGCCATGGCTTCGTCTCGACCTGGCGGGTCGCGGCTGCGCCAGCGCCCGACCGCACGGAGACGGGTGATGGCGAGCCAGCCCCCGCGGGGTCCTCCTTCGCGCGCATCTTCGTCGTGGTGCCGCCCGCGGCTTCCGCGACGATCTGAATCCCTTTGAATCGGTCCAGACCCCTACGGCGTCTCAGCCTTGGGGGTCTCGACCTCGTCCGCGAACGTGATGCCGGCCTTCTGGACCTCCTGGTAGGGCAGCAGCCAGATCCGCTACCTCCACGGTAGCGGTGCGGCGATCGGGCACCAACAATCGGGCCAGGGGGTAGAAGCAGAGCAGGCCAACCCCGCAGCGGTGCGGGCGGCCTACGCCGAGCGGTGCGAGGGCCCATGTCTGAGATGATGAGCGCGGTGGTCATGCACGAGCGCGGCGGGCCCGAGGTGTTGCGCTACGAGCCCTTCCCGAAGCCCGCGCCCGCGCCCGGCGAGGTGCTGCTGCGCGTGCGGGCCGCCACCGTCAACCACACTGACCTCTTCCACCGCAGCGGCCGGTTCTTCATCCAGAAGCCGCTGCCGCACGTGCTCGGGATGGACGTGGCGGGCGAGGTGGCAGCGCTCGGCGCCGGGGTGACGGAGGTGGCGCCCGGCGATCGCGTGGTCGCCACCTTCGAGGCGCTGGGCCGCGAGCGCGACGGCGCCTACGCGGCGTTCACCACCGTGCCCGTCGCGCAGCTGCACAGGATCCCGCCGGGGCTCTCGTTCGAGGCCGCGGCGAGCATCAGGCTTGCCTTCACCACCGCCTGGATCGGGCTGGTCGTCAACGCGCGGATCGGCGCGGGCGAGCGGGTCGTCGTCCATGCGGCCTCGAGCGGCGTGGGCGCGTCGGCCGTGCAGATCGCCCGCTGGAAGGGCGCCCGGGTGATCGCCGTCAGCGAGGCGAGCAAAGCCGAGCGGATCCGCGCGCTGGGCGCGGACCTGGTGCTCGACCGCGACGACCCGGAGCTCGAGCGCCACGTGCACGAGGCCACCGGCGGCCAGGGCGCCACGCTGGTCGTGGACTTGGTGGGCCGCACCACGCTGCGGCGCTCGATCGCGATGCTCGCGCGCCGCGGGCGCGTGGTGTGCATCGGCACCCTGAGCGGCGACATCGCCGAGATCGACGTGATGGAGCTGATCATGAAGTCAGGCACGATCTTGGGCTCCTTCGACGTGATCGCGCCCGCGGACTTCGACCGCATCCTCGGCCTCTTCGCGGCCGGCACCTTCCAGCCCGTGATCGACGCGGTGCTGCCGCTCAGCGAGGCCCGTCGCGCGCACGAGCGGATCGAGGCGAAGGCCGCCTTCGGCAAGATCGTCCTCGTGCCCGACGGCGCGGCCTGAGGGGCCTGGGATGCTCCACGGCAACGCGCTCGACGCCATGCTGCGCGGGCGGCGCATCACGCGGCTCGCGCTCAAGCCCTTCGGCCCGTTCGGGCCGTCCGGCCCGGTCGCGCCGGACGACACCACCCCGTACGCGGCGTACGTGGACCTGTGGCTGGACGACGGCGTATGGCTGCGCGTCTGGCGGGGTCAGGTGCAGGGGCACGAGAACCTCGGCGTCCTGCACATGACCTTCGAGCCAAAGCCGGACCCGGACGGCGCGGCCGCGGTGGACGTGAGCGCGGGTGCCCCCTGGGCCAGCTTGATCGGGGCAACGATCCGCGCGGTGGAGCAAGACGGTTACTGGGTGCCGCGGCCCCCGCCGCGGCAGCCGCCCGCGCCCTCGGGCGACGACGCGTTCGATGCCTGGCGCTTCGGGCCGGAGGACTGGGCCGTCTTCCTGTATGCGGACGAAGACCCCCAGGAAGACTACGTGCTGCGGAGCCTGGCCCTGGAGCTGGGCGAGGGCGGGCGCCTCGGCCTGCGGGCCGTGCAGCGGCCCGGCGCGACGGCGATCGACCCCGCGGCGGTGCTCGTGCGGCTCATTCCGGGGCGCGCACCCGGCACAGGCGCAGCTCCCGGCGGCCGGTGAAGCCGAGGGCCTCGTAGATCCGGATGGCGCCTGTGTTGTCGGGCATGACGTGGAGGAAGGGCGCCTCGCCGCGCGCGAGGATCGCGTTCAGGAGCAGGCCGCAAAGGTGACGCGCATAGCCGCGCCCCGTGTGGTCGGGGTGGGTGCAGACCCCGCTGAGCTCGCAATGGCCGGTCAGGTGCATCCGCTCGCCCGCCATCGCCGCGAGCCGGCCGTCCACGCGGATGCCGAGGTAGGTGCCCATCGCGATCGTCCGGGGGCGGAAGTAGCCCGGGAACACCAGCGCGGTGAGCGCCAGCATCTCGGGCACGTCGGCCTCGGTGAGGGCGACGACGGCGGGCCCGGCCGGGGCGATCGCGACGGGCGCGGACGCCGTCATCTGCAACAAGCCCGTGTCCACCTCGACCGCCCACCCGGGCGGCAACGCGGGGACCACGCCGACGAAGCTCACCGCCTCGCCGGGGGCGAGCGGGGCGAGGGGGGCGATCGTCGCCCCCGCCGCATCGTCCGCGACCGCGAAGAAAGGCGCGACGTCCGCGGGGTAGCGCCGCATGCGCGCGGGGCCGGCGGCGAGGCGCGCGTGGTGGGTGGCGAGGGCGTGCCAGAGGGGGTTGTCGAGGAGGTGGGCCGGCATATTGGGGAGCTTACCATGCCGAAACCGCCTTCCACTCCCTTGGCGGGCGAGGAAGGCGGTCCACCGGTTTCCCGGCCCTCGCCCCGCTCGGGGCTAGGTGCGGGCCAGCTCGGCGCGGGCGAAGGCGGCCTGGAAGTCGGCCGCGTAGCGGTCGAAGCCGATCGGCTCGCGCCCGAGCACCCGCCGCACGTCGTCCGTGAGCCCCGCCGCCCAGCCCGCCCGCACGCCGGCGAACAGGTCGAGCAACAGCTGGGCGTAGTCTGCCGGCACGCCCGCGCCGACGAGACCCGCGCGGAATGCCGCGGGATCGGCGTCCTCGTAGCGGATCGGCCGACCGGCGGCCGCCGCGATCTTCGCCGCGACCTCGTCGTGCGTCAGCGCCTCGGGCCCCGTGAGCACGAACGCGCCGTCGCTGCCGTCGCGCAGGAGCAACGCCGCGGCCACCGCCGCGATGTCGCGGGCGTCGATGAAGCCGGTCCGCGCGTCGCCCGCGGGCACCGACACCACGTCGCGCTGCTGGATGCCGGCGACCCAGTAGGCGTTGAAGTTCTGCATGAACCAGCCCGGTCGCACGATCGCGAAGGGCGTGCCGGAGGCCTCGAGCGCGCGCTCGGCGCGGCGGAACGGGATGCTCTCGTCGGCGTCGACGCCCTGCGCGGTCATCAGCACGACCTTCTTCAACCCATGCCGCGCGGCGGCTGCGATCAGGGGCGCGAGCACCGCGTGCTGGTCGGCGTGGCCGGGCGGCGAGAGCAAGAAGGCCCGCTCGACGCCTGTGAAGGCCGCTTCGAGCCCCTCGCCGGTGGCGAGGTCGAGGGCGGTCCAGCTCAGGTGGGGCGAGGCGGGCTGGGCATCGGGGCGGCGCGTGGCGCCGACGACCTCGTGGCCGGCCGCCGCGACCAGGCGCGCGACTTCCTGGCCGACGGTGCCGGTCGCGCCGATGATCAAGGTCTTGGACATAGGGGGGTTCCTCCTCGGGAAGGTTCGGAGATGGGCGGGGTTGCGATGGACGCCATCATAGGTCCAGCGACGTGGACGGCCAATGCATGAAACTCCGCAATTCATATCCAAAACACCAATACAGGCGGAGAATCGGCCAGGTTGCGGTATGGTAGCGTCATGGACGTCCTGACCGATCTGATCCGCATGGCCAGCCTCGAGGGCCGGCTCTTCGCCCGCCAGGCGGTTTACGGCGACTGGGGCGTGCGCTTCCCGTGCGACCGCAGCGCCGGCTTCCACGTGGTGGTGCAGGGCGGCTGCTGGCTGCGCAGCCCCTGCCTGGCGCAGCCCACCCGCCTCGAGCGGGGCGACATCGTGTTCATGGCCCGTGGCACGCCGCACGAGCTCGCCTCGTCGCCCGCGGAGCCCGCCGTCGCGGTCGAGGCGTTCCGCGCGCGCCCGGCCGGCCAGGGCGCCCCGAACGTGACGATCGCGTGCGCGGTCTACCGCTTCCGCGACGAGCCCACCCATCCCTTCTTCGACGATCTGCCGCCGTTCTTCCACCTGCCGAGCGCGATGCTGCCGGCCCACCATGGGATCCATTCGGTGGTGGCGCTGCTCTCCGCCGAGCTCGACCACGGCCACCCCGGCGCGGACGCGGTGGTGGAGCGGCTCGTGGACGTGCTCTTCCACTACATCGTGCGGGCCTGGATCGAGCAGCGGCGCGCCACGCCCGGCACGTGGGCGGCGGCCCTGCGCGACGAGCCGCTCGCCCGTGCGCTCGCCGCGATGCACCGCGAGGTGGGCCGGCCCTGGGACGTCGCGGAGCTCGCGGCGGTGGGCGGCCTCTCGCGCTCGGCCTTCGCCGACAAGTTCAAGCGCACCACCGGCGAGACCCCCGCGCACTACCTGGCGCGCCTGCGCGTGCAGCGGGCGATGGCCCTGCTCAGGACCTCGGACGCGGGCCTCGAGACGGTGGCGGCGGAGGTGGGCTACGCCAACGCGTTCGCCTTCTCGAAGGCCTTCAAGCGGGTGGTCGGGATGTCGCCCGGCGCCTACCGCAAGACCGCCGTCTGAGCGCTCAGCGGGCCGAAGGCAGCCTGCCGAGGAACGCCAGTTCGGTCTGCTGGGGCTGGACCTTCGGCAGCGTGTACATGTACGCGTCCTCGTACTCGCCGAACGGCACCTCGCCGTCCTGGTTCAGGTCGCCGCCGTGCGTCTCGGGCCACAGCGAGAAGTAGAGCTTGATCCGCTCGAGCTCCTTGCCCGTGAGCTTGAAGTCGTTGTTGGCGTCGGTCTTGATGAACAGCGCCTGGATGCGCGGGCGCAGCTCGGTCATCCACCAGCTGATCACGTCGTCGCGCAGGAACTCGTCGATCACGATGCGGCCGTCGCCGCTCACGTCGTAGTCGGCGAAGGTCTCGATCACGCCCGGCAGGCGCAGGGCCTCGTCGCTGGCCTCGGCGCGCGTGACGGCGCCGTCGACGTTCAGATCGAGCTTCTTGAAGCGGAGCTTGCGCAGCTCGACGACGCCCGCGCGCAGGCCGGCGTCGGTGCGGGCCTTGACCGACGCCGCCACCCGCGGGGCGGCGGGCGTGAAGCTCGCGGCGCTGCAGCCCGAGAGCAGGGCCAGGGCGAGAATCCCGGTCAGGCAAGCACGCATGGGTCGCTCCTTCAACTGAACTTAATCTATTCGTTTGCCCAATCTAACCCGTGCGCCTGCATGCTGGCAAGGGCTGGGCGCGGAAGGGACGCCGACATGGTTAAGGTAAGTATAAGATATTTTCGCTTTAGTTAACAATGGATTAAATTAAAGTTATGATGGCCAAATGCGACACACGACCTCTTGCCTCACCGCCGCCGCCCTCGCGGCCCTCGCCCTGCTCCCCGCCGCTTGCGCCCACCTGCCGGGCCAGGCCGGCCTGACGCCCGCCGGTCGAGGCCCAGGCGCCCTCGCCCGGGCCACCAAGGGCGGCAGCTGGACGATCCTCGTCCACGTCGCCGCCGACAACGACCTCTACCCCTTCGCGGCCGAGGACATCAACGAGATGGAGTCCGGCCTCGCGACGCTGCGCGCCCGCGGCGATCAGTCGACCCGCATCGTGCTGCTCTACGACGGCGCGGTGAAGGGCGACAGCAAGGTCGTCGAGATCGTGCCGGATCCCGGTGCGCCCAACGAGACGGTCGTCTCCAAGACCATCGACGACCAGGGCGCGCTGGTCGACCCCGCCACCCACGAGATCGACTCCGGCGACCCGCGGCTCTCCGCCAAGTTCGCGGCCTGGGGAGCGCGCTTCGCGCCGGCCGACCACACGCTCTTCAGCTTCTGGGACCACGGCTCGGGCATCTTCCGCGATCGCGGCAACGGCCCCAGCAAGGGCTTCTGCTGGGACGACGGCGGCGGGCACATGAACACGAACGACCTCGACGACATCACGGGCGCCTTCGCCAGGGCCGCCGGCAAGCGCCTCACCGCCTTCGCGATGGACGCCTGCCTGATGTCGCACGTCGAGCTCGCCTACCAGGCGCGCGGCACCTGCGACTACATGTTCGCGTCGGAGGAGCTCGAGCCGGGCCACGGCTACGACTACTCGGACTGGCTCAAGCGTGTCGCCGGCACCGACCGCAGCCCGCGCGCCGTGCTCTCGGCGCTCGTCGACTCCTGCGTCTGGGCCTATAGCGCGGGGGGCAGCTACGGGCCCGACGCGATCACCTTCGCGGTGACCGACATCAACGCGCTCACCGGCCGCGCGGTGCCGGCGATGAACGCCTTCGCCAGGGCCGCGGCCGCAGCGATCGACGCCGCACGCCCGGCGTTGCGCGCGGCGCGCGAGAGCACGCAGGTCTTCGAGAACCGCGACTGCGCGGATCTGGTCCACTTCGGCGAGCGCCTCGCCGCCACGGACGCGCCCGCGGACGTGAAGGCCGCGGCCGCCGAGATGGCGAAGGCCGTGCGGAGCACGGTGGTGAAGGAGGCCCACTCCAGCCAGTTCACGGGCGCGCGCGGCCTCGTCGTCTACTTCCCGACGCCGAGCCAGGGCTACAACCCGGTCTACGACGACCCGGCCAAGATCGCCTTCGCGGCCGAGGGCTGGGGCGGCTTCTTGAAGGCCTACCGCCGCTGAGCCTCGCCTGATCCCAACTCACGTCGGCTGTTGGCCATCGGCTCCGCATCGGTGACGATGGCCTCGCGGTCGGCGCGACCGCGCGAGACGAGGAGCACCCTCATGCCGCGTGAGATCAGCTTCAACAGTGAAGGGGAACGCTGCCTGGGCCGGCTGTGGCTGCCCGAGGGGCACGAGCCAGGCGCGAAGGTGCCGGCGGTCGTGCTCGCCAACGCGATCACGGCGGTCAAGGAGCTGATCCTGCCGGGGTACGCGGCGCGCTTCGCGACCGCGGGCTTCGCGGCGCTCACCTTCGACTACCGCCGTTGGGGCGAGAGCGAAGGCCAGCCGCGCCACCACTTCGAGCCGCACGCGCAGATCCAGGATCTCCGCAACGCGATCACCTGGCTCGCCGCCCAGCCCGAGGTGGACGCCGCGCGCATCGGCGGCTGGGGCGTGTCGATGGGCGGCGGCCACATGCTGCACCTCGCGGCCTTCGAGCGCCGCCTGGCGGCCGTCGCGGTGACGGCCACGGCGGTGCGCAGCCTGCCGATCTACGAGCGGATGATGGGCCTCGCCGGCCTGCAGGAGCTGCTCGCCCAGCTCGGCCAGGACCGCGCCGCGCGCTTCTGGACCGATGCCGTCGCGACCACCCGCCCGGCCTGGGGCAAGCCCGGCGACGACTGCCTGCTGCCCGTCGAGGAGGCCTGGCGCTTCTACATGCCGGACGGCCAGCCGGCGGCGCCCACCTTCGTCAACCAGCTGACGGTGGCGTCGGTCGAGAACATGATCGCCTACAACCCGGACTTCGCGATCCACCTGGCCTCGCCCACCGCCGTGTTGTTCGTGCATGCCAGCCAGGACGTGATCCCGGTCGAGGCGGTGCGCGAGGTCTTCGAGCGGGCCGACGAGCCGAAGAAGCTGGTGGTGCTCGACTGCAAGCACACGGATCTCTACGACGTGGAGCCCTGGGTCACGCAGGCGGCCGAGGAGGCGATCGCCTGGTTCCGCGACCACCTGCCGGCGCGCACGCCGAGCATCACGCTGATGCCGAGCGAGAGCGAGAGCGGGGTCGTGGAGCTGACCTGACGGCCGGTCTCAACCGAAGCGCTTGCGCCGCATGTCCTCACATTCGGGCGAGCCGGCCTGGAAGTCGCGGCAGACCTGCGGGCGGCGCTCGTAGGCGGTACAGGCGCAGGCCGCGCCGAGCGTGCCGCGCAGGAACACGCAGCGGGTCTCGCCCGGCCCGTTGGGCCGCGTAAGCAGGAAATCGCAGCCCGCGGTGTCCGGCGTGAGCTCGGACGGGCCGAACCGCTCGGCGCAGGCGCCGTAGAGCGTTACGAAGGGGCCGCCGCCCGGATAGGCTTCGCTCGTGCAGCAGGCGCCGCAGGTGGTGCAGTCGTACAACGTGGGAGGGGATCCTTCTCGGGAGCGGCGGGGCGGCCTTCATCATAGCGCGTTGACCGGCCCAAGCGGGGATGCGACACTGGGACCAGGAGACCGTTGATGGAGTCAGAATCGACGGCCGCGGGGGCGATCGCCCGGCGCGCCGCCCCCCACGACCAGGAGCTCGCCAGGCGCCAGGCCGATCTGGCGCGGATCGAGCGCGAGCTGGCCGCGAGCGAGGCCGCGTGGAAGGCCTACGCCGACCAGCTGTTCGCGTTCCAGCGGCGCTACTTGCAGGCCTTCGGCGCCACCTTCGCCGAGCTCGAGGAGCTGGACGCGCAGATCGCGGAGCGCGCCGCGCAGGTGCGGCCGGCCGACAACGCCAAGCAGCGCAAGGCCGAGCGCGCGCGTGCCCGCCTCACGCCGTTCGCGGGCGGGGGCGGCGAGGCGCCCGTCGCGCCGAAGCCCTCGCCCACCGACGAGCTGCGCGCGATCTTCCGTGCGCTCACGAAACGGATCCACCCGGACCTCGCGGACGACGAGGCCGAGCGCCAGCGGCGCGAGGCGCTGATGGTCGAGGCCAACGCCGCCTATGCGGCCGGCGACGTGGCGGCCCTCGCGTACCTGTCGGCTCGCCAGGAGCCGGCGGCGGCCGAAGACGCGCTAGATCGCCTGACGCGGCGCATCGCGCTGGCCCAGGCGCAGCTCGCCCGGGCCGAGGCGCGCCGCGCCGCGAGCGAGGCCTCGGACCTCGCGCGCCTCATGCGCAGGGAGACCAAGGCGAAGGACGACGGCCGGGATCTGTTCCGCAAGTTGGCGGGCGAGCTCGAGGAAGAACTGAAACACGCCCGCAAGCGCCTGCGGGCGCTCACGCGCCGGGCCGAGAAGCGCGAAGGTTGAAAGCGTCGGCAAGGGTCTCGTTGAAGGCGTCGTTGAAGGAGGTCTCCATGTCCATCGTCCGGCGCCTCACGGCCCCCGCCCTCGCGCTCGTGCTGGCCCTCGGCCTGGCGCAGGCGCCCGCGTGGGCGGAAGAGCCGCTCCAGCCCCGGCCGGCCCGGGCGAACGTCGAGGTGTTCCCCTGGTCCGTGCTCGCGCCGGTCGGCCTGTCGGCGGGCTACGTCGTCACCGGGCAGGGCACCAAGGCGCTCCTGGCGCCAATCGGCGTCTACGCCCTCACCTTCGGCGGCATGGCGCTGACCTTCGCGGCCGCCTGGGACCGCGGCAGCTGGAAAAATCCTGTCGGCTCGCTCGTCGACATCATCGTCTCGCCGCTCGCGGGCGCCGGCATCGGGTTCGCGAGCGGCGCGGCGATCGTGCTGGTGGACCAGGCGCTGACGCCGCACGCCGGCGGCCCCTGGCTGGCGCCCGCGCTGTCGGCGGGCGCGGTGGTGGCGCTCATCGGCACCCACGTCGTGTGGTTGAAGCTTTACTCAGAGCCCCTCGCGAATCACCACCCCGGTCTGTCGTTCGAACAGCACCACGGCCTGGTGGGGGGCGATGATCGCGCCGCGCAGCTCCTCGACCTTGATCCGCGAGCTCTCGACGTTGGCGCCACGGAAATCCGTGCGCTCGAGCTTCGCCTTGTCGAAGGTGGCGCCCTGTAGGTCGCAGTCGATGAACACGGCGCCACGCAGGTCCGCGCCGTCGAAGTTGACGTCGATCAGGGCGCAGCGCTCGAAGCGGACCTCCTTGAAGGCCGCCTCGTCGAACTGCATGTACTTGCCCTGGCAGTCGCGGAAGACGGTCTGCTGGATGCGCGCCCGGTTGAGCTTGAAGCCCGCCAGCCGGCAGTTCTCGACGATCACGCGGCGGAAGCCGGCCTGGCTCCAGTCGGTGTTGGAGAGGTCGCAGTCGCCGACCAGCACGTCGTCGAGGCTCAGCCGCAGCAGCTGCAGGCCGCTGAAGCTCGCGCGCTGGATGCGCGACTCGGCGAAGCTCACGCCGTCGGCGTGGTCGAACGGTTGGCCGACGAGGTTCAAGCCTTTGTAGCACTCGGAGCGCTCGATGCCCCCGTCGGGCCACTCGTCGGGGGTGTCGTGCGCCGGGAGGCGCGGGGCTGGGATGGCTTTAGGGGGCGTCATGGCGGGCTCGGCGGGGGGACGGTCGTCCCCCCTTTATACCAGCTGGCGCCGCTCAGCGGGCGACGAGACGCACCTCGCCGTCCGGCCCATGGGCGACGAGCCCGCCCCGGCCGTCCGAACGCAGCGAGACCGGCCCTTCCGGCCCGATCACGTCGAGCCGGCCTGGCCCCGCGGCGGTCACGCGCGCGTTGTCCTCGAGCAGCGTCTTGCCGGAGCTCGCATCACGCGCGACGAGGTGCAGCGCACCGTCCGGTGCCACGTCGATGCGCAGCGTGACGCGCTTCTTCACGAAGCCCATGGCCGCCGACACCTGCACGTCGGCCTCGAGCGACCGCGCGTCGACGCTGCGCAACGTACCCTGGCCCTCGACCTTGAAGCCCTTGATGCGCGTGCCCGGCGCGAGGCAGAGCGTGACGCCGGGGCGCAGGCCGAGGCCGACGAACGGGCCGCCCGCATCGGGCGTGGGGGTGGGGGTGGGAGTGGGAGTGGGGGCAGGAATGGGGGTGGGGGCAGGAATGGGGGTGGGGGCAGGAATGGGGGTGGGGGCAGGAATGGGGG